>NZ_JAUANU010000001.1:0-888168 GCF_032190535.1 Cupriavidus sp. SZY C1
GTGGAGCTAAGCGGGATCGAACCGCTGACCTCTTGCATGCCATGCAAGCGCTCTCCCAGCTGAGCTATAGCCCCATAGTAACTGCCATTTACTACGCTTGCCGCCAGATTTACTGCTTTCCGGCGAAGCGGCGATTATAAATCAATCGCTGCGTTTTGCAAGTCCCTTTTTCAGCTTTTCAACCGATCCGCTTGACTTGCGTCGTGCAGCAGGGAGAACGAGATTATGCTGAAGTCCCGGCCGGAGCGCAAGCCCCCGCCGAGACATTTCTGCACATTTTTACGCGGTGGCCAGGCGGCGCAGCACCGTGTCGCGGCCGAACAGTTCCAGCACCGCGTCGATGCTCGGCGTCTGCAGTTGCCCCGCCACCAGCAGGCGCACCGGCATGGCCAGCTTCGGCATCTTCAGCCCGAACTCGGCCAGCACGGCCTTGAACGTGGCGTTGATGGACTCGCGCTTCCATTCCGGCAACGCGGCCAGTTGCGTAGCCAGCGCCTGCAGCGCCGGACGGATCTCGTCGGTCAGGTGCTCGGCGCGCAGCGCGGCATCGGCCTGCGGCTCGCCGCGGTAGAACAGCAGCGCGGTTTGCGCCACGTCCTTCAGCGTGTTCGCGCGGTCCTTGACCAGCGCCACCACGTCGGCCAGGCGGGCGCCCTCCACCTTGCCGCCCAGCGCCTCGATGAACGGGCGCGTCAGCTCGGCAAGCCGCGCGTTGTCGCCGGTCTTGATGTAGTGGTTGTTCAGCCAGGCGAGCTTCTCGGGGTTGTACTGCGCCGGCGATTTGCCCAGGTGGTCGAGGTCGAACCAGGCCACGAACTGCTCGCGCGTGAAGATTTCGGCGTCGCCGTGCGACCAGCCCAGCCGCGCCAGGTAGTTCAGCACGGCCTCCGGCAGGTAGCCCTCGTCGCGGTAACCGGTCACGGCCATCGCGCCGTGGCGCTTGCTCATCTTCTCGCCCTGCTCGTTCAGCACCGTGGGCAGGTGGGCGTAGACCGGCACGTCGCCGCCCAGCGCGCGGATGATGTTGATCTGGCGCGGCGTGTTGTTGACGTGGTCGTCGCCCCGGATCACGTGCGTGATCTTCATGTCGAGGTCGTCGATCACGACGCAGAAGTTGTACGTCGGCGTGCCGTCCGGGCGCGCGATCACCAGGTCGTCCAGCTCGTCGTTCGAGATCTCGATGCGGCCCTTGACCGCGTCATCCCACACCACGCTGCCGCCGATGGGGTTGCGGAACCGCACCACGGGCTGCACGCCTGCCGGCGGCTCGGGCAGCACCTTGCCCGGCTCCGGACGCCAGAAGCCGTTGTAGCGGGGCTTTTCGCCGGCAGCGCGCTGGGCCTCGCGCAGCGCGTCCAGTTCCTCGGTGCTCATGTAGCACGGGTAGGCCAGGCCGCTGTCCAGCATCTGGCGCACGACCTCGCGGTAGCGGTCCATGCGCTGCATCTGGTAGAACGGGCCCTCGTCGATGTCGAGTTCCAGCCAGGCCATGCTTTCCAGGATCACGTCGACCGCCTCCTGGGACGAGCGCTCGACGTCGGTGTCCTCGATCCGCAGGATGAAATCGCCCTGCATGCGGCGGGCAAAGGCCCACGGATAGAGCGCGGAGCGGATGTTGCCAAGGTGGATGAAGCCGGTCGGGCTCGGCGCGAAGCGGGTGCGGACGCGTTGTGTCATGGTCGGAAGAAACAAAAAAGCCCGCGCACGGATGCGCGCAGGCCGGATTTCGCTGAACGCTGCATTATACGCGCTGCCTCTCTCGCCATCGGCGCGCGGAATCATTTATGCTGCCACCGGTCTGACACCGGGCGCATGCCTTCCGTCACCCGCCGCGACCGTCGCGATGCCCCGCGCATCACTTTCCGGCCTGTTTCTTCCATCTCGATGCAACGACGACATTTCCTGGGCGCCTCCGCCGCGATGCTGCTGGCCGCCTGCTCGTTCGGCCCGAAGCCGGCCCCTACCCTGCCGCCCGTGGCCACCGCGCCGCCGCCGCGCCCGCTGCGCATCGGGCTGGCGCTGGGCGGCGGGGCCGCGCGCGGCTTTGCGCATATCGGCGTGATCAAGGCGCTGGAGGCCCAGGGCATCCACGCCGACATCGTCACGGGCACCAGCGCCGGCTCGGTCGTGGCCGCCCTCTACGCCACGGGCATGGACGGCTTCCAGCTCAACAAGCTGGCGCTGACGATGGACGAAGCCGCCATCGCCGACTGGGCGCTGCCGTTCGGCACCAGGTTCGGGGGCTGGCTCAAGGGCGAGGCGTTGCAGAACTACGTGAACCGGCTGGTCAAGAACCGGCCGATCGAGGCGATGAAGCTGCCGCTGGGCATCGTCGCCACGGACCTGAAGACCGGCGAGCGGATCGTGTTCCGGCGCGGCAATACCGGGCAGGCAGTGCGGGCGTCCAGCAGCGTGCCGGGCGTGTTCCAGCCGGTCTCGATCGCCGGGCACGACTACGTGGACGGCGGGCTGGTGGAGCCGGTGCCCGTGGATGCCGCGCGCGAGATGGGCGCCGATTTCGTGATCGCCGTGAACATCTCGGCCGACCCGTCCAGCCAGAAGAACAATGGGCAGAGCGGCGTGCTGCTGCAGACCACGGCCATCATGGGCCAGTCGATCAACCGGATGGCACTGGCGCGTGCCGACGTGGTGATCCGCCCCGACCTGCCCGACATGGGCGGCAGCGACTTTGCGTCGCGCAACCGGGCAATCCTGGCCGGCGAGCAGGCCACGTCGGCCGTGCTGGGCACCCTGCGCGACAAACTGGCGGCGGCCCGCCAGCGCCCTGCCGCCGCCGTCGCCACCCAGTAGCCGTCCGGCCGGCCCTGCGCGCCAGCCGTTGTCATCGCCGATGACAGAAAACGTCAGCGGCATGACAGACGGTGTCACCGGTGGCGGGGCGGCGCGGGCAACAAAAAAGGACTGCCGGGGCAGTCCTTTTCTTTTTGGCGCAGCGGTGCGGTGGGCGTCAGCCGCCCAGCATCGTGCGGCCCTGGGCGTTCGGATCGAAGCGCTTGAGCGTCTCGATCATGCTGCCCGTGTTCTCGACCGAACCCTTGGCCGAGTCGTCGATCCGGCGGGCGCCGTTGTAGCGCGTGACCCAGTACGACGCGCGCATGTCGTCGACGCGGATCTTGCTGCCGGTGGACGGCGCGTGCACGAACTTGTTGTCGCCAATGTAAATGCCGACGTGCGAGAACGTGTGGCGCATCGTGTTGAAGAACACGAGGTCCCCCGGGCGCAGTTCGTTGACCGCCACGGTGGTGCCCACCTGGCTCATTTCGACGGACCGGCGCGGCAACATGAAGCCGAAGGTGTCGTTGAACACGTAGCGGACAAAGCCGCTGCAGTCCAGGCCCGATTCGGGGCTGTTACCGCCAAAGCGGTAACGCACGCCAATCAGGCCCAGCGCGTTCATGACCAGGTCGCCAGCCTTGCTGGCAACGTTGCTGGTGGAGTTCATCACCGACGACAGCAAGCCACGCTTGCCTTCCGGATGCGCGTCCGTGCCATCGACACGGGCTTCGATCCGGGCGTCGGGGTCCTTGAACACCGTATCCGCCAGCACTCCATTCGACACAGTCGCACCGCAGGCAATGGCAATTCCGATAGCGGCGCGCGCCAGGGAATGAAGTACCGTTTGCATTGGCTCTCCTGATGATCGGACAAGGCTGACCGGCAAATCAGACAAAGCCGGACAGCGCGAAAACATCAGGGCGGATCGTACGCAAAAAGTACGCCAGCAGGACTGCACCAGCCGCGTGCAACAACGGCCTTCCCCAAGGCCAGCATGCGGCGGACGAACCACCCCCGTGAAAACTTATCGCGGGATAGTAAAGTACCGAACCTTGACGTGTCAAAGTTGGTTACAACTTTCCCGCATTTCGCTAGTAAATCAACGAACTACGACCCAAAACGTATTCTGTTTCTCGGAATCCTTATAAGGATTCCGTGTTACCGCCGCGTGACAAAGCGTGTTGCGGCGCACATCATTCAGGCCGCGCCCAACTGGGCCGCCGCCATCAGCTTGCGCGTATACGGATGCTGCGGTGCGCCGAGCACGGTTTCGGTCTCGCCGGATTCCACCACTTCACCGTTTTTCATCACGATCACGCGGTGCGCCATCGCACGGATCACGGCCAGATCGTGGCTGATGAACAGGTAGCTGAGGTTGTACTTGTGCTGGAGCTGGGACAGGAGCGCCAGCACCTGCTGCTGGATCGACACGTCAAGTGCCGAAGTCGGCTCATCGAGCACCAGCACCTGCGGCTTCAGGATCAGCACCCGGGCGATGGCGATGCGCTGCCGCTGCCCGCCCGAGAACTCGTGCGGATACCGCCCCAGCGCGGTGCGGTCCAGCCCCACCTCCCGGAGCGCCTCGATCACGCGCTCGCGCATGGCCTCGCGCGACAGCCCCGGCTGATGCAGCGCCAGCCCCTCGCCAACGATCTGCTCGATCGTCATGCGCGGCGACAGCGAGCCGAACGGGTCCTGGAACACCACCTGCATGCGCTTGCGCAGCGCGCTGCGCTCCTTCTGCGAGCAGGTGTCGAAGCTGCGGCCCAGGAACTGGATCGCCCCGGCGCTCTTGCGCTGGAGCGCCAGCACCGTGTGGGCCAGCGTGGTCTTGCCCGACCCCGACTCGCCGACGATGCCCAGCGTCTCGCCCTCGCGCAGTTGCAGCGTGACGTCCTTGACCGCCGCGAACGCTTCCTTGCCGAACCAGCCGGCGATGCCCGGCCGCTTCTTCTGGTAGTTGACCGACAGCCCATCGGTTTCCAGCAGCACCGGCGCCAGCGGCACCAGCGGCAGCACCTCGCGCCGCGGCCGGCTGTCGATCAGCTTGCGCGTGTACGGATGGCGCGGATTGGCAAAGACCTCGGCCGTCTCGCCGGTCTCGACCAGCACGCCCTTTTCCATCACGCCCACCCGCTGCGCAAAGGCGCGCACCATGTTCAGGTCGTGCGTGATCAGCATCACGGCCATGCCGAACTCGGCCTGCAGGCTGCGCAGCAGGTCCAGGATCTGGGCGCGGATGGTGACGTCCAGCGCCGTGGTCGGCTCGTCGGCCAGCAGCAGCTTGGGCCGGCAGGCCAGCGCCATGGCGATCATCGCCCGCTGCCGCTGCCCGCCCGACAACTGGTGCGGAAAACTGTTGAACCGGTTGGCCGCGTCGCTGATGCCGGTGCGCTCCAGCAGCGCGATGGCCCGGTCGCGCGCGGCGCGGCGGTCCAGGTCCTCGTGCAGCGCCAGCGTCTCCACGATCTGGTTGCCAATCGTGTAGAGCGGGTTCAGCGCCGTCATCGGCTCCTGGAAGATCATGGCGATTTCCGACCCGCGGATGCGACGCATCTCGCGGTCGGACACCTCCAGCAGGTCCTTGCCCTCGAAGCGGATGGCGCCGTGGTAGTGCGCGTCCTCGACCAGCCGCAGCATGGCCAGCGCCGTCACGGTCTTGCCGGAGCCGGATTCGCCCACCAGCGCGTAGCGCTCGCCGGCGCGCAGGTCGAAGCTGACGTCGCGCACGGCGCGCGTGGCGTGCTCGCCCTCGCCGAACGTGACCGACAGGTGATCCACGCACATGAGCTGGGTGCCGGGCGCGGGAGCCTCCACCGGGTCCGGGAAGACGGGCGTGGGCGGCGTCATCGGGGTGGCCGTGCTCATGGCGTGGCCTCCGCGGCGGTGCCGCCGGCCGGTACCTTCGGCTCCACGCGGCCGCGCAACTGGGCCAGCCCCAGGCGCGTGTCGAAGGCGTCGCGCAGCGCGTCGCCCATGAAGGTCAGCAGCAGCAGCGTCACCACCAGCACCGCGAACGTCGACAGCGAGATCCACCACGCGTCCAGGTTGCCCTTGCCCTGGGCCAGCAGCTCGCCCAGGCTCGGGGTCGTCGGCGGCACGCCCAGCCCCAGGAAATCGAGGCTGGTCAGCGCCAGGATGGCCGCGCTCATGCGGAACGGCAGGAACGTGATGACCGGCGTCAGGCTGTTGGGCAGGATGTGGCGCCACATGATCTGGACGTTCGACAAACCCAGCGCCCGCGCCGCCTTGACGTAGTCCAGCGACCGGTTGCGGTAGAACTCTGCCCGCACGTAGTCCGACAGCCCCATCCAGCCGAACAGCGACAGCAGGATGATCAGCAGCGCCAGGCTCGGCTCGAAGATCGACGCGAAGATGATCAGCAGGTACAGCTCGGGCATCGAGCTCCAGATCTCGATGGCCCGCTGCGACACCAGGTCGAAGCGCCCGCCAAAGAAGCCCATCAGCGCGCCGGTCAGCGTGCCGATCAGCACCCCGATCACGGTCAGCGCCAGCCCGAACAGCACCGACACCCGAAAGCCGTACAGCAGGCGCGCCAGCACGTCGCGGCCCCGGTCGTCGGTGCCAAGCCAGTTGTCGGCCGACGGCGGCGCCGGGTTCGGCTCCTTGGCGAAGTAGTTGATGGAATCGTACGAGTACCGGTTGGGCGGGAAAATGGCGAAATTGCCATTCGACGTGATGCGGTCACGGATGAACGGGTCCAGATAGTCCGTGCGCGTGGGAAAGTCGCCGTCGAACGTCGTCTCCGGGTAGACCTTGACGATCGGGAAGTAGTACTCGCCCTTGTAGCGCACCACCAGCGGGCGGTCGCTGGACAGCAACTCGGCGCCCATGCTGAGCACGAACAGGATCACGAACAGCACCAGGCTCCAGTAGCCCAGCCGGTTGCGCCGGAAGCGCTGCCACGCGCGCTGGCGCGGCGACAGGGAATGCGGCAGGCCGTTGCCCGCCACGGCGTGCTTGGGGCCGAATCTCATCGGTGCATCCCCTCGAAATGAATGCGCGGATCGACCATCACGTAGCAAACGTCCGAGATCAGGCGCGTGACCAGCCCGATCAGCGTAAACAGGTACAGCGTGCCCAGCACCACCGGGTAGTCGCGGCGCAGCACGGCTTCATAGGACAGCAGGCCCAGGCCGTCGAGCGAGAACAGCGTCTCGATCAGCAGCGACCCGGTGAAGAACGCGCCGATGAACGCGGCCGGAAAGCCGGTGACCAGCGGGATCAGCGCGTTGCGGAACACGTGCTTCCAGAGCACCCGCCGCTCGGACAGCCCCTTGGCGCGGGCGGTCAGCACGTACTGCTTGCGGATTTCCTCCAGGAACGCGTTCTTGGTCAGCATCGTCACCACCGCGAAGCTGCCGACGACCGACGCGGTGATCGGCAGCACAAGGTGCCACAGGTAATCCATCACCTTGCCCATCAGCGAAAGCTGCTCCCAGTCGTCGGACGTCAGCCCGCGCAGCGGGAACCACTGGACGAACGTGCCCCCGCCGAACAGCACCAGCAGCAGCACGCCCAGCACGAAGCCGGGAATGGCGTAGCCCACCAGCACGATCATGCTGCTGATCACGTCGAACCGGCTGCCTGCCCGGATCGCCTTGGAAATGCCCAGCGGCACCGATATCAGGTAGGTCAGGAAGAACGTCCAGAGCCCCAGGCTGACCGATACCGGCAGCTTCGACTTGACCAGCTCCCAGACGCTGCGGTGCTGGAAGTAGCTCTGGCCCAGGTCGAACTGGGCAAACCGCTTGAGCATCATCAGGTAGCGCTCCAGCGGCGGCTTGTCAAAGCCGTAGAGCGCCTGAATCTCCTTGATCTTCTCGGGGTCCACGCCGCGCCGGCCGCGGTATTCCGCCCCGCCGCCGCTGGCCTCGCCGGCGCCGCCGCGGCCTTTCATTTCGAGCATCATCTGCTCGACCGGGCCACCGGGCACGAACTGGATCACGACGAAGGTCAGCGTCACCACCCCGACCAGCGTCGGGATCATCAGCAGGATGCGCTTGAGCAGATAGGCGAGCATTGGCCGTCCGTAAGGGGTGCGGGTGACTGGATTACTGGGTCTTCGGCGCCAGGTCGCGGCGCCACCAGCTCGACAGGATCCAGCCCTCGGCGGTGTAGTAGTACGGCAGGCGCGTCGGGTAGCCGAGCTCCTTGCGGTACGACACACGGTGGAAGGCACTGTACCAGTTCGGCACGATGTAGTAGCCATGCATCAGCACGCGGTCCAGCGCGCGGCCGGCGGTCACCAGTTCCTCGCGGCTTTCGGCGTGCAGCACGGCGTCCACGAGCTTGTCGATGGCCGGCGACTTCACGCCGAACAGGTTGTCGGACCCCGGCGTGGTGGCCGCCTCGGACGAGAACCGGTCGCGCAGTTCGTTGCCCGGGCTCTGCGAGTCCGGGTAGCGGATCGACACCATGTCGAAATCGAAGTCTTCCAGCCGCTTCTGGTACAGCGCGAAGTCGGTGGTGCGCTGGTGCACCTGGATGCCGAGCTTTTCCAGGTTGCGCACGTAGGCCGTGATCACGCGGCTCATGGCGCCGCCATCGTCCAGGAACTCGAACACCATCGCCTCGCCCTTGGCGTTGCGCAGCGCGCCGTCGTCGTAGGTCCAGCCGGCCTGGGCCAGCAGGCGGCGGGCCTCGCGCAGGTTGTCGCGCAGCGAGCGCGGCGGATTGGTGCTGGGCTGCACCACATCGGCGCCGAATACCTCGGGCGGCAACTGGCTGCGCAGCGGGTCCAGCAGCTTCAGCTCACCGGCGCCCGGCTTGCCGTCGAACGTGGCGCTGGCGGCCAGGTCGCTGTTCGAGAACCAGCTATCGAGCCGCTTGTAGGCGCCGTAGAACAACTGGCGATTCAGCCATTCGAAGTCGAGCGCCAGGATCAGCGCCCGGCGCACGCGCACGTCCTGGAACATCGGCTTGCGCATGTTCATCACGAAGCCCTGCATGCCGGCGCCATTGCGGTGCGGGAATTCGGTCTTGATCAGCGCCCCGTCGCGGAAGCGCGTGCCGACGTAGCTCTTGGCCCAGTTCTTCGACCGGTACTCGACGATGGCGTCGAACTCGCCCGCCTTGTACGCCTCCAGCTTGGCCGTCTCGTCCTTGTAGAGCCGGTAGACCACCCGCCCGAAGTTGAACGTGCCGCGCCGGACGTTGAGGTTCTTGCCCCAGTAGTTGGGGTCGCGCTGGAACACGATGCCGCGGCCGGCGTCGTAGCGCTCGATCTTGTACGGGCCGCTGGTGATCGGCGCCTCGAAGGTCAGCTTCTCGAACGGCACCTTGGCGGTCCATTTTTTCGAGAACACGGGCAGTTGGCCGACGATCAGCGGCAATTCGGCGTTGCGTTGCTTGAAGTCAAACCGGATCGAGCGTTCGCCGGTCACCACCACGCCCTTCACGTCGGTACACATGCTGCGATAGCCGGGGCTGGCGGCCTTGCTCATCAGCATGTCGTACGAATACTTGACGTCGGACGCCAGCACCGGGTCGCCGTTGACGAAGCGCGCCTCGGGGCGGATGTGGAAGGTGACCGACAGCCTGTCCGGCGCCACGGTCACGTCGTTGGCCAGCAGGCCGTAGGCGCTGGCCGACTCGTCGGCGCTGCTGATCAGCAGCGTCTCGAACATCAGCGAGGTCAGGCCCGGCGCGGACGTGCCCTTGAGCGTGAACGGGTTGAACTTGTCGAAGCTGGTGCGGCGGTCGGGGTTGGCCAGCGTCAGCGTGCCGCCCATCGGGGCGTTCGGGTTGACGTAGTCGAAATTGGCAAAGTCCGCCGGATACTTCAGGTCGCCGTGCAGCGCAAAGCCGTGCGCGGCATGCCCCGCTGCGGGAAAACCCCAAGCCAGCACGAATGACAGTGCCAGCGCCCATTGCACTACCGCGCGTCGACGGAAGCACTGCCCTGCCGCCAGACGCGGCCAACGTGCGTGAATCAGCATCCGGTTGCAGACCTCCACAATGCCCGAGACAGCCCGGCGGCTTGTGGCCGGGCGAAGTTGTGCGACAATTTTACATGCGTTCGGGTGGCGCCCAGCCATCCGGACATTCCCTTTACGCGGCGCAACAAACTGCGGGCCAATGTGCCCGCCGTGCACCGGACACGGGCCTGTGCACGAAGCATGCCCGTCCTCACAAAACGATCTTGGAGAAACTATGGGATTTCTGGCAGGTAAGCGGATCCTGATCACGGGCTTGCTTTCGAACCGTTCCATCGCCTACGGCATCGCCTCGGCCTGCAAGCGCGAAGGCGCCGAGCTGGCCTTTACCTACGTCGGCGAGCGATTCAAGGACCGCATCACGGACTTCGCCAAGGAATTCGGCTCCGACATGATCTACGAATGCGACGTCGGCAGCGACGAGCAGATCGCCGCCACGTTCGCCGCATTGGGGCAGCGCTGGGAAAAATTCGACGGTCTGGTGCATTCGATCGGCTTTGCCCCGCGTGAAGCCATTGCCGGCGACTTCCTGGAAGGGCTGTCGCGCGAGGGCTTCCGCATCGCCCACGACATCTCCGCCTACAGCTTCCCCGCGCTGGCCAAGGCCGCCCTGCCGTTGCTCAACGACAAGGCATCGCTGCTGACGCTGACCTACCTGGGCGCCGAGCGCGTGGTGCCGAACTACAACACGATGGGCCTGGCCAAGGCGTCGCTGGAAGCCAGCGTGCGCTACCTGGCGTCGGCGGTGGGCCCGCGCGGCATCCGCGCCAACGGCATCTCGGCCGGCCCGATCAAGACGCTGGCCGCCTCGGGCATCAAGGACTTCGGCCGCCTGCTCAAGCATTTCGAGGACGTGGCCCCGATGCGCCGCAACGTGACGATCGAGGAAGTGGGCAACGTGGCCGCGTTCCTGCTGTCGGACCTGTCCAGCGGCGTGACCGGCGAGATCACCTACGTCGACGGCGGCTACAACATCGTCGGCACGGCGGTCGACGAGTAAGCCTTACCGGCCTGGTTTGCCAAGGCGTCCCCAGCGGGACGCCTTTTTTCATGCCTGCGCCACGGCCTGGAGCACCGCCACGGCACGCGCCGCGGCCGGCGACAGCGTGCGCTGGGCCAGCCGGACGATGGCGAACTGCATCGTCACGGCTGGCAGTTCGGGAATATCCAGCGCCACCAGCCGCCCCGCCTCCACCTCGTCGCGCACGGCCCGGGCGGGCGCCAGCAGCAGCGCGTCGGCGTGCCGCACCAGGTGGGTCAGCGCGCGGAAATCGTTGCTTTCGACCTGGAACGGCATGTCCTCGCCAGGCTTGCAGCGCAGCAGCTTGCGCAGCCGTTCGTGCGTTTCTGGCGGAAATACGACCGAAACCAGCGCCGACGCGCGCAGCGTGGCCAGGTCCACCGGCCCGGCCGCCAGCGGATGCCCGGTGCGGACGAACACCCCGCCCGGCCCGGGCGGCAGCCGTTCCACCTCCAGCTCGGCGGCCGTCGGCACCGTGCCGTGCTCGATCACGACGAAATCGACCTGCTCCGCGTGCAGCGCGTCCAGCAACGCCACCGGATGGCTGACCTCGGTGGCGATCCGCAGCTTGGGCCACTGGCGGTGCAACTGGCACAGCAGCTCAGGTAGCAGGATGGCCGCCGGAAACGCGCCGAGCCCGATCTGCACGCTGCCGATTTCGTGCTGCCGCACCAGCGCCAGATCGCGCGCCAGGCATTTCGACTCGAACAGGATGCGGCGCGCCCGCTCGGCCACCATCCGGCCCACGGCCGTCAGCGTCACGCCGCGCGCGCCACGGTCGAACAGTACCGCGCCGGCTTCTTCCTCCAGCGCCTGGATGCTGCGCGTCAGCGCCGGCTGGCTCAAGTGCACGCGCCGCGCGGCGGCCGCCAGCGAGCCCTCTTCCACCACCGCCACCAGATGCTCCAGCCGCCTCAGATTCATATATGCACCTTGCGCATGTCTGCGATAGATAATTTGCAATTGAATTATAGGTGCGGCGCGCATCCAATAGACGCTTCCCTTCTTCGATGAGCCAATTCGCCATGCGCCTTGTCCGCACTGCCATGCTGGTTGCCACCACCCTGACGATGTCCGCCGCGCTGGCCGCGCCCGGGCCGGCCACGCCGCTCACGGCCCAGTCGAATGCCGAATGGCTACAGCGCCTGCCGTTCTCGGACCGCGCCGACTACGCCGATGCCCAGCGCGGGCTGGTGGCGCGCTTTCCGCAGCGGTCGATCCCGGCCGCCGACGGCACCCCGGCCTGGGACTTCGACGCCTACGCGTTCGAGTCGGGCGACGCCCCGCCCACGGTCAACCCCAGCCTGTGGCGGCTGGCGCAACTCAACAACGAGGCCGGCCTGTTCAAGGTGACGGACCGCGTGTACCAGATCCGCGGCGCCGACCTGGCGAACATGAACATCATCGAAGGCGACACCGGGCTGATCGTCATCGACACCCTGCTCACCGCCGAGACCGCCCGCGCGTCGCTGGACCTCTACTACGCGCACCGCCCGCGGAAGCCGATCGTGGCCGTGATCCACACCCACAGCCACATCGACCATTTCGGCGGCGTGCGCGGCATCGTCGACGAGGCCGACGTCAAGTCCGGCAAGGTGGACATCATCGCGCCCCATGGCTTCATGGAGGAGGCGGTCAGCGAGAACGTGCTGGCCGGCAGCGCCATGAGCCGGCGGGCGCAGTACATGTACGGCACGCAGCTGCCGCGCAGCGCCACGGGCCAGGTGGATACCGGCCTGGGCAAGGGCACCGCGCGCGGCACGATGACGCTGCTGGCGCCCACCTCGCTGGTCACCCGGCCGGTGGAGGTGCGCCGCATCGATGGCGTCGACGTCGAGTTCCAGCTCACGCCCGGCACCGAGGCCCCGGCGGAGATGAACGTCTACCTGCCGCAGTTCCGCACGCTCTGCATCGCCGAGAACGCGGTGCGCACCCAGCACAACGTGCTGACGCTGCGCGGCGCGCAGGTGCGCGATGCCAAGGGATGGTCGTACTTCCTGGCGCAGGCGCTGCTGCGCTACGGCGAGCGCACCGACGTGCTGATCGGCCAGCACCACTGGCCCACCTGGGGCCGCGCCCGCATCGTCGAACTGCTGTCCGACCAGCGCGACATGTACGCCTACCTGAACGACCAGACGCTGCGCCTGATGAACCAGGGCTACACGCCGCTGGAGATTGCCGACCAGCTCAGGACGCTGCCCCAGCCGCTGGCCAGCAAATGGTATGCGCGCGACTACTACGGCTCGGTCAGCCACAACGTGCGCGCCGTCTACCAGCGCTACCTGGGCTTCTACGACGGCAACCCGGCCCACCTGAATCCGCTGCCGCCGGTGCAGGCCGCGCGCAAGACGATCGAATGGATGGGCGGCCCCGACGCCGTGCTGGCCCGGCTGCGCGACGCCTACGCGCGCGGCGAATACCGCTGGGTCAGCCAGATCGGCAACGAGCTGGTCTTCGCGGACCCGTCGAACGCGGCCGCGCGGGCGCTGCAGGCCGACGCGCTGGAGCAGCTTGGCTACCAGAGCGAGAACGCCACCTGGCGCAACATCTACCTGACCGGCGCCCAGGAACTGCGCGACGGCGTGGCCCGGCCCAGCAAGGGCGCCACCAGTTCGTCGGACATGGTGCGGGCGCTGACCGTACCGAACTTCTTCGATTTCCTGGCCGTGCGCCTGAACGCCGACAAGGCCGCCGGCAAGACGCTGACGCTGAACTGGCAGTTCACCGACCTGAAGCAGCGCTACGCGATGACGCTGCGCAACAGCGCGCTGACCTACGTGGCCGAGGCCCAGCACGCCCAGCCCACCGCCACGGTCACGCTGACCAAGGCGACGCTGGACCAGATCAGCCTCAAGCAGCTCACGCTGCCGCAGGCGATGCAGTCGGGAGCCATCCGGATAGACGGCAATCCGCAGGCCGTGTCAGGCTTGTTCGGCATGCTGGACACGTTTGACAGCAACTTCGCCATCGTGACGCCGCGCAGCGTCCCACAACAATAAGACCCCTCGCGGACGGAGACAGACACCATGGGCCCCACCCACTTCGACTACATCATCGTTGGCGCCGGCTCGGCCGGCTGCGCGCTGGCCGGACGGCTGGCGGACCGGCCGGACCTCTCGGTGGCCCTGCTCGAAACCGGGCCCGACGACCACCACCCGAGCGTCTGGACGCCGCTTGCCATCGCCCGGACCGTGCCCCACCCCGGCCCGCGCAACTACGGCCTGCGCACGGTGCCGCAGGCCGGCCTCAACGGCCGCGAGTCGTACCAGCCGCGCGGCCGGGGGCTGGGCGGCAGTTCGTCGATCAACGCGATGCTCTACGTGCGCGGCCATCGCTCCGACTACGACCGCTGGGCCGCGCTTGGCTGCGATGGCTGGGGCTACGACGACGTGCTGCCCTACTTCCGCCGCAGCGAATGCAATCAGCGCAACGCCGGCCGCGACGACGCCTGGCACGGCGGCAGCGGCCCGCTGCACGTGAGCGACCTGCGCACGCCCAATCCGTTCTCGCGGCGCTTTGTGCAGGCCGCCGCCCAGGCCGGGCTGCCGGTCAACGACGACTTCAACGGGCCGGAGCAGGAAGGCGTGGGCCTCTATCAGGCCACGCAGTTCAACGGCGAACGCTGGAACGCGGCGCGCGCCTACCTGCATCGCGGCAACCGGGGCGACACAGGCCACAACGGCGGCCGCCAGAACCTCTGCGTGATGACCGGCACCCAGGCGCTGCGCATCGTCTTCGAGGGCAAGCGGGCGGTGGGCGTGGCGGTATCGCAAGGCGGCCAGACGCGGACGCTCTACGCGCGGCGGGAGGTCATCGTCAGCAGCGGCGCGTTCCATTCGCCGCAGTTGCTGATGGCCTCGGGCATCGGCCCGGCCGATCACCTGCGCAGCGTGGGCGTGGACGTGGTGCACGACCTGCCGGGCGTCGGCCAGAACCTGCAGGACCACCTGGACATCATCATCGGCAAGCCGGTGGCGTCGTGGCACCTCTATGGCTACTCGCTGCGCGGCGTGGCGCGGATGGCCGGCGAGGTCATGCGCTATCGCTGGCGCCGCACGGGCATGCTGGCCTCGCCGGTGGCCGAGGCCGGCGCGTTCGTCAAGACCCGGCCCGGGCTGGACGCGCCCGACCTGCAGCTCCACTTCGCGCCCGCGCTGTTGGGCAACTCCAACGTGTTGCGCAACGGCCGGCCGGGGCATGGCTATTCGTGCCACGCATGCGTGCTGCGTCCCGAGAGCCGGGGCACGGTACAACTGCGCTCGGCGGACATGCGCGAGGCGCCGCTGATCGACCCGCGCTTTTTGTCGGCACCGGCGGACCTGGACGGCATGGTGGCCGGCGTGCGGCTGATGCGCCGAATCTTCGCGCAGGCGGCGCTGGCCGACGCCGGCGGTACCGATCCGCTGCGGGACCTGCTGGGCGACGGCGATGGCGATGACGCAGCCATCCGCGACTTCATCCGCAACCACGCCGACACCATCTACCACCCCGTGGGCACCTGCAAGATGGGCGTCGACGCGATGGCGGTGGTCGATCCGCAACTGCGCGTGCGGGGCGTGCAAGCGCTGCGCGTGGTCGATGCGTCGGTCATGCCGACGCTGATCGGCGGCAATACCAACGCGCCGACGATCATGATCGCCGAGCGCGCGGCAGACCTGCTGGCGGCGGCCTGACAAGGGCGGCACCAAGGGCGGCGGGCAAGCCGGGAAAGACTGGGAAAAAAGGAAAGGAAGGAAAGAAAGCTGGCCCGCCCTAGAGGATTCGAACCTCTGACCGCTCGCTTAGAAGGCGAGTGCTCTATCCAACTGAGCTAAGGGCGGATAACCATGCCCACGGGCGGGGCCTGCCTTGCCATGGCGGCAAGGCAGGCATTCTACCGCAGCGCCTGCGCCAGGGGAACGCCGGCGGCGCCGCTATGCCGGGTGTTTCTGCAGGATGAACTCGATGGCACACTCGGCCGACGGCGTGCGCGTCTGGTCGAAGCTGCCGTCCAGCAGGCTCGGCCGCACGCCGATGTCGACGCGGAAGATCGACAGCGGCGTGACCGCGTCGGAGATCGCGCGGACGAAGTCGAGCACGTTGATCGACACCGGCGACCACGACCGCATCTTGAACATCGTGAACGTGTGCTTGTGGTCGGAGTTGAAGCGCGACGGCCAGTGCCCCTGCTCGTACAGGTCCTCGTCGGGCACCTGGATCACCAGGTAGCCGCCCGGCTTGACCACGCGAATCCAGTGGCGGATGGCCACGGACGGGTCCACCACATGCTCCAGGCAGTGCGACGAGTAGACGAAATCGAACGAGGCGTCGGGCACCCGTTCCAGGTACTGGGCGTCGCCGTGCTGCCTGTCGAAGACAAAGACATGGCGCATGGCGGGAAACATTTCGGCAAAGAGCGCGATGGAGTCGATGCCGCCGCCCACGTCGAGCCCGTCGCCGACGAAATAGCGCGTGGCGTAGCGCGAATCATGCACGCGCCGCAGGATCGAGATCGAGGTCGCCCCAGGAATGTTCTGCTGAATCCGCCGCGGCTGGTCGGCGGCGTGTTCCGGTCGGATGATGTCCATGGATGTTCGCGCGTGGCGCGTGTAGTTGACCCGCGCCATCTTTAGCACCGCCGGACGCGGGCTTGAATCGGAAATCCACGAAATTGGCATCAGCCGCCCCAGGGTGCGCCCCTGGGGCCGGGCTCAGGACGGCTCGCGCTCGCGCACGCGCGGCCGGCGCGGCATGCCGACGGCCTCGGCGGCGTCGTGCGACGACACGCAGTTGCGGCCCATCTGCTTGGCGTCGTAGAGCGCGCGGTCGGCGCGGCGCATCATCGCGTCGGCGTTCTCGCCGGGCTGGCGCTCGGCCATGCCGATGCTGACCGTGTACGCGATGGCGTCCGGCTCCGACGGGCACGGCGTGGACCGGACCATCGCGCTCAGCCGCACGCTGATGGCGCGGCCGGTTTCCAGCGTCGTGTCGGGCATGGCGATCGCGAATTCCTCGCCGCCCAGCCGGCCGATCACGGCCCGCGCCGGCGCCGCCTTGCGCAGCAGGCCGGCAAAGTGGCGCAGCACGCTATCGCCGGCCAGGTGCCCGTACAGGTCGTTGATGGCCTTGAAGTGGTCCAGGTCGATGAACGCCACGGTGAACGGCGCGCGCTGGCGCTCGGCCTGCTTGCAGGCGTCCTCCAGCTCTTCCCAGAAGGCGCCGCGCGACAGCACGTCGGTCAAGTCGTCGTGCCGGGCCCGGCGTTCGATGATGCGGCGCAGCCGGTCGTGCGCCATCAGCGCAAAGCTGACCGACAGGCCCACCACGCCGAACACGAAGCAGAGCGTGATGCTGTCCCGCTCGTCCGGCGCCAGCAGCGGGTGGCCGTCGACCAGCGTCGAGAGCGGCGCCCAAGCCTGCGCGGCGGCGATGACCGTGCAGGCCAGCGCCACCAGCGTCAGCGACAGCACGGCCAGCCGCCCGGTGCCCCGCTTGAGCGGCAGGCGCGGCAGCGTGACGCGGATCATCTCCAGCAACAGCAGCATCTGGATGACCGACGCGGCCAGCATCAGCCCCGCCACGGCGGCGGGCGACGCCAGGTCGGCCAGGATGGGCGGCAGCGCCTGCGGCGCGACGCCAGCCATGCCCAGGCCGGCGTGCAGCCCCAGCCCGACCAGGCCCGGCAGGTTCAGCACCATGAGCACCGCGGCCCGCCCGGGCTTGCCGACGAAATGGCGCGTACCGTGGACCATCATCGACAGGCCGAGCGTCAGCGCCAGCTCCGGCGCGGCGGCCAGCGGCCAGCCGGGCCGGTAGGCATGGACGGCCAGCAGCCCCGCGGCCACGGTCACGACCAGATCGCCGAGCGCCCACGACGTGAGCCCGCTGCGCTCCATACCGGCCGAGCGCCGCAACACGGCACAGACGATCGCCATCTGCAGCGCGAACAACGCTGCGATCAGCACCACCACCTGCGACTGAAACATCTTTATTCCCGTTCACAAAGGCACTTCCGGTGCTCCGCACGCACCTGCCAGCCTTTCTATTGCGGCCTGCGAACAGCCGTCCTTATGGTTTCCGCGGGTCCGGCAGCCCATCGGCCCCCGACGCGCAGGCATCGATGGCGAGGGGATGGCTCAGGCAATGTCCGGCCGCCCGCGTCGCAAGCGGGGGGTGGCACGCCATAGTTGTGATAGTGGGACCTGGTCCGGGTGGGCACAGCAATGCCAGGCGCGAATCGCCGGGTCGGACCGTTGCGGTGTGCGGATTATGTCAGCGCGCCGTCTCAAGTCAAGCCAAATGCGATCCCGCCTGAAGCGGGGTACCGGGCGGCGCCGCGCACGCCACTTGCGGCGCCGGCAGGCTCCATTTGACCGGGGGTGACGTGTCGGGATAGAATCGCCGGTTCCGGAGCGTAGCGCAGCCTGGTAGCGCATCTGATTTGGGATCAGAGGGTCGTAGGTTCGAATCCTATCGCTCCGACCATATTTGCAAGCTGTTTTAGGTAGAGGGATCAAGGGCTTACGCCGCAAGGCGTGAGCCCTTTTTTCCTGGCGCCGCCGCCGCGGGCCGGCGGCCACGGCGATGCCGCGCCTGCGAAAACGCGGGAACGTGCTACAATCGCGCGTCAGTTCGGGGTATCTGTGCATGCCCTGTAACCGGGATCGCGCCGCCTGGCGCACTGGAAAACCCATCGCCCCGCCCCCACCTTCTGCTGTATGTGGATGGCCGGATGCGTCACCTGGCCCGGAAACACCTTGCCCGCTGTCCCCGTGATGTACACGGCTGCGCCCATTGCGCGCGCGGCCGGCATGGCAAGGTAATCGTCAGGGTCATCCGCGCTCCCTTCTCGATTCTCCGGCCCGCCTGGCCTGCAAGCCCGGCCCGCCGGATTGCTTCCCGGAACGTTACGCGCGGCTGCCGCCCTCGGGTGGCGATGCGTGGCCGCGCACAGACCACCGGGCGTCCACAGAATACTCACCAACTCAACGCAGCCATTGCGGGCTGCCACAAAGGAAAACAGATTGGCTAAGGAAGAACTCATTGAATTTGGCGGCGTGGTGTCGGAAGCCCTGCCCGACAACCGTTATCGCGTGACGCTGGAAAACGGCGTGGAAATCTGGGCATACGCTTCGGGCAAGATGCAGAAGCACCGCATCCGCATCCTGGCCGGCGACCGCGTGACCCTGGAAATGTCGCCCTACGACCTGACCAAGGGCCGCATCAATTTCCGCCACAAGTCCTGAGTTCGCTGCATCCGGCCGGTGCCCCGCTGTCATGCGGGTGACACCGGCGCTGCCGACACTGACGGGCTATCCGTGGGCCTTGCCCACCGGATGGCCCGTTTTGTTTTTGGGCGACCGCGGCGCGACGACCTTGCCGGGGCCGCCGCGACTCACCATACTCAAGGCTCGACGAAGCCCCTGCCGAACATGAATCTGATTCTGTGGCGCCACGCCGAGGCCGAGGACCTGCCCGACGCGCTGAGCATCTCGCGCAGCGCCGACCTGCAGCGTCCGCTGACACGCCGTGGCCGCAAGCAGGCCGAGGCCTCCGCCGACTGGCTGCGCGCCCATCTGCCGGCCGACTACCGCGTGGTCTGCAGCCCCGCCCTGCGCACACGCGAGACCGCTGCGGCGCTGTCTGGCAAGGCCGAGATCCTCGACGACCTGGCGCCGGGCGCCGACGTGGGCGCCGTGCTCGCCGCCATCGACTGGCCGCAGGGCCATGACCACACCGTCGTGGTCGGCCACCAGCCGTGGATTGGCCAGCTTGCCAGCCTGTTGCTGGCGGGCCACGAGATGCCCTGGAGCGTCAAGAAGAGCGGCATCTGGTGGCTGGCGGGACGCACGCGCGAGCACGAAGCCCAGGTGGTCCTGCGAGCGGTCGTCCAACCAGATTTTCTCTAAATGCACGGCGGCGTTCGGCGTTGAGCGCCCCGAAAGTCACATATTTGTCATCAGCCTGTCGCATTTCAGCGAACAACGATGTGCGCAATCGTAAGCCTGTTCTATGGTTAAGGCTTGCGTCGCGACAACGATGTGTCAGTCACGGAACGGTCACGATCGATTCACGGCGCTGTCACCCGGCCTCTCTACATTGTTTCGAAGCCGTTTCGTCACCGAAAGGACACACTGATGCGAGACCTCCCGACGCCTACCCAGCCGCTTTTCGACTCCTTGCCCACTGGCCTTTCTGGCCAGTCGGCGCGGAGGCGTCTTCCTCGTCAGCCAGCACAGCACCAAACCCAGATTCAAGCTCCGGCGCCTGCTTTCAGCGTGGCGTGGGCACGTCACCAGGACGAAGTAGCCGAGGCCCAGCGCCTGCGCTACAAGGTCTTTGCCGAGGAAATGGGCGCGCGCCTGCAGTCCTCGGCCACCGAAACCGACGTCGACATGTTCGACGCCTACTGCGACCACCTGATCGTGCGCGACCAGGAGACGCTGAAGGTGGTGGGCACCTACCGCGTGCTGCCGCCGCACCAGGCCAAGCGCATCGGCTGCCTGTACGCGGAATCGGAATTCGATCTCGTGCGGCTCGCGCACCTGCGCCCGAAGATGCTGGAGCTGGGCCGCTCGTGCGTGCACCGCGACTACCGCTCGGGCAGCGTCATCATGGCGCTCTGGGGCGGCCTGGGCGAATACCTGCAGCGCTACAACCTCGAATCGATGCTGGGCTGCGCCAGCGTGCCGATGAGCGACGGCGGCCACTACGCGGCCAGCCTCTATCGCCAGTTCGCCGAGAAGTCGCTGGCGCCCATCGAGTACCACGCCTTCCCGCGCGTACCGCTGCCCGTGGACGACCTGAACCAGGCGCTGGATGTGGAACCGCCGGCGCTGATCAAGGGCTATCTGCGCCTGGGCGCCAAGATCTGCGGCCTGCCCGCCTGGGACCCCGATTTCAACGTTGCCGATTTCCTGACGCTGCTGCGCGTGCGCGACATGAACCCGCGCTACGCCCGGCACTTCCTGGGCATCCAATCGGCCTGACCGCTCCGGCGACCACGGCCCCTGCCACCGGACGAAACGGCTGATCGTACGGAAGGCAAAAGAAAAACGGCGACTCAATGCGAGTCGCCGTTTTTCATTGGCTTGCCAGTATCAGACGTAGACGACCTTGTAGCGCTTGCCTACGCGTTCCCACTCGTCGGCTTCCTGCGCCAGGCTGTATTCGACCAGCGGATTGGCGTCGATCCACGTCTTCGGCAGGCGCACTTCGAACCCTTCGTCCAGTTCGTCGGCGCGTTGCCTGACCTGGATGTCCGGCAGCTTCATGTCGCCACGGCGCCGGCATAGTACAAACGCCAGACGCAGGCTGAACAGCATCCGCCAGTCGACAAACTTACCGCTGCCGGACAGTTTGCCCAGCTTGCCCGCATGGCCCAGCAGCAGCGTGGCCAGCCGCGCCTGGTCGGTCTTCGAGAAGCCCGGCATGTCGGCGTGCGTGGCGATGTAGGCCGAGTGCTTGTGATAGCCGCTGTGCGAGATTGTCATGCCGATCTCGTGCAGGCTGGCGGCCCAGCCCAGCAGCGCCAGGTTGTCGTCGCGGCGCTCGTTGCGCGGCTCGGGAAACTGCGCCAGCAGGTCGCGCGCGGCCTGGCCGACGCGGGTGGCCTGGGCGCGGTCCACGGCGTAGCGGCGCATGAACTGGTCCACGGTCACGGTCCGCATGTCCTCGTGATGGCTGCGGCCGAGCAGGTCGTACAGCACGCCCAGGCGCAGCGCGCCGTCGGTCACGTCCATGCGGTCGACATCGAGTTCGGCAAACACGCCGAGCATGATCGACAGGCCGCCCGGCAGCACCGGAATCCGGTCCGCCTTCAGGCCGGTCAGCTTGACCCGGTTCGTGTTCTCCGCCTTGATCAGCGCGCGCTTCAGGCGCTCCAGCCCTTCGCGCGTGATGCCGTGCTCGGACGCGCTGTCGTTCATGCCATTGAGCTCGATCAGCTCGGCCAGCGCGCGCGCCGTGCCCGACGAGCCCACGGCCTGCTGCCATCCCGCCGCCTTGTACTGGCGCACCAGCACCTGGATCTCGCGGCGCGCGGCCAGCTCGGCCTGCTTGAACGCGTATTCGTCGACGTTGCCGCTGGGAAAGAACTGGCGGCTGTGCGAGACGCAGCCGATGTACAGGCTTTCCATCAGCTTGGACTGATAGCCGCTGCCAATGATGAATTCGGTGGAGCCGCCGCCGATGTCGACGACCAGGCGGTTGCCCTGGCAGGCCGGCGCATCGTGCGACGCGCCCAGGTAGATCAGGCGCGCCTCTTCGCGGCCGGCGATGACTTCGATCGGGAAGCCGAGCGCGGCTTCCGCCTCGATCAGGAAGTCCGATGCATTCTTGGCCACGCGCAGGGTATTGGTGGCCACGGCCCGCACCTGCTCGGGGGCGAAGTCGCGCAGGCGGTCGCCAAAGCGGCGCAGCGCGTCCACGCCGCGGCGGCGCGCGGGCTGGTCCAGGTACTTGTCCGGCGTCAGGCCGGCCGCCAGCCGCACGGGCTCGCGCAGCGCATCGACCTGGAAGATCTGGCTGGCCGGGCCCGAGGCGGTGGGCGTCTCATCCACCCGCCCGATCATCAGGCGGAAGCTGTTGGAGCCCATGTCGACGGCGGCCAGCAAGCGGGGATTCTGTGTCATTGCGTCAGTATTACGCGGGATAGGCCGACGATGGCCAAGCCCGTAAGATTATGTCTGTGTCATGTCCGCAGCATGACAAAATCAAAGTGTCATCAAATTGACACGATTCTATGAAAAAGTCGCCACATCGCCAAAACAAGGTCTTAGACATGTCGACGACGCCGCCCGGCACGCTGCTGAACCGCGAGCTGGGCATTCTGGAATTCAATGCGCGAGTGCTCGCGCAAGCCGCCGACCCCAATGTTCCGCTCCTGGAACGGCTGAAATTCATCTGCATCGTCTCCAGCAATCTGGACGAGTTCTTCGAGATCCGCATGGCCGGGCTGAAGGAACAGATGCGGGACAACGCATCGGGCCTGACGCCCGACGGCCTTTCCTTCCAGCAGGCCTACCAGCTTGTCACCGAGCGCACGCAGCGGCTCGTGGCCTCGCAGTATGACATGCTGCAGAACGTGATTTTCCCCGCGCTTGAAAAAGAGGGGGTGTTTTTTCATCTGACCAGCACCTGGACCGACGCCCAGCGCGAATGGGCGCGCGACTTCTTCGTCCGCGAACTGGGCCCGGTGCTGACGCCCATTGCGCTTGACCCGGCGCACCCGTTCCCGCGCGTGCTCAACAAGAGCCTGAACTTCGTGATCGAGCTGTCCGGCAAGGACGCCTTTGGCCGCGACGCCGACCTGGCCATCGTGCAGGCCCCGCGCGCGCTGCCGCGCGTGGTGCGGATGCCGGAGGCGCTGTCGGGCTACCCGTTCGGGTTCGTGATGCTGTCGTCGTTCATGCAGGCGTTCGTGCACGAGCTGTTCCCGGCCATCGAGGTCGAGGGCTGCTACCAGTTTCGCGTCACCCGCAACTCCGACCTGTTCGTGTCCGAGGACGACATCACCGACCTGCGCGAGGCGCTGCAGGGCGAGTTGCCTACCCGTCACTTTGGCGACATGGTCCGACTGGAAGTCTCGTCCGACACCCCGCCCGCGCTGGCGCGCCGGCTGCTGCTGGAATCGGGGCTGACCGAGCAGGACCTGTACCGCGTCAGCGGGCCGGTGAACCTGGTCCGGCTGATGCAGATCCCGGACCTCGTGGACCGCCCTGCCCTGAAGTACCCGCCGCACGTGCCGGCGCCGGTCAAGGCGTTCCCGCCGGGCGCGAACATGTTCGACGTGATCCGCCAGCGCGACGTGCTGCTCCATCATCCGTACGAAAGCTTTGCCTCGGTGCTGGACCTGCTCCAGGCCGCCGCCAACGACCCGAACGTCGTGGCGATCAAGCAGACCGTCTATCGCACCGGCAACGAGTCGGCCGTCATGGAGGCGCTGATGACGGCGGCCCGCAACGGCAAGGAAGTGACGGTGGTGGTGGAGCTGCTGGCACGCTTCGACGAGGAAACCAATATCAACTGGGCCGAGCGGCTGGAATCGGCCGGCGCCCACGTGGTGTATGGCGTGGTGGGCCACAAGTGCCACGCCAAGATGCTGCTGGTGGTGCGGCGCGAGCCGGCCAGCGCCAAGGTCAAGCACGCGGTGCTGCGGCGCTACGTCCACCTGGGTACCGGCAACTACCACCCGCGCACGGCACGGCTGTATACCGATTTCGGGCTGCTGACCGCCAACGAGCAGGTCTGCGAGGACGCCCACCACGTGTTCCAGCTGCTGACCGGCACGGCCGGCACCATCCGGCTCAATCACCTGTGGCAGTCGCCGTTCACGATGCACAGCAACCTCGTCGAGCATATCCGCGCCGAGGCCCGCAATGCGCGCGCCGGCAAGCGTGCGCGGATCATCGCCAAGATGAACGCGCTGCTGGAGCCGACGATCATCGACGAGTTGTACAAGGCGTCGCGCGCGGGCGTGAAGATCGACCTGATCGTGCGGGGTGTCTGCGCGCTGCGGCCCGGCGTGCCGGGGCTGTCCGAGAACATCTCGGTGCGGTCCATCGTCGGCCGGTTCCTGGAGCACCACCGCGTCTACTACTTCCACGCGGCCGGCGAGGACGTGCTGTACCTGTCCAGCGCCGACTGGATGGACCGCAACCTGTTCCGCCGCGTCGAGGTGGCGTTCCCGATCCTGGACCGCTCGCTCAAGGCGCGCGTGATCAAGGAAGGGTTGCAGGTCCACCTGCACGACAATGCGTCGGCCTGGATCATGGAGCCCGATGGCGAGTACGTGCGCAAGGCGTCGCGCGCCAAGCTGCAGCGCGTGAGCCAGCAGGAGCTGCTGCTGAGGTTCGGCACCTGACCCTGGCTGGCCGGGCGCGGCGGGCGACAAAAAAGGCGGACCATGGTCCGCCTTTCTGTTTGCCGGCCCTGCCCGCTTCCGCCGGGCTACGCCGCGTGGCGCGACGTGTCGGCGTCGTAGCCGCTCCGATCTACGGGAAATACGATGCGGAACGTGCTGCCGCGGCCCACCTCGCTGGTCACGCGCAGGTCGGCATGGTGGCGCGACAGCACGTGCTTGACGATGGCCAGCCCCAGGCCAGTGCCGCCGGTATCGCGCGACCGGCTGCGGTCGACCCGGTAGAAACGCTCGGTCAGCCGCGGAATGTGCTCGGGCGCGATACCCAGCCCGGTGTCGCTGACCGAGAACACCGAGTGGCCATCGGTAAACGTCATGCGGATGGCGATGCGGCCGCCGTCGGGCGTGTAGCGCACCGCGTTGGACACCAGGTTGCCCAGCGCCGACAGCAGCTCGCCCTCGGCGCCGCGCAGCACCACGGCCGGGTCGATCTCGGTCTCGATCTCGTGCCGGCCCTGCGACAGCGCCTCGGCATCGTGCACCAGATGGGCGGCCAGCGCGGCAACGTTGACGCGGTCGTGCCCGGGCGGCTGGGCGTCGGACTCCAGCTTGGCCAGCGCCAGCAGGTCCTCGACGATGTGCTGCATCCGCATGGACTGCACCAGCATCATGTCGACGTAGCGGTTGCGGTCTTCCTCGGACACCGGCAGGTCGCGCACGGTCTCCAGGAAGCCGGTGAGCACCGTCAGCGGCGTCTTAAGCTCGTGCGAGACGTTGGCCACGAAGTCGCGCCGCATGGCCTCGGTGTTCTCGACCTTGGTGATGTCCTGCGTCAGCACCAGCTTGCGGTTTTCGCCATAGGGCAGGATCTGCACCGACGTGATGCTGCGCTTGTGCTCGCCCATGTCGCGCATGACCAGCGGCTCGTCGTAGCGCTCGCGGGTCAGGTAATGGACGAATTCCGGCCGGCGGATCAGGTGCGTGATGCGCTGGCGCACGTCGCGCCGCGCGTTGAGCCCGAAATGCTGCTCGGCCACGTCGTTGCACCATTCGATCTGGTCCGCGTCATCGAGCATCAGCACGCCGTAGGGCGACGCCTGGATGGCCTGGATGAAGCGCGTGTGCTGCTGTTCCACCTGCAGCACCTGCGTGCGCCAGCGCTTGACCAGCCGGTGGAGCCGGTAGTAGACCTCGCCCCACAGGCCCAGCGCGCTGGGGATTTCGCCATACGCCGGGGCGTCGAGCACCCGCCACAGGCGGTTGATCTGGAACAGGTAGTAGGCCAGCAGGCCGAGCAGGGAAAGGCAAAGGAACAGCAGGCCGGGCACGGCGCCGGCCACGGCGTACAGACCGCCGGCCACGGCTGCCAGGCCGACGAGGATGGCCACGGAGCGGGCCCAGATGACATTCATGCGAGGAGTAGATGAGGTTCAGACTGCGTTCGCATTGCGGCACAGTCTGCCACAACAAGCGCCGCGGCGTTGCGTCCGCCCGGCATTATCCGCTATCGGCCGGCGCGGCCCCCGCTGCACCGCCGCCGGCCCGGCCGGCGTCAGTGATTTGGCGATCGCGCCAGACGGTAGCCGCTGCCCCGCACGGTCTCGATCATGTTGCTGTAGCCGCCCGGCGTCAGCGCCGCACGCAGGCGCTTGATGTGGACGTCGACGGTCCGCTCCTCGACGAACACATGGTCGCCCCAGACCTGGTCCAGCAGTTGTGACCGGCTGTGCACACGCTCCGGATGAGTCATCAGGAAGTGCAGCAGGCGGAACTCGGTGGGGCCCAGGTCCAGCTTGATCGGGCCGGTCTCGTCCTGGCCGGTCACGCGATGCGTGGCCGGGTCGAGCCGCAGGCCGTTGATGGCCACCACGTCGTCGGTCAGCTGCGGCGCGCGGCGGCGCAGCACCGCCTTGATGCGCGCCAGCAGTTCCTTGGGCGAGAACGGCTTGGTGACGTAGTCGTCCGCACCGGCTTCCAGGCCCATGACCTTGTCCTGCTCCTCGCTGCGGGCGGTGAGCATGATGATCGGAATCTGCTTGGTGCGGTCGTTGGTCCGCAGCTCCTTGGCGAAGGTGGCTCCGGACTTGCCCGGGAGCATCCAGTCCAGCAACACCAGGTCGGGCAGCACGTCGCTCATCAGCGACAGGGCCTGCTCGGCGTTGTAGGCGCGAATGGGATAGTGTCCCGCGTGCTGGAGATTGACGGCAATCAGCTCGGCGATGGCCGGTTCGTCCTCGACAACGAGAATACTGCTTGGCATGTATTTTTTCTCCGCTTATCAGTCCTGGCGCGTCGTCAGCTTAATGCTTCGCGCTCCATGTCTTCGCGCGAGGCATGGCGCACGTCCGTGCCCTTCACGATATAGATGATGAATTCCGCGATGTTCTTCGCGTGGTCGCCAATACGCTCGACGGCCTTGGCAATGAACAGGAAGTCCAGCGCCACCGAGATCGTGCGCGGGTCTTCCATCATGTAGGTGATCAGCTTGCGCACGAAGGCGCGGAATTCCTCGTCGATGGCCTTGTCGTCCTTGACGATCCGCGCGGCAGCCACGGTGTCGAGCCGCGCAAAGGCGTCCAGCGCCTGGCGCAGCAGGTTGATGGCCATCTCGCCGGACAGCTTCACCTCGGCATAGTTGATGTTGTGCGCAGCCGCATCTTCCATGATGTGCTTGGTGCGCTTGGCGATCTTCTCGGCCTCGTCGCCGGCGCGCTCCAGGTTCGTGATCGTCTTGGAGATCGCCATCACCAGGCGCAGGTCGCGCGCGGTGGGCTGGCGGCGGGCGATGATGTTGCCGCAGTCCGCGTCGATCTCGACTTCGAGCGAGTTGAGCTGCTGTTCGCGCACCATGACCTGGTCGGCCAGGTCGGCGTCGAAGTCGGCCAGCGCGCGCATGGCCATTTCGATCTGCGACTCCACCAGCCCGCCCATCTGCAGCAGCTTAGTGTTGATCGCGTTGAGGTCGGCGTCGAACTGGGTCGACAGGTGTTTGTCAGTCATGGTGTGCTCCTGGCCGCTTGCCGAATGCTGGATGGGTCCTGCGCTGCCCGCCCCGGATCAACCGAAGCGGCCGGTAATGTAGTCCTCGGTTTCCTTGCGGTGCGGCTTGATGAAGATTTTCTCGGTCTCGCCGAACTCGATCAGCTCGCCCAGGTACATGTACGCCGTGTAGTCCGAGCAGCGCGCGGCCTGCTGCATATTGTGCGTCACGATCACGACCGTGTACTCGTCCTTCAGCTCGGCGATCAGTTCCTCGATGCGGCCCGTGGAGATCGGGTCCAGCGCCGAGCACGGCTCGTCCAGCAGCAGCACCTCGGGGCGGATGGCGATGCCGCGGGCGATGCACAGCCGCTGCTGCTGGCCGCCCGACAGGCCGTAGCCCGACTGGTGCAGCTTGTCCTTGGCCTCGTTCCACAGCGCGGCCTTGGAGAGCGCCCATTCCACGCGGTCGTCCATTTCCGAGCGCGACAGCTTCTCGAACAGGCGCACGCCGAACGCGATGTTGTCGTAGATCGACATCGGGAACGGGGTGGGCTTCTGGAAGACCATGCCCACCTTGGCGCGCAGCAGCGAGATGTCCTGCTTGCTGGTCAGCAGGTTCTCGCCGTCCATGTTGATCTCGCCCTCGGCGCGCTGCTCCGGGTAGAGCGCGAACATCTTGTTGAACGTGCGCAGCAGCGTGGACTTGCCGCAGCCCGACGGGCCGATGAACGCCGTGACCTTGCGGTCCGGGATCGACATGTTGATGTTCTTCAGCGCGTGGAACTGGTTGTAGTAGAAGTTCAGGTTCCGGACGTCGATCTTGGCGCGCACGGTATCGGGAATATCGATGACGGTAGAGGTCATGCTGATGTCTCGCTTGAATTCGGTAGTTGGCTGGAGGCGCCGGTTATTTCTTGAACAGCATGCGCGCGACGATGTTCAACGCAAGCACGCCGACAGTAATCAGGAACACGCCGGCCCAGGCCAGTTGCTGCCATTCCGTGAACGGGCTCATGGCAAAGCGGAAGATCGTCACCGGCAGGTTGGCCATCGGTTTGTTCAGGTCCGCGCTCCAGAACTGGTTGGACAGCGCGGTGAACAGCAGCGGCGCGGTTTCGCCGGCGATCCGGGCCACGGCCAGCAGCACGCCGGTCACGATGCCCGCGTACGACGACTTGACCGTGATCGACATCACCATCTTCCACTTCGGCGTGCCCAGGGCCACCGCGGCCTCGCGCAGCGCGTTCGGCACCAGGTTCAGCATGTTCTCGGTGGTGCGGACCACGATGGGAATCTGCAGCAGCGCCAGCGCGCACACGCCGGCCCAGCCCGAGAAGTGGCCCATGCGCGTCACCACCAGCGCGTAGACGAACAAGCCGATCACGATGGACGGCGCCGACAGCAGGATGTCGTTGATGAAGCGGATCAGGCTCGCCAGCGGCGACTTCTGGCCATACTCGGCGAGGTAGATGCCCGCCAGGATGCCCAGCGGCGTGCCGACCAGCGTGGCCATGCCCACCAGCACGAAGCTGCCGAAGATGGCGTTGGCCAGGCCGCCGCCGGCGGTGTTCGGGGCCGGCGTCATCTGCGTGAACAGGTCGATCGACAGGCCGCCCACGCCCAGCGAGATCGTGGTCCAGAGGATCCACGCCAGCCAGAACAGCCCGAAGGCCATGGCCGCGAGCGACGCGGTCAGCGCAAAGGCGTTGGTGCGGCGACGCGAGCCCTGGAGCCGGCCGCGGATGGCGTCGGAATCCGGACGAACAGCGGGAATGGACGAGGTCGATACGGCTTGACTGGCTTGGTTCATTTGCCACCCTCATTCTTGGCAAGGCGCAACAGCAGGATCTTGGACAGGGCCAGCACGACGAACGTGATGAAGAACAGGATCAGGCCCAGTTCCATCAGCGCTGCGGTATGCAGGCCGGCACCGGCTTCGGCGAACTCGTTCGCCAGTGCCGAGGTGATGCTGTTGCCGGGCGAGAACAGCGAGACGTTGTCGAGCAGGTTGGTGTTGCCGATCACGAACGTGACGGCCATCGTTTCACCCAGCGCGCGGCCCAGGCCCAGCATGATGCCGCCGATGACGCCGGCGCGCGTGTAGGGCAGCACGACCTTCCACATCACTTCCCACGTGGTGCAGCCGATGCCGTAGGCCGATTCCTTGAGCAGGACCGGCGTCACCTCGAACACGTCGCGCATCACCGAGGCGATGTACGGAATGATCATGATCGCCAGGATCACGCCCGCGCACAGCAGGCCGATGCCCAGCGGCGCGCCCTGGAACAGCTTGCCGATCACCGGCACCTGCCCCACCGTGTTGGCGAGCGGCTTCTGGAAATATTCGCCGAAGATCGGCGCGAACACGAGCAGGCCCCACATGCCGTAGACGATCGACGGCACGGCGGCGAGCAGCTCGATGGCGGTGCCCAGCGGCCGGCGCAGCCAGACGGGCGACAGCTCGGTCAGGAACAGGGCGATGCCGAAGCTGACCGGCACGGCGATGATGAGCGCGATCAGGGACGTCACCAGGGTGCCGTAGATCGGCACGAGCGCGCCGTAGACGTCGGCGGGCGGGTCCCATTCGGCCGACCACAGGAACGGCAGGCCGAACTGCTTGATCGACGGCCAGGCGCTGATGGCGAGCGACACGATGATGCCGCCCAGCAGCAACAGCGTGACGATGGCGGCGCCGCGGGTCAGGCCGCCGAACAGGATGTCGCCAAGGCGGCTGGGAGGCCGGACGGCGGGGAGATCGGACGTAGTCGCCATGATGGAAATCGGTAGGTGGAACATGCGCCACGGCAGCCGTCCGGCCGCCGTGGCACCGTCACGCGGCCCGGGGCCGGCCAAGGGCCGGCGGGGCGCTGCGCGACGGGTCGGGCTTCAGTACAGCACCAGCTTAGTACAGGGCCTTGCCCGAACCGTCCTTGACGCTCTGCTTCCACGTCGTGCGGATCTGGTTCACCACGGCTTCCGGCAGCGGCACGTAGTCCAGCTCCGTGGCCATGGCGGCGCCGCTCTTGTAGGCCCAGTCGAAGAACTTCAGCACTTCCTGGCCCTGGGCCGGCTTTTCCTGGTTCTTGTGCACCAGGATGAACGTGGCGCCGGCGATCGGCCAAGCGCCCTTGCCCGGCTGGTTCGTCAGGATCTGGTAGAACGTCTTGTTCCAGTCGGCACCGGCGGCGGCGGCCTTGAAGGCGTCGTCGCTGGGCTGCACCACTTCGCCCGCCGAGTTCTTCATCGTCAGGTACGTCATCTTGTTCTGCTTGGCGTAGGCGTACTCGACGTAGCCGATGGCGCCGTTCAGGCGCTGCACGAAGGCGGCCACGCCCTCGTTGCCCTTGCCGCCCGTGCCGCCACCCGGCCAGTTCACGGTCGTGCCCTCGCCCACCGAGCTCTTCCAGTCATTGCTGACCTTCGACAGGTAGTTCGTGAAGATGAACGTCGTGCCCGAGCCGTCGGCGCGGCGCACCGGCAGGATGTCCTGGCTCGGCAGCTTGGCCTTCGGGTTCAGGGCCTTGATCGCGGGGTCGTCCCACTTCTTGATCTTGCCCAGGTAGATGTTGGCCAGCACGTCGCCCGTGATGGTCAGCTCGCCCGGCTTCACGCCTTGCAGGTTGATCACCGGCACCACGCCGCCGATCACGGTCGGGAATTGCACGAGGTTGCCCTTGGCCAGTTCCTCGTCCTTCAGCGGGGCGTCCGACGCGCCGAAATCGACCGTCTTGGCGTTGATCTGCTTGATCCCGCCCGACGAACCGATGGATTGATAGTTGACCTTGTTACCCGTTGCTTTTTGATAGGCGTCCGCCCATTTGGAATACACGGGCGCCGGGAAGGAAGCGCCAGCACCGGTAATTTCCGCCGCGAACGCAGTACCCGCCACCACAATCGACACGATGCCTGCTACGGCAGTCTTGACCAGCTTCATATGTCCTCCAGAGAACATTGGTTGGGAATGACAAATTTTTGACAAGGCGAACTGTATGCCGCTTGTATGACAGTTCCGTGACATCCCGAAATCTTCTTCAAGCTCTCCCCCAAATGGCCGATATCACCGGCCGCGTCACGAAAACGTCGCACTTTCGTGCTTTACTCATCACTCCCTTTGTGTCAACGCCTCAGCCCCGCCTTGCCGGCCACGCCTGGACGTTGTCGGGAAACCTATGGCGGTTAATTGCCAAACAGGAAGAAAAAAGCCACGGCAGGTTGCCGTGGCTTTCGGGGATTCGCCCGACGCGCCGTGTGCAGGCGGCCGGCGTCCGGGCAGCAAGGTGGCGTCAGGCGGTACGCAAGGCGTCGGCCAGACGCTGCGCGGCGCGCTCGGCGGTTTCGACCTGTTCGGCCTCCACCATCACACGCACCACGGGCTCGGTGCCCGACGCGCGGATCAGCACGCGGCCGCGCCCTTCCAGTTCCGGCTCCACCTGCTCGCGGGCGGCCTTCAGGCCGGCATGGCTCTGCCAGTCGAAGCCTTTTTCCACGCGGACGTTGATGAGCGTTTGCGGGAACAGGTTCACGCCTTCCAGCAGTTGCGCCAGCGTCTTGCCGCTGCGGCGCAGCGCCGCCAGCACCTGCAGCGCGGACACGATGCCATCGCCGGTAGTGTGACGATCCAGGCACAACAGGTGGCCCGAGCCTTCGCCGCCCAGCTGCCAGCCGCGCTTGTTCAGTTCCTCGAGCACGTAGCGGTCGCCAACCTTGGCGCGGACAAATTCCACGCCCTGCCGCTGCAGCGCCAGTTCCACAGCCATGTTCGTCATCAGCGTGCCGACCGCGCCTTCCACCTTGTGCCCGGCCGCCTGGCGGTCGCGCACGATCAGGTACAGCAGTTCGTCGCCGTTGAACAGCCGGCCGTTGGCGTCCACCACCTGCAGCCGGTCCGCGTCGCCGTCGAACGCCAGGCCCAGGTCGGCGCGATGGGCGCGCACCGCTTCCACGAGCTTTTCCGGGGCCGTCGCGCCGTAGCCGGCGTTGATGTTGCGGCCGTCGGGCTGGTTGCCAATCGGAATCACCTCGGCACCCAGTTCATGGAACACGTGCGGCGCGATGTGGTACGCCGCGCCATGCGCGCAGTCCACCACTATCCGCAGCCCATGCAGGTCCTGCTCGTACGGGAAGGTGCTCTTGCAGAACTCGATGTAGCGGCCGGCGGCATCGTCGATGCGCTTGGCGCGGCCCAGGTCTTCGGAGCGCACGCAGGTCATCGGCTGCTCGACCAGCGCCTCGATCTGGGATTCCACCTCGTCGGGCAGCTTGTCGCCGGCGGCCGAGAAGAACTTGATGCCGTTGTCGTAGTACGGGTTGTGGCTCGCGGAAATCACCACGCCAGCCGCCAGGCGCAGCGCCCGGGTCAGGTAGGCGATGGCCGGCGTCGGCAGCGGGCCGGTCAGGCGGACGTTGACGCCCGCAGCCGTGAACCCGGCTTCCAGCGCGGCTTCGAGCATGTAGCCCGAAATCCGCGTGTCCTTGCCGATCAGCACGGTGGGCCGCCCTTGCGACGTCTTCTGCCCCAGCGCCAGCACCTTGCCGGCCGCGTAGCCAAGCCGCATCACAAAGTCCGGCGTGATCGGCGACTCGCCCACCCTGCCGCGCACACCGTCCGTCCCGAAATACTTGCGTGTCATCTGTTCATTCTCCTTGCTGCCCTTGCGGGGCAACTGATTCATGGCGGATCGCCCACCAGACCTTGAGGGCGTCCACGGTTTGTTCTACGTCGTGCACGCGCACGATGAAAGCACCCTGCTCGGCGGCGCAGACCGCCGCGGCGATGCTGGCCGCCACCCGGGCCTGCGGCGGCTTGCCGCCGACGATGGCACCGAGCGTCGACTTGCGCGACAGGCCCGCCAGCACCGGCAGCCCGTCGACAGCCAGGCGTGGCAGTTTTCCGAGCAGGCGCAGATTATGATCCGGCGTCTTGCCAAAGCCAAAGCCCGGATCGAGCGAAATGCGTGCATCGTCGACACCCGCCGCGCGCAGGGTTGACACCCGTTCGCGCAGGAAGTCGGCCACTTCGGCCACCACGTCGGTGTATTGGGGGTCTTCCTGCATCGTCTGGGGGTCGCGCTGCATGTGCATGACGCACAGGCCCGCCTGGCCGGCCGCCACGGCCTCCACGGCGCCCGGCATGCGGAAACCCCAGATATCGTTGATCAAATCGGCTCCGCCCGCCAGTGCTGCACGCATCACCTCAGGCTTGTAGGTGTCGATCGACAACGGTTTGCCGCATCCAGTCAGCGCCTCGACGATCGGCAACACGCGGTCGAGCTCCTGGTCCAGCGGCAGCGCGGCCGACCCCGGCCGGCTCGACTCCCCGCCGATATCAATGATGTCCACACCCTCGGCAATCATCTGCTCGGCATGGCGCAGCGCCGCGTCGCGGCTGGCATGCTGGCCGCCGTCCGAGAAGGAATCGGGTGTCACGTTGAGGATGCCCATCACCAGCGGGCGGCGGTTGCGGGCGAAGCGGTAACGCCCGCACTGGAAGAACTCGGTCGACAAGTTGTACGTCCTGAAAACAAAAAGCCGGCGCACCAGGCACCGGCTTTGCAGGCTATCAGATTCCGCCGCGTTTGAAACCGTCGCAAACGGTCTGTTACGCGGCGGTCTCCGCCAGGGAAAACGCGCTTACGCCATGTCGTCGACGCGCGCCGTCGCCGGCGCGTTGCTCGGCGCCACCGGCGAGCCGCCCGGAGGCGTGCTGCCGCCACCGCTCGGGCCCTGCAGGTTACGCGGCGGGCGCGGCGGCTTGCCGGCCATGATGTCGTTCACCTGGTCGGCGTCGATCGTTTCCCACTCCATCAGCGCGTTGGTCATGGCTTCGACCTTATCGCGGTTCTCTTCCAGCAGGCGCTTGGCCAGTGCGTACTGGGTGTCGATGATGGTGCGGATCTCAGCGTCCACCTTCTGCTGCGTGGCTTCCGACACGGTCTTCGACGACAGCTTGCCGAACATGCCGTCCTGCTCGGTGTCGACGTAGACCATCGCGCCCAGCGAATCGCTCATGCCGAAGCGGGTGACCATGTCGCGGGCAATCTTCGTGGCCCGCTCGAAGTCGTTCGAAGCGCCGGTGCTCATGGCGTTGAGGAAGACCTCTTCCGCGGCCCGGCCGCCGAACAGGATCGCAATTTCCTCAAGCATGTTGTCCTTGTACTTCGAGTACTTGTCATGCTCGGGCAGTTGCCACGTCACGCCCAGTGCCCAGCCACGCGGCATGATCGTGACCTTGTGCACCGGGTCCGCCTTCGGCAGCAGCTTGGCCACCACGGCGTGGCCGGACTCGTGGTAAGCCGTCGCCTTGCGCTCTTCCTCGCGCATGACGGTCGACTTGCGCTCCGGACCCATGTAGATCTTGTCCTTCGCGTCCTCGAAGTCCTGCATGTCCACCACGCGCTTGTTGCGGCGGGCGGCGAACAGCGCGGCCTCGTTGACCAGGTTGGCCAGGTCGGCACCCGAGAAGCCCGGCGTACCGCGTGCGATGACCGAGGCGTCGACGTCGTTGCCAATCGGCACCTTGCGCATGTGGACCTTCAGGATCTGCTCGCGGCCGCGGATGTCCGGCAGGCCGACGTAGACCTGGCGGTCGAAGCGGCCCGGACGCAGCAGTGCCTTGTCCAGCACATCGGCACGGTTGGTCGCGGCGATCACGATGACGCCCGAGTTGGCCTCGAAGCCGTCCATCTCCACCAGCATCTGGTTCAGGGTCTGCTCGCGCTCGTCGTTGCCGCCGCCCATGCCGGCGCCACGATGGCGGCCGACCGCGTCGATTTCGTCGATGAACACGATGCAGGGCGCCTGCTTCTTGGCGTTCTCGAACATGTCGCGCACGCGGGCCGCGCCCACGCCGACGAACATTTCAACGAAGTCCGAGCCCGAGATGCTGAAGAACGGCACCTTGGCTTCGCCGGCGATGGCACGCGCGAGCAGCGTCTTGCCGGTACCCGGGGGGCCCACCAGCAGTACGCCGCGCGGGATGCGCCCGCCCAGCTTCTGGAATTTCTGAGGATCCTTGAGGAAGTCGACCAGCTCGACCACTTCCTCCTTCGATTCGTCGCAACCGGCCACGTCGGCAAAGGTCACGGCGTTCTGGTTTTCGTCGATCAGGCGTGCGCGGGACTTGCCGAACGAGAAGGCACCGCCTTTCCCGCCGCCCTGCATCTGCCGCATCATGTAGAACCAGAAGACGATGATCAGCAGCGTCGGTCCGAGGTAGTACAACGCCTGGACCAGCACGTTGGGCTCGTCGTCCGCCTTGCCGGTCACCTGGACGCCGTACTTCATCAGGTCGCCGACCATCCAGATGTCGCCCGGCGAGATGATGGTGTACTTCGCCCCTTCCTTGGGCGACACCACGAGGTTGCGGCCTTGCACGTCCACGCGCGACACCTTGCCGTTCTTGGCGTCATCCATGAACTGCGAATAGGTAACGCCGTCCTGCGCGCGCGGTTTGTCGAACTGCTTGAAGACGGTGAACAATACCAGCGCGATCACGAGCCAGATTGCCGCCTTTTGAAACAGGTTGTTATTCAAGGCCGAACTCCTTTGCAATTGCCTTGCCAACGGGTAGCTGCATTGCATTGTAATGCAGCGTCCGTCCCCACAGGGAAATCTGATTCTATGGGCCTGATAGTGCCCGAGCGGACTGCGCCGGGCAAGCCGGTGCGCCCCCGGCACAAACCCGGAGCCCCCTGCTTCCGTGGGGTCTGCCCTGCACTGCCAGTCGTCATGTCAGTCCACCGATTTCAGGTAACGCCCAAGAATGAAGGTTTCTGAAGACTTGTCGCGCGACGCCTTGGGCTTGCGCTTGGCGACGACCTTGAACTGGCGTTTGAACTTCTCCACGATCTGGCTGTAGCCGGAACCGTGGAAACACTTGACCAGCAACGACCCTTCCGGCTTCAGGTGGGCCTGGGCGAACTCCAGCGCCAGATCGCACAGGTACTCGATCCGCGCCGCATCCGCGGACGCCACACCGGACAAATTGGGGGCCATGTCCGAGATAACAAGGTCGATTCTGGACCCGCCGGACGCCTCCAGCACCACCTTTTCCAGCGCCCGGAACACGTCTTCTTCCCGGAAGTCGCCCTGGATGAACGTCACGTCGGCCACGGGCTCCATCGGCAGGATGTCGATGGCGATCACGGCGCCGTCCGGCTTGCCGTCCCGGGCGTGCGGGGACGCCGCCAGCTTGTTGCGCGCGTACTGGCTCCAGCTCCCCGGCGCAGCGCCCAGGTCGACAATGACCTGCCCCGGCTGGATCAGCTTGTCCTGGTCGTCGATTTCCTTGAGCTTGTAGGCCGCGCGGGCACGATAGCCCTCGCGCTGGGCCATCTTCACGTAGGGGTCGTTGATGTGGTCGTGCAGCCACGACTGGTTGAACTTGTTCTTGCCCTTGGCCATTCCTGAGACTTGCCTGATTGCGGGGAGCGCTTTTTTCCCCGATTTGATGATATTTACCGTCCAGCGGCGACATTCTGGCGTATTTTTGGCGGATAATACGCGCCAATCCGAAATTTGCTGCCCTGATGCCCGCCCTACACCTGATCCCCGCCCAACGTTCCGACCTGCGCTCGCGCGCCCACGGCCTCAACCCCGTGGTCATGATCGGGGCCGAAGGGCTGACGCGCGCCGTGCTGGCCGAAATCGACCGCAGCCTGGCGGCCCACGACCTGATCAAGATCCGGGTGTTCGGCGACGAGCGCGACACCCGCATCGCCATCTACGAGGCGATCTGCGACGAACTGGACGCCGCCCCGATCCAGCACATCGGCAAGCTGCTGGTGATCTGGCGCCCGGGCCCCGCCCGCCTGCAGGAAAACCAGCCCGACGACCTGGGTGCCGCCCGCCGCCGGCTGGGCACCGGTGCCGCCCCGCGCACGGTGATGGTCCGCAAGGCCGCCGGCTCGGGCCAGCGCCGTGCGCCGCGCACGGCCGTCAAGGTGCTTGGCAACGAGCGCGTCACCCAGGCCGGCAACGTCAAGCGCGCCCGGGCCCGTCCGTCCAGCCAGAAGAAGAAGGCGCTGGGCTGACCGGCAGGTTCAGATCGGCCACGCGCCGGTCGGTTCCCTGACCCTGAAAGAAAGGCGGCCTCGGCCGCCTTTTTTCATGCCCTGGCTCCGGCTTACTCGCCGGCGGCGCGCGGCGCGCTGGCGCGCCACACCAGCACCAGGGCCAGCAGGCTCTGCAGAAGGTAGAACACGCTCGACACGCCGTGCAGCATGCCGAACTGGCTGCGATAGGGCGATTCGGACACGCCCAGGTTCATCGCCTGCGCCTTGACCTTGAGCCCTTCCATGAACGGCTGCACCCCGAAGTACCCGGCCAGCACGCATACCAGCATCGCCAGCACGATCCAGCGCAGGGCCCGGTAGCGGGCCGCGCCACGGCGGATCAGCACGTTGCACAGCACCAGCTGCAGCACGCCGACCGTCACGCCCAGGATGGCCTGGTAGCGGAACAGGTGGCCGGCCACCATGCCCGCCGTCTCGCGGCTGGGCAGCACGGCGAACAGCGTCGGCGCCACCATGTAGCCCGTGGTCCACAGGCTGCCGGCCCAGACCACGGTCAGCAGCAGGAAGATCCGGTGCGGCAGCGGCGGCAGGTTCGAATACGACGACGAGAACACGCTGTCCCGCCCGCGTCAGATGTAACGGACGGTGATGACTTCGTATTCGCGCTCGCCGCCCGGGGCCAGCACGGTGGCTACGTCGCCCTCGAACTTGCCGATCAGCGCACGGGCGATCGGCGAGCTGACGGAGATCTTGCCGCTATCCAGGTCGGCCTCGTCGTCGCCGACGATCTGGTAGCTCACGGCCTTGCCGGACTCCAGGTCTTCCAGGTCCACGGTGGCCCCGAAGACGATGCGGCCGTCCGTGTCCAGCTGGGTCGGGTCGATGACCTGCGCGGCAGACAGCTTGGCCTCCACTTCCTGGATTCGGCCCTCGATGAACGCCTGCTTTTCCTTGGCCGCGTCATATTCGGCGTTTTCCGACAGGTCGCCCTGGGCACGCGCCTCGGAGATGGCATTGATCACCGCGGGACGCTCGACGGCCTTCAGGCGCTGCAGCTCTTCCTTGAGCAGTTCGGCGCCACGCTTTGTAATCGGAATGGTGCTCATGTCTTGTTCAACAAAAAAATGAGCCGCAGCGGAGCTGGAACCATGTCCCGGCAACAGCTTCCTGGGACACTTCCGCTCGACCGCGGCTTTCAGATGGAATCGACCCGGCACGGTGCCGGGTCGATCGACGAATTCGACGTAGTGTAGGCCAGAACCGCCGCCGGTTTCAACCCGGCGGCCGGACCGCGCCGCGCCGGGCGTCTCCCGCGGCGCAGCATCGGGCCATGACCCGGCGGACCGTCAGGCCAGCTGCTTGTGCAGGCCCTGCAGGTCGTAGACCTCCAGGCTCTGCATGTGCTTCAGGCCCTCCACCGCGGCGTTGGCGCCGGCGATGGTCGTGTAGTACGGCACGCGGTTGGCCAGCGCGGCGATGCGGATCGAGCGCGAATCGGCAATCGCCGTGCGCGTCTCGTCCACCGTCGTGAAGACCAGTGCCAGTTCGCCGTTCTTGATCATGTCCACGATATGCGGACGGCCGTCCTTGACCTTGTTCACCACGCGCACCGGAATGCCCGCCGCCTCGATGGCCGACGCCGTGCCGCGCGTGGCGACGATCGGGTAGCCCAGGTCGTGCAGCATGCGGGCCACGGTCACGGCGCGCGGCTTGTCGCTGTCCTTGACCGTGATCAGAACCGTGCCCTTCTCGGGCAGGCGCGAACCGGCGGCCAGCTGGCTCTTGAACAGCGCCTCGCCGAACACCTTGCCCACGCCCATCACCTCGCCCGTCGAACGCATTTCGGGTCCGAGCACCGGATCCACGCCCGGGAACTTGTTGAACGGGAACACCGCTTCCTTGACGCTGAAGTACGGCGGCACGACTTCCTCGCCGATCCCCTGCGAATCGAGCGACTGGCCGGCCATGCAGCGCGCGGCGATCTTGGCCAGCGACAGGCCGGTGGCCTTCGACACGTACGGCACGGTCCGCGACGCGCGCGGGTTCACTTCCAGCACGTAGACCACGTCCTCGCCGCCCTTCTGCTGGATGGCGAACTGCACGTTCATCAGGCCCACCACGTTCAGCGCGCGAGCCATGGCAGCGGTCTGGCGCTTCAGTTCGTCGACGGTGGCCTGCGACAGCGAGTACGGCGGCAGCGAGCACGCCGAGTCGCCCGAGTGCACGCCCGCCTGCTCGATATGCTCCATCACGCCGCCGATGAACACGCGCTGGCCGTCGCACAGGGCGTCCACGTCACATTCGATCGCGTCGTTCAGGAAGCGGTCCAGCAGCACCGGCGAATCGTTCGACACCTTCACGGCCTCGCGCATGTAGCGCTCCAGGTCGCGCGGCTCGTGCACGATTTCCATCGCGCGGCCGCCCAGAACGTACGACGGGCGCACCACCAGCGGGTAGCCGATTTCCTCGGCCAGGCGCAGCGCTTCGTCCTCCGCACGGGCCGTGCGGTTGGGCGGCTGGCGCAGGCCCAGCTCCTGCAGCAGCTTCTGGAAGCGCTCGCGGTCTTCCGCGGCGTCGATCATGTCCGGGCTCGTGCCGATGATGGGCACGCCGTTGGCTTCCAGGTCCAGCGCCAGCTTCAGCGGGGTCTGGCCGCCGTACTGGACGATCACGCCCACCGGCTTTTCCTTGTCGACGATTTCCAGCACGTCTTCCAGCGTCAGCGGCTCGAAGTACAGGCGGTCCGACGTGTCGTAGTCGGTCGACACCGTTTCCGGGTTGCAGTTGACCATGATGGTCTCGTACCCGTCCTCGCGCAGCGCCAGCGCGGCGTGCACGCAGCAGTAGTCGAACTCGATGCCCTGGCCGATCCGGTTCGGGCCACCGCCCAGCACCATGATCTTCTTGTTGGCCGTGGGGTCGGCCTCGCACTCGCCATGCTCGGCCTCGTACGTGCCGTACATGTACGCCGTGTTGGTGGCGAACTCGGCCGCGCAGGTGTCCACGCGCTTGTACACCGGGCGCACGTTCTGCGCCAGGCGCGCCTGGCGCACGGCCTTGGCGTCGGTCTTCAGCAGCTTGCCCAGGCGACGGTCAGAGAAGCCCTTCTGCTTCAGGAAGCGCAGCTCGGCGGCCGACAGGCTTTCCAGCGTCCGGCCGCGCACCACGCCCTCGGTCTTGACGATGTCCTCGATCTGGGCCAGGAACCACGGGTCGATGGCCGTCTCGGCGTACACCTCTTCCAGCGACATGCCCAGGCGGAACGCGTCGCCCACGTACCAGATGCGGTCCGGGCCCGGTTCGCCGATTTCCTCGACCACCTCGTCGCGGTCGGTCGACTTCTCGTCCAGGCCGTCCACGCCCACTTCCAGGCCGCGCAGCGCCTTCTGGAACGATTCCTGGAACGTGCGGCCCATGGCCATCACCTCGCCCACGGACTTCATCTGCGTGGTCAGGTGGCTGTCGGCCGCCGGGAATTTCTCGAACGCGAAACGCGGCACCTTGGTGACCACGTAGTCGATCGACGGCTCGAACGACGCCGGGGTCTGGCCGCCGGTGATCTCGTTCTTCAGCTCGTCCAGCGTGTAGCCCACGGCCAGCTTGGCCGCCACCTTGGCGATCGGGAAGCCGGTGGCCTTCGAGGCCAGCGCCGACGACCGCGACACGCGCGGGTTCATCTCGATCACGATCATCCGGCCGTCCACCGGGTTGATCGAGAACTGCACGTTCGAGCCGCCGGTGTCCACGCCAATCTCGCGCAGCACGGCCAGCGAGGCATTGCGCAGGATCTGGTATTCCTTGTCGGTCAGCGTCTGGGCCGGCGCCACGGTGATCGAGTCGCCGGTGTGGATGCCCATCGGGTCCAGGTTCTCGATCGAGCAGATGATGATGCAGTTGTCCGCCTTGTCGCGGACCACTTCCATCTCGTATTCCTTCCAGCCGAGCAGCGATTCCTCGATCAGCAGCTCGCGCGTGGGCGACAGGTCCAGCCCGCGCTTGCAGATTTCCTCGAATTCCTCGCGGTTGTACGCAATGCCGCCGCCGGTGCCGCCCAGCGTGAACGACGGGCGGATCACGATCGGGTAGCCGGCCGAGCCGGTTTCCTGGGCGATGCGCGACTGCACGGCCACGGCCTCGTCCATCGAGTGGGCGATGCCGGACTTGGCCGAGCCCAGGCCGATCTTGGTCATCGCGTCCTTGAACTTCTGGCGGTCCTCGGCCTTGTCGATGGCCTCGGGCGACGCGCCGATCAGCTCCACCTTGTACTTGTCCAGCACGCCGTGGCGGTGCAGGTCCAGCGCGCAGTTCAGCGCGGTCTGGCCGCCCATGGTCGGCAGGATGGCGTCCGGGCGCTCTTTCTCAATGATGCGCTCGACCACTTCCCAGGTGATGGGCTCGATGTAGGTGACGTCCGCCGTGTTCGGGTCCGTCATGATGGTCGCCGGGTTCGAGTTGACCAGGATGACCTTGAAGCCTTCCTCGCGCAGCGCCTTGCAGGCCTGTGCGCCGGAATAGTCGAATTCGCACGCCTGGCCGATGATGATCGGGCCGGCGCCGATGATTAGGATGCTCTTGATGTCTGTGCGCTTTGGCATTGCACGCTCTCTTTGTTGGCCGGCCGCGCGGTGCCGCGCTGGCCGTGCCGGATATCAGGTTTGAACTGTCAGCCCAGGGTGGCGGTCGCCAGCTTGGCGCCGAAGCCGATGAACATGGCCCCGACCCCGCTCGACATGCCCGCGGACAGGCGCCGGCGGCGGCGGAACGCATCGGCCAGCTTCGCGCCCACGAAGATGATCGTGGTCAGGTAGGCGAAGCTGCAGATCTGGCAGACCAGGCCCAGCGCCACGAACGACAGCGCCGGATACGCGAACTGCGGGTCGACGAACTGGATGAAGAACGAGATGAAGAACAGGATGGCCTTCGGGTTCAGCAGGCTGATGACCAGCGCCTTGGTGAACGGGTTGGCCGCGCGGTCCACGGCCACGGCGGCGCCCTGCCCGTCCGCGCCGGCCGGCTTCGACCAGTTGCGCAGCGCGCCGCGCAGCATCTGGAAGCCGATCCAGGCCAGGTAGGCCGCGCCCACGTACTTGACCACGTGGAACAGCGCCGGGCTCGCCTTGAGCAGCGAGGCCACGCCCGCCGCCGACAGCACCATCAGGATCGCGTCGCCCAGGAACACCCCGCACGCGCCCTTGTACCCGGCGCGCACGCCGCGCTGGGCCGCCACCGACAGCACGTACATCGAATTCGGCCCCGGCAGCAGCACGATGAAGATCGTACCGAGCACGTAGGTCCAGAAATCCGTGATGCCGAAGCTGGCGTGCATGAATTCCGTCATGGTCGCATCCCGTTCAGGTTCTCGTTGTCGTCCGGACCGCCGCTTACGCCGCCTTCTTGGCGCGGGCGTCCTGCATCAGCTTCGTGAAGCGGTCGAACAGGTACGCGATGTCGTGCGGACCGGGCGACGCTTCCGGGTGGCCCTGGAAGCAGAACGCCGGCTTGTCGGTCAGCGCAAAGCCCTGCAGCGTGCCGTCGAACAGCGACGTGTGCGTGACGCGCGCGTTGGCCGGCAGCGTCGACGCGTCCACCGCGAAGCCGTGGTTCTGCGACGTGATCACCACGCGGCCATCGTCATGATCCTTGACCGGATGATTGGCGCCATGGTGGCCCGTGCTCATCTTCAGCGTCTTGGCACCCACGGCCAGCGCCATGATCTGGTGACCCAGGCAGATGCCGAACGTGGGGATGCCGCGCGCGATGAACTCGCGCGTGGCGGCGATGGCGTAGTCGCACGGCTCGGGGTCGCCGGGTCCGTTGGACAGGAACACGCCGTCCGGATTCAGCGCCAGCGCGTCGGCGGCGCTGGCCTGGGCCGGCAGCACCGTGACCTTGCAGCCGCGCTCGGCCAGCATGCGCAGGATGTTGAACTTGACGCCGTAGTCATAGGCCACCACGTGGAACTGCGGCTTGTCCTGCTTGCCGTAGCCCTCGCCAAGCTTCCACTCGGTCTGGGTCCACTCGTACGGTTCCTTGACCGACACCACCTTGGCCAGGTCCATGCCGGCCAGGCCCGGGAACGAGCGCGCCAGGTCGATGGCCTTCTGGACGTTGTCCTCGCCGGCCAGGATGCAGCCGTTCTGGGCGCCCTTCTCACGCAGGATGCGGGTCAGCTTGCGGGTGTCGATACCGGCGATCGCCACCACCTTTTCCTGCTTCAGGTAGTGGGCGAGCGTGTGTTCCTTGCGGAAATTGGAGGCCAGAAGCGGCAGATCCTTGATGATCAGGCCGGCGGCATGGACTTTCGTGGCTTCGACATCCTCAGGATTGACGCCGTAATTGCCGATATGCGGATACGTCAGCGTGACGATCTGCCGGGAATAGCTCGGGTCGGTGAGGATTTCCTGATAACCGGTGATGGCGGTGTTGAACACCACTTCGCCGATCGTATGGCCGGAAGCGCCGATGGAATAGCCACGAAAGACCGTGCCGTCTGCAAGCGCGAGGATGGCGGACGGAAAAGACGGTAACACGGGTAGGCTCCTGCTGGACTCACCCCGTGACCGACCTGCTCAACGCCTCGTGCCCCGCGCAGCCCATGGCGGGCTGGCTTTTGCGGCATGACGCTTTCATCACATTTGTGCAGTGCATGAAAGGCCCGCGCAGACAGGGCGGCGGAAGGTGGAATACGGTAGGCGCTAGGGTGAAGGGTTCTGAAAGCGAAACTTTCGAATTATATCCCGCCGCACCCAATTTCTCAAGTATTCAAGAACTTACGATGGACAGGCGGCGCGCCGCCCGCCGCGCCCCTGCGCCGCCTTTACCTTTCCGCAACGATTCACGCAGCCGGCGGCACCACGGCCGTGACCTCGATCTCCACCTTGGCGCGCGGCTCCACGAGGTCGGCCACCTCCACCGCCGTCATCGCCGGGAAATGCCGGCCGATGATGTCGCGGTAATGCTGGCCGATGGCCTTGTAGGCGCCCACGTACTCGGCCTTGTCCTTGACGTACCACGTCATCCGCGCAATGTGCTCCGGGCGCGCCCCGCCCTGCTCCAGCACCGCCACGATGTTGCGCAGCGCCTGCGCCACCTGCAGCGCGAAGTCGTCGGTCTCGAACTCGCACTGGCCGTTCCAGCCAATCTGCCCGCCGACGAAGACCAGGCGGCTGCCCACCTGCATCTCGGCCTGGATGCCGTTGGCGTAGCCTTTCGGAGGCGCCCAGCCGGGCGGTTGCAACGTTTTCAGCATGATGGTCGTCTCTCAGTATTCGTTGGGTGCAGCGGTATGGGGGACGGGGACGCGGATGGGGCCAGGTAGCGCGCCATCGCGGTGCGTACGGCGTCGGGCAGCGGCTGCGGGGTCATCGCGCGCGTGTCGACGCAAACCAGCCGCTGGGCGACGGTCAGGCGCGTGCCGCCATCGGGCCCGGCAAAGCGGATGTCCACGGCAAAGCTGGTGCGGCCGACGTGCGTCACGCGCAGCTCGCGCGTGAGCTGCTCGCCCAGCCGGCTCGGCGCGGCAAAGCGGCAGTCCAGCGTGGCGGTCGGCACGCCCGCGTGGCCGGCGCCGTGCATCGCATCGAACGGCCAATCCAGCGAGTCGGCGAACCAGTCCTCGATGAAGTCGTTCAGCATCTCGAAGTAGCGCGGGTAGAACACGATGCCGGCCGCGTCGCAGTGCTTAAAGCGCACGCGCACGTGATTGCGGAACACCTCGCTCATGGCTGCGACCCTTCGTTCGCCAGCTGGCGCAGCCGAAAGCGCTGCAGCTTGCCGGTCTCCGTGCGTGGCAGCGCGGCCACGAACTCGATGCGCCGCGGGTACTTGTACGGCGCGATCTCGCGCTTGCAGTATTCCTGCAGCGCCGTGCGCGTGGCATCGTCCGGCGCCACGCCGGGCCGCAGCACCACGTAGGCCGTCACCACCTGCCCGCGCTCGGCATCGGCCGCGCCCACCACGCCGCATTCGGCCACGGACGCGTGCTTCAGCAGCGTGCCTTCCACCTCGGGCCCGGCGATGTTGTAGCCGGCCGAGATGATCATGTCGTCGGACCGCGCCTGGTAGAAGTAGTAGCCGTCCGCGTCGGCCATGAAGGTGTCGCCGGGCAGGTTCCAGCCGTCGCGCACGTACGCGGCCTGGCGCGGATCGTCGAGATAGCGGCAGCCCGTGGGCCCGCGCACGGCCAGCTTGCCCACGGTGCCCGGCGGCACCGGCTGCATGGCGTCGTCGACGATGCGCGCCTCGTAGCCGGGCACCACGCGGCCCACGGCGCCCGGCCGCACGTCGGCGCCGGCGCTGGAAATGAAGATGTGCATCATCTCGGTGCCGCCCAGCCCGTCAATCATCTCGATGCCGGTGGCGGCCTTCCACGCCTGGCGCGTGGCATCGGGCAGCGCCTCGCCGGCCGACACGCTCTTCCTGAGGCTGCCGATGTCGTACTGGCCCGCCAGCGTCGCCATCTGCCGGTAGAACGTGGGCGCGGTGAACACCACGGTGGCGCGATGGTCCTGGATCAGCCCGAGCAGCGTCTCGGGCGTCAGCTTCTCAGCCAGCGCCGTGCTGGCGCCAATCCGCAGCGGAAAGCACAGCATGCCGCCCAGCCCGAACGTGAACGCCAGCGGCGGCGTGCCGCAGAAGATGTCGTCCGGCGTCGGCTTGAGCACGTGGCGCGGAAACAGGTCGCACATCGCCAGCACGTCGCGGTGAAAGTGCATCGTGCCCTTGGGCTGGCCCGTGGTGCCGCTGGTGAATGCGATCAGGCAGATGTCGTCGGCGGCCGTGTCGCAGGCGTTGAACGTATCCGGCTTGCCCGTCATGGCCGTTTCCAGTGCATCGGCGCCCGATCCATTGAAATAGCGCACCGTGGTCAGCGTCGGGCAGTGGTGCTCGCCGCCGGCGCGCTGGTTGGCCTCCAGCTCGTCGCGCAGCCGCGCGTCGCACAGCGCGGCCGACACCTGCGCCTTGTCGATGATCTGGCGCAGCTCCTTGGCGCGCAGCAGCGGCATCGTCGGCACTGCTATCAGCCCGGCCTTCACTGTCGCCAGCCAGCTTGCCGCCATCATCAGGTTGTTCGGCCCGCGCAGCAGCACGCGGTTGCCCGGCACGAGCCCCATGTCCGCCACCAGCACGTGCGCGATCCGGTTCACCAGCGCCGCCAGTTGCGCGTAGGTCACGGTCTCGATGCGGCCGTCGGGGGCGTGGCGCACGGCCACGCGCTCGCCGTGGCCGGCCGCCACATGCCGGTCCACCAGTTCCACGGCCGCGTTGAAGCGCACCGGATACTGCGTGTCGGCGTTGAACTGGAACACCGGCCAGCTTTCGGGCGGCGGCAGGCGGTCCCGCGCGAACGTGTCGACGTGGGCGGTGGGCGTGGCGGGGGCTGCGCTTGCGGCGGTTGCGGGGGCGGCCATGCTTGTCTCCTGTTACCGGTTCAGCGAGCCTGGCGCGCGGCCAGCGTCTCGCGGGCGATGATCAGCTTCTGCACTTCGGTGGCGCCTTCGTAGATGCGCAGCGACCGGATTTCGCGGTACAGGCTCTCCACGCGCGTGCCCACCTTGACGCCCAGGCCGCCAAAGATCTGCACCGCGCGGTCGATCACCTGCTGCGCGTTCTCGGTGGCCACCATCTTGGCCATGGCCGCCTCGCGCGTGGTGCGCTGCTGCCGCACGTCGCGCAGCCACGCGGCGCGGTAGGTCAGCAGCGCGGCGGCGTCGATGGCCGTCGCCATGTCGCCGATGGCGGCCTGCGTGAGCTGCAGGTCGGCCAGCACGCCGCCGAACATCGGCCGCGACGTGGCGCGCGCCAGCGCATCGTCCAGCGCGGCGCGGCCAAAGCCCAGCGCGGCCGCCGCCACCGACGCGCGGAAGATGTCCAGCGTCATCATCGCTACCTTGAAGCCCTGCCCGGGCTCGCCCAGCCGGTTGCCCACGGGCACCCGGCACTGGTCGAAGCGCAGCGTGGCCAGCGGGTGCGGCGCGATCACGTCGATGCGCTCGGCGATCGACAGGCCCGGCGTATCGGCATCGACGACGAAGGCGGTGATGCCGCGCGCGCCCGGCGCCTCGCCCGTGCGCGCGAACACGCAGTAGAAATCGGCGATGCCGCCGTTCGAGATCCACGTCTTGGCGCCGTCCAGCACGTAGTGGCTGCCGTCGTCCGACAGCCGCGCGCTGCACTGCATCGCCGCCACGTCCGATCCGGCCTCTGGCTCGGACAGCGCGAACGCGGCGATGGCCTGGCCCTGCGCCACACGCGGCAGGTAGCGCGCGCGCACGGCGTCGCTGCCGGCCAGCGTGATCGCGCCAGACCCCAGCCCCTGCATCGCGAACGCAAAGTCGGCCAGGCCGTCGTGCCGGGCCAGCGTCTCGCGCAGCAGGCACAGCGCCCGCGAATCGAGCCCCGGCAGCGCCCCGCCGTGCGCCGCCGGCACGCAGTAGCGCAGCCAGCCCGCCTCGCCTAGCTGGCGCACCAGCGCGCGGCAGGCCGCGTCGGCGTCGTGATGGTCGATGTCGCGCAGGTGGCTGCCGCACCAGGCGTCCAGTTCGGCTTCGAGCTGGCGGTGCGCCGGGTCGAAGAACGGCAGGTCGAGATAGGTCTTGTCGCTCATGCGGCGCTCCTCAGTCGCCTTCGAAGACGGGTTTCTGCCGGGCGACGAACGCGTCATAGGCGCGCCGGAAGTCGCGCGTCTGCATGCAGATGGCCTGCGCCTCGGCCTCGGCCTCGATGGCCTCGTCCACGCCCATGTTCCATTCCTGGTGCAGCAGCTTCTTGGTCACGCCGTGCGCGAACGTCGGCCCGGCCGCGATCTGCGCGGCCAGCGCCTGGGCCTGCGCCAGCACCGCGTCGCTCGGATGCAGCGCGTTGAAGAAGCCCCACTGCAGCCCTTCCTCGCCGCTCATCGCCCGGCCCGTGTACAGCAATTCGCTGGCGCGGCCCTGCCCGATCATGCGCGGCAGCAGCGTGCAGGCGCCCATGTCGGCCCCGGCCAGCCCCACGCGCACGAACAGGAACGCGGTCTTTGCCTGCGCGGTACCGAGCCGCAGGTCGGACGCCAGCGCCATCATCGCGCCCGCCCCGGCGCAGATGCCGTCGACGGCGCTGACAATCGGCTGCGGGCACGCCCGCATCGCCTTGACCAGATCGCCGGTCATGCGCGTGAAATCCAGCAGCTCGGGCATCGTCATCTGCGTGAGCGGGCCGATGATCTCGTGCACGTCGCCGCCCGAGCAGTAGTTGCCGCCCGCGCCGGTGATGACCACGGCCTTGATGTCAGTGGCATAGGCCAGCCCGCGGAACAGGTCGCGCAGCTCGGCGTACGAATCGAACGTCAGCGGGTTCTTGCGCTCGGGCCGGTTCAGCGTGATGGTCGCCACCTTGCCGTCGGCCGACACCGACCACAGGAAATGCCTGGGCTGGTAGTCGGCAAAGGCCCGCTTGTGGTGACGCATGTCGAGTGCGATGTCAGTCATGGAAGGTCTCGGGTTGGGAATCCAGTCATTGCGAAGGGCGGGTGCGCGCGCGCATCACCCGGCCATCACCTCCCCGCCCGCCACCGGGATGGCCTGCCCGTTGATGGCGGATGCGGCGGGCTGGCACAGCCAGGCCACGGCGTCGGCCACTTCCTCGGGTTGCACCAGGCGCTTCTGGGGGTTGCGGGCGGCCAGTTCGGCGCGGGCCTGGGCTTCGGTGCGGCCGGTCTTGCCGACGATGTTGGCCACGGCGTCGCGCACGATGTCCGTTTCGGTGTAGCCGGGGCAGACGGCGTTGACCGTGATGCCCTTGGCGGCCAGTTCCAGCGCCAGCGCCCGGGTCAGGCCGATCACGCCGTGCTTGGCCGCGCAGTACGCACTGACGTAGCCGTAGCCGATCAGCCCGGCCGTGCTGGCCACGTTGACGATCCGGCCCCAGCCCTGCGCCAGCATCATCGGCAGCGCGGCCTGCGCGCACAGGAACGTGCCGGTCAGGTTCACGTCGAGCATGCGCTGCCAGAGCGCCACGTCGGTCTTGCCGAACGGCGCGCTGTGCGCCTGGCCGGCGTTGTTGACCAGCAGCGTGACCGGGCCGCGTTCCGCGCTGGCCCGGGTGAATGCCGCCGACACGGCGTCGGCGTCGGTGATGTCGGCCGGCGCGGCACCCAGCGCGGCGCCGTCGGCCACCGACGCGGCCAGCGCCTGCATCGTCGCGTCCAGCGCGGTCATGTCGCGGCCCACCAGCGTCACGCTGGCGCCGTCTTCGAGCAAGCGGCGCGCAATCGCGGCGCCAATGCCGCGCCCGCCGCCGGTGACCAGCGCGTGCCGCCCCTGCAAGGCCCGTGTCATGGTCACTTCCCCGGCTGCTGCGCGTACGCCGCCGCACGCGCCAGATTGGTTTCGAGCTGCTTCTTGCCGGCCACGTACTGCCGGGGCCAGGCCACGTCGCGGTAGCCCAGCCGAGCGGCCTCGTGCAGCGTCCACGCCGGGTCGGCCAGGTGCGGGCGGGCAATCGCGCACAGGTCGGCACGGCCGGCGGCCACGATGCTGTCGACGTGGTCGGCCTCGAAAATGGCACCCACCGCAATGGTCGGGATGCCGGCCTCGTTGCGGATGCGGTCCGCGAACGGCGTCTGGTACATCCGGCCGTAGACCGGCGTCTGGTCCGGGCTGACCTGGCCCGACGAGCAGTCGATCATGTCCGCGCCGGCCGCCTTGAACGCGCGGGCGATGGCCACCGCGTCGTCGGCCGTGATGCCGCCGTCGACCCAGTCGTGCGCCGAGATGCGCACCGACATCGGCTTGTCCTGCGGCCAGACGGCCCGCACCGCGGCAAAGACCTCCAGCGGAAAGCGCAGCCGGTTGGCCAGCGACCCGCCGTAGTCGTCGGTCCGCACGTTGGTCAGCGGCGAGATAAAGCTGGACAGCAGGTAGCCGTGCGCGCAGTGCAGTTCCAGCCAGTCGAAGCCGGCCTGCGCCGCGCGGCGCGCGTTGGCCACGAAGTCGTCGCGCACGCGGTCCATGTCGGCACGCGTCATCTCGCGCGGCACCTGCGAGATGCCCGGCAGGTAAGGCAAGGCCGACGCCGATTCGAGCGGCCAGTTACCGTCGGGCAGCGGATGGTCCATCCGCTCCCAGCCCACCTGCGTGGAGCCCTTGCGCCCGGCATGGCCAAGCTGGATGGCGATCCTGGCGTCGCTGTTGGCGTGGACGAAATCGACGATGCGCCGCCAGGCGTCGCGCTGGGCGTCGTTCCACAGGCCGGGGCAGCCCGGCGTGATGCGCGCGTCCGGCGACACGCAGGTCATCTCGGCCACCACCATCGCCGCCCCGCCCATCGCGCGGGCGCCCAGGTGGACCAGGTGGAAGTCGCCGGGCACGCCGTCGACGGCCGAGTACATCGCCATCGGGCTCACCACCACGCGGTTTTTCAGCGTCACGCCGCGCACCGTGAACGGCGTGAACATCGGCGGCAACCCGGCCTCGCCGGCGGCGGCGCGCAGGTTCAGCGTCTCCGGCGGCACGCCGGCCTGGGCGGCCAGCCATTGCTCGAAGCCGTCGACGTAGCCGGCGTCGCGCACGCGCAGGTTTTCGTGGGAAATGCGCTGCGAGCGCGTCAGCAGCGAATAGGCGAACTGCTCGGGCGCCAGCCCGGCGTAGCGCTCGACGTTCTCGAACCATTCGGTCGAATTGCGCGCGGCGTTCTGGATCTTCAGCACCTCCACGCTGCGCGTGGCCTCGTAGCGCGCCAGGGCGTCGGGCAGCGCGTCCAGCCCGGCCGCGCGGTGCGCGCCGATCTCGCTTGCCAGGTCGATGGCATCCTCCAGCGCCAGCTTGGTCCCCGATCCGATCGAGAAATGCGCCGTATGCGCCGCATCGCCCATCAGCACCACGGGCACGCGCCGGCCGTCGGCCAGCGTGTTCCAGTGCACCCAGCGATGACAGATCACGCGCGGAAAGCGGATCCAGTTGGCCGAGCCGCGCAGGTGCGTGGCGTTGCTGATCAGCCGGTGGCCGTCCAGGTAGCGCGCGAACAGCTTCTCGCAGTAGGCCACGCCGTCTTCCTGGCTCATCTGCTCGATGCCGGCGGCACGCCAGACGGCCTCGGGCGCCTCGACGATGAACGTCGACGTGTCATCGTCGAACCGGTAGGCGTGGGCCTGGAACCAGCCGTGCTCGGTCTTCTCGAACGCGAACGTGAAGGCGTCGAACAGCTTGTGGGTGCCCAGCCAGACAAAGCGGCACTGGCGCGTGTCGATATCGGGCTGGAAGGTCTCGGCGTAGCGGGTGCGGATGCGGCTGTTGATGCCGTCGGACGCGATGACCAGGTCGGCCTGGTACTGCGCGGCCAGCGCCTGGTCGTCGGACACGTCGGTCTCGAACACAAGCCTGACGCCAAGTGCCTCGCAGCGCGCCTGCAGGATGTTCAGCAGCCGCTTGCGGCCGATGCCGATGAAGCCATGGCCGCCCGAGCGGATGGTCCGGCCGCCGATGTGGATGTCGATGTCGTCCCAATGGTTGAACGCGGCGTTGATCTCGGCCGCGCTGACGGGGTCGGCCGACTTCAGGTTTTCGAGCGTGGCATCGGAAAACACCACGCCCCAGCCGAACGTGTCGTAGGGCCGGTTGCGCTCCACCACCACCACCTCGTTGGCCGGGTCCTGCAGCTTCATCAGCAGCCCGAAATACAGGCCCGCCGGGCCGCCACCAATACAAAGCACACGCATCCGTCGATCTCCCGCACGCCCCGCCCGTCACACCGGGACGCCGTTCTACATCAGGGTTAAATATTTTATGCTTAAAATATTAGGCGGCAATGGGGCGGGATGGCAAGGGAATTTTGGGCTTCACCCCGCTATAGCGATGGGTTTTCTCCCCTCTCCCGCATCGCGGGAGAGGGGAGCTGGAAACAGACTACCGCCCTACCCCAGCCGTCCTCACCTACCCCAGCGCCGTCTTCACCTGCTCCAGCGCGGTCGGGTCCTCGATCGTCGTCAGGTCGCCCGGGTCGCGGCCTTCGGCCACGGCCTGGATGGCGCGGCGCAGCAGCTTGCCGGAGCGGGTCTTGGGCAGCGCATTGACAAAGAACACGCGCGCCGGGCGCGCCACGGCGCCCAGTTGCTGCTCGACGGTCTTCATCAGTTCGCCTTCGAAGGCCAGGCGGTCCGCCTCGGAGCCGGTGCGGCTGGCGTCGCGGGCGATGCAGAAGCCCAGCGCCACCTGCCCTTTCAGCGCGTCCTGCACGCCCACCACGGCCACCTCGGCCACGCCGGGATGCGACGACAGGCTTTCCTCGATCTCGCGCGTGCCCAGCCGGTGCCCGGCCACGTTGATCACGTCGTCGGTGCGGCCCAAGATGAAGACGTAGCCGTCGTCGTCGCGCACGCCCCAGTCGAACGTCGAGTAGCACTGGCGGTTTGGCACGGCCGACCAGTACGTGCGGATGAACCGGTCGTCGTCGCCCCAGACCGTGGTCATGCAGCCCGGCGGCAGCGGGTAGTCGATGGCCACCACGCCCTTCTGGTTCGGCGGGCATTCCTGGCCGGTCACCTCGTCGACGATGCGCAGGTCATAGCCATAGGCCGGCACGCCCGGCGAGCCCAGCTTGGCCGGCAGCGGCTCCACGCCGCGCTGGATGGCGATGATCGGCCAGCCCGATTCGGTCTGCCAGTAGTTGTCGACCACGGGCTTGCCGATGCCGTCCTGGATCCAGCGCGCCGTGGGCTCGTCCAGCGGCTCGCCGGCCAGGAACAGCAGCCGCAGGCTGGACAGGTCGTGGCGGGTCAGCAGCGCCGGGTCCTGCTTCTTGAGCACGCGGATGGCCGTCGGCGCGCTGAACAGGATGTTGACGCGATGTGTCTCCACGATGCGCCAGAGGATGCCGCCGTCGGGCCGGATCGGCGTGCCTTCGTACATCACCGAGGTCATGCCGGCCAGCAGCGGCGCGTAGACGATATAGCTGTGGCCGACCACCCAGCCCACGTCGGATGCCGTGAACATCGTGTCGCCCGGCTTGCCGCAGAAGATGTACGCCATGGACGTGGCCAGCGCCACCGCGTAGCCGCCGGTGTCGCGCTGCACGCCCTTGGGCTTGCCCGTGGTGCCCGACGTGTAGAGCACGTACGACGGCTCGCTGGACTCCAGCCACACGCACGGCACCACCTGCCCGGCCACCTTGTCGCGCCACGCGGCGTAGTCCTCGTCGCGGCCTTCGGTACGTGGCATTTCCGCCAGATTGCGGTCGACGAGCAGCACCTTGTCCGGATGATGGCCGGCCAGGCGGATCGCCTCGTCCAGCAGCGGCTTGTACGGCACGACCTTGCCCGCGCGCGACCCGGCGTCGGCGCTGACGATCACCTTCGGCCGGGCATCGTCGATGCGCGCGGCCAGGCTGACCGACGCAAACCCGCCGAACACCACCGAGTGCACGGCCCCGATCCGCGCGCAGGCCAGCATCGCGAACATCGCCTCGGGAATCATCGGCATGTAGACCAGCACGCGGTCGCCGCGCTGCACGCCCAGCGCCTGCAGCGTGGCGGCCATGCGGTTCACTTCGTCGTGCAGTTGCAGGTAGGTGTAGACGCGCTCGGTGTCGGTCTCGGTCGACACGTAGACCAGCGCGCGCTGGTCGCCACGCGCGGCCAGGTGGCGGTCCACGGCGTTGTGGCACAGGTTGGTGCGCCCGCCGACGAACCAGCGCGCGAACGGCGGGCGGCTGTCGTCGAGCACGCGTTCGAACGGGGTTTCCCAGTCGATCCGCGCGGCCTGTTCGGCCCAGAATCCGGCCTTGTCGGCCAGGGATCGCGCGTGCAGGGCACGGCTTGCCGTCATGGTGTCTCCTCCGCTTGTCATGGTCGGAATGCGGTGCCGATGGCGTTCGGCCCGGCCTTGTTTTCTGGAGAATCTACCATGACCGCATCGCGGCCAAGCGGTTTGTCGGCGCCGCCGTGCGCCCCAAAACAAAACGCCCCGGCGCGGGGCCGGGGCGTCTGGAGCCAGGGGTCAGGGTTGCCGCGAACTAGCGCGCGTGGCCCTTGGTGGACTTGGCCGACGTGGCCGATGACGTCGACTTGGCCGGCGCCGGCTTGGCGGCGGACTTGGTCGCCGCCGCCTTGCGCGGCGTGGCCTCCACCACCACGCGCTTGCGCGGCTCGGCCTTTTCCGCCTTGTCGGCTTTCGACGACCGGGCCGCAACCGCCTTGCCCGCCGGCTTGCCGGCCGATTTGCCCCGCGCGGCACTGCGCGCGGGCGCATCGTCGCCATCGTCGCCGCGCTCGGCCCGCGCCGCCGCAGCCGAATTGGGCCGCAGCATCAGTACCAGGCTCTGCCCCGCCACGAGCTTGCTGCCCGACAGCTTGTTCCACGACTGCACCTGCCGGGGCGACACGCCGTAGCGGCGCGCCACGGACACCACGGTATCGCGCCGGCCCGCCTTGACGACCACGCGCTTGGCGTCGGGCACGTCGGGCTCCACGGCCAGCATCGCGGTATCCACCAGCGACGCGCTGATGTCCCGGTCATGGCGTTCGGTGCGCGGGATCATCACCGTCGACCCGGCCTTCAGGCGCATGCCCTTGGGGATGCGGTTGATCTCGCGCAGGGTATCGGCATCGACATTGAGCCGCGCCGCCAGTGCCTCCACCCGCTCGCGGCTATCCACCGAGATCGCCGTCCACGTCGACAGGCCGCCCCGGTAGGTGTTGAGGTTGTACTGGAAGCGCTCGGCGTTGTCGAACGGCAGCAGGATCTGCGGATTGGCCGCGCCCAGGATCACGGGCCGGTTGAACGACGGGTTCAGCGCCTTGAACTCGTCCAGCGGCATGTTGGCCAGCTTGGCCGCCAGCGCCACGTCGATGTCGCGCGACGTGGTGACCGTGACGAAGTACGGATGGTCGGGAATGTCGGGCAGCTTCACGCCGTACGCGGCCGGGTTGGCGATGATGTTCTTGACCGCCTGGAGCTTCGGCACGTAGTAGCGCGTCTCGTTCGGCATGGTCAGGCTGGCGTAGTCGGTGGGCAGCCCGCGCGCCTGGTTGCGTGCGATGGCACGCGACACGGCGCCCTCGCCCCAGTTGTAGGCCGCCAGCGCCAGGTGCCAGTCGCCGAACATATCGTGCAGCCGCGACAGGTAGTCCAGCGCGGCGTCGGTGGACGCCAGCACGTCGCGCCGCTCGTCGCGGAACATGTTCTGCTTGAGGTTGTAGGACTTGCCCGTGCTCGGGATGAACTGCCACATGCCGGCCGCCTTGGCCGTCGATTCCGCCTGGGGGTTGAACGCGCTCTCCACGAACGGCAGCAGCGCCAGCTCGGTGGGCATGTTGCGGCGCTCCAGCTCTTCCACGATGTGGTACAGGTAGCGGCTCGACCGGCCGACCATCCGTTCCATGTAGTCGGGGCGCGCGGCATACCACTGCGTGCGGTCGTCGACCAGCGTGCCTTCCAGGTCCGGCATCGTGAAGCCCTTGCGGATGCGGGCCCAGATATCGGCGGAGGGGCCGCGCAGCCAGTCCACGCTGGCCTGGTCGACGTTGACCACCGGCGCGCCGGCCAGCGAGCCGGCGCGGCCGGTGCTGTTCAGGGTGTTGAGCGGGTCCTTGGGCGGACCGGATTCCAGGGCGGTCGGCGTGCCGGCCATCTCGCCGGCGGGCGGAGTGGGTGTGCCGGCGCAGGCTGCAAGCAGCGCGGCACACGCAACTACCGCCAGAAATCGACCAAATCGCATTAAGTTCTCTGAAAGTGACGCCAAAAATTTGGCCTGATCCTATGGAAAAGGCCGGGGCACGTCAATGAGATTTTCCCGAAGATGCAAATTGGACATCTTCCGATACCTGGACGGCCGGCCAAGCCCGTCCGGACGGATGAGAAACGTCTGAAATGTATCGACTGCCGGCCGCCCGGCTCAGCGGAAATTGTCCTTCCAGCCGCGCAGCGCGCCGAATGCGGCGGCGTCGCTGCTGACGTCGCCGCCCTGCGCCTGGACGGCCGCGCGCACGGCTGGCTCGCGCGAGCGCAGGAACGGGTTGACCGCCCGCTCGTGGGCCAGCGTGGTGGGCACGGTGGGGGTATCGGCCTGGCGCAGCGCGTCTACCCGGTCTGACCAGGCGCCCAGCGCGGCGTTGTCCGGCTCCACGGCCCGCGCAAAGCGGACGTTGCTGCGCGTGTACTCGTGGGCGCAATAGACGCGGGTGTCGCCGGGCAGCGCGGCCAGCTTGTCCAGCGACGCCAGCATCTGCGCCGGCGTGCCCTCGAACAGCCGCCCGCAGCCGCTGGCGAACAGGGTATCGCCGCAGAACACCACCGGGCCCACGCCCGGCAGGTCCCCCGCATAGGCCACGTGGCCGGCCGTGTGGCCCGGCACGTCGATGACCCGGAACGTGGCGGCCGGGTGGGCCAGCGACACGGTGTCGCCCTCGCGCACGGCCTGGGTGCGGTGGCCGATCCGCTCGCCGGCCGGGCCGATGACCGGCACCGGGGCGCCGTCGGGGCCGTCGGGATGGCTCGCCAGCAGGTCCGAAACGCCGCCCTGGTGATCGCCGTGGTGATGGGTGATTACAATAGCGCCCAATGCCAGCCCGCGTTGCGCCAGAAAGCGCTCCACGGGCCCGGCCTCGCCTGGGTCCACCACGGCGGCGCATTGGCCGTCGTGGATCGCCCAGATATAGTTGTCCTGGAAGGCGGGGATCGGCTCCACTTTCAACATGTGTGCTCCTATGTCCAACCGACCGATTATAGATTGGGAAGAATGGCTCGCCTCGCCGCCCGGGCAGTACATGCTTGAGTGGGAATCGCGCCAGTACGACCGGACGGTGACGGACATCTTCGGCTATCACGCGGTGCAACTGGGCCTGCCCCACGTCGACACGCTGCGCGAGAACCGCATGCCGTTCTCGGCGCTGGCGCTGGACGGCCGCGCCGGCCCGCACGGCCCGCGCGAGACGCACCCCGACGCCCGCCAGCTGCTGTGCCGCTTCGACGAACTGCCGTTCGAGACGCAGAGTATCGACCTGGTCACCCTGCCCCACATCCTGGAATTTTCCGAGGACCCGCACGAAGTGCTGCGCGAGGTGTCGCGCGTGCTGATGCCGGAAGGGCGCGTGGTCGTGACCTGCTTCAACCCCATGAGCCTGTGGGGCGCCCGGCAGGGCCTGAACCGCCTGGGCGCCACGCCGTTCCTGCCCAGCGACGCCCAGACCATCGGCTTCGTGCGGATCAAGGACTGGCTCAAGCTGCTGGGCTTCGAGATCATCCGCGGCCGGTTTGGCTGCTACTGCCCGCCCTACCGCACCGAGCGCTGGCTGCAGCGCGCCGCGTTCATGGAGAAGGCGGGCGACCGCTGGTGGCCCATCTTCGGCTCGGTCTACATGATCTCGGCCGTCAAGCGCGTCAAGAACATCCGCCTGGTCGGCCCGGCCTGGAAGACGGCCAAGCCGGCCCTGGCGCCCGTGGCGGCGCCGGTGGCCACGCCCACGGGCACCCACGGCAAGCACCACAAGACCCCGCCCGGCCAGTAGCGCCGGGCCATCTCACTTTTTTCCGATGCAAGAAGTCACGATTTATTCCGACGGCGCCTGCAAGGGCAATCCCGGCCCTGGCGGCTGGGGCGCCGTGCTGGTCGCCGGCGACCACGAGAAAGAACTGTTCGGCGGCGAGAACCCGACCACCAACAACCGCATGGAGCTGATGGCCGTGATCGAGGCGCTGCGCGCGCTCAAGCGGCCCTGCGTCATCAACATCTACACCGACTCGCAGTACGTGCAGAAAGGCATCAGCGAGTGGATCTCGGGCTGGAAGAAGCGCGGCTGGCTGACGGCCGACAAGAAGCCGGTCAAGAACGCCGACCTCTGGCAGATGCTGGACGAAGCGCGCCAGCCGCACGTGATCGAATGGCACTGGGTGCGCGGCCACGCCGGCCACCCCGGCAACGAACGCGCGGACCGGCTGGCCAACCGCGGCGTGGAATCGCTCAACGCCTGACGTCCGCTCAGATCCTCACCCGGCGCCCCGGCGCCAGCGATTACAATCCTGCCCCATGCGACAGATCGTTCTCGATACCGAAACCACCGGCCTGAACCACGCCACCGGCGATCGCCTGATCGAAATTGGCTGCGTGGAACTGGTCAACCGGCGCCTGACCGGGCGCAACCTGCACTTCTACATCAACCCCGAGCGCGACGTGCCCGAGGACGCCGTGGCCATCCACGGCCTGACCGCCGAATTCCTGGCCGACAAGCCGAAGTTTGCCGAGGTCATGCACGAGATCCAGGCGTTCGTGCGCGACGCCGAGCTGATCATCCACAACGCCGCGTTCGACATGGGCTTCCTGGAGATGGAGTTCAAGCTCCACAACCTGCCCCCGTTCCGCGACCACGTGGCAAACGTGATCGACACCCTGCGCGAGGCGCGCCAGATGTTCCCGGGCAAGCGCAACTCGCTCGACGCGCTGTGCGACCGCCTGGGCATCAGCAACGCCCACCGGACGCTGCACGGCGCACTGCTGGACGCCGAGCTGCTGGCCGAGGTCTACCTGGCGATGACGCGCGGCCAGAACTCGCTGGTCATCGACATGCTCGACGGCACCAGCGCCGGCGGCGAAGACCGCCGCGCGGCCGACCTGTCCGCGCTGACCCTGCCCGTGCTGCTGGCTACCGAGACGGAGCTGTCGGCCCACATGGGCGTGCTCAAGGAACTGGACAAGGCCAGCGGCGGCAAGACGGTCTGGAAGATCGAGGTCCCGTCCGAAGTGCCGGCCGGCACCACGGTCCAGTAGCCCGCCAGCCGCGCCCGCAACTTTTTCGCAGAAAGTTGAAAAAAGGGCTTTACAAGGTATTACCCCATCGGCATAATCTCGTTTCTCCGCTGCACGACACCAGCAACAACGGTGACGAAGCAGACAGGGGTGGTTAGCTCAGCGGTAGAGCACTGCCTTCACACGGCAGGGGTCACAGGTTCAATCCCTGTACCACCCACCAGTTTCATCAAAAAGCCCAGCAGCGATGCTGGGCTTTTTGTTTTGCCGCGCCCCACGGGCGCGCGCGCCTCATCCCTCCCCCAGCAATTTCTCGATCGCCGGCCGCGCATGGCCGACGAAAGCCGCAACCGCGGCTGGGTCCAGCGGCAGGCCGGACGATGTGCCCAGGTAGCCCGCGCGGGCTTCGGCCAGGACGGGGCGATGGTCCGCCGGCAGCCGTTCGAGCAGCCATGCGGCGGCCGTGTCCTTGGCGGCGATATCGCCGGTCTCCGCGCTGTACCAGATCCGCGCCAGCGCCAGCACCACGTTCCGTTCGTCGCCCTGCCAGTCGGCCGGGCCGTTCCACTGGGCCAGCGTGTCGCGCAGCGCCGCGGCGAAGTCGGCGGCCGGCACGGGGTCGAAGCAGTCCCTGGCCGGACGCCCCACCACGGCCACGCTGTGCCGTCGCGCCTGGGTCAGCAGGAGGGTCAGGTCGGGATCGGTCATGGGCGGCTCGAAGCGGTCGGCCAGCAGGTCGGCGCGCAGCCATTCGCCGAACTGCAACTCGCGCCGCGCGGGATGCCGCCACGGCACCACGGCGTCTTGCGTGACCACGGTGACCTCCAGCGGCCGCCACGCGCCGTCCACGCCGGGGCGCGCGGAGACCGTCAGCAGTTCTTGCAGCAGCCCCTGGCGCGCCGCGTCGGCTGGCGGGGTGGACACGCTGACCAGCAGGTCGATATCGCTGCCCGGCTTCAGCCCGCCTTCCACCGCCGATCCGAACAGGTGGATGCTCCGCAGCGTATCGCCAAGGTGCCGGGCGATCACGGCGCAAGCCAGCAGTACCTGCCCGGCAATTTCGGGGGGAATCGACTCGTGCGCCATCCCGATCATTCGCATTTACTCCTCAAGCTGTTGTCACTTGCCAAGCGGCAAACCCTGAGCATCATCCATAGCCCAGAGTGGCCGTTATATCCAGCCCCTACCCTCCCTCCGGGGGGCCCGGCCGGCCCCGTCCGGTCATGCCGGGGTCATACAGCGCTCCCCATAATCACGCCCATTATTCGTTGGATGGCCTTGCACAGAGCGAGGCCGAATCCCTTCGCCGAAGGGCTTGACATTCGTAATGCCGGGGAGCTTTGCCATGACCATTCGTCAGCGCATCGTGCTGCTGATCGTCCTGATGTGCCTGGCGTTGGCCGCGATTGGCGGCTACGCGGTGCTACAGACCCGTTCCAGCGCTTCTGAAGTCAAACAGGTGACCGAAGGCGTGGTGCCCAGCGCGCTGGCATCCGCCGACGTCGTGTCGCTGGTCAAGGACATCCAGCTGGCCACCATGACCCTGGTCTACGCGCCCGACGCCCAGTTGCTGGCGCAGGCGCAGGACGACCTCAAGGCCCGCCAGGCAGCCCTGCGCGACGCGCTGGCCAGGCAGGCCGGCAACGCCGCCACGCACGCGCAGAAGGGCCTGCTGGCCCAGGCCGACGAAAGCCTGACCAACTACTTCGATGCGATCCGCGAGACGGCCGAGATGAAGGCCGCCGGCCGCGACGAGATCGCCCAGGCGTTCCTGTTCGCCAACGTGGCGCGCTACCGCGACGAGATGGAAAAGATCGTCGACACCCTGCGCGTGGAAAAAAACCGCGAGAAGGACGACGCCATCGCCACGCTGAACGGCAAGCTGGCCAGCGCGGCCGGCACCATCGGGCTGGTCAGCGGCGCGGCCGTGGTGCTGCTGACGCTGATCGGCTGGCTGCTGCACCGCCAGATCGCCCGCCCGCTCACGCGCATGCAGGCCACCATGAGCGAGATTGCCACCAGCCAGGACTTCACGCGCCGCATCGAGGTGGGCCGCATGGACGAGATCGGCCACTCGATCGCCGCGTTCAACCAGATGATCGAGCGGATCCAGGAAAACGCCTCGCTGCTGCGCCAGAAGACCACCGACATCCAGGCCATCCTGCAGAACATGCAGCAGGGCATCCTGACCGTGGTCGAGGGCGGCGTGGTGCACCCCGAGTACTCGGCCTACCTGGAGCAGATCTTCGGCACGGGCGACATCGCCGGCCGCCGTTTCATGGACCTGGTGTTCGCCGATACCCCGCTGGGCGCCGACGCCCTGGCGCAGGTGGACGCCGCCATCGACGCCTGCCTGGGCCAGGACGGCATCAACTTCGTCTTCAACGAGCACCTGCTGCCCACCGAGATCGAAAAACGCCTGCCCGACGGCACGGCCAAGGTGCTGGACCTGAGCTGGTCGGCAATCACCGACGATGCCGACACCATCATCCGGCTGATGCTCTGCGTGCGCGACGTCACGCAGCTCCGCGAACTGGCCGCCGAGGCCAGCGAGCAGCGCCGCAGCCTGGAGATCATCGGCGAGATCCTGGCCGTCAGCGAAGAGAAATTCCACCAGTTCATGGACACGGCCCACGGCTTCGTGCACGAGAACGAGCACATCATCCGGCAGGCCACCGAGGCCGACAACGCCGCCATTGCCGCGCTGTTCCGCAACATGCACACGATCAAGGGCAACGCGCGCACCTACAAGCTCCAGCATCTGACCGACGTGGTGCACGAGGCCGAACAGCGGCTGGAACTGCTGCGCAACCTGGAGCGCGAGGCCGGCGAGTGGAACCCCGACGCGCTGCTGAGCGACGTGGCGCGCGTGCGCGACACACTGAGCCGCTACGCCACCATCAGCGAGGACAAGCTCGGCCGCAAGGGCCGCGGCCGCGCCACGCCGGCACAGGAGGCCGCACGGCTGGCCGACGCCGAGCTGCAGCGCATCCGCCAGAGCCTGCACCTGCTGGAAACCACGCCCACGGACAGCCTGGCCGAGCTGCTGTCGATGCGGGCGGCCGTGCACCGCATCCTGCGCGTGCTGGACGCCACGAGCCTGGCCGAAGTAGTGGCGCCCGTGGTCGACGCCCTGCCCTCGCTGGCGGCCGAACTGGGCAAGGCCGCGCCCGAGGTCAGCATCCAGGACAACGGCTACCGGCTGCGCGCCGAGGTCACCGGCATGCTGGAAAACGTGCTGACGCACCTGCTGCGCAACGCCATCGACCACGGCATCGAACCGGCCCCGGCGCGGCTGGCGGCCGGCAAGCCGGCGGCGGGCCGCATTGTCATCGAGGCCGGCGTGGACCAGCAGGCGCTGCAGATCACCGTGGCCGACGATGGCCGCGGGCTGGCGCTCGACAAGATCCGCGCCACGGCCGTGGCACGCGGCTGGATTGCCCCGGACACCACGCCCGGCGACGACGCGCTCGCGCAGCTCATCTTCCGCCCGGGCTTCTCGACGGCCGATACGGTCACGACGATCTCGGGCCGCGGCGTCGGCATGGACGCCGTGCGCGAGTTCCTGGCCCGCTCGGGCGGCAGCATCGCGCTGCGCTTCACGGACGCCCACGCCGGCGCGCCGTTCCGGCAGTTCCAGACCGTGGTCAGCCTGCCGGAACGCTTTGCCGTCGACAGCGTCGCCGTGCTGGCCGAGACGCCGGCGCCGATGCCGCTGTAGCCCGCCCGCGCTGGCCGGCATCAGCATTCAGGATCAGGACGAGGAACACGCAGCATGGGTGAGTATTTGATAGGGGCGCTGCTGGGCGCGGCAATCGTGGCGGTGCCGGCGTGGCTGGCGTGGCGGCGCGGCGCGCGGACGGCGGCGCTGGCGCAGGCCGGGCGCGAGGCGGCGCTGGCACGGCTGCAACAGGATCACGCGGACCTGGGCGCCCGCCTGGACGCCGCCGAGCAGGCGCGGCAGGCCCTGCAGGACGAGATCGATCGCCTGCGGGCCCAGGCCGCCGGCCACGCAGCGACGCTGGCGCAACGCGACGCCGACCTGGCCGCCAGCCGCCAGCGCCAGGCCGACGCGCAGCGGCAGGCGCGCCGCATCGCCGAGGAAACCACGCGGCTGCGCGGGCTGGCCACGACGTTCGAACGCTGGCACGCGCACATGATCGCGCTGATGGCCAGCAACCGGGCCATGCACGCGCAGAACCTGGAGCTGTCGGCCATCGTCCGGCACGTGGTCATCGTGTCGCTGAACGCGTCGATCGAGGCGGCCCGCGCGGGCGCGGCCGGGCGCGGCTTTGGCGTGGTGGCCAGCGAGGTCCGCGCGCTGGCGGCGCGCTCCGAGGCGCTGTCGAAGAGCTATGGCGACAGCCTGCACCAGAGCGACCTGATTACCACGGCCACGTTCCAGGACATCCAGGCCGGCGGCAAGATGGTGACCGCCGCGCTGGCCAGCGTGGCACTGCTGGCCGATCAGTTCGAGGCGGCCTGCCCGTGAGCGCGGACCTGATCAGCGCCCAGGCGCGGCACAGCCTGGCGCACGTGCTGCACCGCGCGGTACGGTCCCGGCTGGTGCTCGACGCCGGCGACCCATGCACGATCACCGACGCGCCCCCGGCAACGGGTGACGCGGCCGGCAGCGTGGTGGTGCTCACGATCGCGTCGATGGGCTTCCGCTACATGCTGTTCCTGCGCTTTGGCGACGACCCGGCCACCGCCGGCTACTACGCGGCCACCGGCGACCTGCGCGACGCGCTGCTGGAACGCGGCAACCTCTGCTGCGGCGCGATCAACCAGGACCTCGGCCGGCATTTCCCGGACCTGGGCATGTCCACGCCCTACGTGCTGGACGCCGCCTGCTTGCGGCACGTGGACAGCCTGCACCCCGACCACCGCGCCGACTTCGACGTCGTGATCGGCCCGGCCGTCCACGTGGCCGTGACGATGTGCCTGTTCACGCGCGTGCCGGTCGACTTCCACGTGGCGCCCGACGCCGAGGAAGCGACCACCGACGGCGAACTGGAACTGTTCTGACCCCCTTTGGAGAAACCATCTTGGCAAGGATTCTGGTAGTGGACGATTCAAGCGCCGTGCGCGACGAGGTAGCCGGCTTCCTGCGCGGCAACGGGCTGGACGTGCAGACCGCCGTCGACGGCAAGGACGGCCTGTCCCGGCTCAAGGCCGACCCCGGCATCCGGCTCGTCATCAGCGACGTCAACATGCCCAACATGGACGGCCTGACCATGGTCGAGAAAATCCGCAGCGAACTGGCCAACCCGACGGTGAACGTGGTGATGCTGACCACCGAGAGCAGCCAGGCCATGAAGGACCGCGGCAAGGCCGCCGGCGTCAAGGGCTGGATCGTCAAGCCGTTCAAGGGCACGGCCGTGCTGGAGGGGTTGCGAAAGCTGGCGGGGTGATGGGTTGGATGGTGGCGAGGGATGGTTGGCAGGTTGAAGCGCTTGCCCTCTCCCCCGACCCCTCTCCCGCAGGCGGGAGAGGGGAGCAACCCCCCGGCATTACCCGCGCCGTAGCCCATGGTTTTCTCCCCTCTCCCGCGCGCGGGAGAGGGGCCGGGGGAGAGGGCCAGCCGCACAACACCCACCGCCCCGTCCAACCACCCCCATAAACCAACAGCTAATTGCCCACCCCCGCATTGCCCACTACCATAGCCACTCGTCAAACGGCTATCCGCCCCATCCATCGCCCAAAAAAGCGCCGAAAACATCACCCCTCTCACCCAGGACCCAAACAATGACAAAGGCAGACAAGAAGAAGTACCTCAAGGCATTGAACCGCCAGCTTGCGCGGGAAGCGGGCAAGGATTTCGGGGCGAGCTTCGTGTTCTACCCGGTCGGCGCCAAGCCGAAGGACGCCACCGGCGTGACCGCCAGCCCGGCTGCCGATGCGCGGGCGCTGGGTGTGATGGAAGCCGTGCAGGCGCGCGTGTTTGCAGACTTCGGCGGCGCGGCCTGATCCCGATGGCGATGCTGCCCCGCCACAGCGATCCTAATTTCTACGCGCTGCTGGCCGACAGCCACGCGCGCATCCTCGGCAAGCCGCTGGTGCCCCAGCCGATGTCACCGGCCGACGCGATGCACTGGCTCTACGAAGACGCCCCGTTTGCCGTGCTGGCCCACAACACCGCCGCCGATCCGGTCTTCGTCTACGGCAACAAGGCCGCGCAGCGGCGCTTCGGCTATGACTGGGACGAGATTACCCGCCTGCCGTCGCGGCTGTCGGCCGAGGCGCCGAACCGCGAGGAGCGCCAGCGCTTTCTGGAGCGTGTGCAGCGGCAGGGCTACGAGTCCGGCTACAAGGGCGTGCGGATCACCAAGGCTGGCCGGCGTTTCATGATCAAGGAAGCCACGCTGTGGCAGATGATCGACGCCGACGGCGTGCTGCACGGCCAGGCGGTGGTCATCCCCCGCACGCGCGACCTCTGACCGGCCGCGCGTGGGGCCCGGCGCTCAGGCCACGTCGAAGAAGTGGGTGCCGTCGCGCTCCAGCTGCGCGATGAGGCCGAATTCCCAGTCCAGGTACGCCTGCATGGCGGCCGCCGCATTGTCGGTGCCCTCGTACGGCCGGCGATAGCGGTCCGTGCGCGGCACGGCCAGCCGCGTCTCGCCGGCTTCCACCGGCAGCCCAGCCGCGGCCCACGCCGCGGTGCCGCCTTCCAGCACGAACACCTCGGCATCGGTCAGCCCGCGCAGGTCCGCCGCCGCAAAACGCGCCAGCAGGCTCGATCCGCAGGTCAGCACCAGCCGGCGGGCCGGCCGGATGACCGCCAGCGCCTGCTTCAGCTGGGCGCGGATGGCAAACCACGCGCCCGGGATGTGCCGCTTGACATAGTTGGCGCTGGTCGTCACGTCGATCACGGCCGCATCGCCGGCGTCGAGCCAGCCGGCCAGCGTGGCCGGTGCCACGGTGGCCACCTCGGGCGGCGCCGGATGATGCGGCGCCGGCGTGCCGCGTTCGGCCCGGTCGGCCGCCGTCGCGCCGTCCACCACGTAGACCTCCCACCCCATCTGCGCGAGCCACGATCCGGTCATGTTGGCCCGCACGCCATCGTCGTCGGCCAGCACGATCCGCGCGCCCCGCACCGGCGCCTGGTGATCGGTTTCCTGCACCAGCTGGCCGCCCGGCGCGCTGGCAAAGCCGGGCAGATGGCCGTCGGCATATTCCTCGGGCGTGCGCACGTCGAAGCGGTAGACCGTTCGGGCCGGCGCCGTCAGCGACGCCAGCCCATCCAGCGCGATGCGCCGCACGCCGGCGCGCTCGGCAATCGCCCGCGCGCCCTCGCGCGCCTGCGCCAGATTGGCCGCCTCCACCTGGGCCGGCGCGCGGCGGCTGGCGCCGTGGGCGAGCGTCTGGCCCGCCAGCGTCCAGCCGATCGTGCCGTTGCGCAGCGCGGCCACCGGGTTCGGAATGCCGGCGTTGACCAGCGACTGCGTGCCGATGATGCTGCGCGTGCGCCCCGCGCAGTTGACGATGACCTGCGTGCGCGGGTCCGGCGCCAGCTCGCGGATGCGCAGCACCAGTTCCGCGCCCGGCAGGCTGGTCGACGTCGGGATGTTCATGGTCTGGTATTCGTCGAAGCGGCGCGCATCGACGATCACCACGTCGGCCTGGCTGTCGATCAGCGCCTGCACCTCGGGCGCGCTCAGCGACGGCGTGTGCCGCCGCGCCTCCACCAGTTCGCCGAACGACTTGCTCGGCACGTTGACGTCGCGGAACACCTCGCCGCCGGCCGCGATCCAGGCATCGAGCCCGCCATCGAGCAGCGACACGTCGGTGTAGCCCAGCGCACGCAGCCGCGCCGCCGCGCGCGGGGCCAGGTCCTCGCCATCGTGGGTGCCGTAGACGACGATGCGCGTGTCGCGGCGCGGGATGCGCGTCCAGGCATCGAGTTCGATCCGCGACAGCGGAAAGTTGGCCGCCCAGAGCGGGTGCTGCTGCGCGAACGGGTCTTCCTCGCGCACGTCGATCAGCGCGATCTCGGCGCGGTCGAGCAGCGCCTGGCGCACGGCCAGGCTGGGGGTGACGGGGAATGGCGGGTGGTGATCGGTCATGAGGGTCAGGCGTCCTTGGAGCGGTCCCAGGGATTGGGCAGGGTGGCGTTGGAATAGCCGGAAATGAAGGTCTTGGTGCCGCCGGCATCGGGGTAGACGTGGCGCCGCACCGCGCCGATGTTGGCGCCGTAGACGTGGATGCTGATCGACACGCGGTCGTCGAACGCGTTGTGCACGCGGTGGATGTCGCCCACCGTCGGCGACACCGCCTCCACCTGCCCCGGCGCCAGCCGCACCGCCTCGCCGTGCGGGCACGGCACGCCGTCGGCGTCCACCGCATACGGCTGCGCGTACTCGGCGCCGCGCAGCATGCCGATCAGGCCCCACACCGTGTGGTCGTGGATCGGCGTGCGCTGGCCCGGCCCCCAGACAAAGCTGACGATCGAGAACCGCTCGGCCGAATCGCAGTGCAGCAGCATCTGCTGATAGAACTCGGGGTGCGGCTGCGCGTAGGCGTCGGGCAGCCAGTCGTCGCGCGCCACCAGCTTCGCCAGCAGCTTGCCGCCGGCGTCGAGGATGCGCGGCTCGTCCGGGTGCGTGTCGAGCAGCGCGGAAAATGCCGTGATGAAGTCGCGTAGCGGCGCCAGCCGTTGCGCGGCAGGAAGCGTCTCAGCCATGGGCGTGTCTCCGGAAAAGGACGTTCACCGTCTGCGGTTGCGGCGAATCGACCCCAACCATAGCACGATGGCGGACGCGCGGCGCGGGCTCAGCGGCCCAGCGCGGCGCGGCCGGCGGCGGTCAGGATGGCGTCGTTCTGCGGCGTGTGGATGCGGCTGCAGAGCACGTCGCGATAGTGGCGTTCCAGCGGGTTGTGCCGGCTCAGGCCGTGGTTGCCCGATAGCTGCAGCGCCAGTTCCACCGCGCGGATCGCGTTGGACGTGACCGTGTACTTGACCAGCCCGCTGTCGGCCGGCGACGGCGGCGTGCCCGCGTCGGCCTGCGCCGCCAGGTCGTCCAGCAGCACGCGGTTGGTGCGCAGCAGCGCGGCCATCTCGCCCACCGCTTCCTGCACGCGCGCCAGCGTGGCCAGCGGCTGGCCCAGCCCGCTCGGCACGCGCTCGCTGACGAACTGCCGCACCCAGTCCACGCCGGCGCGCGCCACGGCGTCGTACAGGCTGCCCAGCAGCGTCACCATCCACGCCTGCTGGTCCGCGCTGGCATCGAAATCGGCCTGGCTGCCAGACGTGGGCGCCCAGGCCGCGGGCGGCCGGATATCGACCGCGTTTTCCAGCGGGATCCAGACGTCCTCGAACACCACCTCGTGGCTGCCCGACGCGCGCAAGCCCATGTGGTGCCAGCTTTCGATCACGCGGATGCCGGGCGTGTCGGCAGCCGGCTTCGGCACGAGGAAGAAGCCGACGCGCGGCTCCGGCTCGTGCGTGCGGGCCCAGACGGCCAGCCATTGCAGCGCCGGGATGCCGGTGGTGTAGAGCTTGTGGCCGCTGAGCCGCCAGCGGTCGCCCACGCGCATCGCCACCGTGGCCGGCAGCCCGCCGCGCGACGGCGAGCCCAGTTCCGGCTCCACGCGCAGCGAATTGATCAGCGCGCCCGACGCCACCGCGCTGCGGAACACCTGCTCGCGCACGGCGTCTGGCCAGCGCGAATCGCCCCGGCCGATGGCGCGATGCTGCAGGTAGGTCATCGTCAGCACCAGCGCCGTGGCGGCATCGCCGCCGGCCACCGCCGCAATCACGCGCCGCGCCTCGGCCAGCCCGGCCTCGCCGCCACCGTGCGCGGCCGGCACCACGTGCGACACCAGCCCGCTGGCGTGCAACCGGGCGAAGTGCTCGTGCGGAAAGGCGCCGGTCTCGTCGTGATGGGCGGCGCGGGCGGCAAAGCGCGCGGACAGGTCGGCCAGCACGTCGTCCAGGCGGGCGGCGGGGGTGGGCAGGCGATGCAGCGATGACGCGGACATGAAGGGTCTTCCTGATGGGGGATGGCAACGTGGCCGACAAGCGTACCCCCGGCGCCCGGCCCCGCGTAACGACCCATATCGCATATCGACCCGCGTCCGGCGCGCATATGGAGCGGCGTTTTTATTCGTTTGGCGCGCACCGGGCCGGGCGTACGGTTCTCGTCCGTACCCCACGCCAACCAGGAGCGTCGCGCATGAGCGTCAATTTCATCGGCATGATCCAGAGCCAGAAGCAGTCCGAGATCCATCCGCCCGCCGGCCCCGTGGTCGACCGCGACTACGTGCGCGCCTTTGCCCAGGCCCACGAGCAGGCCGGCTTCGACCGCATCCTGGTGCCGCACCATTCCACCGGGCCGTCGGCCACGCTGACCATCGCCTACGCGGCGGCCGTGACCGAGCGCATCCACTTCATGCTGGCGCACCGGCCCGGCTTCACGTCGCCGACGCTGGCCGCGCGGCAGATCGCCACGCTCGACCAGTTCAGCGGCGGGCGGCTGGGCGTGCACTTCATCTCGGGCGGCTCCGACGACGAGCAGAAGCGCGATGGCGACTACCTGGACCACGACCAGCGCTACGCGCGCACCGACGAGTACCTGGACATCCTGCGCCGCATCTGGACGGCCCCGCAGCCGTTCGACCACGCCGGCACGTTCTACCGTTTCGAGCGCGGCTTCTCGGAGGTCAAGCCGGCCCAGCAGCCGCACGTGCCGATCTACTTCGGCGGTGCCTCTGACGCGGCCATCGCGGTGGCCGGCAAGCATGCCGACGTCTACGCGCTGTGGGGCGAATCGCTGGACCAGGTGCGCGAGCTGACCACGCGCGTGCGCGCCGAAGCGGCCCGGCACGGCCGCACGGTCAACTTCTCGGTGTCGTTCCGGCCCGTGCTGGCCGATACCGAGGCCAAGGCATGGCAGCGCGCCGACGACATCCTGGCCCGCACCCGCGCGCTGCGCGTGCAGGCCGGCTACAGCCGGGGCGGGCCGCAGCAGAGCGAGGGCGCGCGCCGGCTGCTGGCGGCGGCCGAGCAAGGCGACCGCGTCGACCAGCGGCTGTGGACGGCCATCGCGCGCGAGACGGGCGGCCGCTCGAACTCGACCGGGCTGGTGGGCACGCCCGAGCAGGTGGCCGACGCGCTGCTGGCCTACTACGAGCTTGGCGTGACCACGTTCCTGATCCGCGGCTTCGATCCGCTGGAAGACGCCGTCGACTACGGGCGCGAGCTGATCCCGCGCGTGCGCGAGCTGGTGGCCGCGCGCGATGCCGGCCAGCGCCGCGCCGCCTGAGGCGCCGGCCGTCCACCACATCCACCATCCAATCCACAACAAGACGGGGAGCGGGAAATCCCAACCATGAGCCAGAACACACTCCAACCCGACGCGCGCCGCCGCCAGGTGCTGCGGCTTGCCGGCACGGCGGCCATTGCCGCCCCGGCGCTGATCCTGGGCCGCCAGGCGTGGTCCGCGCCACGCAAGCTGACGTTCGCGTGGAACCAGAACTCGTTCTGCCTGACGCCGGTGGTCGTGGCGCAGGAACGCGGCTTCTTCGAGAAGAACGGCCTGCAGGTGGACCTGATCAACTACAGCGGGTCCACCGACCAGTTGCTGGAATCGATTGCCACGGGCAAGGCCGACGCCGCCGTGGGCATGATCCACCGCTGGCTCAAGCCGCTGGAAGCAGGCTTCGACGTCAAGATCATCGGCAGCTCCCACGGCGGCTGCGTGCGGCTGGTGGGATCGAAGGCGGCCGGCGTGACGACGCTGCAGTCGCTCAAGGGCAAGACCGTCGGCGTGAGCGACCTGGCCGCGCCGGGCAAGCATTTCTTCACGATCCTGCTGGCCAAGCACGGCATCGACCCCGACCGCGACATCACGTGGCGCCAGTACCCGGCCGACCTGCTGGGCGTGGCCGTGGACAAGGGCGAGATCCAGGCCATCGCCGACGGCGACCCCAACCTCTACCTGCTGGAAAAACGCACCAACGGCGCCTACGTGGAACTGGCGACCAACCTGACCGGCGAGTACGCGCGCAAGGTCTGCTGCGTGGTGGGCGCGCGCGGCGAACTGGTGCGCAACGACCGCCCGGCCGCCGCCGCGCTGGCGCGGTCGATCGTCCAGGCCACCGACTACGTCAACGAGAACCCGAACGAGGCGGCCAAGGTCTTCGCCAAGTATTCGCCGAAGATCAGCCCGGACGACCTGCGCAAGCTCTACGCCACGCTGACCTACACGCACCACCCGACCGGCGTGGACCTGCAGGAGGAAATCGCGTTCTACGCGGGCGATTTCCAGCGCATCGGCGTGCTCAAGAAATCCACCGACACGAAGAAGCTGGCGCAGCACGTCTACGCCAACGTGCTGGGCTGACACCGGAGACCGAACATGGCAACGTCGTCGCAAACGCTCGACGCCCCGCTGCTGCACGGCGGGGCCACGCGCCCGGCCGCCAGGGTCTGGCCGGCCGGCATCGTCGCCGCGCTGGCCTGGGGCGCCTTTGGCCTGGTCACGCTGCGCTGGCCCAACAAGGTGGCCGGCTTCAGCGACTGGGCCTATACCGAGGAACTGGGCATCGCGGTGCTGGTGGCCGCCGCCGCGCTGCTGGCCGTGGCGCTGGCCGGCGGCTACCTGCGCCCGCTGCGGCGCGCGGACCCGGCGCTGCGCCAGGCCGGCCCGTGGCTGGTGGCGCTGCCGCTGGGGCTGGCCGCCTGGGAAATCCTGACCGCCAAGACCGCCACGCTGCCCACGCCGTTCTTTGCGCCGCCGCAGGCGCTGATCGAGGTCTACGTCGACGACTGGCGGCGGCTGGGCGACAGCGTGCTGAACACGGTGAAGCTGCTGGGCTTCGGCGTGGCCTACGGCGGCGTGGCCGGCTTTCTGATCGGGGTGTCGATCGGCTGGTCGCGGCGCATCGGCTACTGGGTGCATCCGGTGCTGCGCGTGCTGGGCCCGCTGCCGTCGACGGCGCTGCTGCCGCTGACGTTCTACTTCTTCCCGTCCAGCTACGCGGCGGCGGTGTTCCTGATCGCGCTGGCCACGGCCTTTCCGGTGGCCGTGCTGACGTGGTCCGGCGTGGCCGGCGTGAACAAGAGCTACTACGACGTGGCACGCACGATGGGCGCCTCCGAATGGTTCCTGGTGCTGCGCGTGGCCATTCCGGCCGCGCTGCCGCAGGTGTTCGTCGGCCTGTTCATGGGGCTGGGCGCATCGTTCTCGGTGCTGGTCACGGCCGAGATGATGGGCGTGAAGTCCGGGCTCGGCTGGTACCTGACCTGGGCCCAGGGCTGGGCGTCGTACGTCAACATGTATGCGGCGCTGATCGTGATGGCGCTGCTGTTCTCGGGCGTCATCACGCTGCTGTTCGCGGTGCGCGACCGCGCGCTGTCCTGGCAGAAAGGAACCGTCAAATGGTAGCCGGCATCGTGCAACCCACCGCCGACCGCGCCGCGCGCGGCGCCCGCATCGACATCCGCGCCGTCAGCCACGCGTTTGGCGACGGCGACCAGGCGCTGCCCGTGCTCGACGGCGTGAACCTGGCCGTGGCGCCGGGCGAATTCGTCGCGCTGCTGGGCCCCAGCGGCTGCGGCAAGTCCACGCTGCTGCGGCTGGTGGCCGGGCTCGATCAGCCGTCGCAGGGCCAGATCCTGCAGGACGACGCGCCGATCGACCGGCCAGACCCGTCGCGCATCGTCGTGTTCCAGGACCCGACGCTGTACCCGTGGCGCCGCGTGCGCGACAACGTGGCGCTGGGCCTGCAGGCGCGCGGCCTGCTGCGCCGCGAGGGCCATCGCGTGGATGCGGCGTTGAAGCGCGTGGGGCTGGAGGCGTTTGCGCGGGCGTTTCTGCACCAGTTGTCGGGCGGCATGGCCCAGCGCGTGGCCCTGGCGCGCGCGCTGGTCAACGATCCGCGCCTGCTGGTGCTGGACGAACCGCTGGGCAAGCTCGATTCGCTGACCCGGCTGGCGATGCAGGGCGACCTGGTGGAACTTTGGCAGCGCGCCGGCTTCTCGGCGCTGCTGGTCACGCACGATGTGGAGGAGGCGCTGTTCCTGGCCCAGCGCGTGATCGTCTTCAGCCAGCGGCCCGCGCGCATCACCGCCGAGATCCGCGTCGACCTGCCCTACCCGCGCCATCGCGGCGATCCGCGGCTGGCCGAACTGCGCCACGAGGCGCTGCGCCACCTGGGTCTCGATGCAAGCTGGTAAGCCATGACCGTCCCGCCCCCGCAGACGTGGCTCAACGCGCTGCTGGAGGCGGTGCAGGCGGCCCAGCTTGGCCTGCTGCGCCTGTGGCACGCGCTGGGCTGGACCGGCGACCGGCACGGCCAGCCCGCGTGGCCGTGGACGCACCGCATCGCCGGCGAAACGCTGCTGATCGACCTGGGCCTGGCGCGGCAACTGGCGCTGACGCTGGTGGCCGTGGCCGTGGCGCTGGCCTGCCTGGCCGTGGCGCTGGGCTGGCGGCGGCGCCGCGCCGTCTGGCTTGGGCTGGGCGCGCTGGCGCTGGTGGCCGCGCCCTGGCCATCGCCGGCGCTGCTGCTCACGCCGGCCGCGCCGACGAGCTTCCATCGCCATCCCGCACCGTTCACCGTCGACGCCATCGCCGAGGGCGGGCGCGTCTACGCCCGCCACTGCGCGGCCTGCCACGGCGCCGATGGCCGGGGCGAAGGCCCGCTGGCCGCCACGCTGACGCGCTGGCCGCCCACGTTCGCCAGCCCGCTGCTGGGCCGGCGCGCCGAGGGCGAACTGTTCTGGCATATCGCCGCAGGGATGCGCGACGGCGCCGGGCGCGCGACGATGCCCGGTTTCGGGCGGCAAATCGACGACGCGCAGACCTGGGCCGTGATCGACTACATGAAGGCGCTGGCCGCCGGCACCGGCGCCGCCGCGCAGGGTAGCTGGCCGATCCCGCTGCGGCTGCCCGAGGTGGCGGTGCGGTGTCCGCAGGCGCCCGTGCGGACGCTGGCCGACTGGCGCGGCCGCCAGCGCGTGCGCGTGGTGGCATTCGACGGTCAGCCGGGCGCCTGGCCGGTCGACGATCCGCGCTTCCTGACGCTGCTGGTCACGCGCGACGGCCAGCCGCTGCCGAACCTGCCGGCGTTCCGCGCCGGTTGCGTGGCGGCCTCGGCCGATGCGTGGCCCGTGTTCGCGCGGCTGGCCGGCATCGATCCGGCACGGCTGGCGGGCACGGTCTGGCTGGCCGACCGCGATGGCTGGCTGCGCGCGCAGGCCGGGCCGGGCGGCGATGGCTGGAGCGAGGCAAGCCTGCTCTGCACGTCGGGACAGGCGGCACAGGCGGCAAGGACGGGCGCCGCGCCGGCCGACGGGCTGACGGCGCTGCTGCTGCGGATGGACGCGGAACCGGTGCGCTTTGTGCAGGGCGGCTTTGTCCACTGATTCCCGCCCCCGGCGGCCGCGTCGCGTTTGTCCGGCATCAAACCGGCCACCAGAAGAGAAATTTCAGCACCGATTTGCAGAATCGTCCTAACGACGTGGGCCGGTGCGGCGCGTAGCGTGTGTGGGTTGCCCACTGCCACGCACCCGCACCGATGTCGCTGGAACTGTCTACCACCCGCCCGACCACCGGAAATCCGTCCGACGCCAGCAGCCTGCGGACCTGGACCGGCCGCTACGCCGCCTCGCCGGGCCTGTTCGAGATCCGGCCCCGCTACCTGCCGCGCGACGCGCGCCCGGTGTTCGACGAGGACATGGACTGCATCATCGGCTACGCGCGCCGCTTCGGGCTGCGCAGCCACCTGTACGACCTCAATGGCGAGATGTTCTACGTCCGGGAGGACCTGTCGCCGCTGCCGCCGCCGCAGAAGCGCGACCCGCTGGTGGTGGTGGGCGGCCTGTGGAGCGACAACGTGCGCGGCGTCACGCCGCTGGGGCTGACCGGCACCGGCGCCACACTGCCGCCGCCGGTGCTGGCGCAGCTCCGCAACCGCTTTGCGGGGCTGGCCCAGTCGTCACTGCTGTATGCGGAAGCGGCGCTGGCGCGCATGAACGCGCCGCAGCTGTTCGTGCCGGTGCACATCCTGCGGCTGGCGATGCGCCATGGCGAACCGACCGGCGCGCCGCCGGGCGTGCGGCGCGGGGCCCGCTACCTGGCGCGCATGCTGATCCGGCGCCAGGCGTTCATGCTCGACCTCGTCACCGCCAACGGCAATTCGACGGTGGTCGACTTCGAGTACTGGCGTTACGCCGACGGGGTGCCGGCCGCCTGAAGCGGCTGGGTCTCGGGAACGGCAAACCGGTGCGTGACATGATCGATCGCCTGCAGCACCTCGGCCACGGTCGGCTGCACGCCGTCGTCGCCGACCGACACCGACTGGCCGGGCTTGTCCACGCCAAAGTGGTGGCGGCGCGTGGCCGTGAACAGCATGACGGTGGGCTTGCCGAGCGCGTCGGCCAGGTGGACGAAGCCGGTGTCCATGCCGACGACCAGCGACGCGGCGTCCACGCGCTGCGCGACCTCGGTGATCGACATGCGCGGCAGCACTTCCGCGTTGGGCATGGCCGCGGCCAGCGCCTGGGCCTCGTCGTGTTCCTTCTGCGAGCCCCACGGCAGTTGCACGCGATAGCCCTGCCGCGCGAGCTGGTGCCCGACCTCGATCCAGTTGGCCTGCGGCCATTTCTTGATATCGAGCGAGGTGGCGTGGAACAGCAGCGCGCGCGGCACGCCGTCGGCGTTCAGCGGCGTGGCCGGGGGCGGCACGCGCAGTTCGGCCGATTCATGGGGCTCGATCTCGTAGCCAAGCGCATTGGCCACGACCAGCCGCATCTTCTGGCGGCAGTTGGCGTCGCCATGGGGGCCAAAGATCTCGGTGTAGGCAAAGACCGCCTTTTCCTCGCCCAGGAACTCGGCGGCATAGCCGAGCCGGCGCTTCGTGCGCGCCAGCCGGGCCGCGATGGCGCTCTTGAACACGCCGTGGACGTCGATGGCCACGTCGTAGCGCTCGCGCCGCAGGTCGCGCAGCGCGCCGAGGATGCCGCGCAGGTCGCGCCACTTGCGGCCGTTCTTCTTGAACTGACGCAGCGGCGGCGCGATGACGCGGTCGACGCCGACGGCCCAGCGCGGGATGTCGGCGCAGGAGGCGTCCGCGATCCAGTCAATCCTGGCACCGGGATAGGCGCGACGCAGGTCGTACAGCAGGGGCAGCGTGTGGACCATGTCGCCCAGCGACGTGATCTTGATAAGGAGGATGCGCTTCATGCGGGGGCGGCGAGAAAACGGGCGCGCGGCCGGGAACGGCGGCGCAGCGAAGGCGCTAGTATGCCCTAGCCCGGCCGGCGGTCTGGCGGCTTTTATGTAAGGGAGTCCACGGCCGCGCCGCCCGGCGGTGGCTCAGCGGCTTAGCGGATCACGCCGCCCATGCCGACGTGTCGGCCACCACGGTGGCAAAGCGGTCGTTCAGCGCCGCCAGCGTCACGCGGTGCAGTTCGGCGGCGGGCAGCGGCTGGCCGCCCAGCGGGTCCGGCAGGTCGCGCGTGGCGCAGGCGGCGGCCACCAGCGTGACGCGGTAGCCGTGGTCCAATGCCGAGCGCACCGTGGCGCTGATGCACATATGGGTCTGGAAGCCGGCCACGATCAGCTCCTTGCGGCCGGTGGCGGCCAGCCGGGCCGCGAGATCGGTGCCGGCGAAGCTGTTCGGCAGGTGCTTGGCCACCGTCTGCTCGCCGGCGGCCGGCGTCAGGCCCTCGATGATCGCGGCATGGGGGCTGGCGGGGTCGAACGCGCCACCGGCCTTGCCTTCGTGGATCACGTGGATGACCGGCGTGCCGTGGCGGCGCGCCTGGGCCAGCAGCGCCGCGCACTCGGCCACGGCGGCCGGCATGCCGGTCAGCGGCAGCTTGCCGTCGATGTATTCGCGCTGGTGGTCCACCAGCACGAGCACGGCGTCGGTCCACGCGGAAGGCAGGCGGCTGGCGCCGGCGGCGTCGAGCAGGGTGAAGGGCTTGGCAGGGGCGGTCATGGCGTCTCCCGGGGGCGGCGGGGGGGTCTGGGTTGGCGGGGTGGTGTGCACGCATCGTAGAGCGCGGTAAGCTGTACGCCAATTCGCCACCAAATCACACAAGCTGTGCAAAAAAGCACAATCGCCTGGGATGACCTGCTCACGCTGTCCACGCTGATGCGCGCGGGCAGCTATTCGGCCTGCGCGCGCGAGCTCGATATCACGCACGCCACGGCCATCCGCCGCATTCGCCGGCTCGAAGCCGCGCTGGGCAAGCCGGTTGCCACGCGCACGGACGGCAGCTTCGTGCTGACGGCGGCCGGCCGCAACGCGCTGACCGCCGCCCGCCAGATGGAACAGTCGGCCGACCGGCTGCTGCGCGAGATCGAGGGGGCCGGCACCGGCGTCTCGGGCGTGGTGCGCGTGGCGGCCACGGCGTCGCTGGGCAGCCATTTCCTGACGCCCCGGCTGCCGGCGTTCTACGCGCGCAATCCCGACGTCGAACTGCGGCTGGAGGTGGACAACCGCGTCACCAGCCTGGCGCGGCGCCGCGCCCATATCGCGGTGCGGCTGGCGCGTCCGCAGGAGGATTCGCTGGTCGCGCAGCGCGTGGGCACGATCCATTTCGGGCTCTACGCGCCGGCCGCGATGTCGGCCGCCGAGGCCAACGCGCGCGCGACGCCGCTGTGCGGGCTGCTGGACGAAGGCTTCACGCTGCCCGAGGTGCAATGGCCACAGGCGCAGGCGCGGCATTTCTCGTTCCAGTCCAACAGCTTCCTGGCCGTGCGCGAAGGGGTGCGCGCCGGGCTGGGCGTGGCGCTGCTGCCGCACTACCTGGGTGCCGGCGAGGCCGGGCTGGCGCTGGTGCGCAACGTGCCCGAGGTGGTGCGCGAGGTCTGGCTGGCCTATCCGGCCGAATTCCGCGGCGCGTCGCGCTTCCGGCCGGTGATCGACTGGCTGGCCGCCACGCTGGCCGACTGCCCCTGACCGGGCGGCGTCCGCGTCATGTCGCGCCGCCGCCACGGCGCGTGCGCCAGCGGCCCGCCATGTGGGCTGTCACACGTGCCGGCCGGCCCCCGGCGCCGAAAATCAATGGCGTTTCTGCTACGCTTTGAACCGTCTGCCGAGGAGGCATCGCAGCGGTGCATCCCGAAGATGGGCAGGGTCGTGGCGGTCAAGCCCAGGCAGGCGGAACGGGTCAGCATAAAAAACAAGAAGAGATTCATGCGGCACTCATTGAAGTACCGGATGGCCATCGCGGCGGCGACGGTTGTCACGCTGGTGTTCGCGGTGCGGGTCGGGTTTTCCCAGCTCTACGCGTACACGCGCCTGCAGCAAGTCATCCAGGCCCAGCAGGACACCTTGGTCAAGCTGGTGGCGGACCAGTTGGACGACAAGCTCGAATCGCGCGCGGTGGTGCTGCGCCGCCTGGCGCGCACGCTGGCGCCCGTGCTGGATCGGCCCAGCGCGCAACTGCGCCAGCTGGCCACCGACACGGTGGACATGCCCGAGCACTTCAACGCCACGTTCCTGGCCTGGCCCGACGGCACCCTCGCCTTCAGCACCGCCGTGCCCGACGGGGTCAAGATGACCGTCGGCGATCGCGAATACTTCAAATCCATCGTCAACGGGGCCGACTTTGCCGTCTCCGACCTGCTGCAGGGCAAGCACAGCAGCGCACCCGGCGTGATCCTGGCCGTGCCGCTGCGCGATGCGCAGGGGCGGCTGCGCGGCGTGGTGGGCGGCGTGCTGAACCTGTCGGCCGACAACTTCCTGCGCGAACTGGCGCACCACCGCGTGGGCGTGACCGGCTACTACTGCCTGGTGTCGGCCGGGCCGAATCCGCGCTACGCGATGCACCCCGACGCCAGCAGGGTGCTGGCGGCGGCGCGCCCCGTGGGCGAGGCGTGCGGCGCCGAGGTGCCGGCATCGCGCTGGGAGGCGCTGGCGCCGGAGCAACCGGTGGTGGCCCGCTACCTGCTGGAATCGAATGGCTGGGAGGTGGTCTCCGTGCTGCCCGCCGCCGAGGCGTACGCGCCGCTGGTGGAGGTGCGCCACCGGGCCATCGTGCTGGGCCTGCTGACGCTGCTGGCCGCGGCCGGGCTGATGTGGATGGCCATCCGCCACCTGCTGGCGCCGCTGGAACACCTGCACCGCTCGGTGCGCAAGCTCTGCGAGCAGCCCAACGCCGTGGCCGAGCTGCCGGTGCGCCGCGACGACGAGATCGGCGAGCTGGCCGGCGCGTTTGCCGACGTGATGACCCAGCTTACCGAGCGCGAGGCGGCACTCAAGGCCGCCACGGACAGCGCCGCCGCCAGCGAGAAGCGGCTGGCGGCCATCGCCAACCACGTGCCGGACCTGGTGGCCTTTGTCGATGCCGACGAGCGCTTTGTCTTCGTCAACCGCGCCTATGCGCGCCATTTCGGGCTGCCGACGGCGCAGATCGCCGGGCTGACGCTGCGCGAACTGTGGGGCACACCCGACTACATGGCCAACAAGCCATACCTGGAACGGGCCTGGCTGGGCGAATCGGTGACCTGCACGCGCGAGACGGCCGAGGGCGTGGCCTGGGAGATGACGTTCCAGCCCGCGTGGAACGACGCGATGGACGCGCTGACGGGCCTGCACATGTTCGCGCGCGACATCACCGGCGAGCGCCAGAAACTGCGCAGCCTGGAGGCGCAGACGCTGTCCGACCACCTGACCGGCCTGCTCAACCGCAAGGGCTTCGACCGCCGGCTGCAGGAAACCATTGCCCGCGCCGACGCCGACGGCCATCGCACCGCGCTGCTGCTGGTGGACCTGGACGATTTCAAGGCCGTCAACGACACCCACGGCCACCCGGTGGGCGACCAGTTGCTGGTCGCATTTGCCGAACGGCTGCGCGGCTGCGTGCGCGGCGGCGACGCCGTGGCGCGGATTGGGGGCGACGAGTTCGCCATCGTGCTGGAGGACGTGGGCAACCCCAACACGGTCGAGCGCATCGCCCACACGGTGGTCCACGCGGCCATGCGGCCATTCGAGATCGACGGGCACCGGCTGGTGGCCACCGCCAGCGTGGGCAGCGCGCTGCACCGGCCCGACCAGGGCACGTCGGTCAGCGAGCTGTTCATGCGCGCCGACATGGCGCTCTACGACGCCAAGCGGCACGGCAAGGCGTGCCATGCGTCGACGCCGGCCACCCGCCTGCTCGACAGCCCGGCCCGGGCCTGACCCCCCGCGCGCCGGCGCCAGACGTAAAAAAAGCGGCGGCGCATGACGCGCCACCGCTTCGCACCGCAGGCCGAACACCCCGTCCGGCGAAGGACTGGCGGGGTCAGCGCACCCGCCCTTCCTTCCACGCCTGCAGCAGTTTGTCGTAGGCGATGGTCTCGCCCTTCGGCTTCTCGTTGTCGAGCTTCTTCCACGGCGCATGGTCCGCCGACAGCCACTTCGACGGGTCGCTCTTCGGGTTGAGCTTCGGCGCGCACTGCGCCATGCCGGCGCGCTGCAGGCGGGCCATGACCTGGTCCATTTCCTCGGCCAGGTTGTCCATGGCGGCCTGCGGCGTCTTCTCGCCGGTCACGGCCGTGGCCACGTTCTTCCACCAGAGCTGGGCCAGCTTGGGGTAGTCGGGCACGTTGTTGCCGGTGGGCGTCCAGGCCACGCGGGCCGGGCTGCGGTAGAACTCCACCAGCCCGCCGTACTTGGCCGCGTTCTTGGTCAGGTACTCGTGGTTGATGTCGCTGTCGCGGATGAACGTCAGGCCGGTCAGCGACTTCTTCAGCGACACCGTCTTGGACGTGACGAACTGCGCGTACAGCCAGGCGCCGGCCAGGCGGTTCGGGTCGGTGTTCTTGAAGAACGTCCACGAGCCCACGTCCTGGTAGCCGTTCTGCATGCCCTGCTTCCAGTACGGGCCGTACGGCGACGGGGCCATGCGCCACTTGGGCGAGCCGTCGGCGTTGACCACCGGCAGGCCCTTCTTGGTCATGTCGGCCGTGAATGCCGTGTACCAGAAGATCTGCTGCGCCACCTGGCCCTGCGCGGGCACCGGGCCGGCTTCGGAGAACGTCATGCCCATGGCCTGCGGCGGGGCGTACTTCTTCATCCAGTCGATGTACTTGGTCAGCGCATAGACGGCCGCCGGGCTGTTGGTGGCGCCGCCGCGCGACACCGACGCGCCCACCGGCGTGCACTTGTCGTCGGCCACGCGAATGCCCCACTCGTCCACCGGCATGCCGTTGGGCAGGCCCTTGTCGGCCGATCCGGCCATCGACAGCCAGGCGTCGGTGAAGCGCCAGCCCAGCGACGGGTCCTTCTTGCCGTAGTCCATGTGGCCGTAGACCTTCTTGCCGTCCAACTCCTTCACGTCGTTGGTGAAGAAGTTGGCGATGTCCTCGTAGGCCGACCAGTTGGTCGGCACGCCCAGGTCATAGCCGTACTTGGCCTTGAACTTGTCCTGCAGGTCCTTGCGCGCGAACCAGTCGGCGCGGAACCAGTACAGGTTGGCGAACTGCTGGTCGGGCAACTGGTACAGCTTGCCGTCCGGCGCGGTCGTGAACTTGGTGCCGATGAAGTCCTTGACGTCGATGCCGGGGTTGGTGAATTCCTTGCCGGCGCCGTTCATGTAGTCGGTCAGCGGCAGGATGGCGCCGTAGCGGTAGTGCGTGCCGATCAGGTCCGAGTCAGAGATCCAGCCGTCGTAGATCGACTTGCCCGACTGCATCGACGTCTGGAGCTTTTCCACGACGTCGCCTTCCTGGATCAGGTCGTGGTTGACCTTGATGCCGGTGATTTCCTCGAACGCCTTGGCCAGCGTCTTGGATTCATACTCGTGCGTGGTAATCGTCTCCGACACCACGTTGATCTGCGTCACGCCCTTGGCCTTGAGCTTGGCGGCGGCGTCGATGAACCACTTCAGCTCGGCCTGCTGCTTGTCCTTGGACAACGACGACGGCTGGAATTCGTTGTCGATCCACTTCTTCGCCGCGGCCTCGTCGGCCCACGCGGCATGCCCGCATGTCAGCGCGGCCGCAAAGGCCAGGGCCGACATCCCCAACTTCACGTGCTCTTTCATTCGTGTCTCCTCAGCTACCCTTCCCCGGCTCTGTACCTGGGTTGCGGCCCCGGGGAAGGGACAAAGATCTCGCAGCCCATGAACGCCAAACCCCAAAGACGCGCCCCGGCTCAGCCGTGGCGCATGATCACCAGCAGCACCACGGCGGACACCGCCGCGCTGATCCACACCGACGGCTCGGCCTGCAACTGGAACCAGCCCTGCATCTTCTCGCCCAGGCCCACCCAGGCCAGGTTGATCCAGGCCGCGCACATCAGGCCGATGAACAGGCGGTCGCCACGCGTGGTGGCGATCGGCAGGAAGCCCTTGCGCTCCACCGTGGGCGCGCGTACCTCCCAGATCGTCATGCCCACCAGCATCAGCACCACCAGCGAGAAGAAGACGGCCACCGGGGTGGTCCATACCATCCAGCTCAGCATCGTAGTTTCCTTAAACGCGGCCCATCGCAAAGCCCTTCGCGATGTAGTGCCGCACGAACCAGATCACGATGGCGCCCGGCACGATGGTCAGCACGCCGGCCGCCGCCAGCACGCCCCAGTCCATGCCCGAGGCCGACACCGTGCGCGTCATCGTCGCCACGATCGGCTTGGCGTTGACCGATGTCAGCGTGCGCGCCAGCAGCAGTTCCACCCAACTGAACATGAAGCAGAAGAACGCCGCCACGCCCACGCCGGCCTTGATCAGCGGCAGGAAGATCGTCAGGAAGAAACGCGGGAACGAGTAGCCGTCCACATAGGCGGTCTCGTCGATCTCGCGCGGCACGCCGGACATGAAACCTTCCAGGATCCAGACCGCCAGCGGCACGTTGAACACTAGGTGCGCCAGCGCCACGCCGAGGTGGGTGTCCATGAGCCCCATCGTCGTATAAAGCTGAAAAAACGGCAGCAGGAACACGGCCGGCGGCGTCATCCGGTTGGTCAGCAGCCAGAAGAACACGTGCTTGTCGCCAATGAACTGGTAGCGCGAGAACGCGTAGGCGGCCGGCAGCGCCACCCCGATCGAGATGACCGTGTTCAGCAGCACATAGATCAGCGAGTTGATGTAGCCCGAGTACCACGACGCATCGGTGAAGATCGTCACGTAGTGCTCCAGCGTGAACGACGCCGGCCAGAGCGACAGCGACGAGACGATTTCCTCGTTGGTCTTGAACGACATGTTCACCATCCAGTAGATCGGCACGATGGCGAACAGCAGGTACAGGGTCAGGAACACCGGCCGCCACCAGCCGGGGCGCTGGCCGGGAAGGGTGCGCTCAGCCATGGGGCATCTCCTCGGTGCCGGACGTGCCGGCGCGCTGCATCCAGTTATAGAGCACGAAGCAGGTCAGCAGGATGATCAGGAAGTACACGATCGAGAACGCGGCGGCCGGCCCCAGGTCGAACTGGCCCACGGCCTTCTGGGTCAGATACTGCGACAGGAACGTGGTGGCGTTGCCCGGCCCGCCGCCGGTCAGCACGAATGGCTCGGTGTAGATCATGAAGCTGTCCATGAAGCGCAGCAGCACGGCAATCATCAGCACGCCGCGCAGCTTGGGGAGCTGGATGAAGCGGAACACGGCGAAGCGCGACGCCCCGTCGATCTGGGCCGCCTGGTAGTAGGCGTCCGGAATCGCGCGCAGCCCGGCGTAGCAGAGCAGCGCCACCAGCGGCGTCCAGTGCCAGACGTCCATCACCAGCACCGTGACCCAGGCATCCACCGCGCTGCCGGTGTAGTTGTAGTCGAAGCCCATGCCGTCCAGCGCGGCGCCCAGCAGGCCGATGTCGGTGCGGCCGAAGATCTGCCAGATCGTGCCCACCACGTTCCACGGAATCAGCAGCGACAGCGCGATGATGACCAGCGCGGCCGACGCCTGCCAGCCCCGCGCCGGCATTGCCAGCGCCAGCAGGATGCCCAGCGGTATCTCCACGCACAGCACCGCCAGCGAGAAGCCGAGCTGGCGAAGCAGCGCGTCGTGCAGTTCACCGTCGCGCAGCACCGTGGCAAACCACTCGGTGCCCACGAAGACGCGGCGTTCCGGCGAGATGATGTCCTGCACCGAATAGTTGACGATCGTCATCAGCGGCAGGATCGCCGAGAACGCCACGCAGATCACCACCGGCAGGACCAGCAGCCAGGCTTTCTGGTTGACGGGCTTCATGAGACCAGTTCCTCGTTGATATAGAAGCAGGTGTGGCGGTTGAACACGGTCAGCCACGCGGTATCGCCGGGCCGCAGCGCGGCGGCCTCTGTGCCCAGCCGGGCACGCAGCGTGGCGTCCTGGCCATGGTCCACCGTAGCCGTCATCAGCCAGTACGTGCCGATGTCCTGCGCGCGGGCCACGCGCACCGGCATGGCCTGGGGGTCGTCGGCCGGGGCCAGTTGCAGGTATTCGGGCCGCACGCCGATGCGGAAGCTGCCGGCCGCCTGCAGCGCGGCCAGTGTGGCGGGCGGCAGGTCTGGCATGTAGCGCCGCCCCGCCACCTCGATGGCGCCGTCGCGCCACTGGCCGGGCAGGAAGTTCATGCCCGGCGACCCGATGAAATGGCCGACGAACGTGTGCGCCGGCCGCTCGAACAGCGCATCGGCAGCGCCCACCTGCACGGCCTTGCCGCGCGACATCACCACTACCTGGTCGGCAAACGTCAGCGCCTCGGTCTGGTCGTGCGTCACGTAGATCAGCGTGAGCCGGAATTCGTGGTGGATTTCCTTGAGCTTGCGCCGCAACTGCCATTTCAGGTGCGGATCGATCACGGTCAGCGGCTCGTCGAACAGGATGGCCGACACGTCCTGGCGCACCAGCCCCCGCCCCAGCGAGATCTTCTGCTTGGCGTCGGCAGCCAGCCCGCTGGCGCGGCGGTCCAGCCAGCCCGACAGGTCGAGCATCTCGGCCACCCGGCCCACCCGCTCCCTGACCTGCGCGGCCGGCACGCCCCGGTTGCGCAGCGGGAACGCCAGGTTCTCGCCGACGGTCATCGTGTCGTAGATCACCGGAAACTGGAACACCTGGGCGATGTTGCGCGCCTGCGGCGAGGCGTCGGTGACGTCCTGCCCGTCGAAGCGGATGGTGCCCTGCGACGGCCGCAGCAGCCCCGAGATGCAGTTCAGCAGCGTGGTCTTGCCGCAGCCGGACGGCCCCAGCAAGGCATAGGCGCCGCCGTCCTCGAACGTGAAGTTCAGCGGCAGAAGCGCGTAGTCGTCGTCCTTCTGGGGATGGGGCACGTAGGAATGGGCGAGATCGAGGTCGATGCGTGCCATGTCAGGCTCCCGTCTCGTTGAGCGGCGTGCTGGCCGCGTCGGCCAGGGCGCCGGGCCGGCGCGGCGCGTGGATGCGCTGGCCGGCGGCGTCGAACAGGTAGATCTGGCCCGGCTCCACGTGGATGGCCAGCGGCGCGCCGAGCCGCAGGTCGAGCACCCCGGCAAACTGGGCCACGAGGTTGCCGGCGGCCGTGTCGATATGGACGAACGTGTCGGAGCCGGACAGCTCGGCCAGCGCCACCTTGCCCGGCACGGCCACGGCGCCCGGCACTGGCTGCAGCCGCAGCGCCCCGGCGCGGATACCCACCGTGACCGGCCCGCCGGGCGCGGCCACGTCGGGCATCGGGATGCGGATCTGCCCCGGCAGCGTCACGTGGCCACCATCGAGCACCCCTTCCACCAGGTTCATCGGCGGATCGCTGAACGCGCGCGCCACGCGCAGCGAGGCGGGATAGTGGAAGACTTCGGGTGTCGGCCCGTATTGCAGCAGCTCGCCGGCGTCGAGCACGGCGGTGTGGCCGCCCAGCAGCAGCGCCTCTGCCGGCTCGGTGGTCGCGTAGACCACCGTGGCATCGCCCTGCGCGAACAGGTGGGTCAGTTCCTCGCGCAATTCCTCGCGCAGCTTGTAGTCCAGGTTGACCAGCGGCTCGTCCAGCAGCATCAGCGGCGCGTTCTTGGCCAGCGCCCGGGCCAGCGCCACGCGCTGCTGCTGGCCGCCGGACAGCTCGGCCGGATAGCGCGCCAGCAGGTGCTCGATATGCAGGCGCCCGGCCAGGCTGCGCACGCGCGCGGCGATGTCGTCGCGGCTGTCGCGCCGCAGCCGCAGCGGCGAGGCGATGTTGTCGAAGACGGTCAGCGACGGGTAGTTGATGAACTGCTGGTACACCATCGACACGTTGCGCTCGCGCACCGGCACGCCGGTCACGTCCACGCCGTCCACCCGCACGCGGCCGGCGGTGGGCTTGTCGAGCCCGGCCATCACGCGCATCAGCGACGTCTTGCCGGCCTGGGTAGCCCCCAGCAGGATGGTGACGGCGCCCGGCACCGGGGCCAGCGACATCGGGTAAAGATAGGCTTGCGATCCCACTTGCTGCGCAATGCCTTCCAGGCTGAGCTGCATCCAGTCTCCAATGTTCCTGTGCTTGCTCAGCCACTTCGAAAACCGCGGCCGAGGCGCACTTTTCCAGTCGTCGGGTGCGTTTTAGCGCAAAAACGAACATAAAACAATACTGCGGTGCGTCATTTGTTTTCGTTTCTGTTTGATCTAGAATGCCCGGCATGACGCTTAATCCCCGCCAGACCGCCCTGCTAGAGGAAGTGCGCACCCAGGGCTTTGCCTCGATCGACGAACTCGCGCGCAAGTTCGGCGTGACGCTGCAGACCGTGCGGCGCGACGTGAACCTGCTGGCCGAGAACGGCATGCTGGCCCGGTTTCATGGCGGGGTGCGGATGGAGGGATCGACCACCGAGAACATTGCCTACCGGCAGCGGCAGGTGCTCAACGCCGAAGGCAAGCAGCGCATTGCGCGCGCGGTGGCGGCGGCGGTGCCCGAGGGCTGTTCGCTGATCCTGAACATCGGCACCACGGTGGAAGAGGTGGCGCGCGCGCTGGTGCATCACCGGGGGCTGCGGGTCATCACCAACAACCTGCACGTGGCCAATATCCTGGCCGACAACCCGGACTGCGAGGTGATCGTGGCGGGCGGCGTGCTGCGCTCGCGCGACCGGGGCATCATCGGCGAGGCCACGGTGGAGTTCATCCGCCAGTTCAAGGTCGACATCGGGCTGATCGGCATCTCGGGCATCGAGACCGACGGCACGCTGCGCGACTACGACTTCCGGGAGGTCAAGGTGGCCCGCACGATCATGGAACACTCGCGCGAGATCTGGCTGGCGGCCGACGCCAGCAAGTTCAACCGCCGCGCCATGGTGGAACTGGCCCCCCTGTCGAGCATCGACAGGCTGTTCACGGACGAGCCGCTGCACGCGCCCTATGACGCGATGCTGGTGGACAGCGGAGTGAAATGTGTGGTGGCGGATGCGACATGACTGCCGCCCATCGCCGGGGGGACACCCCTCTCCGCTGGCGGGAGAGGGGCTGCGGCCTTTACTTGAAGACCACGGTCTTGTGACCGTTCAGCAGGATGCGGTGCTCGGCGTGCCACTTGACCGCACGGGCCAGCGCCACGCATTCCACGTCGCGGCCCACGGCGGTCAGCTGCTCGGGGTCCATGCTGTGGTCCACGCGCTCGATCTCCTGCTCGATGATCGGGCCCTCGTCCAGGTCGGCCGTCACGTAGTGGGCCGTGGCGCCAATCAGCTTCACGCCGCGGTCGTGGGCCTGGTAGTACGGCTTGGCGCCCTTGAAGCTGGGCAGGAACGAGTGGTGGATGTTGATGGCCCGGCCTTCGAGCTTGCGGCACAGGTCGTCGGACAGCACCTGCATGTAGCGGGCCAGCACCACGAGGTCGATGTTCTGGTCGCGCACCACCTCGAACACGCGGGCTTCCTGCGCGGCCTTCTGCTCGGCCGACGCGTTCATCAGCGGCAGGTGGAAGAACGGCACGTCGTACGACGCGGCGAGCTGGTAGAAATCACGATGGTTCGAGACGATCGCGGCAATCTCCACCGGCAGCCCGCCCACCTTGGCGCGGAACAGCAGGTCGTTCAGGCAGTGGCCGATCTTGGACACCATGATCATCACGCGCGGCTTGACCGTCGCGTCGAACACGTTCCACTGCATGCCGAACTGGTCGCCCACGGGCGCGAACGCCTGGCGCAACTCGGCCAGGCCGGGGCCGCCCGGCGCGGCGCTGAAATGCACGCGCATGAAGAAGCGGCCGGTAAAGGCGTCGCCGTACTGGTCAGAATCTACGATGTTGCAGCCATGCTGGAACAGCAGGCCGGACACGGCGTGCACGATGCCCGGCTGGTCCGGGCAGGAAAGCGTCAGGATAAAACCAGTGGTGCTCATTTGGGGCAAATCGGGGTTGGGCAAGGCCGGGCCGCGATGCGGGACATTCAGGGCTGGACGGACGCCCAGCCGCGCCTGCGGAGGGCATCCAGCGTCACCAGCGTGGCATCGACGGTCATGGCGCGGCCCGCCATGATAGCAAGCAATGCCTCCGGGTCGATATGCCGATGCTCGGCCACCTCGCCGTCGCGGTTGTGCGGCACGAAGTCCGGCGGCAGCAGCAAGTCATATATATACACGCGCTCCCACTGCACGCCTTCGGGGATTTCGCGCAGCACGTCCAGCGCGCCGTGGGCCTGGGCCTGCCCGGCCAGCGCCGGCGGGATGCCCGATTCCTCGTCGCATTCGCGCACCAGCGTCTCCAGCGGATCGCTGCCGGCCGGCACGCCGCCGGCCACGAGGTTGTCCCACATGCCCGGGTCCACCGCCTTGGACGGGCTGCGCCGCGAGATCCAGAACGCCCGCTGGCCGGCCACGATGCCGTTCATGTGGGACGCAAACGTCAGCAGCCCCAGGAACCGCGCCGCCGCCCGCTCGATGACCGCGAACGGCACCGCGTCCGGCGCCGGCGTCACCGCGAACAGCTCGTTGCGCCAGCCGCGCACGTGGCCCGCGTCGGCCAGGTCACGCGCCAGCGCGGCCAGCGCCGCGTCGCGCCCGGCCCGGTCATCGCGGCCGGGCAGCAGCGCCACCGCCCCGCCCTGCTCCGGCCCCAGCGTGCCGGGCCAGCCGCGCAGCACGTCGGCATGGGTGCGCGGCAGCCAGCCCACGTGCCGGCCGTCGGCCAGCAGCCGCAGGTGGGCGGACGGATCAAAGGGGCTGCGCGCGGCCACGCCGGCAGCCACCACGCTGACAATATCGGACATAGAGAAGCCATTTCACCGTTACGGATGGACCGCATGACATCCACGCCTTCCACGCAATCGCCGCAGTACGTGCTGGCCCTGGACCAGGGCACCAGCAGCTCGCGCGCCATCCTGTTCGATCACGCCGGCAATGTGGTACGGATCGCCCAGCGCGAATTCCGGCAATATTATCCGCACCCCGGCCACGTCGAGCACGACCCGTACGAAATCTGGCAGTCGCAGCTTGCCGTGGCCCACGAGGTGCTGGGCGACGCCAACGTCAGCGGCTCGCAGCTTCGCGCCATCGGCATCACCAACCAGCGCGAGACCACTGTGCTGTGGGACCGCAAGACCGGCGAGCCGGTGGGCCGCGCGCTGGTCTGGCAGGACCGCCGCACCGCGCCGATGTGCGAGGACCTGCAGGCCGCCGGCCACGGCGACACGTTCCAGCGCAAGACCGGGCTGATCATCGACGCCTACTTCTCGGGCACCAAGCTGCGCTGGATGCTGGACCACTACGACGGCGCCCGGGCGCGGGCCGAGCGCGGCGAGCTGGCCTTCGGCACCGTCGACAGCTGGCTGATCTGGCAGCTCACCGACGGCGCGCGCCACGTGACCGACGTCTCCAACGCCTCGCGCACGCTGCTGTTCAACATCCACGATTTCCGCTGGGACGACGAGCTGCTTGGCATCCTGGACATCCCGCGCAGCCTGCTGCCCGAGGTGGTGCCGTCCAGCGGCCACGTGGCGCGCACGTCGGCGCGGCTGTTCGGCGTGGAGGTGCCCATCGCCGGCATCGCCGGAGACCAGCAGGCCGCCACGTTCGGCCAGGCGTGCCTGAAGCCGGGCATGGCCAAGAACACATACGGCACCGGCTGCTTCATCCTGATGAACACGGGCAACCAGCCGGTGACGTCGCGCAACCGGCTGATCACGACGATTGGCTGGCAGATCGGCCAGGACACCCAGTACTGCCTCGAAGGCGGCGTGTTCATGGGCGGCGCCACGATCCAGTGGCTGCGCGACGGCCTGAAGCTGATCCACAGCGCGCCCGAGGTAGACCCGCTGGCGCGCCAGTGCGACGACACCGGCGGCGTGGTGCTGGTGCCCGCCTTTGCCGGGCTGGGCGCGCCGCACTGGGACCCGTTCGCGCGCGGCACGCTGGTCGGCATCACGCGCGGCACCGGCGGGCCCCATATCGCCCGGGCCGCGCTGGAATCGATCGCGCTGCAGAGCGTGGACGTGCTGGACGCGATGCAGAAGGACGCCGGCATCTCGCTGGCCGAGCTGCGCGTGGACGGCGGCGCGTCGCGCAGCGACCTGCTGATGCAGATGCAGGCCGACCTGCTGGGCACGCCCGTGGTACGGCCGCGCGTGACCGAGACCACGGCGCTGGGCGCGGCCTACCTGGCCGGCCTGGCCACCGGCTACTGGACCGACCCCGGCGAGATCGCGCGCCAGTGGCAGGTGGAGCAGCGGTTCGAGCCGAAGCTGTCGGCCGACGCCCGCGCGCACCGCATCGCCCGCTGGCACCGCGCCGTCGACCGCGCCCGCGACTGGGCCCGGGACGGCAACGACAGCGCAACCTGAACATCGAACGCCCGAACCACCATGTCTACCTCCGTACCTCCGGTCCAGCCTCCCTCGCGGGCCCAGTTGCTCGATACGCTGGCGCGCACGCCGCGCTGGGACGTGATCGTCATCGGCGGCGGCGCCACCGGCCTGGGCACGGCGCTCGACGCCGCCGCGCGCGGCTATCGCACCCTGCTGCTCGAAGCGGCCGACTTTGCCAAGGGCACGTCCAGCAAGGCCACCAAGCTCGTGCACGGCGGCGTGCGCTACCTGGCCCAGGGCAACATCAGCCTCGTGCGCGAGGCGCTGCACGAACGCGGCCTGCTGGCCCGCAACGCGCCGCACGTGGTGTGGCCGCTGGGCTTCGTGGTGCCGGCCTACCAGATGTTCGACCAGCCGTTCTACGGTATCGGGCTCAAGGTCTACGACATGCTGGCCGGCGGGCAGAACCTGTCCGGCAGCCGCTGGCTCAACCACCGCGAGACGCTGGAAGCGGTGCCCACGCTGGCCGAGCACGTCGGCGGCCGGCCGCTGCGCGGCGGCAACCTCTATTTCGACGGCCAGTTCGACGACGCGCGGCTGGCCATGGCGCTGATGCGCACGCTGTTCGACGTGGGCGGCACGGCCGTCAACTACCTGCGCGTGACCGGCCTGGCCCAGCGCAACGGCGTGGTCACCGGCGTCACGGCCCAGGACGCGCTGGGCGATGCCACGTTCGAACTGCGCGCCGACTGCGTGATCAATGCCACCGGCGTGTGGGTCGACGCGGTGCGGCAGATGGAGGACGGCCAGGCGCGCACGATGGTGGCGCCCAGCCAGGGCGTGCACCTGACCATCCCGCGCAGCTTCCTGCCCGGCGACCGCGCGATCCTGATCCCGAAGACCGACGACGGCCGCGTGCTGTTCCTGGTGCCCTGGAACGGCCACGTCATCGTCGGCACCACCGATACGCCGCGCAAGGACCTCCCGCTGGAACCGCGCGCCACGGGCGACGACATCGACTTCATCCTGGAAACGGCCGCGCGGTACCTGGCGCGCGACCCGTCCCGCGCCGACGTGACCAGCGTCTGGGCCGGGCTGCGGCCGCTGGTCAAGGCCACGGGCGAGTCGTCCACCGCGTCGCTGTCGCGCGAGCACACGATCCTCGTGTCGCGCGCGGGCCTGATCACCGTCACCGGCGGCAAGTGGACCACCTACCGCAAGATGGCCGAGGACGTGATCGAGACCGCGATCCAGCGCCAGATGCTGCCCGCCGCGCCGTGCCGCACGGCCAGCCTGCCGCTGCACGGCGCCACCGGCATGCCCGACGACCTGCCCCCGGCCAACTCGGGCTCGCCCGACCGCTACTACGGCGCCGACCTGCCGCTGGTGCGCGCGCTGCCCGGCACCGACGCGACGATCGTGCCGGCCTCCGGCCTGACCGAGGCCCACGTCCGCTTTGCGGCCCGCCACGAACTGGCGCGCCGGGTGGAGGACGTGCTCGGCCGGCGCAACCGCGCGCTGTTCCTGGACGCCCGGGCCGCGCTGGCCGGCGCGCCGCGCGTGGCGGAGATCCTGGCCGAGGAACTGGGCCACGACGCCGCCTGGCAGGCGCGCGAGCTGGAGGACTTTGGCGCGCTGGCGCGCGGCTACCTGCTGGAATGACGCGGCGCGGCGCGGCGGGTGCTGCCCGTGGCGCGGGACTTCGGCGATAATGCCGGCTGACGCATCAGGGAGAACACCATGGACGAGATTGACGATCTGTCCGATCTGCCGATGCCCCGGTTCATCTGGGGCTTCGCCATCACCGCCGGCAAGGGCGGCGAGGTCACGCACGACGAGTTCGAGTACCTCACCCACACGCGCAGCCCGCGCTTCACCTGCCGCGTGGTGGAACTGGAAGACATGCCCGCCGACAGCGAGGAAGCAGGCATCGACGGCCGCATCGTCCACTACGACGAGCCCGAACGCCTGTTCTACATCACCGACGCCGGCATGGCGCTGGTCAACTTCCAGATGTTCGACAAGCTGCCCGACAAGGGCAAGCTCAAGAAGGTCTGCGACGAAGCCATCGCCAACTGGATGCTCCGGCGCGAATTCCTCGACGACGAGGAAGACGAAGGCTGAGCCCCAACGAAAAACGCACCCTCGGGTGCGTTTTTTGATGCCTGGGACCGGCCACGTCACGGCCGTCACGGCCATACGGCCTAGTCGCGCACCTCGATCAGCCCGGCGGCCACGCGCTCGATCTCGCAGTAGACCGCCAGCGCGTCCAGCGGGCCGGTGCAGCCCACGCCCGACGCCTGCTCGGCACTGGCGCCCGGCGGCAGGAACACGAACGCCATGCCGGGCTGGAAGCCGGGATGGCGGCGCAGGCTGTCATTGAGGATGTCGAGATACTGCGAGCGGGAGAACACCTGCTTGGGCATGTCGGGGCTCCGGGTAGTCGGCTGTGCCCGGGCATCCTAGCATGGCCCCGCCGCGCGCCGTCACCGCATGGCGATGGCGGCGGCGCGGGCCCGGGGCCGCGACATGGGCCTCAGCACTCGCCCTTCTTGGCGTGGCCCGGCGGGCAGTGATAGCCCTTGGGGCCGGGCCCGCCGCGATGGTCGTCATGGCGCGGGCCGTGGTAGCGGTCGTAGTCCGGACCGCGGTTCCAGCGTTCGGGCTGCATCACCCAGCCGTTGCTGGCCTGCACCCAGCGCGGCGCCTCGTAGACGTAGCCGGGGCGCTCGGCCACCCAGTGGCCCTTCTTCCACGCATGCTTGCGGTAGTGGTCGTCCCAGGACCAGTAGCCGGGCGCCCAGACGTAGCCGGCGCGCGGCGCGGGAACGACTTCGTAGATCGGGGCCGGCGGCGGGGTGCCGATGCCGATGTTGATATTGACCTGCGCCATCGCGGTGGGCGCGAAGACGGCGGCGGACCAGATCAGCGCGGCGCCGGCGGCGGCACGCAGCAAGGTTTGGCGTTGCATGATGGACCCTTTCTTGTGTTGTTCGGCGGGCGCCGTGCCCCGGCACCCTCGGACCGACAGGCAGCAGTGTACCCACGGGCCGGACCCTGTGATGTAAGAAACGGTTTCGGGGCGTTACCGCCGATTCCGGGCGCCGCGGCGGCCCGTCCCTACAGTTTTGCCGGTTCGCGCCGACACTCTGGAGAGCGTCCACGATCCATCCGACCCCCTCTCCACGCCCGCCGCCTTGTCGATCGCCGCACACCTGCCCCGCCCCGCCTCCCGCCCTGGCCCCCAGCGCCGCCCGCTCCGGCTGGCGCTGGCGGCGTGGCTGCTGCTGGCCGGGCTGGCCGGGGCCACCGCACCGCCCGCCACGCCGCTGCCGGCTTCCGGCGCGTCGGCCCCGCCATCGCGCCCCGAAGCCGTGGCCCGCGTGGTGCTGAGCCTGCTCAGCTACGCCCGGTGGCCCACCGAGCGCGAGACGCTGCGGCTGTGCGTCGATGGCGGCGCCCGCTACGCCGGCAAGCTGATGGAAGGCGGCACGCTGTCCACGGGCCGGCTGGTCGACGCGCGCCGGGTGGACACCGTGTCCGACGCGCTCGTGCCGCAGTGCGACGCGCTGTACCTGGGCGCCGTCACCGAGGCGCGCCGCCGCCCGCTGGCCGCCGCGTTCGTCGGCAAGCCGGTGCTGGTGGTGGCCGAGGAAGATTTCGAGTGCGAAGGCAGCAGCATGTTCTGCCTGAACATCCGCGACCAGCAGGTGTCGTTCCGCATCCATCTGGAAGCCATCGCACGGAGCGGCATCCACGTGCATCCGGGCGTGCTGCAACTGGGACGCCGCAAGGCGCCCGCGCCATGACCGCACCCGCCCGGCCCCGCCCGCGCCCCCCGCTGCGGCCCACGCTCTACAGCGCGCTGCGCCGCATCCACCTGGGCGTGGCGCTGATCGCCGTGCTCACGGCCGGCATCTCGCTGACGTTCCTGGGCATGACCGCGCTGCGCGCCTATGCCGACCACAACCTGAAGCTCGTGGCGCGGTCCATCGCCTACACGGTGGAGGCGCCGGTTGTGTTCCGCGACGATGCCGCCACCGCCGACACGCTGGCCGCCATCGCCGGCGCCGAGGACGTGGCCGCCGTCACCGTGTTCGACCGCGACCACCAGCCGCTGGCGGCGTGGCGGCGGCCGGAGCAGGACCACCTGCCGGCGCTGCGCGCGCTGGCTGGCGAGTTGCTGACGTCCGGCCCGGTCGAGCTGCCGGTCATCCACGAATCCCAGCAGGTGGGCAGCGTGCGCGTGGCCGGCGACCCCATCGCGCTGCTCCATTTCCTGCTCCAGGGCGCGCTGGGGCTGGTGGCGTGCCTGCTGCTGACGGCCATCGGCGCGCACTACATGTCGCGCCGCATGCTGGCGCATATCGTCGATCCGCTGCGCAGCCTGATGCGGGTGGCCCACGCGGTGCGGTCCGAACGCGCGTTCGGCCAGCGCATGCCGCCGGCCAGGATCGCGGAACTGAACGCGCTGTCCGAGGACTTCAACGTGCTGCTGGACGAGCTGGAAGCGTGGCAGAAGCAGTTGCAGCACGAAAACCGCTCGCTGGCCCACCGCGCCACGCACGACAGCCTGACCGGCCTGCTGAACCGCGCCGCCTTCACCGAGGCGCTGGATGTGGCCGTGCGCGCGGCGGCGGCCACCCACTGCCACGCGGCCGTGCTCTACCTGGACAGCGACGACTTCAAGGGCATCAACGACCGCCACGGCCACGCCGCCGGCGACGCAGTGCTGGTCGGCATCGGCCAGCGCATCCGTGCGCGGCTGCGCGAGTCCGACAGCGTGGCGCGGCTGGGCGGCGACGAGTTCGCGGTGCTGATCGGCGCGCTGCGCCATCCCGAGGACGCCGTGCACATCGCCGAGGACATCCTCGACGCCATGGCCGCCCCGCTGCTGCTGCCCGACGGCACAGCCATCACGGCGCCGCTCAGCATCGGGCTGGCCATCTACCCGATCCACGCGCGCAACGCCACCGCGCTGCTGCGCGCGGCCGACGCCGCGATGTACGGCGCCAAGCGCCAGTCCGGCGCCACGTGGCGCAGCGCCGAGGCGGCCGCGCCACCGTCGCACGCCTAGGGCGCCCGGCCGCCCGAATCCGAAGAAACCCTCTAACCGCCCGCTGACATCCTCTTGACGTCCGTCATGCCCGTGTCACGTCCCGCGCGGCACAAGCGCCGGCGGGCCGCCGGTCCCCCAACGAGGGGTTGACGGCGCGGCAGCGCATGTTGCGAAACCGGGCAAACCCTGTCCGTCGGCGGTAAGGAACCGGCTTACACTCGCGGGGGCGTGCGGCTGGACGGCCATCGAGGGAGATGGCCGGGCGCACGCACCGAATTCCAAAATAACGAGAAAGTCACAAAGCATGCGTACCCAGGCGCTGGAGCAGGCGATCGATGCCGTGGTCGCGGTCAAGGCGCACCCCCAGGTTTCCCGGTTCGACGGCGCCGCCGAGGCGTTGTGGGACATCCAGCGGTCTGCCGTGGAAGCGCTCGCGCGCGACCTGCCGACCGCCGGGATCATGGCCGACCTGTGCCGCCGCGTGGAGCGGCTGGCGCCGGGCGCGATGGCGGCCGTCATGCGCGTGGCCGACGGCCGGCTGCGGCTGGTGGCGATGCCGTCGGCCGACCCGGCCGCCGTGGCCGGCTTCGACAATCTGCCGATCGGCCTGCAATCGGGCTCGTGCGGCGCCGCCGCGTTCCTGGGCCAGCCCGTGGCCGTGGGCGACATTTCGCAAGACCCCCGCTGGGAAACGCTGCGCGACGCCGCGCAGGCTGCCGGCCTGGCCGCGAGCTGGTCGACGCCCGTGCGCGCCGCCGATGGCCGCGTGCTTGGCACCTTCGGCCTGTGCTTCACCACGCCGCGCCTGCCCGAACCGTTCCACGAGCACCTGGTGGCCGTGGCCGCCGACCTCTGCGCGCTGGCGCTGACGCGCGACCAGACCCAGGAGCATATCCACCGGCTGTCCAGCTACGACGCGCTGACCGGCCTGCCCAACCGCCAGTTGCTGCTGGCGCGCGCCGATGCCGCCGTGGCCCGCGCCCGCGCCGACGGCACGCCGCTGGCGGCGCTGTTCCTGGACCTCAACGACTTCAAGCGCGTGAACGACGTGCAGGGCCACGTGGCCGGCGACCGCTTCCTGACCGAGGTGGCGGCGCGGCTCCAGCACGTCGCGCACGCGCGCCACGCCGAGGCCGTGGTCGGCCGCCTGTCGGGCGACGAATTCGCGGTGCTGCTGCCTGGGCACGACCGCGACGCCGCGCTGGCCGCCGCGCAGACGCTGCTGCAGGCGCTGGCCGCGCCGATCGACATCGGGCACGGGCGGCGGCTGTCCACGTCCGCCAGCATCGGCATCAGCCTGTCGACCGAACCGGCGCCCGACCGCGCCACGCTGCTGCACCACGCCGACCTGGCGGTCTACCAGGCCAAGCTGGCCAAGCGCCAGCACGGCGGCGAGCCCGGCAACCAGGTCTGCGTGTACGACGCCGCGCTGGCCCGCCGGCTGGGCGACCGCCGCGCGCTGGAAGCCGACCTGCGCGAAGCCATCGCCAGCGGCGGCCTGCGCATGCACTACCAGCCCCAGGTGCACCTGGCCACGGGCGAGCTCTGGGCCGTGGAGGCGCTGGCGCGCTGGCCGCATCCGCGCCGTGGCGACGTGTCGCCGTCGGTCTTCGTGCCGCTGGCCGAGGAATCGGGCCTGATCGTGGCGCTCGGCTACTGGGCCGTGCGCGAAGCCTGCGCGCAGCAGGGCCTGTGGCGCCAGGCCGGTGCGGCGGTGCCGGGGGTATCGGTCAACCTGTCGCCGCTGTGCATCCGCGATCCGGGGCTGCCCGGCGTGGTGGCGCAGGCGCTGGAGGCCAACCAGTTGCCGGCGGGCTCGCTGACCATCGAGATTACGGAGGGGGTCTTCCTGGAGCAGACGGCCGAGGCCGAGGCCACCATCGGCGCGTTGCGCGCGCTCGGGGTGCGGCTGTCGATCGACGATTTCGGCACGGGGTTTTCGAGCCTGAGCCAGCTCACGCGGCTGCCGGTGGAGGAAATCAAGCTGGACCGCAGCTTCCTGCTGGACCTGGAGACCAGCGAGGCCACGCGCACGCTGGTGGAGGCCGTGATCCGCATCGGCCGGGCACGCCAGCTGAATGTGGTGGCCGAGGGCGTGACCAGCGCCTACCAGCGCCAGTTCCTGCTGGAACAGGGCTGCCACGTGGGCCAGGGATTCCTGTTCGCCCAGCCGCTGCCGGCGCGCGCCATCGCGGGATGGCGGCCGCAGTCGGCGTGGCCGGGGCTGGCTTGCTGAACGCCTGCCGCGGGCGGGCGGCCGGTCAGTCGCCGAACGGGTTCGGCACGTGGCTGGCCGGGTCGTCGACGAGGTCGAACTCGTCGCGCACCTCGTCCACCACGGCCCGGATCGCGGCCTCGTAGCCGCGGGCGTTGCCAAAGCGGGCCATGTCCCAGTTGCGGCCGCGCGCGTCGCGCGCATGGGGCGTGGGGTCCGGCACGCGAACCCGCATCCCCTCGTCCGCAATCTCGTCGATGCCTTGAATGCGCCGGCTCACCTCTTCCTTGATGACGCGCCCGCTGCGCTCGCGCTTGGCCATGAGACAGCCTCCTATCGATGGATTACCGCAGCGGCCATCCTAGCACCGGCGCGCCGGCGCCGGTGTGACTACAGCGCCGCCTTGGCCGCCTGGTAGGCCGCGTAGAGCCGCTGGAACACGGGCCCCGGCGTGCCGCCGCCCACGGCCTGGCCGTCGATCTTCACCACGGGCAGCAGTTCCTTGCTGGCCGACGAGATCATGACCTCGTCGGCGCCGAACACCTCGTCGCGCGTCAGGCGGCGCGCCTCGAACGGAATCTCCATCGCCGCGCACAGCTCCTCCATCAGGCCGTAGCGGATGCCTTCCAGGATCAGGTTGTCCTTGGGCGGGGCCGACACGCGGCCCTGGCTGACCACCCACACGTTCGACGCCGACGCCTCGGTCAGGTAGCCGTCGCGGAACTGGATGGCCTCGGTCACGCCGGCCTCGGCCGCGGCCTGCGCCGCCAGCACGTTGCCCAGCAGCGACGTCGACTTGATCTGGCAGTTCAGCCAGCGGCGGTCTTCCATCGTCACGCAGGCCACGCCCTGCTCCACGGCGGCGGCCGGCGGCAGCGCCATCGGGTTGGTCATGATCAACACCGTGGGCGTGACTTCCTTCGGAAAGGCATGGGCGCGCCTGGCCACGCCGCGCGTGACCTGCATGTAGACCATCTGGTCGGCCATGCCGTTGGCCTGCACCACGCGGTCTATCTGGGCCAGCCATTCCGATTCGGTATGGGGATTCGGGATGCCGATGGCCGCCAGGCTGCGCGCCAGCCGCGCCAGGTGCTGGGCGCCGCGGAACGGCTTGCCGTTGTAGAGCGGGATCACCTCGTAGATGCCGTCGCCGAAGATGAACCCCCGGTCCAGGACAGGGATGCGGGCTTCGGACAACGGGAGCAGCTCCCCGTTCAGCAGGACGACGGCTTCGGACATGGCGGGTGGTTTCCTCTTGGAAAATGGAAGACGATGGCTGGCATTGTTTCACACGGCCGCCCGCCACCTCATGCAAATTCGGCATGTCCTACACGCGTGGAACTGCCTCTCCGGCCGATGCAACTGAAAGTTTTTGGGACCTTCGCGCGTATGAATTGAATCTTTCTTAATTCACCGTTGCCCGCCCGCAAACCGTTGCTGCTGGCCGAAAGTGGCGTGCTATATTCGCCACGCAGTAACCTTCCGAAGCGCGGTTCGCGCCGCGCGACACTCACAGGGCGCCCCGATATGACGGAACTCGTGTCAGGCCTGCTACGTGGCTGCATGCCGATGGCTGTCGCGATGACGATGGCATGGTGCGCGGGGCTGGCCCCCGGGCCGGCCGCAGCCCAGTCCCCGGCCAGCGCGCCGGCCGCCACGGCCCCGGCTTCCGACGCCGCGGCGCTGCCGCCGGGGCGCACCCAGTCCCTGACCTTCGCCCAGATGGGCGCCAACTACACGATCCCGCTGCGCGGCGTCGACCCTGACCGCACGGTCAACGTGGGCGTGCGGCTGGACGAGGTGGTCACGGCGGCCCGGCTCAAGCTCGTCTTCACGTATTCGCCGTCGCTGGTCTACCCGTTGTCGCACCTGAAGATCCGGCTCAACGACGAGGTGGTGGCCACGCTGCCGCTGGACAAGGAGCACGCCGGCCAGCAGGTGTCGCGCGAGGTCGACCTGGACCCGCGCTTCTTCACCGACTTCAACCGCATCAACGTGCAGATGATCGCGCACTACACGCTCGATCACTGCGAGGACCCGTACCACTCCAGCCTCTGGACCGACATCAGCCCCACCAGCACGCTGACGCTGACCAAGTCCACCGTCACGCTGCCCGACAACCTGGCCCTGCTACCAGCGCCGTTCTTCGACCGTCGCGACAACCGCCGCGTGACCGTGCCGTTTGTGCTGCCCGCCAATGCCGATCCGGTCACGCTGCGCGCCGCCGGCGTGGTGGCGTCGTGGCTGGGCGCGCTGGCCAGCTACCGCGAGCTGCGCTTTCCGGTCACGCGCACGGCACCGGGCGATGCCCACGCCATCGCGCTGGTGCTGCCGAACGCGCAGCCCGACGGCATCCGGCTGGACAAGATCGACGGGCCGACCGTCAGCGTGATGCCGAACCCGGCCAACCCCGCGCGCAAGCTGCTGGTGCTGGCCGGGCGCACGCCGCAGGAGCTGGAAGTGGCCGCCAACGCGGTGGTGCTGGGCAAGGCCGGCATGGCCGGCGCCAGCACGCTGGTCAAGTCGGTGGATCTGGGCCAGCCGCGCCGCCCCTACGACGCGCCCGCCTGGGCGCCGGTGGACCGCCCGGTGATGTTCAAGGAACTGGTCACCGATCCGCAGCAGTTGCAGGTCTCGGGCGCCAGCCCCGACGCCATCCGCGTGAACCTGAAGGTGCCGGCCGACCTGTTCGGCTGGAACGACCGCGCGGTGCCCATGAACATGAAGTACCGCTACACGGCGCCGTCCACGTACAACGACTCGGTGCTCAGCATCGACGTGAACGACCAGCTCGTGCGCTCGTACCGGCTCAAGCCGCTGACGGTGCAGAACGACGAGAACCTGGTCAGCGTGCCGCTGCTGTCGGGCGGCAGCGCCAGCGTCAGCAACGAGATCCTGATCCCGGCGTTCCGCGTGGGCAGCAACAACCAGATGCAGTTCCGCTTCCACATCGATTCGCAGAAGACCGGGCTCTGCGCGTCGACGGCGGCCAACGTGGCGCGCGCCGCCGTGGACCCCGACTCGTCGATCGACTTCAGCGGCTTCCTGCACTACGCGGCGCTGCCCAACCTGGCCTTCTTTGCCAACAGCGGCTACCCGTTCACGCGCATGGCCGACCTGGCCGACACGGCGATCGTGATCCCCGACGCGCCGACCACGATCGACCAGGAGGCGCTGCTGACCGTGCTGGGCCACATGGGCAAGTGGACGGGGCTGCCGTCGCTGCGCGTGACCGTGGCGCCGTCCCGCGCCATCGAATCGGTCAAGCACCGCGACCTCGTCATCATCGGCACCGGCAGCGCCGCGCAGGTGCTGCAGCGGTGGGGCAAGTCGCTGCCGCTGCTGGTGGAGCGCGGCAAGACCGAGATCGCGCTGCGCGACCAGCGCGCGCATGCGTGGTCGAACTGGATTGGCGGCACCGACAGCGAGAACATCTCGCCGGCCGGCCGCGCGATCCTGTCCGCCGACGGCCCGCTGGCCGCGCTGATCGGCTTCGAATCCCCGTTTGCCGAGCGGCGCAGCGTGGTGGCGCTGACCGCGTCCAGCGACGACCGCGTGCGCGACGTGCTGGACGTGCTGGAAGACCCCGGCAAGGTGGCGCAGATCCGCGGCGACCTGACCGTGATCCGCCAGCGCGACCTGGAGGGCCTGCGGCTGGGCGAGACCTACTACGTCGGCAACCTGCCCTGGTATGCGCGGCTGTGGATGACGATGTCGGCGCACCCGGCGCTGCTGGCGCTGGGCGGCATCCTGGCCGGGCTGCTGGTGGCGCTGACGCTGTTCTGGGCGCTGGGCCGGCTGGCCGCGCGGCGCAACGGAGGGTGACATGCGGCGGGCACGGGCCTGGCTGAAGCGCGTGTCGATCCGCTGCGCCGTGGCGTGCACGCTGGCCGGCGCCACCCTGCCCGCGCTGGCCGCCCCCGCCGCGTCTTGCCCCTGGCCCGACTGGGACGCCTTCCGCCGCGCCACGATCAGCCAGGACGGCCGCGTCATCGACGACAGCAGCGACCAGCAGGTGACGGTATCCGAAGGCCAGTCGTACGGGCTGTTCTTCGCGCTGGCCGCCAACGACCGCGCCACGTTCGACCGGCTGCTGGCGTGGACCGAGAACAACCTGGCCCAGGGCGACCTGACCGCCCACCTGCCCGCGTGGATCTGGGGCAAGCGCACCGAGGGCGAGCAGGCCGGCACCTGGGGCGTGATCGACAGCAACCCGGCGTCCGACGCCGACCTGTGGATCGCCTATGCGCTGCTGGAAGCGGGCCGGCTCTGGCAGGTGCGGCGCTACACCGCGCTGGGCACCGTGCTGGCGCGCCGCGCGCTGCGCGAGGAATCGGCCGTGCTGCCCGGGCTGGGCCGCACGCTGCTGCCGGGGCCGGCCGGCTTCCATCCCACGCCGGACACGTGGCGCCTGAACCCGAGCTACGTCCCGCTGCCCGTGATGCGGCGGCTGGCCGCCGTGCTGGGCGCCGAGGATGCCGGCTGGAAGACGCTCGTCGACACATCGGCGCGGCTGATCGTCGATACGGCGCCCAAAGGCTTTTCGCCCGACTGGGCGGTGTACCAGAAGGGCCGCGGGTTCCAGCCCGACGCGCAGACGCAGGCCGGCGGGTCGTACAACGCCATCCGCGTCTACCTGTGGGCCGGCATGACCGCCCCGCGCGACCCGCTGCGCACCACGGTGCTGCAGCGGTTCCGCCCGATGGCCGACTACGTGGTGGCGCACGGCCATCCGCCCGAGCGCGTGGACACGCAGGCCGGCACGTTCGGTGCGAACGCCGGCAACGCGGGGTTCTCGGCCGCCGTGGCTCCGTATCTGGCGGCGCTGGGGCTGGCCGACGCGGCGCGCGGGCAGGCCCAGCGCACCCGCACGATGGCCGCGCAGGCGCCGCTGGGCTACTACAGCCAGGTGCTGGCGCTGTTCGGGCTGGGCCATCTGGACGGACACTTCCGCTTCGAGGCGGACGGCACGCTGGTGCCGGCCTGGACATCCACATGCCCCGCAGCGCGCTAGCCCCCACGCTGGCCGTGTTGCTGGCCACTTCCACCATGCCTGCCCTTGCCGCAGATCCCGCCCCCGCCACGCGCGCCGCGCCGTCGCCCCAGATGGCGCAGTTGCTGGCCGCCGCGCGGATGTGGGAGGCGCGCAACCGCGCCGACATGGCACGCGGCATTCTGGACAAGGCGCTGCTGATCAACCCGAACGAGCCCGAGGCGCTGAAGCTGCTCGGGCTGATCGAGATCCGCTCGAACCGCCCGGCCGAGGCCGACAAGCTGCTCAGGAAGCTGCAGGCCGTGGCGCCCGGCAGCGCCGCCACGCGGGAGCTGGACGACGCCTACCGCATCGCCACGCGCGACAAGCGCGAGATGGCCAACATCCGCCTGCTGTCGCGCAGCGGCCAGGACGAAGAAGCGGTGCAGCGGCTGCAGAAGCTGTTTCCGCGCGGCGCGCCGGCCGGCAGCCTGACGCGCGACTACTACCGCATTCTCTCGGGCACGCCGGACGGCCGCACGCGGGCCATCGCCGAACTGCGCCAGCGGATCCGCGCGAACCCGTCGGACATGCAGCTCAAGCTGACGCTGGGCGACCTGCTGACCGACCGCGCCGGCACCCGGCAGGAAGGCTTTGCGCTGCTCTACGAAGTCACGCAGCAGCCCGAGGGCGACCGGGCCACCGCGCTCGACATCTGGCGGCGCACGCTGTACCGCGTCAACGACGACCCGGCCTACTACGTCTGGTTCGAGCGCTACGTGAAGGCCGTGCCCGACGACAAGGGCGCGCAGGACACGCTGGCCGAACTGGGCAAGCGCGTGGCCGCGCAGAAGCAGCGCGAGGCCGATCCGGCCTGGCAGGCGCGGCAGCGCGGGCTGGCGCAACTGGAGCGCGGGCAGCTCAAGGACGCCGACATCGCGCTGCAGCAGGCGTACCGCAAGCGGCGCGACGATGCCGAGGTGGTGGGCGGGCTGGGACTCGTGCGGCTGCGCGAGGGCCGCCACGACGAGGCGCGCGAGCTGTTCACGCGCGCCAACCAGCTCGACCCGAGCGACAAGTGGCGCAGCCTGATCGGCACGGCCACGTTCTGGGGCACCGTGGCCAAGGCGCGCGAGGCCAATCGCCAGGGCAAGCCGGCCGAGGCCGAGCGGCTGGCACGGCAGGCGCTGGCGCAGCAGCCGGCCAACGCCGACGCGCAGGGCATCCTGGCCGACGCACTGGTGGCGCAGGACAAGAACCGCGAGGCCGAAACGCTGCTGCGCCAGATGCTGGCCCGCCCCAGGCCCGACGTCGGCACGCTGCGCACGCTGGTCGGCATCCTGCAGAAGGAAGGCCGCGATGCCGAGGTGGAGCCGCTGATCGCCAGCCAGGCCGCGCGCATGCAGGGGTCCGCCGCCGAGCTGCGCGCGATGCGGGCCGACCTGCTGTCGGTACGCGCCGACCAGTCGCTGGCCCGGCAACAGCGCAGCCCGGCCATCCGCGATCTGGAAGACGCCATCCGCCTGCGGCCCGACGACCCGTGGACGCGCTTCACGCTGGCCCGCATCTATCGTGACCTGAGTCTGCCGGCGCTGGGCCGCAGCGTAATGGACGACGGCATGCGCGCCGCGCCGAGCAACGACATGCGCTACGCCAGCGCGCTGTACCTGAACAGCGTGGACGACATCGACGGCGCCGCCGCGATGCTGGCCGGCGTGCCGCAGGCCGAGCGCTCGGACAGCATGCGCGGGCTGGCCCGCAACCTGGCCGCGCAGCAGCAACTGCGCGAGGCACGCCAGCGCGTGGCCGAGGGCCGCGACGCGGACGCCCGCCGCCTGCTCGACCAGGCCGCCGCGGAGGCCGCCGACGATCCGCACATGCTGGCGTCGGTCGGCCGCGAATGGATTGCGCTGGGCGAGACCGACAAGGGCCTGCGGCTGGTCAGCGACTGGCTGGCCGCGCACCCCGACGCGCCGCACGTCGACATCCGGCTGCGCTACGGCGAACTGCTGGCCGCCGCCGACCGCGACGATGCGCTGCGCCAGTGGATCGCCGATACCGGCGCGCTGCCCGGCGCCACCGCCGAGGAGCAGGCCGACCTGGCCGACCAGTCGCTACGGCTGGCGCTGCGCGAAACCGACCGCCAGATCGCCGCCGGCGACCTGCGGCGCGCACAGCAGGTGCTGGACGCGGTGCCGGCCGCGCAGCAGGCCGACCGGCGCTGGCTGCTGGAACTGGCCGACCTGCGCGAGGCAGGCGGTGACTACCGGGGCGCGGCCGACGCGGCCCGCCGGGTGCTGGCCACGCAGCCGCACGACGCCGGCGCGCAACTGACGCTGGCGCGCCAGTACGAGCGGATGGGCCAGACCGCGCAGGCGCTGGACATCGTCCGCACGGTGCTGGCCGAGGCGCCCGAGGACGATATCGACACGCGGCTGTCGGTGGCGCGCCGCTTCACCGCGCTGCGGCGCGAGGACGAGGCCGCCGAGGTGGTGGACGCGCTGGACGCACGCTTTCCGGGCCGCGCCGACATCACGGTGCAGCGCGGCCGCATCGCGCAGTCGCGCGGCGATTTCGACGAGGCCGCCGGCCTGTACCGCGCGGCGCTGCCGCTGGAACAGCGCGAGAGCGTGCTGCCGGGCGCCGACGGCACGCCGGCCCAGCGCGCGCTGGCCGGGCTGGACGCGCGGCGGCAGGGCGAGGTGGCGACGGCGGTCATGCAGTCGAACAAGTCCGGCGACGACGGCATCTCGCGGCTGCACGCCACCGAGATCCCGCTGTACGTGCGCGTGCCGCACGGCTACACGGGCCACATGTTCTTCCATGCCGACACGGTGCTGCTCGATGCCGGCACGCTGCGCGGCACCGCGCCGCTGCGCAACCTGGAGTTCGGCAAGATCCCGGCGCTGGGCAATGCCGGGCTGGGCAACATCGGCCAGACCGACAAGGGCGTGGCGCTGGCGGCCGGCTACGAGTACGACGGGGCCTACAACAGCTGGCGCGCCGATATCGGCACCACGCCGCTGGGCTTCCTGGAAACCACGGTGGTGGGCGGGCTGCGCTACCGGGCGGACCTGGGCGTGCAGTCGGTGACCGTGGACGTGTCGCGCCGCGCGCAAACCAGTTCGCTGATCTCGTACGCCGGCGCGCGCGATCCGGTGACCGGCGAGCACTGGGGCGGCATCGTCCGCAACGGCGTGCACCTGCGCTACGCGCGCGACGTGGGCCGGCTGGGCCTGTTTGCCGACGTGGGCGCCGGCGTCTACACGGGCGACAACGTCAAGACCAACCGCGAGGTCACGCTGCGCACCGGCTTCGACGTGCCCGTCTACGCCCAGCGCGATCACCGCGTGACCAGCGGGCTGGTGTTCAACTGGTGGCACTACTCGGAAAACCAGCGCTTCTACACCTTCGGGCACGGCGGCTACTACAGCCCGCAGCGCTACCTGTCGGTCGGCATTCCGCTGGACTGGACCGGCCGCCATGCCAGGTGGTCGTGGCGGCTGCTGGGATCGGCCGGCTGGTCGTGGACCTACGAGGACGCCGCGCCGTTTTTTCCCACGCGGCCGGACCTGCAGGCGGCCAGCGGCAACGCCACCTATGGCGGCGGGTCGGGCGGCGGCTTCAGCTATACGCTGGGCGCGACCGTCGAATACACGCTGGCGCCGCACTGGGTGGTGGGCGCCGGGTTCTCGATCGACCGCTCGCGCGACTACGCGCCGAATCGCGCCATGGCCTGGCTGCGCTACCTGTTCGACAAGCGCGAGTTGCCGGTGCCGTTCCCGCCGACGCCCGTGCGGCCATACTCGGCCTATTGAGCGGCCCCACAGGACCTTCGATGAACGACGCCGCCCACGCCTCCGCCCCCCGCCCCGCCCCGCTGCTGGCCCGGCTGCAGGCCCGCGCCACGCTGGCGATCGAGGGCCTGGCCCCGGCGCTGGCCACGCTGGCGCCGGGCCGCGCGCACGTGGTCTACGCGCCGCCGTCGCCGGCCCGGGACGCGCTGTTCTGGCAGACCGCCGCCAGCGCGCTGCGCGGCCCGGCCTGCGTGCTGTCGACGCGCGAGGCCGACGGCATTGCCGCCGCGCTGCGCGAGCACGGGCTCGACATCGAGGTCAACCGCGCGCTCCACGCGCGCGCCAACCTGTGCGCGCTGCGGCCGCAGCCGGGGCGCGCCGGCATCGACACATTGATGGAAGCGCTCGACGCGCTGGTCGACCAGTGCGGCGCGCGCGGCACCACGTTCCTGCTGGAAGGCGCGGAAGCATTCTTCAGCTGGCACGACGCCGCGGCGCTGGCGGCCGAGGGCGTGCGGCTCTGCGATTGGTGCGCCGACGAGCGCTGCGCGCTGCTGCTGGCGATGGCGCCGCCCGAGGCGGCCGACGGCCAGCCGGGGCCGGACCTGCACGGCTTTCACGGCCGCTTTGCGGGCGCCGTGCAGCTATCGCAGCAACAGGGCCAGTACACGTGGGAGGTGGCGTTCTGGCGCGACAACCAGGCCGTGGTGGCCGGCGAGATCGTGCGGCTGCGCTTTGCGCCGGGCGAGCACCGGCTGATGGTGGCGGCCGACACGTACAGCGACACGATCGAGCAGGCCGGCATGCTGGCGCCCGACGAGCAGCGCGTGATTGCCAGCCGCGACGCGGTGCTGCGCGAGCGCTTCATCCCCGAAGCGTGGCGCGTGGTGGACAGCAACGAGGCCGCCGTGGCCACGGCCAGCAAGGCGGTGGCGGCCACCGTGATCCTGCACTACGCCGGCACGCGCGACCTGGAGATGCTGGCCGGGCAGGTGCACCGGCTGCGCCGCAGCGCCGGCCGCGCGCTGAAGATCGTGATCCGCGAGGACCGCGAGGCCATGCGCCAGCACTATGAACTGCTGATGCTGAACCTGGGCGCCAACGCCGTGATCGCGCAGCGCACGCCATTCGCGCGGATGCAGGCGATGATCGACGGGCTGCAGGGCCAGGTGTTCTCGCGGCCGATCCTGGCCGACTACCACAACGCGCTGTCGGCGGTGCTGACCACCACGGCCAGCGGCTACGTGGCGGCGCCCACGTTCGTGGCGCTGGTGCGCGACGCGGTGGAGCGCAGCCGCATGATCCGCCTGCCGCACGTGCTGCTGCAACTGCCGCTGCTGCCCGAGGTGGCCCACGTCGACGCGCTGCGCGCCTGCCGCATGAGCCGCGCGGGCGACCTGTGCACCGCCGGCAGCGACAGCCTCTATGCGTTCTTCTTCGCCTGCCGGCTGGACGACGTGGATGCGGTCTGCCAGCGCGTGTTCCAGCGGCCCATGGCCGACCTGTTCCAGGGCGACCTGCGCAGCGGCGACAACGAATCGATCACGGCCGAACTGGCGCGGCTGGAAGCGGAGATCGCCGCGTATCCGCCGCCCGACTACGGCAACTGGCTGCCGGCGCAGCCGGCGGGTCCAACCTCTCCGGCCACCGCCGACGCCGCTGCCGCCGACCTGCCGCCCATGCCGCCCATGCCTGAAGTGGCGCCCGAATCCGAACCCGAACCCGGGCCGGCCGCCGTGTCGCTGCCGCTGGTACCGCCCCGCCGCCCCGGCCCCGGCGCCGCGCCGCGCACCCTGCCGGCGCCGCATCCGGTGCCCCTCAAACGTCAGGACTGACCATGGCGATCTTTCTCGGCTATTTCATCTGGGGGCTGATCCTGGCCGCGCCGCTGGCCTGGCTGGCGTGGCGCTTGGACCTGCTGCGCTGGCTGCCGCGCTGGAGCGCGCCGCGCCCGCGCCGGGCCGTGCGTCTGCCGCCGCAGCTTGACGCGCTGGTGATACGCGGCAAGCGCCAGGGCGGCACGGGGGGCCGGCGATGAGCACGGGCACGCCAGCCGCCACCATCGCCCTGGTATCGACCACGGGCGGCGCGGGGCGCAGCACGCTGACCGCCGAGCTGGCGTCGCTGCTGGCCTGGCGCAAGCACGACGTGCTGGCCGTGGAATGCGATCCGCGCAACGTGCTCGGCTTTCACTTCGGCCTGCGCGACATTCCGGCCGACGGGCTGGGCGGGTCGCTGCACGACGGCTCGGCCACGGCCTGGGCCGGCGCGGGCCTGCGCAGCGACGACGGCGTGCTGTTCGTGCCATGGGGTGACAGCGCGGAATCGGGCGCCATCGAGCGGCTGCCGGCGAACTGGCTGGCGCGGCGGATCGGCCAGGTGGACCTGCCGGCCACCGGCGCGGTGCTGATCGACACGGCGCCGTGGCCGTCCGGTTACGCCAGCCAGGCCATCGACGCGGCCGACCTGGTGCTGGTGCTGGTGCCGGCGCAGCCCGAGACGTGCCTGACGCTGAAGCGGCTGGCCGACGACCTGGCCACGCGCGGCAAGACCGTGCGCTACGTGGCCACGCGGCTGCATCCGGCGCGGCCGCTGCACGTCGACATCGTGGCGATGCTCCAGGCGATGCTGGGGACGGCCATGCTGCCGTATCACGTGCACGAGGACAGCAGCGTGCCCGAGGCACTGGCGCGCAGCGAGTGCTTCAGCCGCAGCACGCCGCACTCGCAGGCCGCGCACGACCTGAACGGGCTGGCGTCGTGGCTGTCGGCATGGATCGAGACGCGCGCCCAGGGCGGAGGCACACCATGAACCACGGCACCGGACGGCTGCGGCTGTGGATGGCGTGGGCCAGCGCCCGCGTGGCGCGCGAGCTGGGCGTGGGTGCCAGCGGCGGCGCCGTGCCGCGTGCGTGGGACTGGCTGCTGCGGCTGTTCTTCCGCCCGCCCCGCCCCGGCAAGCCCGACATCCCGGCCGAATGGGCCGCGCTGATCTACCGCCGCGCGGTGGCACGGCTGGGCCTGGGCAAGCGGCGGACGCCGGCCGCGTGGCTGTGGCGGCTGATCATCCGCCCGCCCCGTCCGCGCGTGCGGCTGGCCGCCGACCCGCGCAAGCAGCGCGGCGGCGCGGAACCCGCGCGCAAGCGCTGGCTGCGCCGCTGGCTCGACCGCGTGCTGGAGCCGGTCTGGCACGCGTCGTCCCGGCTGCGCCACAAGGTCCTGCAACGGCTGCCCCGGCCGGACTGGAACCGCGTGGCCTACGTCACCGAGGCCGTGTCCGCGCGCGTGGGCCGCATTCCGTTCGTGCTGCCGGTGTCGCTGGTGCTGGCCGCCATCGCCGCGCTGGCCGTCAGCACCACGCCGCTGCCGCTGGCGGGCCAGTTACTGCTGTTCGCCGTGGTGTGGATCGTGCTGAGCGTGGTGCGCCGCGTGCCGGGCCGGCTGGCGACGATCACGATGATCGCCATCTCGACGCTGATGGCCGGCCGCTACATCTGGTGGCGGTCCACGCAGACGCTGCAGTTCGCCAGCGCCATCGAGGCGGCCGTGGGCTACGTGCTCTACGCGGCCGAGGTCTACACGTGGCTGGTGCTGGCGCTGGGCTACCTGCAGACCGCGTGGCCGCTGCACCGGCGGCCCAAGCCGCTGCCGGCCGACCCCGAGCGCTGGCCAACCGTCGACGTCTTCATCCCGACGTACAACGAATCGCTGAACGTGATCCAGCCCACCGTGTTCGCCGCGCGCAGCATGGACTGGCCGGCCGACAAGCTGCGCGTCTACATCCTGGACGATGGCCGCCGGCCGCACATCCAGGCGTTTGCCGAGTCCGCCGGCGTGGGCTACCTGACCCGCACCGACAACCGCCACGCCAAGGCCGGCAACATCAACGCCGCGCTGCCCAAGACCGACGGCGAGTTCATCGCCATCTTCGACTGCGACCACATCCCCACGCGCTCGTTCCTGCAGATGACGATGGGCGAGTTCCTGGCCGATCCAGACTGCGCGCTGGTGCAGACGCCGCACCACTTCTTCTCACCCGACCCGTTCGAGCGCAACTTCGACACGTTCCGCCGCGTGCCCAACGAGGGCAGCCTGTTCTACGGGCTGATCCAGGACGGCAACGACTTCTGGAACGCCACGTTCTTCTGCGGATCGTGCGCGGTGATCAAGCGCGGCCCGCTGCTGGAGATTGGCGGCATCGCCGTGGAGACCGTCACCGAGGACGCCCACACCGCGCTGAAACTGCACCGCCGGGGCTACAACAGCGCCTACCTGCGCACGGTGCAGGCGGCCGGGCTGGCCACCGAGAGCCTGTCTGGCCATATCGGCCAGCGCATCCGCTGGGCGCGCGGCATGGCGCAGATCTTCCGGCTGGACAACCCGATGCTGGGCCGGGGGCTCAAGTTCTTCCAGCGGCTGTGCTACAGCAACGCGATGCTGCATTTCTTCTACGGCATCCCGCGGCTGATCTTCCTGACGATGCCGATCGCGTACCTGTACTTCGGGCTGCACGTGATCAACACGTCGGCGCTGCTGATTACCGCGTATGTGGTGCCGTACCTGCTGATCGCCAACATCACCAACTCGCGGCTGCAGGGGCGGTTCCGCCATTCGTTCTGGGCGGAGGTCTACGAGTCCGTGCTGGCGTGGTACATCGTGCTGCCGACCACGGTGGCGTTCATCAACCCGCGCGCGGGCAAGTTCAACGTGACGGCCAAGGGCGGGCAGATTGCCGAGGACTACCTGGACTGGACCATCTCCAAGCCGTACCTGGTGCTGCTGGGGCTGAACGTGATCGGGCTCGGGGCCGGCATCGCCCGGCTGCTGTTCTGGGGCACCGAGGAGCCGGCCACCGTGCTGATGAACATGGCGTGGGCGCTGTTCAACCTGATGATGCTGGGCGCGGCGGTGGGCGTGGCGCGCGAGGCGCGGCAGGTGCGCGTGTCGCACCGCATTCCGATGCGCGTGCCGGCCACGCTGCTGCTGCCGGACGGCCGCACGGTGGCCTGCAAGACCGAGAACTACTCGATGGGCGGGCTCGGCGTGGTGCTGCCCATCGACGTGCCGCTGCAGGAAGGCGCGCGGGTGGGCGTGTGCCTGTCGCGCGGGCCGCGCACCTACCACTTCCCGGCCGTGGTCACGCGCAACGTGAACCGGCACCTGGGGGTGCGCATGGAAGACCTGACGATGGAACGCGAGACGCAGTTGATCCAGTGCACGTTCGGGCGCGCCGACGCGTGGATCGACTGGCTCGACGACGAGCGCGTGGACGCGCCGCTGCGCAGCCTCAAGGAAGTCATGGAGATGGGCTACCAGGGGCTGCTGCGGCTCTACGACGCCCTGGTGGACGCGGTGGACGTGGTGCTCGCGCGGCGCCGCTCGCGCGCGCCCTGACCGCCAGCCGGACGAGACGACATGGGACTCTGGAACCTCTATTTCCTGGCCAAGCTGTACCTGTTCCACACCGGACAGATGAAGCCGATCTGGCTGCTGAACCTGGTGTTCGCGCTGCTGCTGGTGGTGCCGATGGAGTCGCGCCCGCTGCGGGTGATCCGGCAGGTGCTGGCGATTGGCGTGGGCGCGGCGCTGGCCTGGCGGGAATCGACGCTGCCGCCGTTCGAGCGCGTGATCTCGCAGTTCTCGAACATCCGCGCGTTCACGCCGGCCTACCTGCTTGAGCTGCTGCAGCGGCTGGTGTCGATCCAGCTCGTGGTGGCGGTGCTGCTGGTGCTGGTGGTGTTCCTGCTGGTCAACCGCTGGGTGCGGACCACCACGTTCGTGCTGGTGGCGCTGATCGCGATGCCGTTCTGGTACGGCCCGGGCGTGGCGCTGCCGGGCCGGACCACGGCCGTGGCGCGCGCCGCCGACAGCCCGCGCGCCGACATCAACGCAACCGGCAACTACGACGCCATCCTGACCGCGTTCCGCCAGCAGGAGGCGCAGCGCAGCGCCACCGTGGCGCCGCTGACGGCCACCCCCGACGCCCAGTTCGACGTGATCTTCCTGCACATCTGCTCGCTGTCGTGGGACGACCTGGACGCCGCCAAGAGCCTGAACCACCCGCTGCTGTCGCGCTTCGACTACCTGTTCAAGAACTTCAGCTCGGCGGCCAGCTACAGCGGCCCGGCCGCGATCCGCGTGCTGCGCGGCGCCTGCGGGCAGGAGCCGCACAAGAACCTGTACGACCCGGCGCCGGCCGAATGCCACGTCTTCGCCGACCTGACCCAGGCCGGCTTCACGCCGCAGGTGCTGATGAACCACGACGGCCGCTTCGACAACTTCCGCGGCTTCGTGGACAAGGAAATCGGCGTGCCCGGCATCCAGCCGGCTTCCACCGACGGCGTGCCGGTGGCCATGCGCGCGTTCGACGATTCCCCGGTGCTGGGCGACTTCGCCACGTTCGACAACTGGTACCGCAAGCGGCTGGCGCAGGACGCCCGCCCCGTGGCGCTGTACTACAACACGGTGACGCTGCACGACGGCAACCGGCTGCCGGGCAAGCGGCTGACGAGCCTGGAGTCGTACCCGCTGCGGCTCAAGGCGCTGCTGGACGACGTGGACCGGATCCTGGACACCATCGCCAAGTCCGGCCGCAAGGCCGTGGTGGTATTCGTGCCCGAGCACGGCGCGGCGCTGCGTGGCGACAAGAACCAGATCTCGGGCCTGCGCGAGATTCCGACGCCGAACATCATCCACGTGCCGGTGGGGGTCAAGCTGGTGGGCCTGCCCGCCGCCGAGGCGCCCCAGCCGGTGGTCATCGACGCGCCGATGAGCTTCCTGGGCCTGTCGCAGCTGGTGTTCAACCTGATCGCCGACAGCCCGTTCCGCCAGGGCGCGCCGGCGCTGGCGCACTATGCCGAAGACCTGCCGCAGACGCAGATGGTGGGCGAGAACGAGGGGACGATCACGATGAAGCGCACCGACGGCTACGTGGTCCATACGCCCGACGGCGTGTGGGTCGAACAGAAATAGGCGGCGGGCCATGAGCAAGCCGGTCACGTCGCGCAAGGCGGCCATCGCCTACAACGACATCGACGCGTTGAGCCAGAAGGTGGACGGCTTTGACGGCCGCCACTACTTCGACCAGCAGGGCGAGGTGGAAACGGCCGAGGCGGCCCGGCGCTGGCCGCTGCTGGCCCGCGCGATGGGCCTCGACCCTAATGCCGCCACCCCACGCGAGTAGGGCCTTACGCCTTGATTTACAAGGACTTTCGTCACGGATTCGACATATAGGCAGCCTAGACTCGGGGCCATTTTCCAATTCGTGCTCCTTTCGTCATGTCCGGCATTCTGGTGGATTCTCCCGCTGCCCGTCCGCGGTTCCGGCAGCCCTGCGCAGAGGATCTGGCCGTGGCGACGCCATCGGTCACGACCGACCACACCAACCAGGACGTGCTGGAAGTGTTTGCGCTGCACCGGGATCTGGCCTGCCTGCCCGTGACCGAGCAGGGCCGGCCCATCGGCCTGATCAACCGGTCGATCTTCCTGTCGCAGATGAGCAAGCCGTACCACCGCGAGCTGTACAACCGCAAGAGCTGCATCGCGTTCATGGACAAGGAGCCGCTGGTGGTGGACGCCGAGATGGGCATCGACGCACTGACGTTCCGGACCGTGGAATATGGCGAGAAGGCGCTGGCCGACGGCTTCATCGTGGCGCGCGGCGGGCAGTACATCGGCCTGGGCCAGGGGCTGCAGCTGATGCGCGTGGTGGCCGACATGCAGGCCGAGCGCAACCGCCAGATCATGCAAAGCATCGACTACGCCAGCACGATCCAGCGGGCGATGCTGCGCACGTCGCGCGACACGCTGGCCGCCACGTTGCCCGACGCCGCGCTGGTCTGGGAGCCGCGCGACGTGGTGGGCGGCGACTTCTACCACTTTGCCGCGTTCGCCGACGGCTGGTTCGCCGCGCTGGCCGACTGCACGGGCCACGGCGTGCCGGGCGCGTTCATGACGCTGATTGCATCGTCGCTGCTGACCCAGGCGCTGGAGCAGCAGGGCCCGCGCGACCCCGGCGCGCTGCTGATGGCCGTGAACCGCGGCATCAAGCAGATGCTGGGCCAGACCGACCGCGAGGCCGACCAGGAGGCGCGCCGGCTGCCCGGCGCCACCGCGTCCGACGACGGGCTTGACGCGGCGTTCTTCTGGTTCGACAACGCCACGCGCGCGCTGACCTTCGCGGGCGCCAAGTCGTCGCTGTTCGTGCTGCAGCCCGGCGACGCCGACGGTGCGATGGTCAACGGCGCGCGCATGGGCGTGGGCTACGTCGACACCGGCATGGACTACACGTGGCAGAACGCCACGGTGCCCACGCAGCCCGGCACGCTGGTGTTCGTGACCACCGACGGGCTGATCGACCAGATCGGCGGGCCGAAGGAAATCGCGTTCGGCAAGCGCCGCATGCGCGAGGCGATCTGCGCGCGGCGCGACGGCTCGGCCGCCGAGATCGGCGACGCGGTACTGGCGGCCCATCGCGCCTGGCAAGGCGCGCAGCGCCGCCGCGACGACCTGACCTTTTTCTGTTTCCGTGCGCAATGACCCAGCCATTGCACACCTATCCGCTTGACCATGACCGCCGCACAATCGATTGACAAGGAATATGAGCCGTTCTTCGAAATGGCTCGGGAACGCAACGTGATTTTCTACTACGTCGGCTATTTTTCGCAGAACATCATCGCCGCCATGTCCGATGCGGTGCGGCTGCAGCTTACCGTCAGCGGCGTGGACGGCACCACGCGGCGCAAGCTGTTCTCGTCGTTCGTGGAGATGGCGCAGAACATCGTGCACTATTCCTCCGACTCGCTCACGTCGCCGTCGCAGCCCGACGGCCAGCTGCGGCACGGGTCGGTCTGCATCAGCATGGTGGACGAGCACTACCGGCTGATGTGCTCGAACCCGGTGTCGTCGGCCCGCGTGGAACAACTGCGCGGCACGCTGGAGAAGGTGCGGACGATGACGCTGGAAGAGATCAAGCGCGCGTACAAGGAGACGCTGCGCTCGGACGCCCCGGAAGGCAGCAAGGGGGCCGGACTTGGCTTCCTGACGATGGCGCGCGATGCCAGCGCGCCCCTGGAGTACAACTTTCAGCCGATCGACACGGACCCGGTCTCGACGATGTTCCAGCTCGTCGCCACCATCTGACCCTGCCCGATCGCACCGAACCGCCATGGAAAACCTGTTCATCGCCGCCACGCCAAGCTCGCCCGAAGTGAGCTTCGATTTCGCGCGGCACACGCTCTCGCTCAAGGGCGAGTCCTACCCCGAGAACGCCGCCGTGTTCTACGGCGAGGCCCTGGCCCGCCTGCGCGCGTACCTGGCCGACTGCGACGACATGGACATCACCGTCAACGTCGCACTGACCTACTTCAACAGCTCCAGCACCAAGATGCTGTTCAGCATGTTCGACGCGCTCAACGAGGCGGCCGAACGCGGCAACCACGTGACGCTGCACTGGTTCCACGACGAGGACGACGACACGATCCTGGAGTTCGGCCAGGAACTGCACGACGACTTTCCCGCCATCGACTTCATCGACCAGGTCACGACCAGCAGTTGAACGCACCCCGCGACATGCCCCCCGCCGCAGCCATGTCGGAGCCTGACCTGTTCGATTCCGAGAACAGCGCCCTGGCGCATGCCAAGGCCGTGTTCTGCGACGTCGACGCGGGCGAGGAAGCCTATCGGCATACGCTCGGCCAGCTGATCAGCTACTACGAGCGGCTCATGCGCGAGACGCGCCGGCTGATCCGCCGCAGCGACCGCGAAGAGCTGGAGATGAACCGGCTGAACCACCGGCTGCAGGAACTGGCCCAGGAACTGGAGTACCGCGCCACGCACGACACGCTGACCGGCGCGCTGAACCGCGGCGCCGTGATCGACCGCGCCACGGCGGCGCTGGCGCGCGGCAACCTGGCGCTGATCGTGCTGGACATCGACTATTTCAAGCGGCTCAACGACGATTTCGGCCATCCGGCCGGAGACGCCGTGATCTGCGGCGTCACGGCCTGCCTGAAGGACACGATCCAGGCCGAAGGCGCCATCGGCCGCGTGGGAGGGGAAGAGTTTGCCGCGCTGCTGCCGGGCTTTTCGATCGACGCGGCGATGGACCTTGCCGAGCGCATGCGCCAGGCCATCGAGGACTACCGCTTCCCGCCGCCCGTGAACCGCTCGGTGACAGCGAGCTTTGGCGTGAGCTGGTCGGCCCAGGGCCGCACGTTCGAACACGCCTACGGCCGCGCCGACGAGGCGCTGTACGAAGCCAAGCGCACCGGCCGCAACCGCGTAACCCGCGCCTTGTCGGCATAGGGCCCGGGCCACGGCCGGCGCGCCGGCGCCCGCCGCTACTGGCCGATCTGCCGGACCTTGTCCGGATGCGTGACGTAGTAGGCCAGCACCAGCGACGCCGTGAACGCCATGCCTGCCACGGCGAACGCGATCAACGTGGACGCCGTGAATCCTCCATTTTCCTTCGACATGCGGATCTCCGTAGTGAGTTGGGGATGGGTGGATGTTACGGGTTGCCCTTGCATGGTAGCCCTCGACGCCGCATTTTGCGAACCGTCTCATAGCCTTGCCCGCCAAACACCCTGACACTGGAAGCCATCCATCGCTCATCCAGAAGGCCTCTCCATGCGCAGACAGCCATCCCCCCGGTCAGGTTCAAGACAATTGCGCCGGTCCGCCGTGACGCAGGGAGAATTCGACGCCAACCTGCACCGCTTCGACGAACGGATGCAACGCCTGTTCGCCCGCAGCGACGAACGGCACCAGGAAAACGTCAGGTCCAACGAACGGCTGCTGGCGGAAATGGACAAGCGGCACGCGGCGCTGCTGGAGAGCTTCCGCGTCATGTTCGACCGGCGGCTGGGGGACTTGAACCAGCGGATGGACGATTTCAAGGCACAGACCAGCGCGGACGTCGACCGCATCCGAGAAGAAATGGGCGAGATGCGCAAGGAGTCGCGGCTGCTGCGATGGAACATCTGGGTGGCGGCCTGCGCCACGGTCATCGGCATCGCCAGCTTCAACTCGGCAACCACCTCGGCAGTGCTCGACGCCTTCGAATCCGGCCGCAACACCGCCGCCGCCATCGCCCAAGCCCGCCACGCCGCCGAACACCACGATGCGCGGGAACGTGAGCGCCCACCGTAGCGCTACCGATCCGGGATCAGGTCAATCAGGGGTCGCCATGCACCGTCCAAGCCCCTCCACCGTAGGGAAGACAGGGAAGATACATTAGCAGACAATCAACCCCAGTCATGATTGACCCCATGACATTTATCCCGGCCCGCTCGCACCCCGCGCAGCGGGCATTTTTTTGTCCTCTGTTTGTCCTTCGAGCCGGCAGGCTGCCCCGTTCTGCCGCGTCCCCTTCGCCGATCGCCGCCTGCTGGAATCAACCAGCCGTGTGTGTCATTGGCAATCTAGTGGAGGATTTGACGCAGGTCGCTTCGTCAATGATTCGGCGTTCTCATCGCTTCGTAAACGGCGTAACGTCCGGCGCGCAACTTCTGGCTCGTCCGACAAATTGGATCCTTGCCGATCGACCAGACAGCACACTTCTCCCCGAAATGTATAGATGACTAGACTCTTGACGTGCCTGATCTTCTTGCTGGCGTTTGGCGGCAGTTGGGCCGCTTCGGCAAAGGAGTGCGAGAGCATTCCGCACCCGCAGGCCTTCCGATCGTTGATTACCGATCGGGGGACGGTTTGCTTTGCTATCGAGCCTGTAGAGCCAGACTCGTCGGACGGGATGAGCCGGATCACTTTGTACTACTTGCCCCACGGAGCGCACGCTTTCACGAAATCTCAAGGCTCGGGAATGATGTACGACAGTGGTCCTGGGAGAATCGTCGACGCTTTTGTCGCGGCCGTGGACTCGCACAAGCGAATATTTGTCATTCATGCCCTCGAAGTCAGAAGCTCCCTTGCGGAGCCGAATTCGTCGGGCAATTTTTACTCCGTGGACGTTTTCGAGCCGACCGACGCAGCGCTATTGCGCGACGAGCGTGCTTCGAACTGGTTCGGTGCAGGGTATAGCTACATTAGCAAGCCTGGGGAAGGACGCTACAAATTTCCGTACCTTTCACGAAACGATGTGTTGCGCGCATTGGATTCCCCCTTTGCACCTCTCATGATCCATAAAGTCAACATTCCCGCCAGGCTAAAACGGAAGAGCTTTCTATTCCACTACCCCATGCCCGGCAAGCAAACACAGAAATACCTGACGAAAGGGGACCGGGCCACTGTCACTGAAGTTAGAGAAAGCTGGTGCCGTTTAAGCCATCCTTCGCATAGCACTGCCGATAATATGTGGATTCTCTGCCGACACTTAAGCCAATAACACTCGAACAGCGCATGCGACGTCGAATATGGGTTTCGATGCGCGGCGATCCAGGCTTCCCGTCGGCGACCAACTCCAGCGCCTCCACACTGATGAAGGCGTGCGGGCGCAAGCGCCGGTGACGGACGGAATGCGCAGCGCCCTCTCGGACGGCGCACCACCGCGCCTCGTCGTCCAGCCCCGCACCTCATGTTGCGCCTGCAGCGCCGTGCTGCAGATCCCGGCTGGACAGGCGCCGCTGCTCTGCTATAATCGCGGACTTCCCGGAGAGATGGATGAGTGGTTTAAGTCGCACGCCTGGAAAGCGTGTATAGGTTAATAGCCTATCGGGGGTTCGAATCCCCCTCTCTCCGCCAGATTTCAATGCCCGCGCCAGCGGGCATTGTCGTTTCCGGAGAGAAGCAAGCCAACAGTTTGGCGTGGACGGCCCTGCATCCCGCCGGCGCCGTCGCCGTCGCCACGCTGATCGTCTGGGGGCTGTGCGGATGGGGGCTGATCGTCCCGCAGCAGCATCGGCTCGTGCAACTGTCGCCGCAGGGCGCGCCGCTGGTGCTGGCACTGAACAACTCCGCTACCTACAGCCTGACCCCGGCAGTTCTGTTTCATTCCTGTTACTAATGGTTGCAATGGCACCGATGAGAAGTGAAACAGCCGGGCCTATCCTTCGGGCAGCCTCACACACCCGAAGGAGAGAGAAGCCATGAAAACAAGAACCGCACTTAATCTGAGGAAAATATTCGTCGCGTTGCCGGTGCCGTTGCTGGTTGTTGCATGCGGCGGTGGAGACGGCGGCGGCGACCCCGCGCCGGCCAGCGGCACGCTGCATGTGGCGATGACGGACGCGCCGTCCTGCGGCTTCGACCACGTCTATGTCACGGTCAACAAGGTGCGCGTGAACGCCAGCAGCACGGCCGGCGAGAACGATGCGGGCTGGACCGACATCACGCTGCCGTCGCCGCAAAAGGTGGACCTGCTGTCGCTGACCAACGGCGTGCTGTTCGACATCGGCCGCGCCCCGCTGCCGGCCGGCCAGTACCAGCAGGTGCGGCTCGTGCTGAATGCCAACCAGGGCAATACGCTGGCGAACTCGGTGGTAGTGTCCGGCACCACCAACGAACTGCCGCTCGATACCCCGAGCGCCGCGCAAAGCGGGTACAAGATCATCCAGCCGTTCACGGTGCCGGCCAACACGCTGGTCGACCTGATCCTCGACTTCAACGCCTGCAAGTCCATCGTCCAGCGCGGCAATGGCACCTACGGCCTGAAGCCGGTGATCACGGCCACGCCGCTGACGGTCAGCGGCACGATCTCGGGCTACGTGCCCCCGGCCCAGGCCGGCGCGACGGTCTACGCCGAGCAGAACGGCCAGATCATCCGCGGCACGGTGGCCGATGCCAACGGGCAGTTCGTGCTGACGCCGCTGGTGCAGACCAGCACCAATGGAACCTATGACGTCGTCGTGGTCGACAACAGGCTGCCGACCGGCCGCGCCACCGGTATCATCCGCGCCGTGCCGGTCACGGCCAGCGCGACCACCACGGTGTCGACGGCCGCCGCGCCGATCACGCTGCCGACGTCGACCACCAACACGGTGTCGGGCACGGCCACGGCATCGGCGCAGGCGACGGTCCGCGCGTTGCAGTCGATCAGCTCGGTGTCGTACGAGATCGCCTCGACCAACGCCAACCTCGACACGGGCGCTTATTCGCTGGCGCTGCCGGCCGCGGCGCCGCTGGTCGGCACGTACACCCCGACGCTGCCGATCGCGCTGAGCGCGGTGGGTTCGGCCGCCGGCCTGTACTCGGTCCAGGCCACCAGCGCGGCGGGCGCCACGCAGACCACGAGCGTGAACGTGTTCGGCGGCAGCCAGACCGGCGTCAATTTCGGCTTCTAAACCACCAGGAGAAGGGGCTGCGGCCCCTGTCGCACCATGAAATCGCTGATTGCCATCCTCACCCTCGGCGCCACGCTGCTTGGCGGCTGCGCCTACTATCCCGACTACGGTCCCGGCCCGGGCGCCCGCCCGCAAGGCGGCCCCGGCAACAACTACTGCCCGCCGGGACAGGCGAAGAAGGGCAACTGCTGATTGCCGCCGCAAGGGTGCAAGGCCGGTCTCGATGACCGGCGTCAGTGCAAATGAGAAACGGCCACTTCATTGCAACCAGTCGTAACCGTCACCTGCGCCAAACGTCCGTATGGATGCGCGCGGCGCCCTACCCCTTGCGCAGGTAGTTGACCAGCCGGTCGATGACCGGCGCGTTGCGCGGCGTGACCAGGCTGACCAGGATGGCCGCCGCAAACCCGGCCGGCACGCCGAAGGCGCCCGATGCAATCGGGTCCACGCCGAACCATCGGTCGCCGAAGATGCCGGTCATGCGGGTGAAGAACGGGTAGTTAACAAAGATGTAATAGACCGCCACCGCCAGCCCTGTTGCCATGCCCGCGACGGCGCCCGCCGCCGTGGTGCGGCGCCAGAAGATCGCCAGCACCAGCACCGGGAAGAAGCTGGACGCGGCCAGCGAGAACGCCGCGCCCACCAGGAACAGGATGTTGCCCGGCCGCAGCGACGTGACGTACGACGCAAACAGCGCCACGCCCAGCAGCACCACCTTGGCCGTCGTCACGCGCCGCTGGTGCGACGCCTGCCGGTCGATCATGTGGTAGTAGACGTCGTGCGACAGCGCGTTGGCAATCGTCAGCAGCAGCCCGTCCGCCGTGGACAGCGCGGCGGCCAGCGCGCCGGCGGCCACCAGCCCCGATATCACGTACGGCAACCCGGCAATCTCGGGCGCGGCCAGCACGATCATGTCGGGCTGGATCAGGATCTCGGCCCACTGGACGATGCCGTCGCCGTTGACGTCCCGGATGCCGAACACCGGCGGATCGACCTTGCGCCACTGCACCACCCACTGCGGCAGTTCCGCGTACGGCGTGCCCACCAGGTGCTGGAAGAACTCGACCTTGACCAGCGCGGCCAGCGTGGGCGCCGACACGTAAAGCAGCGCGATGCAGAACACGGCCCAGGCCACCGAGTTGCGGGTCTCCTTGACCGACGGCGTCGTGTAGAGCCGCGTCAGGATGTGCGGCAGGCTCGCCGTGCCGACCATCAGGCAGAACACCAGCAGTACGAAGTTGAGCCGGCGGGTCTTGCGTTCCTGCTCGGACGCGGCCGGGTACGGTTCGGTCGACGGCGTGGCCGGCTGGCTGCGCGCCAGGGCCTCGGCCCGTTGCTGGCTCCACTGCTGCAGCGCGTCGGCGGCGTCCGCCGGAAAGGCCTGCCGCTCGCGCTCCACGGCCTTGATCTCGCGCAGCGGCGCGTTGCGGGCGCGCAGTTCGATCAGCCGGGCATCCAGCACCTGCCGTTCCTCGTTGAACGACGCCGGCAGCCGCGCGATGCGGTCCTGCAGGTCGATGGCCTGCTGCCGGAACAGCGCCCGCACCTGCTGCTCGGCCGGGTCGCGGTCCAGCCGCTTCTCCTCGGCGTCGATCCGCTGCAGCAGGCCGCCATAACCCACCTGCGGCACCACCTGCTGATGGTGCTTCCAGGCAATCAGCGACACCGCCAGCAGGAAGGCGACGATCAGCATGATGTACTGCGCCACCTGGGTCCACGTGACCGCGCGCATGCCGCCCAGGAACGAGCAGACCAGGATGCCGGCCAGCCCGAAGAACACGCCGACCGCAAACTCCACGCCGATGAAGCGCGTGACGATCAGCCCCACGCCCTGGATCTGCGCCACCAGGTAGACGAACGAACACAGCGACGCGGCCAGCACGGCGATGGCCCGCACGGGCAGGTTGCCGCCCGGCTTGCCGTTGCCGTAGCGTGCGGCCAGGAAATCTGGAATCGTGTAGCCGCCGTACTTGCGCAGGTACGGCGCCAGCAGGAAGGCCACCAGGCAGTAGCCGCCGGTCCATCCCATCACGTAGGCCAGCCCTTCGTAGCCCGAGGCAAAGATGATGCCGGCCAGGCCGATGAACGACGCCGCGCTCATCCAGTCCGCCGCGATGGCCATGCCGTTGAACATGGCCGGCACGCGGCGGCCGGCCACGTAGTACTCGTTGAGGTCCGACGTGCGGCAGATCAGCCCGATGCAGGCGTAGATCGCGATCGTGACGAACAGGAAGACGTAGCCGAGCCACAGCGCGTCGGCGTTGGAGTGTTCGAGCAGCCCCATCATGCCGACGAAGCCGAACAGGCCGAGCGTGAACAGGCCGTAGTACAGCATCAGCCTGCGGCGGAAGCGCGACTGGGTGTCTGGCATCAGGGACAGGGGCAGAGGGGGTCGATCAATGCATTGTGCCCGCGCCGGCGGGCGCCGGGGCGGGCACAACGGGGGTCACGCCAGCCGGTAGCGGGCATGAAATGGCGATTACAGGCCCTGCTTCAACTGGTCCAGGATGGCCGGGTTCTCCAGCGTCGAGGTGTCCTGCGTGATTTCCTCGCCCTTGGCCAGCGACCGCAGCAGGCGGCGCATGATCTTGCCCGAACGCGTCTTGGGCAGGTTGTCGCCAAAGCGGATGTCCTTGGGCTTGGCGATCGGGCCGATCTCCTTGCCCACCCAGTTGCGCAGCTCGGTGGCAATCCTGGCGGCCTCGTCGCCGGTCGGGCGCGAGCGCTTGAGCACCACGAACGCGCAGATCGCCTCGCCGGTGGTGTCGTCGGGGCGGCCCACCACGGCGGCCTCGGCCACGATCGGGTTCGACACCAGCGCCGACTCGATCTCCATCGTGCCCATGCGGTGGCCCGACACGTTCAGCACGTCGTCGATGCGGCCCATGATCGTGAAGTAGCCCGTGTCCTTGTCGCGGATCGAGCCGTCGCCGGCCAGGTACAGCCGGCCGCCCAGTTCGTCGGGGAAGTAGCTCTTCTTGAAGCGCTCCGGGTCGCCCCAGATAGTGCGGATCATCGACGGCCACGGGCGCTTGATGACCAGGATGCCGCCGCTGCCATTGGGCACGTCCTGGCCGGTTTCATCGACGATGGCCGCCATGATGCCCGGCAGCGGCAGCGTGCACGACCCCGGCACCAGCGGCGTGGCGCCTGGCAGCGGCGTGATCACGTGGCCGCCGGTCTCGGTCTGCCAGAACGTGTCGACGATCGGGCAGCGCTCGTTGCCGATGTTCCGGTAGTACCACATCCACGCCTCGGGGTTGATCGGCTCGCCCACGGTGCCCAGCAGGCGCAGGCTCGACAGGTCGTACTGCTTCGGGTGGATCTTCTCGTCGGCCTCGGCGGCCTTGATCAGCGAGCGGATGGCGGTGGGCGCCGTGTAGAAGATGCTGACCTTGTGGCGCTGGATCATCTCCCAGAAGCGGCCCGCGTTCGGGTAGGTCGGCACGCCCTCGAACACCACCTGCGTGGCGCCAGCGGCCAGCGGGCCGTAGGCGATGTAGGTGTGGCCGGTGACCCAGCCGATGTCGGCCGTGCACCAGAACATGTCCTCGGGCTTCAGGTCGAAGGTCCAGCGCATGGTCATCAGCGCCCACAGGAGGTAGCCGCCGGTGCTGTGCTGCACGCCCTTGGGCTTGCCCGTGGAGCCGGACGTGTAGAGCACGAACAGCGGATGCTCGGCGTCCACCGGTTCGGCGTCGCACTGGTCGGGCTGGCCGGCCGAGACGTCCTCCATGTAGCGGTCGCGGCCTTCGGTCCAGCCGACCTTGCCGCCGGTGCGGCGATAGACCACCACGTGCTTGACGGCCTCGCAGCCGCCCAGCGCCAGCGCCTCGTCGGCAATGGCCTTGAGCGGCAGCGCCTTGCCGCCGCGCATCTGTTCGTCGGCCGTGATCAGCGCCACGGCGCCCACGTCCACCAGCCGCTCCTGCAGCGACTTGGCCGAGAACCCGCCGAACACCACCGAGTGGGTGGCGCCGATCCGGGCGCAGGCCTGCATCGCCACCACGCCCTCGACCGACATCGGCATGTAGATGACCACGCGGTCGCCCTTCCTGATTCCCAGCGCCTTCAGCCCGTTGGCAAAGCGGCTGACCCTGGCCAGCAGGTCCTTGTAGCTCACGCGCGAGACCGTGCCGTCGTCGGCTTCGAAGACGATGGCGGTCTTGTCGCCAATCCCCTTCTCGATGTTGCGTTCGAGACAGTTGTACGAGGCATTGAGCTGGCCGTCCTCGAACCACTTGTAGAACGGCGCGTTGCTCTCGTCGAGCACCTTCGTGAACGGCTTGTGCCAGTGCAGCAGCTCGCGGGCGTGGCGCGCCCAGAACCCCTCGTAGTCTTTCTCGGCCTCGGCGCACAGGGCGTTGTACGCCCCCATGCTCGGGATCGCGGCGTTCTTCGCGAACGCCTCGGGGGGATTGAAAACGCGATGCTCCTGCATCACCGACTCGATGGCGGACATGGGTTGTCTCCTGTTTGGCTTTGACTGCTTTGCGTGCAAGGTACGCCCGGCGCCTTACGAGGACCTGACGGTCGGACGGGGCCGCGCAGCCGGGGGTCCGGCGTCACGGCCGCGTATCGACGGCGCGCATGCTGCAATGCAACGGCTTCGGTGGGGGCGCGGGAGACTGGGGGCACAAGTGCAGTCGGCTCTACTAAGTTAGCACAGCCACATGCGGCGGACGCAAATACCTGAACGTACGCACGGTACAATCGAGCCCCGTTTCGATTGTCTGGCGACATTACATCCGTTTCTGGCACCGCCCATGGCCCAATACACTCCGCTACGTCCGATCCCCCGCATCATCTTTGCCTCGCGCTGGCTGCAGTTGCCGCTGTACCTCGGCCTGATCGTCGCGCAGGGCGTCTACGTCTACCACTTCCTGGTCGAGGTCTGGCACCTGCTGTCGCACGTCACCACCTACGACGAGACCAAGATCATGCTGGTGGTGCTGGGGCTGATCGACGTGGTGATGATCTCGAACCTGCTCATCATGGTGATCGTCGGCGGCTACGAGACTTTTGTGTCGCGGCTGGGCATCGACAACCACCCGGACGAGCCCGAGTGGCTGGACCACGTCAATGCCGGCGTGCTCAAGGTCAAGCTGTCGATGGCGCTGATCGGCATCTCGTCGATCCACCTGCTCAAGACCTTCATCGACGCCGAGCAGCGCAGCTCGCACACGATCATGTGGCAGGTCATCATCCACGTGGCATTCCTGGCATCGGCGCTGGCCATGGCCTGGGTGGACCGGATGGTGACCCATCCCCACCCAGCCCCCGGACATGACGCGCCCGGCACCGATGGTGCGACGCAGCAGGCACACTGACCTTGCCGCCTGCGCCGGGTGATGCTCACGCCACACCCGGCACCCCTTCCGAATACCCGACCAAAGCTGTCGACGGCTGTATGCACCGCGTACGGCCGTCCCCGCCACGGTGTATCATCCCGGGCTGTGTTTCACCGCTGCCCTCCCCCACAAAATGACAGTCATCAAGCAAGAAGACCTCATCCAGAGCGTCGCCGACTCGCTGCAGTACATCAGCTATTACCACCCGATGGACTACATCACCAGCCTGGGCCGTGCCTATGAGCTGGAGCAGAGTCCGGCCGCCAAGGATGCGATTGCCCAGATCCTGACGAACAGCCGCATGTGCGCCGAAGGCAAGCGCCCGCTGTGCCAGGACACCGGCATCGTCACGATCTTCGTCAAGGTGGGCATGGACGTGCGCTGGGACGGCGCCACGATGGGCCTGTCGGACATGATCAACGAGGGGGTGCGCCGCGGCTACACGCATCCGGACAACGTGCTGCGCGCGTCGATCGTCAACCCGCCCGAAGGCGCCCGCAAGAACACCAAGGACAACACGCCGGCCGTGATCCACTATGAAGTGGTGCCGGGCAACACCGTGGACATCCAGGTGGCGGCCAAGGGCGGCGGCTCGGAGAACAAGTCGAAGTTCGTGATGCTGAACCCGTCGGACTCGATCGTCGACTGGGTGCTCAAGACCGTGCCGACGATGGGCGCCGGCTGGTGCCCGCCGGGCATGCTCGGCATCGGCATTGGCGGCACCGCCGAGAAGGCGATGGTGATGGCCAAGGAATCGCTGATGGAACACATCGACATCCAGGACATCATCGCGCGCGGCCCGCGCGACTGGATCGAGGAAATGCGCGTCGAGCTGTTCGAGAAGGTCAACGCGCTCGGCATCGGCGCCCAGGGCCTGGGCGGCCTGGCCACCGTGCTGGACGTCAAGATCATGGCCGCGCCGACGCACGCCGCGTCCAAGCCCGTGGCGATGATCCCGAACTGCGCCGCCACGCGCCACGTCCATTTCACGCTGGACGGCAGCGGCCCGGCCAGGCTGGAAGCGCCGGACCTGAACGCCTGGCCGAAGGTGGAATGGGCGCCGAACACCGAGACGTCGAAGCGCGTGGACCTGAACACGCTGACGCCCGAGGAAGTGGCTTCGTGGAAGCCGGGCCAGACGCTGCTGCTGAACGGCAAGATGCTGACCGGCCGCGACGCCGCGCACAAGCGCATCGCCGACATGCTGGCCAAGGGCGAGCAGCTGCCGATCGACTTCACGAACCGCGTGATCTACTACGTCGGCCCGGTCGATCCGGTGCGCGACGAGGTGGTCGGCCCGGCCGGCCCCACCACGGCGACCCGCATGGACAAGTTCACCGAGACCATGCTGTCGCAGACCGGCCTGATCGCGATGATCGGCAAGGCCGAGCGCGGCCCGGTGGCGATCGAATCGATCCAGAAGCACAAGTCGGCCTACCTGATGGCCGTGGGCGGCGCCGCCTACCTGGTCTCCAAGGCCATCCGTGGCGCCAAGGTGCTGGCCTTCGAAGACCTGGGCATGGAAGCGATCTACGAGTTCGACGTCAAGGACATGCCGGTGACGGTGGCCGTCGACAGCTCGGGTACCTCGGTCCACAAGACCGGCCCGGCCGAATGGCAGGCCAAGATCGGCAAGATTCCGGTCGCCGCCGCCTGAGCCTGACGTAGTTTGCAGTACTGGCCCCTTCCGCCCGGCGGGAGGGGCTTCCTTCCTCTTGGCACGCCTGCCTGTGAATCCCTCCCCCATCGGCGTCTTCGACTCCGGCCTTGGCGGCCTGTCCGTGCTACGCGAAGTGCGCGCCATGCTGCCACACGAGCCGCTGGTCTATCTGGCCGATTCCCGCTACGCGCCGTACGGCGACAAACCCGAAGCGTTTGTCGAGGCCCGCACGCTCCAGGTCTGCGAATGGCTGGTGGCGCAGGGCTGCAAGGCGCTGGTGATCGCCTGCAACACGGCCACGATGCATGCGGTGCAGACGCTGCGCGAGCGGCTGCCGGTGCCGATCATCGGCGTGGAACCGGGGCTCAAGCCGGCGGCGGCGTCGAGCCGCAGCAAGGTGGTGGGCGTCCTGGCCACGGCCAACACGCTCAAGAGTGCCAAGTTCAACCGGCTGCTGGCCACGCTGGCGCCCGAAAGCCGCTACCTCTGCACGGCCGGCCATGGCCTGGTGGCCCTGATCGAACAGGGCGACGTCTCGGGCCCGGCCATCCGCGAGAAGCTCGACGCCTACCTGACACCGATGCTCGACGCGGGCGCCGACACGCTCGTGCTGGGCTGCACCCACTACCCGTTCCTGTCCGAGACGATCCGCGACATGGTCGGCGACCGCCTGGCGCTGATCGACACCGGGCTGGCCATTGCCCGCCAACTGGCGCGCAAGCTCGACGAGTTCGGCCTGGCGGCCAGCCCCGACGGGGCGCCCGAGATCCGCTATCTGTCGACCAAGGACGCCCGGCACCTGCACGACATGGCCGCCGCGCTGCTGCAGGTGGATGCGCGCGCGGAAACCGTCGCGATCGAACCGGCGCCAGCCATCGGCGCCTGACCGGCGTCACCCCGCAAATCTAAGGAAACGGCTACTGCGTGAAGCCGACCGTGCGGTGCTGCCGCACCTCTGGCTTCACCGCATGCTCCTGGCGGAGCTGCGCCAGGAATTCGTCCGGCGTCAGCGCCTCGCCCAGCACGACGGACTGGCGCTTGACCGTCGCAAAATCGCCAGGCGTGAGGCAGTCCATGGCGTCCAGGTCGCGGCGGATCGCGTCGGTCATCCGCCCGGCGTCGCCACCGAGCGCCTCGTCGACAAACATCGCCACGCGCTGCGACGGCTTGAGCGCCAGGAAGCGGATCTTGAAGGAAAAACGACGTAGCGCGGCTTCGTCGAGCCGGTCGAACAGGTTCGTCGTGCAGATGAAGATGCCGTTGAAGCGCTCCATGCCCTGCAGCATCTCGTTGACTTCCGATACCTCGTAGTTGCGCACGGCCTGCTGGCGGCTCTGCATGAAGCTGTCGGCCTCGTCGAGCAACAGCACGGCGCCGTCTTCCTCCGCGCGCGCGAACATCGTCGCAATTTGTTGCTCGGTCTCGCCGACGTACTTGCTCATCAGGTCCGACGCGCGTCGGATCATCAGCGGCAGGTCCAGCGCGGCGGCGATATGCTCGGCCAGCGCCGTCTTGCCCGTGCCGGGCGGCCCGTAGAAACACAGCGTGCCGCGCTGCCGGGCGCCCAGCGCCTGCACGATCTTTTCCACCGCGTAGCGCGTCTCCAGGTGCAGGTTGTCCAGCCGGTAGCGTGTGACCACCGGCCGCGCCTCGGCCTCGGGCCGCAGCCCCATGGCCCGGTCTGCATGCTCCAGCTGGCGCACGATCAGCGCCTCCACGGGCTCGTCGACGTCGGGCCGCGCCAGTTCCACAAAGCGCGCCGCCGACTGGACCTGCGCCGGCGTCAGCGTCTTGCGCGCCGCCAGCGTGGCGATGAACGCATCGCTGACCGCCAGGCTGCCAAGGTGCTTGCGGATGATGTTCTCGCGCACCTGCGGCGGCGGGATCTTCAGTTCCAGGTGGAACTGGAAGCGCCGCAGGTAGGCCGGGTCGATCTGCCGGATCGAGTTCGAGATCCAGATCACCGGCACCGGGTTCTGCTCCAGCGTCTGGTTGACCCACGCCTTGCCATTGACCGACGCGCGCGCGTCTTCCTGGCCGAACAGGCTCATCAGCTCGCGCGCGCTGCCCGGAAAGACGTCCTCCACCTCGTCGAACAGCAGCGCCGTGCGCGGACGCCCGCGCAGGAATGCCTGCGACACCTGCAACGAACGGTATCGGTCCTTGCCGGACAGGCTGTTGCCATCGCGGTCGAAGCAGTCCACCTCGTACAGCTCGCAGCCGGCCTCGCGCGCCACCAGCCGCGCGAATTCGGTCTTGCCGGTGCCCGGCGGGCCGTAGATCAGCACGTTCACGCCCGACGCATTCTGCCGCGTGGCGTTGCCAAGCAGCGCGGTCAGGTAGCGCGCGTCGGTTTCCACATGGGGATAGTCGCTGGTGCCCAGCGTGGGCGGCGCGGCCGGCCGGGTGAAGACGGCCATCATCTCGGCTTCGCTCGCGTAGTTGCCCAGCAGCACGTGCAGCAGGCGGTCGGACAGGCGCATCAGGTCGCCCAGGTCTGTGACGCTGTTCTCGGGCAGCGGCTGCTCGATCAGGTTCAGCGTTTCCAGCCGCGAGCCCGGCCGCAGCGACGCGGCGATGTCGGCCGGCGATGCCCCGGTCAGCCCGGACAGGATCTGGAACGCCTCCTGGCTGTGCGCAACCTTGCAGTCGACCATCACCGCGCGCAGGTCGCGCTTGTACTTGGCCAGCGCCGCATAGAGCAGCAGCTTGCGCTCGTGCTCGGGCAGGTTCAGCACGTGGCTCAGCATGTCGATGTTGCGCACCAGCAGCACGCGCTCGCCATCGAGCCGCGCCGCGATGGCGGCCGACGACGCGGCGAACACCGCGAACATGTCCTTCGCGTGGTGCTTCACGTACTCGTCGAGGTAGTAAAACAGCGCGCTTTCGTCGAAGGCACTGTTCCATTGGCCGTGGCGCTCCAGGAATTCCTCGGGCGACAGGCGGGAGGCGCCCTTCCACGCCGGCATGTCGGCGCACCGCGCGGACAGGAAGCGCTGCACGCGCAGCACCACGCCGTACGGCCACACCATCTCCTGCGCGCTGACGGTCAGCACATCGTTGATGTTGCTGCGCAGGTTGAAGCGCGGCCCGAGCGCGCACACCACGCGCAGCGCAAACTGCGCGCACATCCAGTCGAGCGCCGAGGTGCCCACCGCCCCGGGCGACGCGCGCAGCAGCGTGCTGCGGTCGTCCATCGTGCGGTCGTCTTCAGCAAAACGGGTGAAATCCATGGCTGGTTCCCTTCGCACAGGGCCATGGGGCGCGTCCGGACCGCGGGGAAGCGCCTGGCCTGTGCCGTGTCTGCCGCTAACTGGGGATTCCTGTTAATCGTAGCGCGGTTTTCCGGAAGTGGGGCATCGGCGGCACGCCGCGGCGCGGCATCGGACACGTAGCGCGGGCCCGACATCGGCCCCCGAATTGCTGCGCGACGCGCAATGAAGCGGGCGCAGAATACCGTCACGCATTGCACAATGTGCAACAAATAAGAATCATTATCGTTTATACTATCGCGCTGATACGCTGCCCAAGAGTGGCGCTCCCCCTGTAACCGGTTACCCAACGGCTGTGTTTCTCTGGAGCGTTATCATCATGGAATTGCTATTGAGCCTGCTGGTCGGATGTGGCATCTCGCTGATCCTCTTCTACCGCAAGTGATTGCGCCGCAAGGCGAGCACCTGTTGTTCCTCTCATGTTCGATCAACGATTTTTCAAGATCACCATCGCCGTCCTGCTGTTCCATGCCGGACTGCTGTACCTGATCCAGAGCGGGCTGGCCCGCAAGCTGACAGAGGCCGTCATCGCTCCCGAGATCATGGCCCGCATCATTCCCATGGAGCAGCCCAAGCCCGAGCCGCCTGCCCCGGAACCTCCCAAGCCGCAGCCCACGCCGCCCAAGCAGGTCAAGGTCGTGACGCCGCGCCCGACGCCGCCGAAGCCGCAGCCCACGCCGGCCCCGGTGGCCACGCTGCCGCCGACCCCGACGGCCATCGAGGCGCCGCCCGCACCGCCTGCCCCGCCGGCACCGGAGCCGCCCGCCCCGCCGCCCGTGGCGATGAACTCGGCACCGCGCGCCGTGGGCATCGGCGAGATGGCCTGCTCGCAGCCGGCGCCGGTCTATCCCCGGCAGTCGCAGCGCATGGGCGAGACCGGCACCGCGATCATCCGCCTGAATTTCGACGACAAGGGCCAGGTCATCAAGGCCGTCGTGTCGAAGTCCAGCGGCTCGGACCGCCTTGACGACGCCGCGCTGACCGCCGCCAAGGCCATCCGCTGCAAGCCGTACGTCGAGAACGGGCGCGCCGTGGCCGCCACCGCGCAGCAGCCAATCAAATTCGAGTTGAACTGATTCCCCGGATTTTTCCGATACCCTAAACACTGACCCTTTCAGGAACCACCATGCAGGACCTCGGACTCTCCCACCTCTGGTCGCAAGGCGATTTCGTCATGCGCGCGACCGCCATCATTCTGCTGATCATGTCGCTGCTGTCGTGGATCGTGATTCTCACCAAGGCGTGGGATCTGGTCCGCCTCAAGAAGATGGCGCACGGCGCCGAGAAGCGCTTCTGGCACTCGGACGACTTCGATCACGCGCTGGACACGCTGGGCGCCAGCGAAGCCAACCCGTTCCGCACGCTGGCCGTGACCGGCAAGGAAGCCGCCCAGCACCACCGCGCCAGCCAGCCGCAGCTGCATGACGCGCTGGACATCTCTGACTGGCTGACCCGCTCGCTCAAGAGCTCGATCGACGAGGCCGTGGCGCGCATGCAGTCGGGCCTGGCGATCCTGGCGTCGGTGGGTTCCACCGCGCCGTTCGTGGGCCTGTTCGGCACCGTGTGGGGCATCTACCACGCGCTGATCGGCATTGGCGCCTCGGGCGTGCCGACGATCGACAAGGTGGCCGGCCCGGTGGGCGAGGCGCTGATCATGACCGCCTTCGGCCTGGCCGTCGCCATCCCCGCCGTGCTGGGCTACAACGCCCTGAGCCGCGGCAACAAGGGCGTGATCAGCAAGCTGAACCGCTTTGCGCACGACCTGCACGCCTACTTCGTCACCGGCGCCCGCGTGCGTCCGACCTCCGCGGCCCGCGCCACCGACGATGCGTCGATGCGCCTGGCCGTCAAGAACTGAGCGCGGATTCGTAGCGCCCAAAGGAAAGCATCATGGCATTCGGCACCCTGGACGGAGACGATGACGAGGTGATGAGCGAAATCAACATGACGCCGCTGGTCGACGTCATGCTGGTGCTGCTGATCATCTTCATCATCACGATTCCCGTCATCAACCACGCGGTCAAGATCGACCTGCCGCGTGCGACGAACCAGCCCAACGACACCAAGCCGCAGAACATCAACGTCTCCGTCGATGCGCAGGGCAAGGTGTTCTGGAACCAGGAAGAAGTGGATCCGGCCCAGCTGGAGCAGCGCATCGCGGCAGCGGCACAGCAGCAGCCGCAGCCCGAGCTGCACCTGCGCGCCGATCGTGACGTCCGCTACGAGCGCGTGGCCGAAGTCATGGCCGCGGCGCAGCATGGCGGCCTGGGCAAGATCGGCTTCATCACCGAGCCCAAGCGCTGAGCTGGCAAGCTCCACAATCGGAAAAGGCACCCTCGGGTGCCTTTTTTGTTGGATTCGCGGGTAGCGCAGTTGTCCGATTCACGCGCGTCATGCCACAGCCGCGTCACGGATGTAACTTCGCACGAAGTCGCTTGTAATGATAACGGTTCTCATTTAAGATTCTTTCACTGCTGGTTCGCCACGGCGAACCCCGACCCGCTATCCCGTGTCCCGTCCTGACGGCACACTTCGAACGGAGAAGACCATGAGCACCCTGAGCCTGCCGATGTCGCAACCGCGTGAAGTCACGCGCCGCCGCCTGTCCCTGCGCCGCGTGGAGGTTGCCCCGCAGGCGCGCCGCGAGTCGGCGGCCGCGATGCCGACGGCATCGTCCACGGCGTCGTCGGCGCTGGAATCGGTCAAGTCGGCGGTCGCCGCCCTGCCCGCGCGCCTGGAAGCGTTGATGCGCCAGACGCCGAACAATCCGGTCGATCCGCAAGCCGTGCCGCTGGAAGCCATCATGCAAGGCGCCACGACGCTGCCGATCCTGCATAACGGCGAGGTCTACATGCTGCGCGTCACGCGCTACGGCAAGCTGATCCTGACCAAGTGATCGCCGTCCGGGCCACGCGCCGGACCTGTACAGACTTTTGTGGGGACCACCCGTCGACAACGGGTGTTGGGCAGTAGCCAGACGATCGGATACCCCAGTCAGGCAAGCATTCCAGACCCCTTGCCTGACTGGCCGATGCCAGCCATGCCATCTTTTTATTCCGCCCCGCAGGCGTTGCGCCTGCGGGGCTTTTTACTGCCCGCTCGCGGCACGGGGCCGCGGCGTCATCAGATACCCAGGGCGGCGATACCGGCGCGGGCAATCTGCGCGTCTTCGGTCGACTTGACGCCCGAAACGCCCACGGCACCCACCACCTGGTTGTTCACGACGATGGGCACGCCACCTTCGAGCATGCCTTGCAGCAGCGGGGCCGTCATGAACGAGTAGCGGCCGTTGTTGATCATGTCCTCGTAGATCTTGGACTCGCGGCGGCCCAGCGACGCGGTACGCGCCTTCTCCGTGGCGATATAGGCCGAGATCGTGGCCACGCCATCCAGGCGCAGCATGCCGAGCGGATGACCACCGTCGTCGACGACGACAATCGTGACAGCCCAGTTGTTGGCCTTGGCCTCTGCCTCGGCGGCGACCAGCACCTTCTTCACGTCGTCAGCCGTCAGTACGGTCTTTTGCTGCATACCTCTCTCCATCGTTCAGGGTTGAGGCTGCAGTATATCGCCCGATGCCGGCCCGCCGGAGTTGAAACTGCTTCACCTTGCGATGGCTTGACGCTCAGGGCGCGGCCTGCACCGGCGCCACAAACGACAAGGCCCGCATGCGCGCGGGCCTTGGTATGCCGATGGCGGCGACGCGCGTGGGATCAGGCGCCGTCCGAGAAGGCGTCGCGGCGGTCGGTCACGCGCGCGCCATCCGAATACACGTCGCGCGATCCGGTGACGCGGGCACCGTCCGTGTAGACGTCGCGGCTGTCGACGGCGCGCTGGCCGCCGCTGTAGATGTCATATTTGACCGGCGCGGCAAAGGCGGAGGTCGAGAGCGCGGCAAGCGCGCCGATGGCGGCGGCAATTGCCAGACGTTGTTGGATGGCCATGAAAATCCCCTTGTTCGATTGGACGACGGGCGCCGCGCCATCAGCCGTCGTTGCATGCGGTGGCTGTGGGAGCAACGTCACATTAGGGAGTTTAGGGGGAAACCCCTAGGGGAAAATCCAGATGGCTTGAGCAGACGCATCAAAAACTTTGAGCCTCCGTGCTAGGCGGGAACCTATTCGCACATACGCCGCCCACGGCGAGTCAGATGGGGCGCCGGACTGCCCCAACGCCTGCCAAAGAAAAAGCCCCGTTGCCGGGGCTTTTCGATGATCTGCGAGAGCAGGCTCAGTGGCGATGACCGTGGCCGTGGCCGTAACCATGACCGTGTCCCGGAGGACCGTAGTAGCCACCGCGGCCGCGCCAGCCCGGACCGTAGTAGTAGCGGGGGCCACCACCGTAGTAGCGGGGCGCGCCGTAATAGACCGGAGCCGGGCGAACCACCACCGGCGGCGGGCCGTAGTAGACCGGGGCCGGCGCCACGACCACCGGCGGGGGCGGTGCGTAGTAAGCGGGTGCCGGCGGATAGTAGGCGGGACCCCCCACCACGACGCCCGGAACACGGATCGCCACGTCGACGTTCACACGCGCCATGGCGGCGCCAGACGCCAGCGCGGCGGCCACACCGAATGCTGCGAACAACCAACGTTTCATGATCGTGCCTCTTTGAGTTAGGAGGATTCCTGTTACTCGTAATTGTACGAGGTCATGAATTCCGAGGTGAAACGGAGGGCGCGACATTGTTACCGCCGGTAACAGCGGGATCACATACGCTGGGCGATGTATCCGGCTTGCTTCCTGCCGCCTAAGCCACCACAATACCGGGCTTGCCGTGCGGCCGTGGAGAAATTGGTAGACTCAGCAGACTTAAAATCTGCCGCTCTTACGGGCTTACGGGTTCGAGTCCCGTCGGCCGCACCAACGCTCTCCCCTAGCAACAACGCGGGCAACGCGTCAGACGAGCACCGCGCACAGCGCCGCCCCCACTCCCATCAGGAACACGAACAGCAGCCCGGCCAGCGCCAGCGGCTTGCGGCCGGCGCGCAGCAGGTCGCCGATGCGGGTGTGCAGGCCGATGGCGAGCATCGCGCAGGCCAGCAGCCAGTTGTCGAAGGCGATCAGCGTCGGCTTCCAGCTACCCGGCACCAGCGCCGCCGAATTGAGCGCCATCACCGCGACAAAGCCCACCGCGAACCACGGTACCGAGCGCAGCAGCGCCTTGAGGTTGCGCGTGCCACCCGACTCTTGCGACCAGCTCGTGCGCGGCCACAGCGCCATCACCAGCAGCAGCGGCCCGAGCGCCAGCACGCGCACCATCTTGGCCACCACGGCGGCATCGGCCGCGCCATCGCCAACCATCTTGCCGGACGCGATGACCTGGGCCACCTCGTGCAGCGTGGCGCCGGTGAAGATGCCGAACGCGCGCTGGCTGATCTGGAGGTGCCAGTGCTGCGTCGCCAGTTCGTAGATCCACGGGTACAGCAGCATGCCGACGGTGCCGAACAGCACGACCGTCGCCACCGCCACGGCCGTCTGGCGATCATCGGTCCGCACGACAGACGACACGGCGATGGCCGCCGCCGCGCCGCACACCGCGCTGCCCGCGCTGACGAGGATCGCTTCGCGCCGGCTCAGGCCGAACAACGACGACCCGACCCACATGCCGAACAGCAGCGTGGCCACCAGCATCAGCAGCGGCACCACCACGCCCCCTACGCCCAGCGCCGCAATCGCGCCGAATGTCAGGCGCAGCCCGTACAACGCCACGCCAAGCCGCAGCAGATGATGGCGCGCCACCTGCATGCCAGGCGCCAGCGGCGTCAGCCAGTGCCTGGGCATCGTGTTGGCGGCAACCATGCCCGCCCCCATCGCCAGCGTCAGCGCCGACAGGCCGTACTGCGAGATGGCCGGATGATCGGCCAGCGCCTGCGCCAGCCAGGCAATCGCGCCCAGCGGCAGCAGGGTCAAGAGCCGCTTACGCCACAAAACAAGCGTAGAAGGGGCGATGACGACGGGAATCGAGTGCGGGGCAGGAGCCGTGGACATGGCAGGACAGCGTTATTGTTCGATGCCTTGCAGCGTACGCATCCGAACATGACCCGTAAAACGGGTAATATCGTTATGCCTTATCTGTTTTAGCGATAGACCCATGGAACAACGCCCGCTCCGCCTGACCCTGCGTCAGCTACAGGTATTCGTCGCCGTCGCCCAGCACGGCAGCACCACGGCCGCCGCGGAAGCGCTGGCGATGTCCCAGTCCGCGGTCAGCGCGTCGCTGGCCGAACTGGAACGTGCCTTGAACGGCGCCCTGTTCGACCGCGTCGCCCGTCGCCTTGCCATCAACGAGGCCGGCCGCCAGTTCTTCCCGCGCGCGCTGTCGCTGCTGGACCAGGCGCATGAACTGGAGCGCTTTGCGTCGGAAGGTGGCGTGCAACTGCGGATCGCGGCCAGCAATACGATCGGCAGCTACATCCTGCCGGCGCTGCTGGCGGGCTTCCGCAACGCCCAGAGCGGCCCGTGCACGCTGGACCTGCGCATCGGCAATACGCAGGACGTGCTGCACAGCCTGATGAAATTCGAGGTCGATATCGGGCTGATCGAGGGCACCAGCCATGAGCGCGACCTGCGAAGCGTCCACTGGTGCGACGACGAGATGGTGGTCATCGTCGGCCCGTCCCATCCGCTGGCTGCCGTGGCCGATCAGGCGGACGCGCTGCACACCATGCTGCGCGATGCCGACTGGATCGTCCGGGAGCCGGGTTCGGGCACGCGCGAGATCATCGAGGCCCGGCTGGTGCCGGCGCTCGGCGCCCTGCGCTTCGCGCTGGAGCTGGGCAATGCCGAGGCGATCAAGCGCGCCGTGATGAGCGGCTTCGGGGTGAGCTGCCTGTCGCTACACGTGGTGCGCGACGAGATCGAGCGGGGCCTGCTGGTGGCGCTGCGCACCGGCCTGCCGCGCGTGATCCGCCCGCTGCAACTCGTCGTCCATCAGGACAAGTTTCCCACCCAGGGCCTGCTCGCATTCACCGAATACCTGCGCGGCGCCGCCCCGGTTCAGGCCGGCTGAGCGTCGCGCTGCGCCTTGCCATCCTGACGCGCGCAGTAGCGGTCGAGCAGATGGAACAGCACGGGGTTGAGCAGGATCGACAGCAGCGCGCCGGCCAGGATCAGCGCCTGTCCGCGCTCGGGCAGGATGTTCAGGTACACGCCGAGGCTGGCCAGGATGAACGAGAACTCGCCGATCTGCGCCAGGCTTGCGGCAATCGTCAGTCCCACGCGGGGGCTGTGGCCGAACATGCGGACGATGCCGAGCGCCGCCACCGATTTGCCGACTACGATGATCAGCAGCGTCGCCAGCACGCCCCACGGGTCGTTGACCAGCACCATCGGATCGAACAGCATCCCGACCGAGACGAAGAACAGCACCGCGAACGCGTCGCGCAGCGGCAGCGATTCCTCGGCGGCGCGATGGCTGAATTCCGATTCCGCCAGCACCATGCCCGCGAAGAACGCACCGAGCGCGAACGAGACCCCGAACAGCGAATACGCGCCAAACGCCACGCCCAGCGCCGTGGCCAGCACGCCCAGCCGGAACAGCTCGCGGCTGCCGGTCCAGACGATGCGTTCGAGCATCCACGGGATGAACCGCCGGCCGATCACCATCATCACGGCGACGAACGCCACGACCTTGCCCAGCGTGGCGACGATCTCGATCAGCACCTCGCTGGTGGTCGGCGCCGATGCGCCCTGGCCGTCGGAGCCGCCCAGCAGGCCGGCCATCGCCGGCAGCAGCACGAGCGTCAGCACCATCGCCAGGTCTTCCACGATCAGCCAACCCACGGCGATGCGGCCCTGCGGCGACTCCAGCAGGTCGCGTTCCTGCAGCGCGCGCAGCAGCACCACGGTACTGGCCACCGACAGGGCCAGGCCGTAGACCAGCCCCTGCCCCCAGTGCCAGTCGAAGCCCCACGCCACCAGCATGCCGAGCACCGTGGCGATGCCGATCTGGACGATGGCGCCCGGAATGGCGATCTTCTTCACGGCCATCAGGTCCTTGACCGAGAAATGCAAGCCCACGCCGAACATCAGCAGGATCACCCCCAGTTCGGCCAGTTCCGGCGCCAGCGTCTGATCGGCCGTATAGCCGGGCGTATGCGGCCCCACGGCGATGCCCGCGCACAGGTAGCCGATCAGCGGCGGCAGCCGAAACCGGTTGGCGATGGCTCCCAGGATGAACGCCAGCACAATGCCGCCGACGATGGTGCTGATGAGCGGGGTGGCGTGCTGCATGCGTCTGGGGTTCCTTTCTGGCGAATGGGTGAACGATGGCATCACCGTCGCTCCACAGCGCGGCACGCCGCCGGCGGCCGGCAACGGCCAGGCAGGCACATGTCGCGCATGGGTTCGGGTGATTCGGGAAGCGGCGCCGCAGTCCATCGGCGCACGACGGTCGGTCATGCGCCACGGCAAGGGAATGCACCGGAATACGACTGCGCGAGGTGGCCGATGGCCACGCCAGGCGCCGTCCCGGATGCGTACGGCATGGCGTTAATGTAACACGCGACCCACGCGGCCCCGGATGAGAACAGTCCGAAAAGCAGGCGTCAAATTCGTAGAACGGCGAGAGGAAACGGCGCGCGGGAAAACAAAACGGCGCCCATCGGGCGCCGTTTGCTTGCAACTGGAGGCGGAGGTCGGAATCGAACCGGCGTACACGGCTTTGCAGGCCGCTGCATAACCACTCTGCCACCCCGCCAGGTGACGATGCTGGATTGTATCCGGATTCGCCGCATGCGTCGTCGGGGTTGCCGACACCGCAGCAGGCATCCGATCCGGATTTTCCTGCCAATCTGCTAATGAAAAAGGGAAGCGACGCTTCCCTTTGGGATTGGAGCGGGAGACGAGTCTCGAACTCGCGACCTCAACCTTGGCAAGGTTGCGCTCTACCAACTGAGCTACTCCCGCGTACAACTTTTACTGCTGCGGCAGCTTGCGCTGCCTATCCGCCGACCCGACCTACATCGCCGTGTCACCGGATGCCATTAACCTGGAGCGGGAGACGAGTCTCGAACTCGCGACCTCAACCTTGGCAAGGTTGCGCTCTACCAACTGAGCTACTCCCGCAGGGCCCTGCATCATACCGAAAAGCAGACTATCGCGCAACTTCTTTTAACTACGCAGCTTCGTGCTGGCAATTCGCGCTAAGTACCGCTTATCTTGCTGCTTTCGATTGCGTCGTCAGCAGCGAGAACGAGATTATTGCAAAGGACGAACCGGCTCGTCAACAACTTTTTGCAGCGATTTTCACTTTTGCGTGCGGGCTCCGCTCAGCGCGTCGCTGCGCTCGCGGATCTGCGGCCAGGCGAGCTTCATGTAATAGAACATCGACCACAGCGTGAGCACGGCCGCCACGTAGATCATCACGGTGCCCAGCACCGACGCATCCAGCCCGAACAGCGCATCGTTGAACAGCAGCAGCGGGATCGCGATCATCTGCACCGTGGTCTTGAGCTTGCCCAGGAAGTTGACCGCCACGCTCCGGGACGCGCCGATCTGCGCCATCCATTCGCGCAGCGCCGAGATCGTGATCTCCCGGCCGATGATGACCAGCGCGATCAGGTCCGCCACGCGCCCCAGGGCCAGCAGCGACAGCAGCGCGGCCGTCACCATGAGCTTGTCGGCCACCGGATCCAGGAACGCGCCGAAGGCGGAGGTCTGGTTCCAGCGCCGCGCCAGAAAGCCATCGAGCCAGTCCGTCACCGCGGCGATGATGAAGAACGACGCCGCGGTCACGTTCTTGGTATGCGTCGGCAACCACGCCTCGGGCAGGTAGTAGACCCCGACGACAAGCGGGATCATGGCCACGCGAAGCCAGGTCAGCAGGATGGGAATATTCAGTGGCATGGGCGGAGCGGTCTTGCGCCGGACGGCGGCGTCTTCGTTGTGGTTGCCTGGGCAGATTGCGCGATTGTCGCCGATTTCGGCCTGAAGCCGAAGATTTCGGGTGGGAAGGCGTCCGGCGGCGGGTCGGCCGCCAGCGCCGCCCGTCTCAGTGGAGCTGGCGGTAGATTTCCTCGGCCAGTGTGCGCGAGATGCCCTCGACGCTGGCCAGTTCGTCGATGCTCGCCGCCATCACACCGCGCAGGCCGCCAAAGCGTGTCAGCAGCTTCTGCCGGCGGCGCGCGCCCACGCCCTCGATTTCCTCCAGCCGCGACGTCGTGCGCGCCTTGGCCCGCTTGGCGCGCATGCCCGTGATCGCAAAGCGGTGCGCCTCGTCGCGGATCTGCGCCACCAGCATCAGCGCCGCGCTGCCCTGCCCCAGCTCCAGCGACGGCCGGCCATCGGCGAAGATCAGCGTCTCCAGGCCCACCTTGCGGCCCTCGCCCTTGGCCACGCCAACCAGCAGGCCGATATCGAGCCCCAGTTCCTCGAACACCTGCCGCGCCACCTCCACCTGCCCCTTGCCGCCGTCGATCAGCACCACGCGCGGCATGCGCGGCACGCCGTCGGCGCCCTCGGCGTTCGGGTCGCCGCCGTCCTCCTGGATCTGCTCCACCAGCTTCTGGTAGCGGCGCGTCAGCACCTGGCGCATGGCCGCGTAGTCGTCGCCGGGCGTGATGTCGGTGATATTGAAGCGGCGGTACTCGCTGTTCTGCATCGCGTGATGGTGGAACACCACGCACGACGCCTGGGTCGCCTCGCCCGCCGTATGGCTGATGTCGAAGCACTCGATGCGCAGCATCGCCAGGTCTTCCATGTCCAGGCCGATGGTCTCGGCCAGCGCGCGGGTGCGCGCCTCCTGGCTGCCCTGCTCGGACAACCGCCGCGCCAGGGCCAGGCCCGCGCCCTGCGTGGCCATCTCCAGCCACACGCGGCGCTGGCCCTGCGGCTGGCGCACCAGCGACACCTTGCGGCCCGCCTGCATCGACAGCGCCTCCACCACGGCGCCATCGGCGGGCAGGTGGCTGACGACGATGATCGGCGGCGGCGCCTGGTCCAGGTAGTGCTGGATCATGAAGGCCGACAGCACGCGCATGGCGATCCGGTCGACGGACAGCGGGCCGGTTTCGGCCAGGGCTGCGTCGGACGCAGGATTGGCAACCTGATCCGCAGCCGGCTCGGCCATCGATCCGGCAAGCGGCTCCCCGACGGCGTCGACCACCGGCTCGGCGGCAGCCTCCGCCGTATCGTCGCTTTCCTCGACGATCATCGCCGTCTCGTCGGCATGGGCCGGGAAGTACGCCTTGTCGCCCAGATGCCGGCCGCCGCGCACCATCGCCAGGTTCACGCACGCGCGGCCGCCCTGCACCGCCACGGCCAGCACGTCGATGTCACGCGCCTGGCCCACTTCTTCCACGGCCTGCCGCTTGAGCACCGTGGACAGCGCCGAGATCTGGTCGCGCACGGCGGCCGCCTGCTCGAACTGCAACTGCACCGCGTGGGCTTCCATCTTCTGCTGCAGCCCTTCCAGTACCTCGGTCTCGCGTCCCTGCAGAAAGCGGGCGGCGTTGCCGACGTCGCGCGCGTAGTCGTCCGCCGAAATCGCGTCCACGCACGGCGCCGTGCAGCGGTGGATCTGATGCAGCAGGCACGGGCGCGTGCGGTTGTTGAACACGGTGTCCTCGCAGGTCCGCAGCTGGAACACCTTCTGCAGGATCTGCATGCTTTCGCGCACCGCGTGGGCGCTCGGAAACGGGCCGAAATACTGGTGCTTGCGATCGGTCGCACCCCGGTAGTAGGCCATGCGCGGAAACTTGTGGCCGGTCAGCTTCAGGAACGGGTACGACTTGTCGTCGCGGAACAGGATGTTGTAGCGCGGCGCCAGCGCCTTGATCAGATTGTTCTCAAGCAGCAGCGCCTCGGCCTCGGTCCGCACGACGGTCGTTTCGATCCGCGCGATCTTGCCCACCATCATCGCAATGCGCGGCGACAGCTGCGTCTTGGTGAAATAGCTCGACACCCGCTTCTTCAGGTCCCGCGCCTTGCCCACGTAGAGCACGTTGCCGTCGGCATCGAAATAGCGGTAGACGCCGGGCAACCCCGGCATGCGGGCCAGGATCGGGCGCGGATCGAAGTCGGGCACGTCCGGCGGCTCGGGGGCCGGCGCGGGCGGCGCTTCGGGTGCGGGCAACGCGGGATCGACGGGGGAGACGGGTTCCTGCTCGGGCATCGGGGGGACGATTGGACGGATATCGGTGCGCCGGCACGGGGCGCTGGCCTAGAATCGCAAGTTTAGAGCAATTCGTCCGCGAGACTTTTCTGGCGCGGGCGGCCGCCATCCGAGCCGTAGGCTAATTTCCGCCATGCTAATTCGTTCCTGGGACATCTTCTGCACCGTCATCGACAACTTCGGCGACATCGGCGTCTGCTGGCGGCTCGCGCGCCAGTTGGCGCAGGAGCACGACCACGCGGTGCGGCTCTGGGTCGACGATCTTGGCAGTTTCGCCAAGCTGGCGCCCGAGATCGACTCGAAGGCCGTGCAGCAGCGGCTGGCCGGCGTCGACGTGCATCGCTGGGACGCCCGGCCCGACGCCCCGTTCGCGGCACCCGCGCCGCACGATGCCGTGATCGAAGCCTTTGCGTGCCACCTGCCCGAGCCGTTCCTGGCCGCCATGGCGGCCGCGCCGCGCAAACCCGTCTGGCTCAACCTGGAATACCTGAGCGCCGAGGACTGGGTCAGCGAGCACCATGCGATGGCGTCGCCGCACCCCCGGCTGCCGCTGACCAAGTACTTCTTCTTCCCGGGCTTTGCGCGCGGCACGGGCGGCCTGCTGCGCGAATCGATGATCGGCGCGTCGCGCGATGCGTTCCGCACCAGCCCGGCCGCGCAGGCCACGCTCTGGCACCGCCTGGGCGTCCGGCCCACGCCGGGCACGCTCAGGATCAGCTTCTTCGCCTATGCCAACCCGGCCGCGCCGGCGCTGCTGGACCAATGGCGCGACGGCCCGACCCCGATCGAATGCTTCGTCCCGCAGGGGCTGGCCGCCACGCAGGTGGCCGAATGGCTGGGCGCCCCGCTGACGCCGGGCACCACGCACCACCGTGGCAGCCTGACCATCCACGGCATCCCGTTTGTGCGGCAGGAACACTACGACGAACTGCTCTGGGCCTGCGACGTCAATTTCGTGCGCGGCGAGGACTCATGCGTGCGCGCCCACTGGGCCGGCCGGCCGATGGTTTGGCACATCTACCCGCAGGACGACCACGCGCACCACGTCAAGCTCGACGCCTGGCTGACGCGCTTTGCCCGCGCCGGCGTGGCGCCGGAGGCATCCGCGGCGCTCACCGCCCTCTCCCACGCATGGAACGGGTATGGCACGCGGCCCGACTGGGCCGGCTTCGAGGCGCAGTTGCCGGCCCTGACGGCCGGCGTGGAGCGCTGGCAGCGGCAATTGCAGCACTTGGGCGACCTGGCGGCGAATCTCGTGGACTTCAGTGAAAATCGGGTAAAATAGCCGGTTGATTTCAGAGCTAATGGCGGGCCAGGTTTTCAGGCCAGACAAGCTGCCGGCTGCGCGCCATCGCCATACCGGTTGCCGGGGCATCCATCGATCCCCGGACCATTTTTTTCAGGAAGACAGTTCAGATGAAAATCGCACAGGAACTCCGCGTCGGCAACGTGTTCATGATCGGTTCCGACCCGATGGTGGTGCAGAAGGCCGAATACAACAAGTCGGGCCGCAACGCCGCCGTGGTGAAGATGAAGTACAAGAACCTGCTGACGGATGCCCCGGGCGAGTCCGTCTTCAAGGCCGACGACAAGTTCGAAGTGGTGGTGCTGGATCGCCGCGAATGCACCTACTCGTACTTCGCCGACCCGATGTACGTGTTCATGGACACCGAATACAACCAGTACGAAGTCGAGAAGGACAGCATGGGTGACGCGCTGAACTACCTCGAAGACGGCATGGCCGTGGAAGTGGTGTTCTACAACGACAAGGCGATCTCGGTGGAAATGCCGACCACGCTGGTCCGCGAGATCATCTACACGGAACCGGCCGTCAAGGGCGACACGTCGTCGGGCAAGGTGCTCAAGGGCGCCAAGATCAACACCGGCTTCGAACTGCAAGTGCCGCTGTTCTGCAACATCGGCGACAAGATCGAAATCGACACGCGTACCGGCGAATACCGCAGCCGCGCCAACTAAGCAGTCTGGCGCCACGCGATGAAAAAGGGCAGCTTCGGCTGCCCTTTTTGCGTTCCGGCGCCCCGGGGCGCCAACCGATCGGCTGGTCAGGCGATCAGGCGATCAGGTCCAGGTCCTTCAGCAGGCGCAGCGCCGCGCGGTACTCGCTTTCCTGCACGAGCTTGTTCCAGTCCAGGGGCTTGCGGCGGCCGAACAGCTTGCGGATGCGCCGCTGCGACGTCTTGGTCATCGACGCCTCCAGTTCGGTCAGCAACTGGTCAGCCTTGTCCGGGTTGTTGCAGATCAGGACCATGTCGCAGCCGGCATCCAGCGCGGCGCGGGCGCCCTGCGTGACGCTGCCGGCCACGCTGGCGCCTTCCATGCTCAGGTCGTCGCTGAAGATCACGCCCTCGAAGCCGAGCTGCGTGCGCAGCACGTCCTGCAGCCAGAACCGCGAGAAGCCGGCCGGGTTCGGATCCACCTGCGGGTAGATCACGTGCGCCGGCATGACCGATGCCAGCGCCTGGCCCATCCAGTCGTACGGCCGGGCATCGTGGGCCAGGATCTCGTCGAGCGTCCGCTCGTCGACCGGCACGGCCACGTGCGAGTCGGCCTCGACGTAGCCGTGCCCCGGAAAGTGCTTGCCGCAGTTGGCCATGCCGGCCAGCAGCAGGCCGTGCGTCAGGTGGTTGGCCAGCATCGTCACCACGCGCGGATCGGCATGGAACGCGCGGTCGCCAATCACGCCGCTGCGCCCGAAATCCAGGTCCAGCACCGGCGTGAAGCTCAGGTCGATGTCGCAGGCACGCAGTTCGGCGGCCAGCACGTAGCCGCAGGCGATGGCCGCCTTGGTGGCCAGCAGCACGTCGCGGTCCCAGAGCTGGCCCAGCCTGGCCATGGCCGGCAGGTGCGTGAAGCCGTCGGTTTTGGCGCGCTGCACGCGGCCGCCTTCGTGGTCGATGCAGATCAGCACGTCGTCGCGGACGTTGCGGATCGCGCGAGTCAGGGCCACCAGTTGGGCGCGCGATTCGAAGTTGCGCGCGAACAGGATCACCCCGCCCGTCAGCGGATGGGCGATGCGCCGTTCATCCTCCGCGTTGAGCTGCTTGCCTACCACGTCGAGCACCACCGGGCCGGGGTGCTTGCCGGTCAATTTCTTGTTCATGTTCGTTCAGTTCGAGGCTGTTTCAGGCAGCGGGCCGGGCTGGCCGGTCCGCTCGGCGATCGCGAAGGCGACCGCGTAGTCATGTTCATCGCTGACACTGACCCGGATGGTCAGGCCGCGTTCCCTCACCCAGTCGGCCAGCTCGCCCGTGCATTGCGGCGTGGGCTCGCCCGACGGCAGGTTCAGCAACTCCATGGCTCGCCACGTCATCGGCCAGCGCATGCCCAGGCCAATGGCCTTGGAGAACGCCTCCTTGGCGGCGAAGCGCGTGGCCAGGAACGCCAGGCCGCGCTTTTCCGAGCGGGCCTTGCGCGCGTGATAGACCTTCAGTTCGCGGGGGCCGAGCACCTTTTCGGCAAAGCGGCCGCGCGTGCGGTCCATCACGCCCTGGACGCGGTCGATCTGGATGATGTCGGTGCCGACGCCGTAGATCACGCGGCCTGCCCCGGCACCGGATAGCGGGTGCCCAGCCGGGCGGCGACCATGATCGCCTTCATCTCGCGCACGGCGTTCTGCCAGCCGACGAAGACCGCGTGGGCCACCACCGCGTGGCCGATGTTCAGTTCCTGGATGCCGGGCAGCGCCGCAATGCGCTGCACGTTCGTGTAGTGCAGGCCGTGGCCGGCGTTGACGACGAGCCCGTGCTTCTGGCCCGCCGCGACGCCCTGCGCCACGCGCTGGAATTCGGCTTCCTGCGCCTCGGCCGTGTGGGCGTCGGCGTAGGCGCCGGTATGGATCTCGATCACGGGCGCCTTGCAGGCGGCCGCGGCGGCAATCTGGTCGGCATCGGCGTCGATGAACAGCGAGACGCGGATGCCGGCATCGGCCAGTTGGCGGCACGCGGCGCTGACCTGCTCGAAGTGGCCGGCCACGTCGAGCCCGCCTTCGGTGGTCACTTCCTCGCGCTTCTCAGGCACCAGGCAAACGTCCTGCGGCTTGATCTCGCAGGCGATGTCGAGCATTTCGGCGGTGATCGCGCATTCCAGGTTCATGCGCGTGGCCAGCCGGGGCCGCAGCGCGCGCACGTCGGCGTCGCGGATGTGGCGGCGATCCTCGCGCAGGTGCAGCGTGATCAGGTCCGCGCCGGCTTCCTCGGCCTGCAACGCGGCCTGGATCGGATCGGGATAGACCGTGCCGCGCGCATTGCGCAGCGTGGCAACGTGATCGATATTGATGCCGAGGTCGATGACCCCGGGATGCGCGTGGAAAATCATGCCGGCTTGCTCGGGATAAGGGAAATCAAAGGTACTGCAGGTCGATCAGGATCTGGCGCGTCTTCAGCGGCTCGCCCTGCAGATAATAATGCAGCAGGAACCGCATCAGCGCGCGGCTTTGCGTAACCGTTTGTGCGCGGCCGTAGTCGTCCTGCGCCATGTTCAGCAGCGTCTGGCCCGATACCACCGGCCAGCTCGACGGATCGCTGGCCTGCGCGCGCCGCACGCCGCGCTCGGGCTGGTAGACGTAGTCCAGCCCCGCCTGCACGCGCTCGCCGGTCTTGGTGCACTGGTCGAACGCCACCGCAAAGCCGGTTTCCTGCAGCAGCACCCGCTCGAAGCTGCGCAGCACCAGGCTGGCCGATTCGCCATGCGCCAGCCGCGTCAACGTGATCATGTAGTGCTTGAACAACGCCGGATGCGCGTCTTCGCGCGGGCAGAAACGCAATAGCAGTTCGTTGAGATAGAAGCCCGAGAGCAGCGCATCGCCGGCCAGCGGCAGCATGCCGCCGACGTACTCGGCCTTGGTCAGCGTCTTGACCTCGCCCCGCCCCGTCCAGGACAGCGCGATCGGGTGGAAATGCTGGAGCACCGGGCGCAGCGCCGAATGCGGGCGCTTGGCGCCCTTGGCGACCATCGCCATGCGGCCGTGGTCGCGCGTGAACACGTCCAGGATCAGGCTCGTTTCGCGATACGGGTAGGCGTGCAGCACAAAGCCGGCCTCGTTGCTGACGCGCAGTTCGGAGCGCGCCGGCACGATCCGCATGGCGCGGTCCATCATTTCGCGGCCGGCGGCCACGGCCGGGTTCAGCGCGGGAATGCCACCCGACTCCAGCACCTCGGCCGCTTCCTCGGCAATCGGATCGGCACTGCGCGCACGCGGCGCGGCGGCGCGGCGCACGTCGGGCATCTTGCTCACTCGTAGCCGTAGGCGCGCAGTCCGGCTTCGTTGTCGGCCCAGCCGCTCTTGACCTTGATCCACATCTCCAAGTAGACCTTGCCGTCGAACAGCTTTTCCATGTCCAGGCGCGCCTCGGTGGAGATCTGCTTGAGCTTGCTGCCCTTGTTGCCGATGATCATGGCCTTGTGGGCGTCGCGCTCGACCAGGATCGTGGCGAAAACACGACGCAGCCGGCCTTCGGTCTCGAACTTGTCGATGACGACGGTGCTCGTGTACGGCAGTTCGTCGCCGGTCCAGCGGAACACCTTCTCGCGGATGATTTCCGACGCCAGAAAGCGCTCGCTGCGGTCCGTCATGGCGTCGACGTCGTACATCGGCTCGCCTTCGGGCAGGAACGGGCGGATGATGGCCAGCAGCCGCTGGATGTGGTCGCGCGTCTTGGCCGACATCGGCACCACTTCCGTGAACGGAAAGCGCTGCCCCATCTGCTCCAGGAACGGCATCATCACTTCATAGCGGCCTTCGCCGATGCGGTCGAGCTTGTTGCAGACCAGCAGCACGGGCACGTTCTTCGGCAGCAGCGTCAGCACCTTTTCATCATCGGGGCCGAAATAGCCGGCTTCCACGACGAACAGCACCACATCCACCGAAGACAGCGTCGACGTGACGGCGCGGTTCAGCGACCGGTTCAGCGCGCTGGCGTGCCGCGTCTGGAAGCCCGGCGTGTCCGCGAACACGTACTGGGCGTCGTCCGTGGTCTGGATCCCGACGATGCGGTGGCGCGTGGTCTGCGCCTTGCGCGACGTGATGCTGACCTTCTGGCCGACCAGCGCGTTCATCAGCGTGGATTTGCCGACATTGGGGCGGCCAACGATGGCCACGGTGCCGCGGCGGAAAGCCGGGGCACCGGACGGGTCCGCAGCGTCCTGCTGCGGAGGGAGAGAATCGGTCATTCCTTCAACCTGAGAGACAACTGGGGATCCGGCGGCACCGGCTGCTTGCGCGTCTTGCCCGTGCGTTCGGCACGGCTGCGCTTGAGCAACTGCGGCACCAGCTTCTGGACTTCGTCCAGCGCCAGCTTGGCCGCCGCCTGCTCGGCCGCCCGGCGCGACGCGCCGGTGCCGAACACGCGCACCTCCAGTTTAGGCACGATGCACTCGACTTCAAATTGCTGGCTGTGCGCCGCGCCGTGCGTGGCTATGACGTTGTACTGCGGCAGGGCGATCTTGTGGCCCTGCAGGTACTCCTGGAGCAGCGTCTTGGCATCCTTGCCCAGCGTGCGCGGATCGACCTGCTCCAGAATGGGGATATACAGCTTGCGGATCAGCGCCCGGGCGGCGTCGAATCCGCTATCGAGAAAGACCGCGCCGACGATGGCCTCCAGCGCATCGGCAAGGATCGAGGGGCGGCGGAAACCGCCGCTCTTCAGTTCGCCCTCGCCCAGGCGCAGCGCGTCGGACAGTTGCAGCATCTGCGCAATCTCGTACAGCGCCTGCTGCTTGACCAGGTTGGCGCGCACGCGCGACAGGTCGCCCTCGTCCAGCTTGCCGAACATGCCGTAGAGCATGTCCGCCACCGCGCAGTTGAGCACCGAATCGCCCAGGAATTCCAGCCGTTCGTTGTGCTGCGCATTATGACTGCGATGCGTGAGCGCCTGCTGCAGCAATTCGGGCTTGCTGAATCGGTAGCCGAGACGTTGCTGCAAGGCGTCGAGGGTCATGTCTTTACTGCGTTCCCGAATAGGTTATCAAAAAGCTCAACGGTCCGTAGACCTTCACTTCGGTCCGGTATTCGAAGCCGATGGACCGGATTCGGCCGGTTTCGTCCTCGTTCACGTCCAGATCCTCACCCCGGATCGAGGTGATGTTGTCGATCTGGGCCTGCCTGTCGAAATTGGCGGCCACGTCCTTGCGGTTCATGGCCCGGTCACGGGCGTAATTGATCGCGCGCTTGACCGAGAAATATTCCATGGCACTGGGTAACGATTTCAGTGCCGGCAATGCGACCGCCGCAATCAGAATGACGACGACCAGCATCGACCCCAACGAAAATCCACGTGATCTATTGATCACCAAAGCGCGGACTTTCCCCCGATTAACCCCAAACTGCTGACCCATCGCGCTGCCCTCTTTAGTGAGTGTTTTGCGCCGCCTGGAGCCGCCAACTGCTTATTTGAACGACCCCACGCGCCCGAAATTGCCCAGATTCATCCAGATCATGAAGGCCTTGCCGACGATATTCTTGTCCGGCACGAACCCCCAGTAACGGGAATCGAGGCTGTTGTCACGGTTATCTCCCATGACGAAATAGTGACCTTCCGGCACCTTGCACGTCAGGCCCTGCTGATTGTAAGTGCAGTTATCGCGGAACGGAAAATCCGGATCGGCGCCCGCCACGAATGCCGGCCGGTCCGCGTCGTTCAGGATGCCATGTTCGGGGCCGCCCGGCAGCTTTTCGGTGAAATGCTTCGAGTAGGCCAGCCGTTCCTCGTCCAGGTATTCCGGCAACTGGCTGTATTCGGCCGGCTTGCCATTGATCGTCAGCTTCTTGTTCTCGTAGCGCACCACGTCGCCCGGCACGCCAATCACGCGCTTGATGTAGTCGAGCGATTCGTCCTTCGGGTAACGGAACACCATCACGTCGCCACGCTGCGGCTCGCCGATATCGACGACCTTCTTGTTCATCACCGGCAGCCGGATGCCGTATTCATACTTGTTCACCAGGATGAAATCGCCGATCAGCAGCGTCGGGATCATCGACCCGGAAGGAATCTTGAACGGTTCGACCACGAACGAGCGCAGCACGAATACGGCCAGGATGACCGGGAAGAAGCTCGCCGAATATTCCAGCCACCACGGCTGGCGCATTTTTTCCTCGGCCAGCCTGGCGCGCGAGCGATCCAGATCGGCGGTGCCCTGCCCGGCCTGCATGTACTGGCGCTGCGAGTCGAACTCGGCCAGCGCCAGTTGTGTCACGCTGCGGCGCTGGCGTTCGAAGACCAGCTTGTCAGCAACCCAGGCAATGCCCGTAATGACGACCAGCACGAAAAGGATCAGTGCAAAATTCATGACGGCTTGGAGTGATGTCTATTTTGTTGGTATCGCCCGGAGGCTCCGGCCGGTTGGCGACGCTTATTTGTCGTCCACCTGCAGGATGGCCAGGAAGGCTTCCTGCGGGATTTCCACCGTGCCCACCTGCTTCATCCGCTTCTTGCCGGCTTTCTGCTTTTCCAGCAGTTTCTTTTTCCGCGAAATATCGCCGCCATAGCATTTGGCCAGCACGTTCTTGCGCAGCGCCTTGACGTTCTCGCGCGCGATGATGTTCGACCCGATGGCGGCCTGGATGGCCACGTCGTACATCTGGCGCGGAATGATTTCCCGCATCTTGGCCGCCACCTCGCGCCCGCGGTATTGCGAGTTCGAGCGGTGCACGATGACGGACAGCGCGTCGACCTTGTCGCTGTTGATCAGGATGTCGACCTTGACCACGTCGGACGGACGATACTCCTTGAATTCGTAATCCATCGACGCATAACCGCGCGACACCGATTTCAGCCGGTCAAAGAAATCCATGACGATTTCCGCCATGGGAATCTCGTACGTCAGTTGCACCTGCTTGCCGTGGTAGCTCATGTTGATCTGCGAACCGCGTTTCTGCGTGCACAGCGTGATCACCGAGCCGACATAATCCTGCGGCATATACAGGTTGACGGTCACGATCGGTTCAAGAATTGCCTCGATCCGGCTCGGATCGGGCATTTTGGCCGGGTTTTCCACCGTCACCATCGTGCCGTCGCGCAACTGGACCTGGTAGACCACGGTCGGCGCGGTCGTGATCAGGTCCATGTCGAATTCGCGCTCCAGCCGTTCCTGCACGATTTCCATGTGCAGCAGGCCCAGGAAGCCGCAGCGGAAGCCGAAGCCCAGCGCCTGCGAGACTTCCGGCTCGAACTGCAGCGACGCGTCGTTCAGGCGCAGCTTTTCCAGCGATTCGCGCAGCGCTTCGTACTGGTTGGCTTCCACCGGATACAGGCCGGCAAACACCTGCGGCTTGACTTCCTTGAAGCCGGGCAGCGGTGCTTCCGCCCGGCGCTGGATCGTGGTGATCGTGTCGCCGACCTTGGCCGCCTTCAGTTCCTTGATGCCGGCGATGACGAAGCCCACCTGCCCGGCCGTCAGCGCGTCGCGCTGGATCGATTTTGGCGAAAATACGCCCACTTGCTCGGTCAGGTGCTGCGCCCCGATGGCCATCAGCAGGATCTTGTCCTTGGGACGCAGCGTGCCGTTGACCACGCGCACCAGCATCACCACGCCGACGTAGTTGTCGAACCACGAGTCGATGATCAGCGCCTGCAGCGGCGCGTCGGCGTTGCCCTTGGGCGGCGGCACCTTGGCGATCAGCGCCTCGATCACGTCTTCCACGCCCTGGCCGGTCTTGGCCGAGCACGGCGTGGCGTCGCTCGCGTCGATGCCGATGACGTCCTCGATTTCCTGCTTGGCGTTGTCCGGATCGGCCTGCGGCAAGTCGATCTTGTTCAGCACCGGCACCACTTCCACGCCCAGCTCGATGGCGGTGTAGCAGTTGGCCACAGTCTGCGCTTCCACGCCCTGCGACGCATCGACGACCAGCAGCGCGCCTTCGCACGCCGACAGCGAGCGGCTGACTTCGTAGCTGAAGTCGACGTGGCCCGGCGTGTCGATCAGGTTGAGGTTGTAGACCTGGCCGTCGCGCGCCTTGTAGCTCAACGCGGCGGTCTGGGCCTTGATCGTGATGCCGCGCTCTTTCTCGATGTCCATCGAGTCGAGCACCTGCGCTTCCATTTCCCGATCCGACAGCCCGCCACAGCGCTGAATGATCCGATCGGCCAGGGTCGATTTACCGTGGTCGATGTGGGCAATGATCGAAAAATTACGAATATGGTCCATCTAATGATCTGGAAAGCGCCAGCGCGGCCCGGCAAGTCAGATGGCGCGGGCGCGGCAAGAAAGGAGGGGCGCAGGATTTTGCGCCAATCCGCGATTTTACAGTAGTTTCAAGGACTTCCGTCGCGGGAAATGGGTGGCGCTTGGCGCGCCGGCCGCCGTACGGCATGGCGCCTCGCGCACGCGCCAAGAAAAAACGCGCCGGAGATGCCCTCCGGCGCGATTTCCTGGCCGACGAACGACCCGAAACGGGCCATTTCCGTGCCCCAGCGCCTTAACGGCTCTGGCTCGGACGCAGCGTCAGCACCTGGGTGGCGTCGCCGCGTCGCACGAACACGGCGGCCATCCGGTTGCGATCGAGCCCCTTGACCAGCTCGTTGAACTGGCGCGCGCCCGTGATATCGGTGTCGCCGACGCGCAGGATCACGTCACCGGGCCGGATGCCGGCGCGGGCCGCCGGGCCGTCGGCCGTCTCGACCTCCACGCCAGACTTGATCTTCAGCTCGCGCAGTTTGGTCTCGGCAATGTCGCTGACCACCAGCCCCAGCGCGTTCGGCTTGGCGGCCTGCTGCTCCTCGCCGCCGCTGTTGCCACGGCGATCCCCTTTGCGGGCGGCGGACTTGGCGCCATCCGGCTCCAGCTCGGCCACGGTGATCTGCACGTCGCGCGTCTGGCCCTTGCGCCACACCTGCAGCGGCACGCGGGTGCCCGGCTTGGTATCGCCGACCATGCGCGGCAGGTCAGACGCCTTCTCGATGTCGCGGCCGTTGAACTTCAGGATGATGTCGCCGGCCTCGATGCCGGCCTTTTCCGCCGGACCGCCCGGTTCGACGCTGCCGACCAGCGCGCCCCGCGCCCGGCCCAGCCCCAGCGAGTCGGCGGCTTCCTTCGACACATCGCTGATCGCCACGGCGATCCGGCCGCGCGTCACACGGCCGCTCGTCTTGAGCTGCTCGGTCACGCGCATCGCCTCGTCGATCGGAATCGCGAACGAAATGCCCATGTAGCCACCGCTGCGGCTATAGATCTGCGAGTTGATCCCGATGACCTCGCCGCGCAGGTTGATCAGCGGCCCGCCCGAGTTGCCGGGGTTCACGGCCACGTCGGTCTGGATGAACGGCAGGTAGTCTCCCGTATCGCGGCCCTTGGCCGACACGATGCCGGCGGTCACGCTGTTGTCGAGTCCGAACGGCGAGCCAATGGCCAGCACCCACTCGCCCGGCCGGATCTTGTCCGAATCGCCAAGCGCCAGGCGCGGCAGGTTGCTCGCCTCGATCTTGAGCAGCGCCACGTCCGTGCGCTTGTCGGAACCGATCAGCTTGGCCTTGAACTCGCGCTTGTCGGGCAGCGTGACATAGATGGTCTCGGCGTCCGCCACGACGTGGGCGTTGGTCATCACGTAGCCATCGGCGCTGATGATGAACCCCGACCCCACGCCCCGGCTCTGCTCTTCGCCCTGGGGCGGCGTCTGCGGCTGGCCGCGGCGCGGCGGCGTGGGCGTGCCCGGCATCGGGACGCCGAAGAAGCGGCGGAAGAACTCCGCCATCTCGTCGTCCTCGGGAGAATTGCCGCGCGAGCGCACGCGCTCCGTGGTGCGGATATTGACCACGGCGGGACTCGCCTTTTCGACCAGATCGGTGAAATCGGGCAGGTTGTAATTCGAGGCCGCGGCCTGGGCGTGGCCCAGTTCGGATACGGCCGGACCAAGCACAAGCATGGCCACCATGACCATGGCCCGCGCCAGGGCTGGGGATCTGGAAATCATCGACGAACTCCCGGGAGAATCAGCGAGAAACGGTTGCTTCGCGGCAGGCTTGGCCGGGGGCGCCTGCGAAGCGCACGGCCTGGTGGTCCGGCGCGGGATTCGCTGCCCCGCCGACACACCAGGAACTGGCTCAGTGTAACGCCTTGGGCGGGCGGTACTCCACGCCGGCTGCGAACTGCTTGACGGTGGCGGCCGGCACTTCACCGACCACGGTGATCCAGTAGTCGGACACCCGTCGCACCACCACCTGGGTCGCCCCGAGCGAGGCCACGCCTTCGCGGCGGGCACGTTGTTCCGAGACCGGCTCGATGAACACCGACAGGCCGGTCAGCCCATCGCTGTACACCACCTGCAGCACCTCGAACACGCCGGCGGGCTTGCTGCCCTGCGGCGGGGTCCGCAATTCGCCCAGCGGGCGGCGGACTTCGCGAATCTTCTGGAACCCCTTGATCGGGGTGTTGATGGTCCAGCCCTCGTCGGCGATATTGGCCGACTGGTAGCTGACCTCGTAGTGGTTCCACGACGCCGCAGCCTTGATCGCGTTCAGGATGCGTTGCTTGTCCGACGGCACGCCGATGTCGACCTGCGAGAACGCCACCTGCTCCAGCACCTTGCCGCCTTCGCCGATGGTCTGGGCGCGCATCAGCAGGCCGGAGTTGCGGTCCGCCCAGAGGCGCACGGCATACCGGGCCGAATCATGCGGCTCCAGCGCGAATACCTCGCACTCGACACCGGCAACGCGCTCCGCCGGCAGCTTGCGCATGTCGTACAGATCGAGCACGTCGCTCTTGTTCGTGGCCAGCAGCGCCGGGAAACGGTCCTTCGCCTCCTGCTTCTCGACCACGACGAGCTTCGCCTCGGGAATCAGGCTATGCACGACGTCGTTCTGGCGCAGCACCTCGCGCGGCTTGCCGTCCAGGGTCTCCAGGCGTTCGTACTCGTTGTGCGCGAGGTCGCTGTAATGCTGGATACGCGAGGCATGCATGACGCTGCCGCGCTGGTAGATCAGCGTGCCGACGTAGTTCTCGCGCTGGGCGGCGCGATGGATCTTGTTGAGCCACGCGGTGGCATCGCGTCGGTTCAGCGTGCTGTCCGACGGCTGCGCGGTGGCCGCGGCAGCAGTCAGACACAAGGCCAGAAAAAAGGACCTGCGCAGGCCCTTCCTTCCATGTACGCCCGCTACATTTACGGGCGACCGTCCTTTATGCATGTCCGGCATTATTCCTGCGAATTATCCTGGGAGAAGTTGGCACCGTTGGCCACCGTGCGCATGGTCGGCACAAAGGCGTCGGTCGCCACCGACGTGCGGTGCGCACGCAGGTATTCGTCGAGCCGCGGATCGCGGATCATCTGCGCGCTGTCGGCGGAGACGGTAACGATGCCGCCCGGCGCGGCCGCGACCGGCGCACCGGCCTTCATCGCGCTGCCAGGCTGCTGGTCGGCGCGCGCCACGATGGCGTCCGGCGCGCCCACGTCACCCGTGCCGCGCATCTGCGGCACGACCACCCAGCTCACCGCGGCGACGGCGGCGGCGATTGCCGTGCCGGGCACCACGCGGCGCACCCACGACGGGCGCACCAGCAGGCGGTGGCGGCGTGCGGCGGCTACCGCCGGCACCAGCACGTGCGGTTCGGCCTCGAGCCGGGCAGAAAACCGGGAAAGAAAATCGGCGGTGGACCCCGCGTGCGACAGCTCTTCCGAGCGCAGCGTGTCACCGATCAGTTGATACATCGACCAGTCGGCCATCCCGCTATCGTCTTTCGCGATATCGAGCGCCGCGTCGACTTCGTGCGCCGTCAGCTCACCATCCATCAGGATGGAGACCTGCTCCGCTGCTTCCATTACATGAACCGACTGCTTATGAGCCTGACCCATTTCCAACCCCAAGAAATTCCATGAAACACCGATAAATCCCGTCACTACCGCTTGTCGTTTATCGATGCAGGAATAGGCTGCAACGCTGGCTGCACGACATTCTTACTTACCACCGCTTGCCCTCTGCCGTTCCCAGCAGGGGCCGCAATTTTTCCGCAATCGCCTCGCGCGCCCGGAAGATCCGCGAGCGCACCGTGCCGATCGGACACCCCATCGCCTCCGCGATCTCCTCGTAGCTGAGGCCTTCGATCTCGCGCAGCGTGATGGCGGTACGTAATTCCTCGGGCAATGCTTCCATCGCGCGGTTTACCGTATCGGCAACCTGGCGCGTGTGCAGCATGGACTCCGGCGTATTGATATCCCTTAGTTGCTCACCGTCCGCAAAAGTTTCAGCCTCTTCGGCATCGATATCGCTGGAGGCTTCCGGACGGCGCCCCTGGGTCGCCAGGTAGTTCTTGGCAGTGTTGACAGCGATCCGGTACAGCCACGTGTAGAAGGCGGACTCCCCCCGGAACTGGGGCAGGGCACGGTAGGCCTTGATAAAGGCATCCTGCGCCACATCCTCCACTTCTGCGGGGTCCCGGACAAGGCGCGAGATCAGGCGGATGATCTTCCGGTGGTACTTGACCACCAGCAGTTCAAAGGCCTTCTTGTCGCCCTGCTGGACGCGTTCAACTAGAAGCTGATCGGCTTCGCGTTCGCTCACGAATGGTTCACCTGCTGCAGTGTATCTCTTGGTTTCGTCGTCACGACAAGCGTTGTATTTTACCTACGATCGGGGCGCCGCTGGGTGTCGCAAAGCGCATTCTGTGACCGCGGAGACGCAAATTGGTTCACTTGCCGGGTTGCGCGGTTGCACCGGCGTGCAACCGCGGCAGGGAACGAACCGGGAACATGCGGAATGGAGACCGGGGCCCTCCGGTCGAAGGGCCCGGTCCCGCGCGACGGCTGCCGCGCGTTCAGATACGGCGGAAAACGAGCGTGCCGTTGGTACCGCCGAAGCCGAAGTTGTTCTTCACGGCCACGTCGATCTTCATGTCACGCGCCGTGTTGGCCACGTAGTCCAGGTCGCACTCGGGATCCTGGTTGAAGATGTTGATCGTCGGCGGCGACACCTGGTTGTGCAGCGCCAGCACCGTGAAGACCGATTCCAGGCCGCCCGCGCCACCCAGCAGGTGGCCGGTCATCGACTTGGTCGAGTTGACGGCCACCTTGTAGGCGGCGTCGCCCAGCGCCAGCTTGATCGCGTCGGACTCGTTCTTGTCGCCCAGCGGCGTCGACGTGCCATGCGCGTTCAGGTAGTTCACCTCGTCCGGATTCACGCCGGCGTCCTTCAGGGCCGCCACCATGCAACGGCGCGGGCCGTCGGTATTGGGGGCGGTCATGTGGAATGCGTCGCCGCTCATGCCGAAGCCGACCAACTCGGCGTAGATCCGGGCGCCCCGGGCCTTGGCCGATTCGTACTCTTCCAGCACCATCACGCCGGCGCCCTCGCCCAGCACGAAGCCGTCGCGGTCCTTGTCCCACGGACGCGACGCAGTGGCCGGGTCCTCGTTGCGGGTGGACAGCGCGCGCGCCGCGGCAAAGCCGCCGATACCCAGCGGCGAGACCGTCGACTCGGCGCCGCCGGCCAGCATCACGTCGGCGTCGCCGGCCTGGATCAGGCGGGCGGCCAGGCCGATGCTGTGCAGGCCGGTCGTGCAGGCCGTCACGGCCGCCAGGTTCGGACCCTTCAGGCCGTGGATGATCGACAGGTGGCCCGAGATCATGTTGATGATCGACCCCGGCACGAAGAACGGCGAGATCCGGCGCGGGCCGCGGTTGGCCAGCGTCATCTGCGTGTCCTCGATCATCGGCAGGCCGCCGATGCCCGAGCCCACCAGCACGCCCACGCGGTCGGCGTTGGCATCGGTCACTTCCAGACCGCTGTCCTTCAGCGCCTGCGAACCAGCCGCAATGCCGAAATGGATGAAGGTATCCATATTGCGGGCTTCCTTGGCCGGGATGTATTCCTCGGCGTTGAAGCCCTTCACCTCGCCGGCAAAATGAACTGCCAGGGCGGAGTGATCGAATTTGGTAACGGTGGCGATGCCGGACTTGCCGGCAACCAGATTGGCCCAGCCTTCGGCAACCGTGTTTCCGACCGGAGACACAAGGCCGAGCCCAGTGACGACGACGCGACGACGGCTCACTATTCTTTCCTACGAGTGCGTGAAGTGGAACCGGAATGCTTCAGGACCCGGCGCGGGCTGCCGACATATGTCATAGGGCAGTTGGCCAGATACCTTTCCGATACAGCTTCTTCGAACAGACGAAAGCCACAGAAAACGGCATGACAGGACCGTGACGGCCCCGTCCATGCGCCTTCTGTGGCTCGGAATATGATGACGACGGCTTAAGCCTTGACGTGCGCGGTGGCGTAGTCGATGGCTTGTTGCACGGTCGTGATCTTCTCGGCTTCCTCATCCGGAATTTCCATGCCGAATTCATCTTCCAACGCCATCACGAGTTCAACCGTGTCCAGCGAGTCCGCACCGAGGTCATTCACGAACGACGATTCGTTCTTGATGTCTGCCTCGGCCACGCCAAGCTGTTCAGCCACGATTTTCTTGACGCGTTGTTCGATATTGTCCATGTAACCCTCCAGGGAAGTTCGACAAAAAGTGGGCGCATTTTAGCAGGTTTGGACCACAAAAAATCCGCCTGCCAATCTTTGCAAGAATCGCGCCCGATTGGTTTCAAAAACAGCCACTTCAACCGGCTTCTTGCGGCTTCTCCCTCGAAACCGAAGCCGGCCAGAATCCTCAGTTCATGTACATGCCGCCATTCACGTGCAGCGTGGTGCCCGTGATGTACGCGGCCTGCGGACCAGCCAGGAAAGCCACTGCGTTGGCGATGTCCTCGGGCTGGCCCAGGCGGCCCAGCGGAATGCGCGATTTCAGGCTGGCCTGCTGCTCTTCCGACAGGACCTTGGTCATGTCCGTGTCGATAAAGCCCGGCGCCACGCAGTTCACGGTCACGTTACGGCTGCCGATCTCGGCCGCCAGCGCGCGCGTCATGCCCTCCACGCCGGCCTTGGCCGCCGAGTAGTTCATCTGGCCCGCATTGCCGACCGACCCCACCACCGACGTGATGTTGATGATGCGCCCGCCGCGGGCCTTCATCATCGGGCGCAGCACGGCGCGCGACAGCCGGAACACGGCCGTCAGGTTCGTGTCGATCACAGCCGTCCAGTCGTCGTCCTTCATGCGCATGGCCAGTTGGTCCTGCGTGATGCCGGCGTTGTTCACCAGCACGGCAAGGCCGCCATGCGTCTTCACGATCTCGTCGATCACGGCGTCGCAGCGCGCGGCGTCGTTCACGTTCAGCACCACGCCATGCCCCTTCAGCCCTTCGGCCGACAGGTATTCGCCGATGCCCGCGGCGCCGGCCTCGCTCGTGGCGGTGCCGATCACCATGGCACCCTGGCGGGCCAGTTCCAGCGCGATCGCCCGGCCGATGCCGCGCGAGGCGCCCGTCACCAGCGCGACCTGATTTTCCAGCGTCTTGCTCATGTTGCGTTCGTTCCTTGGTCTTATTTCAGCAGCGCCAGCGTTTCCTGCAGCGATGCCGGATCGAAGATTGCACCACCCACCAGGTTGCTGTCGATGCGCTTGGTCATGCCGGCCAGCACCTTGCCCGGGCCGCACTCGATGACATGGGTCACGCCCTCGGCGGCCATCTTCTGCACGCACTCGACCCAGCGCACCGGCGCGGCGGCCTGGCGGACCAGCGCGTCCTTGATCTGGTCCGGGTCGTTGACGATGGCCACGTCGACGTTGTTGACCAGCGGGATCGACGGCGCCGAGAACGCCAGGCCGGCCATGCGCTCGCGCAGGCGGTCCGATGCCGGCTTCAGCAGCGACGAGTGGAACGGGGCCGAAACCGGCAGCGGCAGCGCGCGCTTGGCGCCCTTGCCCTTGGCGATCTCGCACGCCTTTTCCACGGCGGCCTTGTTGCCGGCGATTACCACCTGGGCCGGGGCATTGAAGTTGACGGCCTCCACCACGCCCACACCGGCCGCGGCCGCCTCGGCGCAGGCCGCGCGCACATCATCGTCGGACAGGCCGAGGATCGCGGCCATGCCGCCCTCGCCCACCGGCACCGCTTCCTGCATGGCCTGGGCGCGGAAGCGCACCAGCGGCACCGCGTCGGCAAACGGGATCACGCCCGCGGCCACCAGGGCCGAATACTCGCCGAGGCTGTGGCCGGCCACCAGCGCCGGCGCCGGACCGCCGGCATCCAGCCAGGCGCGGTACACGGCCACGGCCGCGGTCAGCATCACGGGCTGGGTATTGGTCGTCAGGTTCAGTTCTTCCGCCGGGCCTTCGGCAATCAGCTTGCCGATGTCCTGGCCCAGCGCCGCCGAAGCTTCGTCGAGCGTGGCGCGCACCACCGGGTGGTCGGCGAACGCGTTGAGCATGCCAACCGATTGCGAACCCTGTCCGGGGAAAACGAATGCGAATTTCATCGGCAATCCAGTCCTAGCTATTCATCGTGTCGAGCGGTGCGGCGCCGGCTGGCGGCGCGCACCGGCCGCATATTACATGCGCAGCAGCACCGCGCCCCAGGTGAAGCCGCCGCCCACGCCTTCCATCAGCACGGTCTGGCCCGGCTGGATGCGGCCGTCGCGCACGGCCACGTCCAGCGCCAGCGGGATCGACGCGGCCGAGGTGTTGCCATGCTCGTGGACCGTCGCCACCATGCGCTCGCCGGGCAGGCCCAGCTTCTTGGCCGTACCCTGCATGATGCGGATGTTGGCCTGGTGCGGAATCAGCCAGTCGATCTGGTCAGCCTGCATCTCGGCCGCGGCGATGGCCTCGCGGGCCACCTTGTCCAGCACCGTGACGGCCAGCTTGAACACCGCCTGGCCGTCCATGTGCAGGAAGGCGTTGCCGGTGATGGCACCGCCGGACACGTTGCCCGGCACGCACAGGATATCCACGTGGTTGCCATCGGCATGCATGGCCGACGACAGGATGCCCGGCTCGTCCGAGGCCGTCAGCACCACGGCGCCGGCGCCGTCGCCGAACAGCACGCAGGTGGTGCGGTCGTTGAAGTCGAGGATGCGGGAAAACACTTCGGTGCCGATCACCAGCACGTTCTTGTGCGATCCGCTGCGGATGAACTTGTCGGCCGTCGACATCGCGTACACGAAGCCCGAGCACACCGCCTGCAGGTCGAACGCCGCGCAGTGGTTCGTGATGCCGAGCTTCTGCTGCACCAGGCAGGCGGTGCTCGGGAACACGAAATCGGGCGTGGACGTGGCCACGATGATCAGGTCGATGTCCTGCCGTTCGATCCCGGCGGCGGCAATCGCCTGCTCGGCGGCCTTGACCGCGAGGTCGCTGGCCGTGACGTCGGGTTCCGCCCAGTGGCGCGCCGAAATGCCGCTGCGCGAGACGATCCACTCGTCGCTGGTCTCGATGCCCTTCTCGGCAAGCTGCGCGGCCAGGTCGTGATTCGTGACGCGCCGCGGGGGCAGGTAGCTCCCCGTGCCGATGATTTTTGCGTACTTGGTCATGAGTGTGTCGGATCGTGGTGCTCGCCGGTCCGCCCTGGCCAGGCCGTCGGGCGAACCCTCCGGCCAGCCGCCCGGGGGCGCGCGGCCTCAGGCGGCACGGGTATCGGAATGAGGGTCCGGTGTGTCTGTCTCCGGGCCCGCCGTCGCGGCGCCAGCGGCACCGGACTTGTTGGCGAAGGCCTTGGCAATGCGTTCGATGACGCCATTTCTGGCCGCATCATACCCGCGTTTGATCGCCCACTCAAAGGAATGGGCATCGGCGGATCCGTGGCTCTTGATCACCAGCCCGCGCAGGCCCAGCAGCGAGGCACCGTTGTAGCGGGCCGGGTCCAGCCGCCGCGCCAGGCGCGACAGCACCGGCATGGCCACTGCCGCCAGCAGCTTGGTGAACCACGACCGCGTGAATTCTTCCTTGATCATGCTGCCGATCATCTTGGCCAGGCCCTCGGTGCTCTTGAGCGCCACGTTGCCGACAAAGCCGTCGCAGACGACGATGTCCGTCGTGCCCTTGAAGATGTCGTTGCCTTCCACGTTGCCGTAGAAGTTGAGCTCGGAAGCGCGCAGCAGCTCGCCGGCGGCCTTGACCACCTCGTTGCCCTTGATCACTTCCTCGCCGATGTTGAGCAGGCCCACCGTCGGGTGGTCCTTGTGGTCCACCACGGCCACCATGGCCTCGGCCATGCGCGCGAACTGCAGCAGGTGTTCCGGCTCGCAGTCGGCATTGGCGCCCAGGTCCAGCACCGTGGTGCCCCAGCCCTGCTCGTTCGGAATCGTGGTGGCGATGGCCGGCCGCTCGATGCCTTCGAGCGTCTTGAGCACGTAGCGCGACACCGCCATCAGCGCGCCCGTGTTGCCGGCGGAAATACAGGCCCCGGCCTTGCCTTCCTTGACCTGCGTCACGGCCACGCGCATCGAAGAATCCTTCTTCTTGCGCAGCGCCACTTCCACCGGGTCGTCCATGGTGATGACCTCGGTCGCGGCCACCACGGTCACGCGCGGATGATCGGTCGCGTGCAGCTTCTTGAGCTGCGCGGCGATGGCGTCGGGCAGGCCGACGAGGACCATCTCGGCGTCGTCGTGACGCGAAAGAAAACTGATCGCCGCCGGCACTGTCACGGAGACTCCGTGATCACCGCCCATGCAGTCGATAGCGAGCTTGATCGTCATTGTTTCCTGATACGGAAAGCGCGCCGGCACCCGCCGCCTCGGTTCGCGGGGACGCAACCAGCCGGACGCGCGAATACGCTGCCGTGCGGGCGCCGAGCGCCCAACAAAAAAGCGGCAACGAGCTTGCCGCTTTCCTGTTTTACACCTGACAACGTGCGCGAGCGAGACACAGGGTCACGCCAGACGACCTGGTCAGTCGTTCTTGGTCTTGATGACCTTGCGACCACGGTAGTAGCCGTTCGGGCTCACGTGGTGGCGCAGGTGGGTTTCGCCCGTGGTCGGCTCGACGGCCAGGGGGGCGACCGACAGATGGTCGTGCGAACGATGCATGCCGCGCTTGGACGGCGACTTCTTGTTCTGTTGAACAGCCATGATGACTCCTTCGAGAATTTTGCGATATTAACACACGCATCCTGCGCAAGGCGTAGCCGGGGCCCGGCCGGATGCTTGACCTGCTACCTGGATGACCGCCACCGGCCGCGCCTCGCGCGGCGTCAGTGCCTGGTCTTCAGGCCGGCCAGCGCCGCGAAGGGCGATGGCCGCTTTTCTTCCTCGGGTGCAGCCTCGGGCTCCACCTCGCCGTCCGCCCCGGTCACGAGCGACTCGTGCACCGTGGGGCAGACCACATGCTTGGGTGCCGTCGGCAACGCCAACAGCACTTCATCCTCAATCAGTTCCAGCGCCGAGAACTTCTTCGACCCCACGATCACGTCGAGTTCGTCGTCGTCCATCGGCGCCTCGTCGGCGGCCGCCTCGCTGGCTACCACCTCGAAGCACATCTTCGTGGCGATCGGCTCGGCGTACACGCCCAGGCATCGCTGGCAATCCAGCCAGACGCGGCCGTTGACCGTTACCTCGACGAACAGCCGCTGCGACGCCGGCGCGCCGGGCTCGGCTGCCTCCTCACGCGCAAACCCGGCGAGGGTGTAGGCAAATGCCTCGTCCCGCGCGGACGCTGGCGCATCGGCAGCCGTCTCGGCTAAGATGCGCGGCAAATCGCGCACCGGCACCTCTCCCGCCACGCTGCCACCTTTGCGGCAGAAGACGAAGAGATCGGTTTCACGCAGGTCGAAGGCCACGGCGGACGCCGCTGGCTGGGTCGGCTGACTCATACTGAATCGCAGAAATGCCTTGTTTGCCACACATGAGCGGCAACGATGTGCCTGTGCAGCTAAACGCGCGATTATACGTTGTTTTTTCCGGATCGGTCAAAGTATACGAACCCGCGCCCGCTGGCGCCCCGTATGCCAGCCATCTTTCGCCACCGCCCTAGCGACCACCCTGTTCCTATGTCTTCCGATGCCCGCCCTGCCCTGATCCTCGGGTCGAGTTCCCCGTACCGCCGCGACCTGCTGGCGCGCCTGCGGGTGCCATTCGAGGTGGCGACGCCCGACATCGACGAAACGCCGCTGCCCGGCGAACGCCCCGACGCCACCGCGCTGCGGCTGTCGCGCCTGAAGGCCGAAGCCATCGCCCAGCGCCACCCGGGCGCGCTGGTGATTGGCTCGGACCAGGTCTGCACGCTCGACGACCTCCAGATCGGCAAGCCCGGCACCCACGAGAAGGCGCTGGCCCAGCTCCAGCTCATGCGTGGACGCACCGTCACATTCCACTCGGCCCTGTGCCTGCTCGACAGCCGCAACGGCGTGGCCCAGCTTGCCGACGTGCAGACGCGCGTCACGTTCCGCAACCTGTCCGATGCCGAACTCGACGCCTATCTGCGCATCGAGACGCCGTACGACTGCGCCGGCAGCGCCAAGGCCGAGGGCCTGGGCATCGCCCTGCTGGCGCGCGTGGAATCGGACGATCCGACCGCGCTGATCGGCTTGCCGCTGGTGGCGCTGACCGCCATGCTGCGCCAGGCCGGCTACCCGATCCTGGGAGCCTGACCATGCCCGGCACGCTATTCCTGATTCCCAACACGCTCGGCAAGCGCGACGAACACGACCCGGTGAGCGACGTGATTCCGGCCGGCGTGCAGCAGATTGCCGCGCGGCTCGACTACCTTGTGGCCGAGAACGCCAAGACCGCCCGCGCCTTCCTGAAGAAACTGGGCGAAACCGCGCCACTGGCCCATGCGATCCAGCAGATCGAGATCCGCGAGCTGAACGTCAATACGAAGGCCGACGCGCTGGGCGCGCTGCTGGACCCCATCGCCGCCGGGCGCGACGGCGGGCTGCTGTCCGAGGCCGGCGTACCGGCCGTGGCCGACCCCGGCGCGGACCTCGTACGGCTGGCCCACGCGCGCGGCATCGCGGTCCGGCCGCTGGTCGGGCCCAGTTCGATCCTGCTGGCGGTGATGGGTTCGGGCCTGAACGGCCAGAGCTTTGCATTCAACGGCTACCTGCCGGTGGACGCCGAGGAACGGGCCCGCAAGCTGCGCGACCTCGAACAGCGTTCGCGCAAGGCGCAGCAAACCCAGGTGTGGATCGAGACGCCGTACCGGAATGGCGCCTTGCTGGACGCGCTGCGCCAACATTGCGCCGGCACGACCCTGCTGTCGATCGCCGTGGACCTGACGCTGCCGACCGAAGCCATCATCACGCTGCCCATCGCCGACTGGCGGCCGGACCGCCTGCCGCTGCACAAGCGCCCGGCGATCTTCTCGCTGCTGGCCCAGTAAGAGTAAGAGCCTGGGCCGCCGGGACCGGCCCGGCAGCCTTGGCCAGCGTCAGCGCACCACCGGCGCGCCGACGCTCAGCATGACCTTCATCGCGGCCGATCCCACCGCCGCGCCAAACCGCTTGGCCACGCGCTCGGCCACGTTTTCCTTGACCGTGTAGTCGACGATGTCCTCGGCCTTGAACACGTCGCGCGCCACATAGTCGGCGCTGCCCAGGCCGTCGGCCAGCCCCAGCTCCACCGCGCGCTCGCCCGACCAGAACAGGCCCGAGAACAGCTCCGGATCGTTCTTGAGCCGGTCACCGCGGCCTTCCTTGACCACGTCGATGAACTGTTGGTGAATCTGCTTGAGCATCGATTCGGCAAACGCGCGCTGGCGCGGCACCTCGGGCGAGAACGGGTCGAGCATCCCCTTGTTGGCGCCCGACGTGTAGAGCCGCCGCTGCACGCCGATCTTGTCCATCAGGCCCGTGAAGCCAAACCCGTCCATCAGCACGCCGATCGAGCCGACGATGCTGGCCTTGTCGACATAGATCTTGTCGGCCGCGGCCGCCACGTAATAGCCGCCCGACGCGCAGATTTCCTCCACCACCACGTAGAACGGCTTGTCCGGATAGATCTTGCGCAGCCGGTGGATCTCGTCGTTGATGATGCCGGCCTGCACCGGCGAGCCGCCCGGCGAGTTGATCTTGAGGATCACCCCGGCCGCCGACGTGTCGCCGAACGCCGCCTGCAGCGACGCGTTGATCGACTCCGCGCTGGCCGGCGTGCCGGCGGCGATCTCGCCTTCCAGCGTGACCATGGCGGTATGGCGGCCGCTGGTGCTGGTCAGGCCGTCGCCCTTGAAGTCGATGACCGCGAACAGGATCAGCGCCAGGATACCCAGCCCCACCAGCCGGAAGAAGATCTTCCAGCGCCGCGCCGCGCGCTGCTCGCGCAGGCTGGCCAGCAGCACCTTTTCCAGCACATCGCGTTCCCAGCCGCCGGCCGCGCCGCCCACCGGCTTGGCCGGCTTGCCAGCCAGGCGGGCGCGGCGTTCGTCGGCCTCGCGCTGGGCCGCGTCGTCGCCGGCCTTCAGTTCGTCCTCCAGCGGATAGTCGGCACGCGGCGCGGTCTCCAGCGTCTCGTTGCGCGGCGGCGGCTCGGTGCCCCGGTCGGGCTGGTCCGGTTGATCGAAAGGCGATGGCGGTTTTTGCTGTTCTGTCATGCAGATGGACTCAAGCGTCAAACGGGGCCCGGGCGCCGGTCAGCCGGCGTCGGGCGCAAAAAATGGCGCTTCGGGCTGCCAGAAGACAGCGCCGTCACGTTCCTCGATGCGGAGTTTGGCCAGCGCGGCGCCCCGGCAAGGGCCGCCCACGCAGAGGCCGGTGTCCGGCGCATAGGTTGCGCCATGTGTCGCACACATCAAGTATAGGCCCGCACTGTCGAAAAACTGGCCCTCCTGCCAGTCCAGCTCCATGGGCACATGGGCGCACTGGTTCAGGTAGCCGTGGACGGCGCCGTCGTAGCGGATCACGAACGCGCCAATCTCGCGCGGCGGCGCGCCGGACGCACCGGCCGACACCCGGACCGTGAACCGCACGCCGGCGCCGCCATCGACCAGTTCATCCGCCGCGCACACCCGGCGCGGGGCCAGGCTGCCGTCACGCATGCGTCAGCAGCCACTGCTGCAGGTCGTCGATCGACGTGGCGCAGTGCAGCGGCGCCATCGCGCGCAGCGATTCGGCCGGATGGGCGCCGTAGCAGACACCCAGCCCGTGCGCGCCGGCGTTGATCGCCATCTGCAGGTCGTGGGTGGTGTCGCCGATCATCAGCGTCCGGTCGATGTCCTGGCCCAGTTCGCGCGTCAGTTCGTGCAGCATGGCCGGGTGGGGCTTCGAAAATGTCTCGTCGGCGCAGCGCGTGGCATCGAACAGCTTGCCAAGGCCGGTGCTGGCCAACGCCCGCTCCAGGCCCACGCGGGTCTTGCCGGTGGCGACGCCCAGGAAGTAGTGCTCGGCGTGCAGCGCCTCCAGCATCTCGCGCACGCCCGGGAACAGCACCAGCTCGGCGTCGCGGGTCAGGAAGTGAAAGCGGTAGCGCTCGGCCAGGCGCGGGTAGTCGGCCGGATCGAGCGTCGGCACGGCATACGACAGCGCGTCCTTCAGGCCCAGCCCAATCACGTGGCTGGCCGCGCTGTCGTCGGGCACGGGCAAGCCGAGGTCGCGGCTGGCCATCTGTATACATTTGGTGATCGTCGGGGTGGAATCCATCAGGGTCCCATCCCAGTCGAAGACGATCAGGTCGAAGCGCTGCCTGGCCATTGCGGTCCTTGGTCGATGCAGAAGTGTTTCAGTGAGAAGTGGCGGCGCGTGGCGCCCGCTTTCAGCCAGCGGCCCCGAGCGGACTCAATTGTTGCAAAAATTCGACACATTCGCCCGGCAGCGGCGCGGAAACCGTCACCGGCGCCCCGGTCTGGGGATGCGTGAACGTCAGTTTGTGCGCGTGGAGGAACATCCGCTTGATCCCCGGCCGCGCGCCGCTGCGCGAAAGTGCCTTGTTCAGCGCAAAGTCGCCGTACTTGTCGTCGCCGACGATCGGGAAGCCCGTCGATTGCAGGTGGACGCGGATCTGGTGCGTGCGGCCGGTCTTCAGCTCGGCCTCCAGCAGCGTGAATTCCTCGAACGCCTTGACCCGGTTGAACACCGTATGCGACGGCAGGCCGTCGGCCTGCACCCGCACGCGGCGCTCGCCGTCCGGCGTGTTGTATTTATATAGCGGCAGCTTCACGTGCTGCCGCGCGTTTGGAAACTCGCCGGCCACGCAGGCGAAGTAGCGCTTGTCCATGCCGTTGCCGCGGATCTGCTCGTGCAGGTTGACCAGCGCCGAGCGCTTCTTCGCCAGGACCAGGATGCCCGACGTCTCGCGGTCCAGCCGGTGCACCAGTTCCAGGAACTTGGCGTCCGGACGGGCGCGCCGCAGTTGCTCGATCACCCCGAAGGCCACACCCGATCCGCCATGCACGGCCACGCCGGCCGGCTTGTCGATGACGAGCACGTGGGTATCCTCGAACAGCACCGGAAACTCGCCGGCCGGCACGTAGGCGGCCTCGCCATCTGCCTTTTCCGCCACCCGCATCGGCGGAATCCGGACGACATCGCCCAGCTTCAGCCGGTAAGTTGCATCGATCCGGCCCTTGTTGACGCGCACCTCGCCGGAACGCAGCACCCGGTAGATGTGGCTCTTGGGCACGCCCTTGGCCACCTTGAGCAGGAAGTTGTCGATGCGCTGGCCTTCCGAACTCTCGTCGATCGTGACATACGCCACCTGGAGGCCATTCGCGCGGGAGCGCGGCTCCGTTTCAATTTGATGGCGTAACTCATTCATTTTCAATATAATTTCCCGGCCATTCCCGGCCAAGGACCGGGAGTGTGCGACCTGTGTAAGCGATGTTTGGCGCGGACCCGGCCTGGAAAGCCAGCCCATTGCGGCGGACCGGAACGGAACATGCAGGGCCACCCGGCAATTATTCTGGGTAGTCCCACCAGTACCCGCGCGAGATTCCGCATTTTACACTTCGGGTTGCCGCCAGCCCGGCCTGTCTCCCGCCTGTTGCGTACCCGCAAGGCGCCAGATGGGCAAATGGTGGCAAACAGCAGCACGCACGCGCCGCGCCGGCGCGCAGGAAGCCGCCCATAGGCGGCTTCGGCAACCAGCCGGCCGACACGTGGAAACTGAGTGTTCAGGTAGAAAAGAATTCAATGCGGATGCCGGCATCGAAACAGGCATCCGCATCGGTGAGAGAAGACCGCCCGCACCGGGAACCGGTGCCGGCCCGGCAGGAGACACCCTGCCAACCGACCTGCAGTATCGGCCGCGATCCGTCGCCGCCCGTCGTTGTTCGACGAGCCGGCGCGAGGCGCCCCGAGCGCAGAACGCGAAGAAGCAGCGGCGCGCCCGCCCGCGGACAGGTCGGCTTGGCAACGGCATGCAACTGCTGCGTCCGGATGACTTGCTCTTTGACGCGTCCTGGCCATCCCGGCTCCGGCTGCGATCGGTAGCGCCGCCGTGCCGCTGGCACGGCCCACGTGCCGCCATCGCCCCGGACCCGCCGGCATCCGCCAGACATCGCTGCACCAGGAGCAAGGCCCATTTGCCCTCTCCCACCCAGCAGCGGACCCGCCGCAGCCTTCATCGCGGATGACCGGGACGCCGACAGCCTCTCCTTTCACCCGCGCCCAGCCGGCGCGCGCCACCCTGGCGTGCCCGGCAACTCCGGCAATTCTCCCGCCCTCGCTCAGCTTTCCTCGCGTGCTCCCTGGACCGTCGCAGGCATGATCCATTCATGACAGAAGCGTGCCTGTGACACTGGAGTGAGGTATTGCGATGAAACGCATGCTGTTCAACGCGACGCAACAGGAGGAGTTGCGCGTCGCGATCGTCGATGGTCAGAAACTGATCGACATCGACATCGAAACTGCCGGGCGCGAGCAGCGCAAGGGCAACATCTACAAGGGCGTCATCACCCGCATCGAGCCGTCGCTGGAAGCCTGCTTTGTCAACTACGGCGAAGAGCGCCACGGCTTCCTGCCGTTCAAGGAAGTGGCACGCGCGTTCTTCAAGGACGGCGTGGACGTGCGCAACGCGCGCATCCAGGACGCGCTGCACGAAGGCCAGGAACTGATCGTCCAGGTCGAGAAGGAAGAACGCGGCAACAAGGGCGCCGCCCTGACCACGTTCATCTCGCTGGCCGGCCGCTACCTGGTGCTGATGCCCAACAACCCGCGCGGGGGTGGCGTGTCGCGCCGCATCGAGGGCGAGGACCGCCAGGAACTGCGCGAGACCATGGCGCAGCTGCAGGTGCCGGAAGGCATGAGCATCATCGCGCGCACGGCCGGCATCGGCCGCGCCGCCGAGGAACTGCAGTGGGACCTGAACTACCTGCTCCAGCTCTGGAAGGCCATCGACGGCGCCGCCGGCGACAACAAGGCCCCGCTGCTGATCTACCTGGAATCGAGCCTGGTCATCCGCGCCATCCGCGACTATTTCCAGCCGGACATTGGCGAAATCCTGATCGACACGGACGAGATCTACGAGCAGGCGCGCGCCTTCATGAGCGTGGTCATGCCCGACAACATGAACCGCGTGAAGAAGTACCGCGACGACGTGCCGCTCTTCTCGCGTTTCCAGATCGAGCACCAGATCGAATCGGCATACTCGCGCATGGTAATGCTGCCGTCCGGCGGTGCCATCGTGATCGACCATACCGAAGCCCTCGTGTCGGTTGACGTGAACTCGGCCCGCGCCACCAAGGGTGCGGACATCGAGGAAACCGCGCTGCGCACGAACCTGGAAGCGGCCGACGAGATCGCCCGCCAGCTTCGCCTGCGCGACCTGGGCGGCCTGATCGTGATCGACTTCATCGACATGGAGTCCGGCAAGGCCCAGAAGGACGTGGAAACGCGCCTGAAGGACGCCCTGCGCCACGACCGCGCCCGCGTGCAGATGGGCAAGATCAGCCGCTTCGGCCTTATGGAGCTGTCGCGCCAGCGCCTGCGTCCTTCGCTGTCGGAAGGCTCGCACATCACCTGCCCGCGCTGCAATGGAACAGGCCACATCCGCGATACCGAATCGTCCGCCCTGCAGGTGCTGCGCATCATCCAGGAAGAGGCGATGAAGGAAAACACGGCCGCCATCCACTGCCAGGTGCCGGTGGAAGTGGCCGCTTTCCTGCTGAACGAGAAGCGCCAGGACATCAACCTGATCGAGCTGCGCTTCAAGGTGAACGTGCTGCTGATCCCGAACAAGCATCTGGAGACACCGCACTACAAGCTGGAGCGCCTGCGCCACGACGATCCGCGCCTGGAGGACTCGACCGCCAGCTACCGCATGGCCGAGGCCGCCGCCAAGGAGCTGGAAGCCGACACCAGCTACAGCAGCCGCAAGAAGGAAGATGCGCGTCCGCGCCAGGAAGCCGCCGTCAAGGGCATTACGCCCGACGCGCCGGCGCCCGTGTCGGTGCCGCGCCCCGAGCGCGCGCCGAAGCCGGAAGCCCCGACTGCCCGTCCGACGCCCGCCACCCAGCCGGTGGCAAGTGGCGGTTTCGTCGCCTGGCTGAAGGGCCTGTTCGGCGCCAAACCGGCCCCCGCGCCGGTGGCTGAAGCCGCCAGGCCGGCGGCCGAGGGCCAGGCACGCGGCGAAGGCCGTCCGGGTCGTGGCGAACGTGGCCAGCGCGCCGAACGTGGTGAGCGCGGCGAGCGCGGCGAAGGCCGCCAGGGCCGCGGCGAGCGTGGTGGCGAATCCCGCGGCGAGCGCGGCGAGCGCCAGGGCCGTGGCCAGCGCGGCGAACGCGGCGAACGCGGCGAGCGTACGGAACGCACCGATCGCGCCGACGCCCAGCGCGGCGAGGCACGTGAAGCCCGCGAACCCCGCGAGCCGCGCGAAGCCCGTGAACCGCGCGAGCCGCGTGGCGACCGCCAGCCCCGCGCCCCGCGCGAAGGCCAGCAGGCGGCTGCCCCGGCAGTCGTTGCGGGCGAGCGTACCGAGGCGCGCCGCGAGCGCAACCAGGAACGCCGCGAGCGTCAACGTGACCGCCAGCGCGAGCGCAGCGAGTCCCGCGAGTCCGAGGAAGCGCTGAACGTCGAAGGCGTCGCGCCGCAGTCGGCACTGGAAGCCGCCGAGGCCGCACCGGCCGTGATGGCCGCGCTGGACCTGCCGGCAGGCGCCCCGGGCGCCGAAGCCGGCGCGGAAACGGCTGAAGGCGAAGAGCGCCGCCGCCGCAACCGTCGTGGCCGCAACCGCTATCGCCGCGAGCGCGAGGAAGGCGCAGGCGTGGAAGGCAACGAAGGCAACCTAGCCGAAGTCAGCGCCGGCGTGACCGAGTCGGAAGACGAATCGGCATCGGCAGCCGCCCCGGTGGCGCAGGCCGCACCGGTTGCCGAACCTGCCGCCCCGGCCGTGCAACCGGCCGTGGCCGAGACGCCGGCCCCGCAAGTGGCCGCAGCCAGCGCGCTGGTCGCCACCGAGCCGGTCGTCCAGGCCGCCCCGGCGCAGTCCGAGGCCGCCGCTCCGGCACCGGCACCGGCCGCCGAACCCGTGTTTGCCGCCGTGGCCCAGCCGCAACCGGCTCCGGTGGTGACGCCGGCGCCGACGCACGGTGCCGACGAGGTTCACGCCGAACCGGCGCCCGTCGCCACGGCTCCGGCCCTGCCCGAGCCCGTGATCGCGGCGGCCGAAGTGGCGCCCGCCCCGGTGCCCGCCGTGGAAACGCCGGCTCCGGCCGCGATCGCCCCGGCCGCGCCGGCACCGGCCGGCACCAGCGCCCCGGCGCTGGAGTCGATGCTGGCAACGGCTGGCCTGGAGTGGGTCCGCACGGACAGCGCCAAGCACGCCGCCGCGCAGGAAGCCGCCGCCCGCATCGCGCCGGCCCCGCGCGTGCCACGCGAGCGCAAGCCGCTGCCCCCGCTGCCCCAGGGTCCGATGGTCCTGGTGGAAACCGGTGGCAACCAGCGCGAGATGGCGCAGCAACAGCAGCAGCAGCAATAACCCACCTCCGGGCGGGTCACCAGAAGGGACGGCAGGCGCCGTCCCTTTTTTCGTTTGTGCCGCCGGCCTGACTTGGCACAGCCCGCCCAACTGTACTGCCGCGCCCCGCGGTCATGTGTACATCTGTCATGACAGTGTTGCGCGCGGCGACGCGCCGCCCTCGGCTAGAATGGCAGGCAGAACGGTCCCCGGGGCGCCCAAGCGCCGGACGGCCGCGGCCCCACTCTGCCATGACCGACACTGTCATCCCGATCTTCGACCTGCGCGACCATCGATACCGTTCGATGGTGCCGAGCATTCCGTCGCGCCTGATGGCGCCGACCGGGCTCGTTGCCGACACGCGGGGCCGGCCGCTGCACGACCTGCGCATCTCCGTCACCGACCGCTGCAACTTCCGCTGCGTCTATTGCATGCCGAAGGAAGTGTTCGACAAGGACTACACGTTCCTGCCGCACTCCGAACTGCTCAGCTTCGAGGAAATCGAGCGGGTGGCCCGGCTGTTCGTGGCGCAGGGCGTGGAGAAGATCCGGCTGACCGGCGGCGAGCCACTGCTGCGCAAGAACATCGAACGGCTCGTGGAAATGCTGGCGCGCATCGAGACCGCGTCCGGCAAGCCGCTGGACCTGACGCTGACGACCAACGCATCGCTGCTGGCCCGCAAGGCGCAGTCGCTGCGCGACGCCGGGCTGACGCGCGTGACGGTCAGCCTGGACGCCATCGACGACACCACGTTCCGCAAGATGAACGACGTGGACTTTGCCGTGCGCGACGTGCTGCACGGCATCGAGGTGGCGCAGGCCGTGGGCCTGGCGCCGATCAAGGTCAACATGGTGGTCAAGCGCGGCACCAACGACCAGGAAATCGTGCCCATGGCGCGGCATTTCCGGCACAGCGGCATCATCGTCCGGTTCATCGAGTTCATGGACGTGGGCGCCAGCAACCACTGGCAGATGGACGAGGTGCTGCCGTCCGCCGACGTGGTGCGCCGCATCGACCAGGTCTTCCCGCTGGAAGCCGTCCAGGCCAACTATTCGGGCGAGACCGCCGAGCGCTGGCGCTACCGCGACGGCGGCGGCGAGATCGGCGTGATCTCCAGCGTCACGCACGCTTTCTGCGGCGATTGCAGCCGCATCCGCCTGTCCACCGAGGGCCGGCTTTACCTGTGCCTGTTCGCCACCGAAGGCTACGACCTGCGCGCGCTGCTGCGCGGCGGCCACAGCGACCTGGCCATCGGCAACGCCATCGCGCAAGTCTGGCAGGCCCGCACCGACAACTATTCCGAGCAGCGCAGCGACCCGGCCATCCGCGCGGCGCGGGCCGAACGCAAGATCGAGATGTCGTACATCGGCGGCTGATGATTGCGCGCGACGACATCACGGGCCTGATCCTGGCCGGCGGCCGAGGCAGCCGGATGGGCGGCACCGACAAGGGCCTGCAGCCGTTCCGGGGCGTGCCGCTGGTGCGCCACGTGCTGGACCGCCTGGCGCCGCAGGCCGGTCCGCTGCTGATCAATGCCAACCGCCACCCCGACCGCTACGCCGCGTTTGGCGTGCCGGTCATCGCCGATACCATGCCCGACTTTGCCGGTCCGCTGGCCGGCATGCTGGCCGGGCTGGCCCACTGCCGCACCGGGTGGCTGGTCACGGTGCCCTGCGATACGCCGTTCCTGCCCGATGACCTGGTGCAGCGGCTGGCCCGCGCCATCGACGCCGAAGGGGCCGAGCTGGCCGTGCCGGTGACGACCGAGCCCGACGGCCAGCGCCGCCTGCAGCCCGTGTTCTGCCTGATGCCGGCCGCGGCCGCCGCCAGCCTGCGCGCCTACCTTGATGCGGGCGACCGCAAGATCGAGCACTGGGTCACGCGCCGGCGGCTGGCGCAGGTGCCGTTCGACGACGCCATGGCATTCGCCAACTTCAACACGCTCGACGAGCTGCGCCAGCACGAGGCGCCCTGACACTACATCCCCGGTCCTCCCGCCATGCCTTCGTTGCAATCCGTGATTTCCTGCCAGTCCGACTATGACCCCACCGCGTTGCCGGTGGACCAGGCCAACGCGATCATCGCCGGCGTGCTGGAGCCGGTGCAGGGCGTGGAGCAACTGGCTATCCGCGCCGCGCTGGACCGCGTGCTGGCCTACGACGTGATCTCGCCGATCGACGTCCCGCCGCACGACAACTCGGCCATGGACGGCTACGCGTTCGCCGGCCAGGCGCTGGCGGGCGCCGGCGGCAACATCGCGCTGGAAGTCATCGGCACGGCCTACGCGGGCACCGCCTTCAACGGCGAGGCGCAGGCCGGCCAGGCCGTGCGGATCATGACCGGCGCCACCCTGCCCCCCGGCTGCGATACCGTGATTCCGCAGGAACTGGTCGAGGTCCAGGCCGGCGGCAACCTGGTGCGCTTTGCCGCCGACGCCGTGCGGGCTGGCGACAACCGCCGCCAGCGTGGCGAGGACCTGTCGCGCGGCCAGGCCGCGTTGCGCGCCGGGCGCATCCTGACGCCGGCCGACCTGGGCATGCTGGCGTCGCTGGGTGTGGCCGAGGTCAAGGTGCGCCGCCGGCTGCGCGTGGCATTTTTCTCCACCGGCGACGAACTGCGCTCCATCGGCGAGCCGCTGGACCCTGGCTGCGTCTACGACTCGAACCGCTACACGCTGCACGGCATGCTGCGCCGGCTCAATGTGGACCTGATCGACATGGGCGTGGTGCGCGACGATCCGGCCGCCATGGAAGCCGCGTTCCGCAGCGCGTGCGAGACCGCCGACGCCATCATCACGTCGGGCGGCGTCTCGGTGGGCGATGCCGACTATACGAAGCAGATCATGGACAAGCTCGGCGAGGTCACGTTCTGGAAGATCGCCATGCGCCCGGGCCGCCCGATGGCCTTCGGCCGGATCTCGTCGAACGGCCATGACGCGGTGCTGTTCGGCCTGCCTGGCAACCCCGTGGCCGTGATGGTGACGTTCTACCACTTCGTCCGGGGCGCGCTGCACCGCCTGATGGGCGCCGATGTGGCGCCGCTGCCCCGCATTTGCGTGCGGACGACCACGCCGATCCGCAAGAAGCCGGGCCGCACCGAGTTCCAGCGCGGCATCGTCGCCGCCGGGCCAGATGGCTACCTGCAGGTGCGGCTGACCGGCGAGCAAGGCTCCGGCGTGCTGCGGTCGATGAGCGAGGCCAACTGCTTCGTCGTGCTCGACCACGACCAGGGCCCGGTGGCCGCCGGCGACACGGTGCAGATCGTGCTGTTCGACGGCCTGATCTGACCGCCGCAGGCGCCGGCGCGACCGGCCCCGATCCGCCACATCGGCATGAATGAGAAGGATTCATACCGGCGCGCGATGGGCCTGCACGCGGCGCCATCGCGGCCCCGGCGCACGGTGTCGTTTTTGTGCCGCACTCTTTGCGCGAAAGCACCGCGTGCAGCGGGATTTGCCTCATCCGTTTGGGGGGCGGTCTAGGCGTCGCAAGCCCCAATCGCTACACTTGCAGCACGAAAATCCGAACCCCCCAATATCTTGTCCGTCGTCATGCACCAGGAGATCGCGTACCTCCATCCCGTCAAGACTGCCCGCGCGCTCGTGCTCGTGTACCTGTGTTTCTCGGTGCCGATCGTCGCCATGGGCCTGTTCGTCGCCTTCGTGCGTTACGGCGACCTGCCCGGCATTGCCGTCTTCACGGCCCTGATCCTCAACGCGCTGATCGGCTTCGGCCTGCTGTGGCTGGGCTGCCTGGCCTACAACTGGGTGGCCGCCCGCTTTGGCGGCATCGAGGTCCACGTCCGCGAACTGAGCCCCGAAGACCGCGCCTGAGCGACCGGACCGCGCCGGACCGCCCTGCACCGGGCCTGCCGGCGCCGTGCCGGCTGTGTCGCGATCTATTCCCGCCCCGTATCGTCCTCCGGCGCCGCCGCGTCGCCGGCTGGCGTACCGATCCCCAGCGTTCCCGACGCCGCCGTTCCCAATAGCTGTTCCGCCATTTCGCCTGGCAGGGCTTCCACGGTGCGCAGCTTGCGCTCCATCTGGCGTGTCCGGACTTCGGCCTGTTCGATGTTGCGCGCCGCGCGCACCAGCGTGTCGCGCGTCTTGGCCAGGACCTCGCCGAACTTGCCGAACTCGGTCTTGACCGCGCCCAGCACTTCCCACACCTCGCTCGAACGCTTTTCCAGCGCCAGCGTGCGGAACCCCATCTGCAGGCTGTTGAGCAACGCCGTCAGCGTCGTCGGCCCGGCCACAGTCACGCGGAAATCGCGCTGCAGCAGGTCGGTCAGGCCCGGCCGGCGCAGCACCTCGGCGTAGAGCCCTTCGGTCGGCAGGAACAGGATGGCAAAGTCGGTGGTGGCCGGCGGCGCCAGGTACTTCTCGGCAATCGTCTGCGCCTCGCGGCGCACGGCCACTTCGAGCTCGCGGCTGGCCAGCTGGACGCCGTCGACGTCGCCCCGCTCCTGCGCGTCGACCAGCCGCTCGTACTGGTCTTTCGGAAACTTCGCGTCGATGGGCAGCCAGACCGGGCTGCCGCCGACCTCGCGCCCCGGCAGCCGGATCGCGAACTCCACGCGCGCGCCCGAACTCTGGACGGTCTCGACGTTCTTGCTGTACTGGTCCGGCGTCAGGATCTGTTCCAGCAGCATCGCCAGTTGCACCTCGCCCCAGGTGCCGCGCGTCTTGACGTTGGTCAGCACGCGCTTGAGGTCGCCCACGCCCTGCGCCAGCACCTGCATCTCGCCCAGCCCGCGGTGCACCTGCTCCAGGCGCTCCGACACGAGCTTGAACGATTCGCCCAGCCGCTGCTCCAGCGTGGCGTGCAGCTTCTCGTCGACGGTCCGGCGCATTTCCTCCAGCTTGGCCGCGTTGTTGGCCTCGATGTCGCGGAGCTTCTGCTCCAGCGTGGCGCGCACGTCGGCCAGCCGCCGCTCGTTGGCCTCGGACATCTGCGCAAGCTGTTGCTGCTGCACCGTGGCGATGCTGGTCAGCTGCGCCGAAAGCTGTTGCTGGAAGCGCAGCATCTGCTGGCCGGCCTCGCTGCGGCTGCCGCGCGCGTTGTCGGCCAGTTCCGCGCGCAGCTCGCGCTCCAGCCGCTCCAGCCCACGCGCGGTGTCCTCGCGCACGTCGTCGCGCAGGTCGCCCAGCATCGGCTGCAAGTCGCCCGGCCCGTGGCGCGACAGCCGCACCAGCAGCACGGCCAGCAGTATCACGGCCGCCACGGCGGCGACCAGGGTCAGCAAGGGTATCAACGTCATGAAAACTGGCGATCCGGGTGCCGTCAGCGGCGGCGCGACATGACCTCGGGGTTGATCACGGTGGGCGGATGGCCGGCCTGCGGCCCGGCATCGAGCGCGGCGATCAGGTTGTCGGCCGCCAGGTTGGCCATGGCGCGGCGCGTCTTCTCCGACGCGCTGGCAATGTGCGGGGTCAGCACGACGTTCGGCACCGTCAGCAGGTCCGGGTGGACGCTCGGCTCGCCCTCGAACACGTCGAGGCCGGCCGCGAAGATCTTGCGCTCGCGCAGCGCGGCGGCCAGCGCCGCGTCGTCGACGATGCCGCCGCGCGCCAGGTTGATCAGCGTGGCCGTCGGCTTCATCCGCGCCAGTTCGGCGGCGCCGATGGCATGGTGGCTCGCGGGGCTGTACGGCAGCACCAGGATCAGGTGGTCCGACTGCGCCAGCAGTTCGTCCTTGCTGACGTAGCGCGCGTTCAGCGACTGCTCGACGTCGGCCGGCAACTGGCTGCGGTTGTGATAGAGCACCTGCATGCCGAACCCGGCCGCACGGCGCGCCAGGCCCTGCCCGATCCGCCCCATGCCCAGGATGCCCAGCGTGCTGCCGTGGACGTCCATGCCGACGAGCATGTCGTAGCTCCAGCGCTCCCACTTGCCGGCGCGCAGGTAGTGCTCCGATTCGGTGACCCGGCGGGCCGTGGCCATCAGCAGCGCCCAGCCAAAGTCCGCGGTGGTCTCGGTCAGGACGTCGGGCGTATTGGTCGCCACCACGCCGGCCGCCGTCAGCGCCGGCACGTCCAGGTTGTTGTAGCCCACCGCCATGTTGCAGACCGCCCGCAACTGCGGCAGCGCGGCCACGAGGTCGCCGTCGATCCGGTCGGCGGCGTTGGCCAGCACGCCGGCCTTGCCCGCCAGCCGCGCACGCAGCGCCGCCGCGTCCAGCACCAGGTCTTCCTGGTTGGCGTCGACGTCGAAGTACTGCGCCAGCTTGGCGATCACGTCGGGGAAGATCGCGCGCGTGACAAGGATGGAGGGCTTCATGGCAGTCATACGTGGAAGAAAAGGAAGGTCATCACCAGGAACAGCGGCACCAGCACGCCGCAGGACCACGCCATATAGCCGAAGAAGCTCGGCATGCGCACGCCGCGGCTTTCCGCAATCGCCTTGACCATCAGGTTGGGCGCGTTGCCGATGTAGGTGTTGGCGCCCATGAACACGGCACCGGCGGAGATCGCGGCCAGCGTGGACGCGTCGCGCGTCATCAGCGTGGCGGCGTCGCCGCCGGCCGTGTTGAAGAACACCAGGTAGGTCGGCGCGTTGTCCAGGAACGACGACAGCAGGCCGGTGGCCCAGAAGTACATGCTGTCGATCGGCTGGCCGTTGCTGTCGCTGACCGCCCGGATCACGCCGGCGAACGCGCCGTCGGTGCCGGCCTTGAGCATGGCGATGACCGGAATGATCGTCAGGAAGATGCCCGCGAACAGCTTGGCCACCTCCAGCATCGGCTCCCAGTTGAACTCGTTGCCGCTGCGCGCGGTGCGCGGCGTGGCCAGCAGCGACACCAGCGTCACCCCCACCAGCAGCACGTCGCGCACCAGCGCCGGCAGCGTCACGTCGGTACCCATCACGTCGAACGAGATACCGGGCTTCCACAGCCCGCTCATCAGCACCAGCCCCACCACGGCCAGCAGCAGCAGGAAGTTGATCTTGCCGTCGATCCGCAGGCGGGTGGAATCGGGCGTCGGGTCGTGCGCCGGCGGCAGTTCCTCCTCGCGGTTCAGGTAGTAGTGCCGGTCGATCACGTAGAAGATGATCAGCAGCGCCACGCAGATGAACAGCGTCTCCGGAAAGATGTTGCGCAGCGTCCACGAGAACTCCACGCCCTTCAGGAAGCCCAGGAACAGCGGCGGGTCGCCCAGCGGCGTCAGCGAGCCGCCGGCGTTGGCCACCAGGAAGATGAAGAAGACCACCACGTGCGCCACGTGGCGCCGGTTGTCGTTGGCGCGCAGCAGCGGGCGGATCAGCAGCATGGCCGCGCCCGTGGTGCCCATCAGGCTGGCCAGGACCGTGCCCAGCGCCAGGATGCCGGTGTTGAGCCGGGGCGTGCCGTGCAGGTTGCCGCGCACGCAGATGCCGCCGGCCACCACATAGAGCGACGTCAGCAGGACGATGAACGGCACGTACTCGCCCAGCAGCGCATGGATGACGTTGGCCGCCGCCGCGTGCAGGCCGAACTGGGCCGCGAACGGCACCAGGAACAGCAGCCCCCAGGCCGCCGCCACCTTGCCGTAGTGGTGGTGCCAGAACTTCGGCGCGAACAGCGGGAACAGCGCGATGGAGAGCAGGACGCCGGCGAACGGCACGCCCCAGATCGGCGACAGCGTGGCGCCATCGAGATCGGCCGCGTGGGCCCATGCGGGGCACAGCAGCATCGTGGCGAACAGCATTTGAGGTAGCAGCGTGACGACACGTCGCATCGGGCAGGTTTCTCCTTCATCGCAACGCGGCCCATGCTGGGCATGGGCCGCAGGACCGGCGGCAAGGCGCGCGCGTCCGGGCAGGGCCCAGGGCGTTCGGGACGTCGGCACGCGGGAAAGGGGCCAGTGTAAAGCAAAGCCCCTGGAGAAAGGTCTGAAAGTGCACCAGCCGGAGCGCGACTGGCGCAAACCCGTATGCGTCAGTCCTGGTCGACCAGGATCACGTGCACGCGGTACGGGCCGTGCGCGCCCAGCACGATGGTCTGCTCGATGTCGCCCGTGCGCGACGGCCCGCTGATGATGTTGGTGGCGCGCGGCAGTTGCCCGTGCTCGGCGCGCATCCGGGCGAACGCTTCCTCCAGGTTGGCGACGATACGCCCCACCGGCACCACGGCGATATGGGTTTCGGGCAGCAGCGCGGCCGACGCGTAGGTGTCCGGCCCGGACAGCAGCATCAGCGACCCGGTCTCGGCGATGGCCACGAAGCAGCCCGTGATGCCGACGAGGTCGCCATGGTCGCGATCGGCCTCGGCGTCGCGCAGCGGCGGGCGGCACGCCACGTCCAGCCCCTGTTCGGTCCACGGCAGGCTGCCCAGCGCGGTCCACGCCACCGCGCGGCGGGCGAGCCGCAGGCCGTCGAGATAGCGCGCCACCGCGCCGGGCACATCGGCCATCGTCGCCACGCGGTCCACCGTCGACGCCATCCTGCGCGCCTGCACGGCGAACGCTTCGGCGCGGTCGTCGGGCACCGGCGGCTGCGGGCCCTGCGGGTGCCGGGCCAGGTAGTCGGCCACGGCGTCACGCTCGCCCTGGGTCACGGCCGGCCCCCTGCCCTGGGCGGCGCGGATGCGGGCGAAGATGCGGTCACGGGCGGCGTTGGTTTCCATGGTCGGGGGCGGATGGCGGTCGGTGGATCGGATACGTTGGTCGCGGGCCGGTCAGGCCGTCTTCACTTCGAACACCTGACGCAGGTAGGCCAGGTAGCCGGGGTCGTCGCACATGGTCTTCTCGGGCGTGTCCGACAGCTTGGCCACCGGCTGCCCGTTGCAGCGGACCATCTTGATCACGATCTGCAGCGGCGTGTAGCCCAGGTCGTTGGTCAGGTTGGTGCCCACCCCGAACGCGAGCTTGCAGCGGCCCCGGAAGCGTTCGTACAGCTCGATGACCTTCGGGATGTGCAGCGCGTCGCTGAAGATCAGCGTCTTGCCGCGCGGGTCGACGCGATTGGCGGCGTAGTGCGCGATCATGCGCTCGCCCCACTCGAACGGGTCGCCCGAATCGTGCCGCACGCCGTCGAACAGCTTGCAGAAGTACAGGTCAAAATCGCGCAGGAAGGCGTCGAAGCCGTAGGTATCGGACAGCGCGATGCCCAGGTCGCCGCGGTACTCGCGCGCCCAGTTCTCCAGCGCGTAGACCTGCGAGTCGCGCAGGCGCGGCCCCAGGGCCTGGCACGCCTGCAGGTATTCGTGGGCCATGGTGCCCAGCGGCGTCATGTTGTGCAGCCGGGCAAAGTGGACGTTGCTGGTGCCGGCAAGCTGCGGGCCCAGCACGGCGCGCATCGACAGCAGCACCTCTTCCTGCCAGTCGCCGGAAAAGCGGCGGCGCGTGCCGTAGTCGGCGATCACGCAGTCGGCGTACGGCGACGCCTTGAGCAGCGCCAGCTTGGCCTCCAGCCGGCGGCGGCCCTCGGTCAGGTCCGGCTGCGGCTGCGTGCGGCGGAAGTAGACCTCGTTGACGATGGCCAGCAGCGGAATCTCGAACAGGATCGTGTGCAGCCACGGCCCGCGGATCGTGATGTCGATCTCGCCGTTGCCGCCGGCCGACGGCTGGACGACCACGTACTTCTCGTTCAGGTGGAACAGCGCGAGGAAATCGACGAAATCGCTCTTGATGAAGCGCATGCCGCGCAGGTATTCGAGTTCGTCGTCGGTAAAGCGCAGCTCGCAGAGCTGGCGCAGTTCGTCGCGGATCTCGTCGACATAGGGCGTCAGGTCCACGCCGGCGTTGCGGCACTTGAAGCGGTACTCGACCTGGGCCTGCGGAAAATGGTGCAGGACCACCTGCATCATCGTGAACTTGTACAGGTCGGTGTCGAGCAGGGAGCGGATGATCATAGCGAAGCCAGGGCGGGGGCGTGGCAGAGTCAGGCCACCATGCTAACCGAAAGTCACGTGCCGCATGCGCGGCAGCCCGGGCGCGGCAAGGGTCTTGCCCGCTCAGCCGCCGTCGAGGCTGCGCAGCGCGGGCGGGGCGCCGTGTGCCGGCGATTGCGGCTGCAGGCACCAGCGCCGCTGGCCGGCTTCGTCGGCACAGGTCACCAGCGTGGCCCGGGTGCGCGGCACGGCGTGCGGCAGCGGATCGGAGAACTGGGCGGAGGCGACCATGATGCGCTCCTGGTAGACCGGCTGCCCGGCGCGGTCGAAACGCAGGACCTGGACCAGCGTGTCGGGCGACGGCTGCAGGTCCTTGTCGCACGGCAGGAAGCCGTCGCGGTTGCAGTTGGCCATGGCCATGCCCGCCGGGGTGCGGACGACGCTGAAGCTGTCCCAGTCGAACGCGGTCAGCGCGGGCAGCGCCACCGGCTGGTCGGTCCGGGCGCGCCATGCCACCAGGCGCGACACGACGCTGTCGGCCATCTTGTCGGCCTTCATGTCGGCGACCCTGTCGGCCTGGGCGCCGGCCGGCACCACGGCGCCCAGGAGCATGGCGCCGGCAACGAGGCCGGTCAGGGTCACGGTCAGGCGGGCTGGCATGGGGATGACTCGCGCAAGTTTGCCTCCAATCATTCGGAACGCCGGGGTTGGGTCGGCCGCCAACTGGCGAAAAAGCCACGTGTGGCACAGGGACATAGTAGTCCGTGCGCCCGCCGCCTGCGCGCCAGTTCCGCCCGAATCTGGCGCCAAACCGGCCCCGCAGGCCGCGCCGGGGCCGGTTTCGCACCGAAAGTACATAAAGAAATAAGAAAACTATCTGACCCGGCTATATAGACTGGCTATCCTTGCGAGAAGGCTCAGCTACAATATCGGTCTTTGAAAGGCCTCGGCCCTCGCTCGCCCCAAGTTATCCCGATTGACACGCGCGGCCATCGACGTGTAACGGACAGCTCGCAGAGCGGCTGGCAAGAATCCGGCCCTGGACAATATCCCCATCGAAGACCGATCCGTTTTTCTGGAACCGAAATGACTCACGTTGTCACCGAATCCTGCATCCGTTGCCGTTACACCGACTGCGTTGATGTGTGTCCGGTCGATTGTTTCCGCGAAGGCCCGAACTTCCTGGCCATCGATCCCGACGAATGCATCGACTGCGCCGTGTGCGTGGCCGAATGCCCGGTGAACGCGATTTACGCCGAGGAAGACGTGCCGGGCGACCAGCAGCAGTTCATCGAACTGAACGCCGAGCTGGCCCGTAACTGGCCCTCCATCACCAAGACCAAGGCCCCGCTGGCCGAGGCCGAGGAATGGAAGGACGCCACCGACAAGCTGCAATACCTGCAGCGCTAAGAAAAGACTGACGCGACAGGCGGCCATTGCCCCGGCAGCCGCTGCCGGGACGCGCCGGCAACGCGTCACAGAAAGCCGTCCCCACGCGCGCTTTCCCGTAATACCGGGCACCGGACGTGCCCACAACGTATCAGGACGAATATGGACTTGAGCATTCCAAATCCCGTGGCCGACGCGACCCAGCAGGCGGGCGGCAACACCGGCGGCCAGCCGCTGGAAATCGACGCGCTGATCGTGGGCGCGGGCCCCGTTGGCCTGTTCCAGGTGTTCGAACTGGGTCTGCTCGAAATCAAGGCGCACGTGATCGACTCGCTCAAGGTGGTGGGCGGCCAGTGCGTGGAACTGTATCCGGACAAGCCCATCTACGACATCCCGGCCGTGCCCATCTGCACGGGCCAGGAACTGACCGACAACCTGCTCAAGCAGATCGAGCCGTTCTCGCCCACGTTCCACCTGGGCCAGGAAGTCAGCGTCGTGGAGCGCCGCGAGGACGGCCGCTTCTACGTCGAGACGTCGCTCGGCACCCGCTTCATCACCAAGACGATCTTCATCGCCGCCGGCGTGGGCTCGTTCCAGCCGCGCACGGTCAAGGTGGAAGGCATCGACAAGTTCGAGGGCAAGCAGCTCTTCTACCGCGTGAAGGAGCCGGCCCGCTTCCACGGCCGCAACCTCGTGATCGTCGGCGGTGGCGATTCGGCGCTGGACTGGGCGCTGGACCTGCACGGCAAGGCCGAGTCGATCGTGCTGATCCACCGCCGCGACGGCTTCCGCGCCGCGCCGGCGTCGGTGGCCAAGATGCGCGAGCTGTGCGACCAGATGGAAATGCAGTTCATGGTCGGCCAGATCGGCGGCTATGAAGAGAAGGACGGCGTGCTGACCGAGATCAAGGTCACCGGCGGCGACGGCGTGACGCGCCGCATGCCGCTGGACGACCTGCTGGTGTTCTTCGGCCTGTCGCCGAAGCTGGGCCCGATCGCCGAATGGGGCCTGGAACTGGAGCGCAAGCAGATCAAGGTGGATACCGAGAAGTTCGAGACGAACATCCCGGGCATCTTCGCGGTGGGCGACATCAACACCTACCCGGGCAAGAAGAAGCTGATCCTGTCGGGCTTCCACGAGGCCGCGCTGGCCGCGTTCGGCGCCGCGCCGTACATCTTCCCGGACAAGAAGATCCACATGCAATACACCACGACCTCGCCGAAGCTGCACAAGGTGCTGGGCGTGGAAACGCCGGTGTTCGACTGAGCCAACGGCCCTGGTCGCAGGAAAATCGCCTCCGGGCGATTTTTTTGTTTGCACAAAAGAAAAAGCTGGCTATAATGCGGCCTCGCTGTTGAACACGGCAACGCAGCATCCGGCGGAAACGCCCACTGCAGGCCGGTTTCGAGGCGAACCAGAGTTTTGGAAACAGCTTCTGACGCAAACAAAACGTTAAAAAGTTGTTGACGAAACGAAGAGAGGCTGGTTATAATTTCTTTCTCAGCTGTTCCCCGATAGCTCAGTCGGTAGAGCGCCGGACTGTTAATCCGTAGGTCCCTGGTTCGAGCCCAGGTCGGGGAGCCAACCGATAGAAGAGGAAGGCCGATGCGAAAGCATCGGCCTTTTTCTTTTCCCGCGCCCGTTTCACCCTCCTCCGCACAAACGTTCCAGAACGACCGGCGCGATCCCGCTATGATGGATCGCCGCAGACCCCGGATCAGGACGCCGCAGTGAGCCCCCAAAGCTGGATCGAACTGAAACAGGATGCCGAAACCGGCATCGAGACGATTCGCGCCCATTTCGAAGGCCACGCCTACGACCCGCACTGGCACGACAGCTACCTCGTCGGCTACACCGAAGCGGGGATCCAGCAGTTCCGTTGCCGCGGACAAGTCCAGCACAGCATGCCCGGCAAGGTGTTCACGCTGGAGCCCGGCGAGATCCACGACGGCGACGCCGTGGCGCCCGAGGGCTTCACCTATTCGATGCTCTACGTCGATGCCCAGTGGATGACGCGCGAACTGGGCGCACTGTTCGACCACGCGCCCGCGCACGTTCAGCCCGGCTTTCCGCAAACGCTCGGCGAAGACCCGCTGCTGATCGACGCCATCCGCCACGCCTTCGCGGTGCTCCAGCAGCCCGAGCTGCGCATCGTGCGACAGTCGGCGCTCGACGCCCTGCTGGCCCGGCTGACGGCCAAGTTCCAGTGGCGCGCGCAGCGGGACATCGATCCCAGGCTGCCGCTTGTCGCCCAGCGGGCCCGCGACTACCTGCACGATCACCTCGACGAAGACATCGGACTCGACACGCTGGCAGCCACCAGTGGCGTCGACCGCTACCGCCTCACCCGCGCCTTCAAGGCCGCGTTCGGACTGGCGCCGCATGCCTACCTGGTGCAACTGCGGCTCTCCCGGGCCCGCCACATGCTGGCGCGTGGCGCGACGCCGGCCGACGTGGCCGTGGCACTGGGCTTTGCCGATCAGAGCCATCTGGGACGCTGGTTCCGCCGCGCCTACGGCCTGACCCCGGCCCACTACCGCCGGCGCTGCTCAAATCTTCCAGACGCCTAGGCGCGCGGCCGCAACAATGGCCGCATGCCCGATACCCTGCCCCTCCTCCCCTTCCTGATGTTTGCGGTCGTCGCCTCGATCACGCCCGGGCCGACCAACGTCATCGTGCTGAGCCACAGCGCCCGGCGCGGTGTGCTGGCCACGGTGCCGATCATCCTCGGCGCCTGCGGCGGCGCGGCGCTGCTGGTGCTGGCGGTAGGCATCGGCCTGGGCGGCGCGCTGGCGGCGCATCCGCAGATCCAGCACGCGATGGCGTGGATCGGCGTCGGCTGGCTCTCGTGGCTGGCGTGGCAGATCTGGCGCGGCCCGGCGGCCGGGATCGATGCCGGTGACGCGGCGTCCGCTGGCGCGCGCCGCCCGCTGGGCCTGGCCGGCGCGGCCGGGCTGCAGGTGGTCAATCCCAAGACGTGGATGATGGCGCTGGCCGTCGTCAGCGTGTTCGCGGGTGACGGGGCCGATTCGTCACACCGCGTGGCGCTGCTGTCGCTGGTGTTCTTCGTCGTCTCACTGCCGTGCATGACCACCTGGGCGCTGCTGGGCGCCGGTGCCGCCCGGCTGATCCGCTCGCCCCGGCACATGAAGCGCTTCGAGCGTCTCATGGCGGTGGTGCTGGCCGCCTCTGCCTGGGCCACGCTGTTGCCTTGATGCAAACCAGTCGACAACCTGTAGCCCCGGCCGCAATCTGGTGTATGATCTTGGATTGCCCTGAATGGCTTGACTCCCGTCCGGTATACCTGTAAAAGCTTACCGGCGTATTTCTTGCGCAATATCCACGGAAACAGGTAGTCGCCAAGTTTTTACCTAGCTAGGAAAATTTGGCCAGTCACCCCTGATACTGGCAGTACGGATCTCGATCCGCAGCAGGTTCTAGGGGGCGCACCGCGGCATTGGCCGCAGCGTGCGATACCACCGTTGCCGAAGGCTCCGGAGCCCGACGTGACACGTTTCCCTCCTATGAACCCACCGCCCCTGGCGGTTATTCCTGAAGGACTGAATTGACTAAGATCGTTCTGAAACCGGGCGAGCCCGTTGAAGTTGCAATGCGTCGTTTCCGTCGCGCCATTCTGCAGACTGGCCTGATCGTGGAACTGAAGAGCCGCACCGCGTACGAAAAGCCGACGACCGAGCGCAAGCGCAAGAAGAAGGCTGCCGAGGCTCGCCTGCGCAAGCGTCTGCGCATGCAAATGCTGCCGAAGAAGCTCTACTGATTCCGCGCATTGCCCAAAGAAACCGCCAGTTCGCTGGCGGTTTTTTTTCGCCCGTGCCAAGGCGCCGCGCCCGTCGTCGGCGCTGCTGGAATGGAGAAACCGCGACGCACCAACAATGGGCCCGGCGATGGCCGGCATAATGGCGGCATCCGCCTTCCGGGACCCAGCCTTGACTGCCATCCTCCAGATGCGCAACGTGCGCAAGCTCTACGGCGACCAGGTGGTCGTCGACAACCTCGACCTCGAAGTCCAGCCCGGCCAGTGCTACGGCCTGCTCGGCCCCAATGGCGCCGGCAAGACCACCACGCTGCGCATGCTGCTGGGGCTGACCACGCCGGCGTCGGGCACGCTGACGCTGTGCGGCGAGCCGATTCCCGAGCGGGCACCCCAGGCGCGCATGCGCGTGGGCGTGGTGCCGCAATTCGACAACCTCGACCCCGATTTCTCGGTCATCGAGAACCTGCGGATCTTCGGCCGCTATTTCGGGCTCTCTTCGGCCCAGATCCACGCGCGCGTGCCGAAGCTGCTGGAATTTGCCCGGCTGGAAAACAAGGCCGACGCCCAGGTGCGCGAGCTGTCCGGCGGCATGCGGCGGCGCCTGACCGTGGCCCGCGCGCTGATCAACGATCCAGACCTGCTGGTCATGGACGAGCCGACCACCGGCCTGGACCCCCAGGCGCGCCATCTGATCTGGGAGCGCCTGAAGTCGCTGCTGGCCGCCGGCAAGACGATCCTGCTGACCACCCACTTCATGGAAGAAGCCGAGCGGCTCTGCAATCACCTGTGCGTGATCGACGCCGGCCGCAAGATCGCCGAGGGCAAGCCGCACGAGCTGATCGACCGCGAGATCGGCTGCGACGTCGTGGAAGTCTATGGCGACGAACTCGAACCGCTGCGCCACACGCTGACGCCGCTGGCCGAACGCACCGAAATGCGCGGCGAGACGCTGTTCTGCTACGTCCGCGACCCCGACCCGCTGCTCGCCGCGCTGCACGGCAAGGGCGGCGTCCGCTACCTGCACCGCCCGGCCAACCTTGAGGACGTGTTCCTGAAGCTGACCGGCCGCGAGATGAGAGACTGAGACATCGACATGAGCGAACAGGACCCCCGCAACCCCGACGTGGCCGCGTCCCCTGCCCTGGCGGCGGCCCCGCCGCGCCAGCACTATCCCCAGCCGCTGCTGCCGCGCAACGCGCGCAACTGGATGATGGTCTGGTACCGCAACTACATGGTCTGGAAGAAGCTGGCCATCCCGTCGATGATCGGCAACCTGGCCGACCCGATGATCTACCTGTTCGGCCTGGGCCTGGGGCTGGGCTTGCTGGTCGGGCAGGTACACGGCGTGTCGTACATCGCGTTCCTGGCGGCCGGGACCACGGCGTCGAGCGTGATGATGTCGGCGAGCTTCGAGTCGATGTACTCGGCGTTCTCGCGCATGCACGTCCAGCGCACGTGGGAGGCGATCATGCACGCGCCGCTGACGCTGGGCGATGTCGTGCTGGGAGAAGTCTTATGGGCCGCCAGCAAGGCGGTGCTGTCGGGCGCCGCGATCATGATCGTGGCCGGGCTGCTCGGCTACGCGCAGTTCCCCGGCGCGCTGGCGGCGCTGCCCGTGATCGTGCTGGCCGGCATCGCCTTCGCCAGCCTGGCGATGATCGTGACGGCGCTGGCGCCGAGCTACGACTTCTTCATGTTCTACCAGACGCTGATCATGACGCCGATGCTGCTGCTGTCCGGCGTCTTCTTCCCGCTCGAACAGCTACCGGAAGGCGCGCAGAAGGCCACGCAGCTTCTGCCGCTGGCGCACGCGGTGGCGCTGATCCGTCCGCTGATGCTGGGCCGGCCCGTGGAAAACGCCGCGCTGCACGTGATCGTGCTGGCAGCCTACGCAGCCGTGGCGCTGGTGGTGGCGCTGGTGCTGCTGCGGCGACGGATGCTGCGGTGAAGGCTACGCGGTGAGGGGTATGCGGTGAGGGGTACGCGGTGAGGGGTACGCGGTGAGGGGTACGCGGTGAGGGTATGCAGGGGGGGGTGACTCCCCTCTCCCGCCTGCGGGAGAGGGGTTGGGGGAGAGGGCCAGCGGTGCAAGCTGAGACCATCGCGTCTTGAGGCGCTGAACCTCTCCCCGGCCCCGCTCCCGCGCGCGGGAGCGGGGAGACAACCCGCAGCGGGCGTTAGGACTACTGCCCCAGCCCCCGCAGCAGATCGGCCTTGAGGTCTTCGACCGATTCCAGGCCCACTGCCAGCCGGATCAGCCCTTCGCTGATGCCGGCCGCGGCCTTGGCTTCGGGCGCGACGCGGCCGTGGGTGGTGGTGTACGGGTGGGTAATCGTGGTGCGGGTATCGCCCAGGTTGCCGGTGATCGAGCACAGCTTCGTGCTGTCGATCACGCGCCAGGCGTTGGCGCGCATCTGCTCCGGCGTGTCGCCCTTCAGCTCGAACGAGACAATCGCCCCGCCGCCGCTCTGCTGGCGCCGGGCGATCTCGTACTGCGGATGCGACGGCAGCGCCGGATGGAACACGCGGTTCACGGCCGGGTGCGACTCCAGAAACTGGGCCAGTTGCAGCGCGCTCTGCGAGTGGCGCTCCATGCGGATCGCCAGCGTCTCCATGCCCTTGAGCATGACCCACGCGTTGAACGCCGACATTGTCGGGCCCGCCGTCCGCACCAGCGGGAACACCTTGCCCATGATGTAGTCGCGCTTGCCCACCACGGCGCCGCCCAGTACGCGGCCCTGGCCGTCGATATGCTTGGTGGCCGAATGCACCACCACGTCGGCGCCGAACTTGATGGGCTGCTGCAGCGCGGGCGAGCAGAAGCAGTTGTCGACCACGAACAGCGCGCCCGCGTTGTGGGCGATGTCCGCCACGGCGGCGATGTCCGACACCTCGGTCAGCGGGTTCGACGGCGTTTCCAGGAAGAACAGCTTCGTGTTCGGGCGGACGGCCGCGCGCCATGCGCCCAGGTCGCCGCTGTCCACGTACGTCGTCTCCACGCCAAACTTGGCCAGGATCGTGTTGAACAGCGTCATGGTCGACCCGAAGATCGAGCGCGAGCTGACCAGGTGGTCGCCGGCCTGCAGCGACGCCAGCGCAACCGACAGGATCGCGCTCATGCCCGATGCCGTGGCCATGCACGCCTCGGCACCCTCCAGCGCCGCCAGCCGCGCCTGGAACATCGACACGGTCGGGTTCGTGAAGCGCGAGTAGGTGTAGCCCTCTTCCGAATTGGCAAAGCGCTCGGCGGCCTCGGCGGCCGAGTTGAAGCAGAAGCTCGAGGTCAGGTACATCGCCTCGGAATGCTCCATGAACTCGGCCGAGCGCAGGGTGCCGGCGCGCACGCCGAGGGTATCGATGCCGTAGGACTCGTCTTGGTTCGGATCGCTCATGCTGCAGTGCTGCCCAGTAGGTGTCGTTGTTATTCGTTGCCGCCCGAACGCTGCAGGTGCAGTTGCGAACGCTCGGTATCGCCGCTCGGGCCTTCGCGGTCGGCCTGGCTGCGCGCCGTTTCCAGGCGGTCCAGGTAGGCTTCGTCGATGTCGCCGGTCACGTACTTGCCGTCGAAGCACGACGCATCGAAGTCGCGCAGGTTCGGGTTGATGTCGCGCACGGCCTGCTTCATCGCCTCCACGTCCTGGTAGACCAGCTGGTCCGCGCCGATCATGCGCGCCACTTCCTCGTCGGTGCGGCCGTGGGCCACCAGTTCGCTGCGCGTGGGCATGTCGATGCCGTACACGTTCGGGAACTTCACCGGCGGCGCGGCCGAGGCGAAGATCACCTTCTTGGCGCCGGCGTCGCGCGCCATCTGCACGATCTCGAACGACGTGGTGCCGCGCACGATCGAGTCGTCGACGATCAGCACGTTCTTGCCCTGGAACTCCACGCCCATGGCGTTCAGCTTCTGGCGCACCGACTTCTTGCGCACGGCCTGGCCCGGCATGATGAAGGTGCGGCCCACGTAGCGGTTCTTGAAGAAGCCCTCGCGGTACGGCACGCCCAGCGCGTTGGCCACCTGCATGGCGGCCGGACGGCTGGAATCGGGAATCGGCATGACCACGTCGATCTCGCCGGCCGGCACTTCGCGGCGGATCTTCTCGGCCAGGTAGTCGCCCATGCGCAGCCGGGCGTCATAGACGGGCACGCCGTCGATGCACGAGTCCGGACGGGCCAGGTAGACGTATTCGAAGATGCACGGCGTGAGCTGCGGGTTTTCCGCGCACTGCTGGCTGTGGAGCTTGCCGTCCAGGTCGACGAAGATCGCCTCGCCCGGCGCCACGTCGCGGTCCATCGTGTAGCCCATGCCTTCCAGCGCCACCGATTCCGACGCGATCAGGTATTCCTTGCCGGTCGGCGTGTCAATGCTGCCGATGCACAGCGGGCGGATGCCGAACGGGTCGCGCACGGCCAGCAGGCCGTAGCCCGAGATCTGCGCGGTGATGGCGTAGGCGCCCTTCACGCGGCGATGCATGCCGCTCACCGCCTGGAAGATCGTGGCCGGGTCCAGCGTCTTGCCGCCGCTGGCGCGCTGCAGCTCGTCGGCCAGCACGTTCAGCAGCACCTCGGAGTCCGAGTGCGTGTTGATGTGGCGGCGGTCGCGGCGGAACATTTCCTCGCGGAGCTGCTCGGAATTGGTCAGGTTGCCGTTGTGGGCCAGCATGATGCCGTACGGCGCGTTCACGTAGAACGGCTGGGCCTCTTCCTCGCTCGACGAGCCGGCGGTCGGGTAGCGCACCTGGCCGATGCCCGACGTGCCGGGCAGGCCGCGCATGTTGCGCGTGCGGAAGACATCGCGCACCAGGCCGTTGGCCTTGTGCATGTGGAAGGTGCTGCCGTTGGCCGTGGCGATGCCGGCTGCATCCTGTCCGCGGTGTTGCAACAGCAGCAGGCTGTCATAGATCAGTTGGTTGACAGGGCTGGTGGAAACCACGCCGACGATACCGCACATGCCGAACTCCCAGGAAAGGCAAATGATTCAGGGGGCGCCATTCCGTCATGTACGCGACGGAACTGCGTTGATACTGCGCCGCGGCCGTGGGTTCGTCCAGCAGCCGCGTCTTTCGATCCGGTCAGGCCCGCTACGGGGTCAGGCCTTCACATACTTCGCCAGGTCGGGCGGCAGCCACTGCCGCAGTTCGTCCATGGCCTGCATCACATACGGGCGCGACACCGCGTCGCGCCAGAACGGTTCCTCGGGCAGCTTCGTGAGCCCGGCCACCACGACCACCAGCATCACGATCAGCACGCCGCGCGCCAGCCCGAACACCAGGCCCAGCCCGCGATCGGCCGGCTTCAGGCCCGTGGTTTCCAGCAACTGGCCCAGGATCGCCCCGGCCAGCGCCGACACGATCCACGTGCCGAAGAACACTGCCAGGAAGCCCAGCGCGCTGCGCGTCAGCGCGCCGCCGGGCAGCGTCTCGGGCATCCATCCGGCGGCCATGCCGCCAAAGTGATAGGCCAGCACGAACGCCACCACCCAGCCCACCAGCGCCAGCACCTCGCGCACGAGTCCGCGCAGCACGCCGATCAGCGCCGACGCCACCAGGATGAAGGCGACGGCGTAGTCAAAGAAGGTAAAAGCCATGCGTGCGGCGCCGGTTCCTGTTCAGATGGGGCCGGACTGCCGCCGCGCAATGCCTGGCGCGGCCGGTCCGGGTTGCCAATGCGTCCGATGCGTCGTTGGATGCCCTATTGCTCGACGATCTTCGAGGTCAGGCCGATCGACTTCACCTTCCGGTCCGCCGCATCGGCCGCGTCGCGGCTCGGAAACGGGCCGGCACGCAGCAGGATCCGCTCGCCGTCGGCCAGCGTCTTCTTTTCCACATACGCCGGCACCTTGCTCTCCTTGAGCTTGGCCAGCCAGTTCCTTGCGCGCTCTTCCGACGAGAACGCGCCGATCAGGATCAGGTACTTGGTATTGGCGGCCGGCTTGGCGTCGGCGGGCTTGTCGGCCGGCTTGTCCGCGGGCTTGTCCGCCACCTTCGTATCGGCGGCCTTCGCCTTGTCGGCGGCCGGCGTGCTGACGATTTCCTCGCCGGCGTCCAGCGCGGCGTCGTTGCGGGCCGTGCCGGCCGACGGCGGCAGCGCCTGCGCCTTGCGGGCCTCGACCTTCGGCTTCTGTGCGCCCTGCCCGTTGGCCACGCTGACGGCCACGTCGTCGGACACCGGGCGCGGCTTGTGCTCGAACACGATCGGCAGGACGATGACGGCCACGGCAAGCAGCACCACGGCGCCGATCAGGCGGCGGCGGGCGCGTTGTTTCTGGGGAAAGTCGGGGTCGAGGCTGTCGTCGGCGTACTCATCGGCAGGCCGGCGCGATGCGCCGATGCCGGCGCCGGGTTCCGCGCGGGTACGGCGACCCCGTTCGGGTGCCGGGTCAGTGCCCTTGCGGGACGAGAACAGCGAAAGCAGGCCCATAGATGCCCAAAGAGTGGTGTTCGGTGTGATGTCGTTCCGGCCCGGGAGTTCAGCCTGGTATCAGTTGGCCTGCGTGGCGCGGTATGCCATCACGCCGGCCACCGTGTAGAACGATCCGAAGACCAGGATTCTATCATTCTCGGTTGCCCTGCCGATGGCGTCGCGATACGCCAGTTCCGGACTTGCGAAGCATGCCGCCGTATTGTCCGGGCCCTCGTGGAACCCGGTGGCGTCCAGTGCCTCGCGCACCTGGGCGGCCGTGGCGGCCCGCTCGGTCGGCAGGTCGCACAGGCACCAGTGGTCCACCTTGTCGGCCACGTGCTGCAGCACGCCCGCGATGTCCTTGTCCGCCATTGCGCCAAACACGGCGTAGGTGTAGCGGAAGAACCCCATGTTCTCCAGGTTCTGACCCAGCGTGGCTGCCGCGTGCGGGTTATGCGCCACATCGAGAATCACCGCCGGGCGGCCCGGCATCACCTGGAAGCGGCCCGGCAGCTCGACGAACGCCAGCCCGTTGCGCACTTCCTGCGCGCTGACCGGCAGCCGCGGGCGCATGGCCTGCAGCGCGGCCAGCGCCGCCGACGCGTTCAGCAACTGGTTGGCGCCGCGCAGGGCCGGATAGCCAAGCCCGTTGAGCTTGCGGTCGCGGCCGGTCCAGTCCCATTGCTGGCGCTCCTGCCCCGGCGCGGCCTGGTGGCGGAAGTCGCGGCCCACGAGCCACAGGTCGGCCCCGACGGCCTCGGCATGGTCGATGACCGATTGCGGCGGCATCGGGTCGCCGCAGATCGCCGGCACATGCGGGCGGAAGATGCCGGCCTTCTCGTAGCCGATCTTCTCGCGCGTGTCGCCCAGGTACTGGGTGTGGTCGATATCGACGCTGGTAATCACCGCGCAGTCCGTATCGATCACATTGACCGCGTCCAGCCGGCCGCCCAGCCCCACTTCCAGGATCATGGCGTCCAACCCGGCCGCCGCGAACATGTGGATGATGGCCAGCGTCGTGAACTCGAAGTAGGTCAGGCTGACCGGATCGGCAAAGCTGGTGCGGGCGCGCTCGATGGCCTCAAAGTGCGGCAGCAGCTGCGCGTCGGTGGCCTGCTCGCCGTTCAGGCGGGCGCGCTCGTTGAACGAGATCAGGTGCGGGGACGTGTGCAGCCCCACCTTGTAGCCGGCCTCCAGCAGGATGCGTTCGAGCATCGCGCAGGTCGACCCCTTGCCATTGGTGCCGCCCACCGTGAACACCACGGCGTCGATGCGCAGACCCAGTGCTTCCTTGACGCGCGTGATGCGCGTCAGACCCATGTCGATGCCCACGGGATGGGCGGTTTCCAGGTGGTGAAGCCAGTCGGGGAGATTGTGGAAGATGGGCATGCTCGTTGACGACACTTTCGACACTACAAAAAGCAAAATGGCGCGGGTGGTGGCACCCGCGCCATTGTCCTGCAAATCACGCTACCGCGTCAGGCCACCGCATCGGCCGGCTGCTTCTGCAGCAGCGCCAGCACCTGGGCGATTTCCCCGCGCAGGCGGCGGCGGTCGACGATCATGTCGATGGCGCCCTTCTGCAGCAGGAACTCGGCGCGCTGGAAGCCTTCCGGCAGCTTCTCGCGCACGGTCTGCTCAATCACGCGCGGGCCGGCAAAGCCGATCAGCGCCTTGGGCTCGGCAATCACCACGTCGCCCAGGAAGGCGAACGATGCCGACACGCCGCCCATCGTCGGGTCGGTCAGCACGCTGATGAACGGCAGCCTGGCGTTGGACAACTGGTTCAGCATGGCCGTGGTCTTGGCCATCTGCATCAGCGACAGCAGGCTTTCCTGCATCCGCGCGCCGCCGGTGGCCGTCACGCAGATGAACGGCACCTTCTGCTCCAGCGCGGCCTGCGCGCCACGGGCAAAACGCTCGCCGACGACGGAGCCCATCGACCCGCCCATGAACTCGAATTCGAAGCAGGCCACGACCACGGGGATCGTGTGGATCGCGCCGCCCATCACCACCATCGCGTCGGTCTCGCCCGTGTCTTCCATGGCGGCCTTGATGCGGTCCGGGTACTTCTTGGTGTCCTTGAACTTCAGCGCGTCCACCGGCACGATTTCCTGGCCGATCTCGAAGCGGCCCTCGGCGTCCAGCAGCTTGTCCAGGCGCTCGCGCGACCGGATCCGCATGTGGTGGTCGCACTTCGGGCAGACATGCAGATTGGCTTCCACGTCGGTGCGGTACAGGGTGGACTCGCACGACGGGCACTTGACCCACAGCCCTTCCGGAATGCCCTTGCGGGTGGAAGGATCGGTCTGTTGAATCTTGGGAGGCAGGAGTTTATCCAACCAGCTCATGAAAGCTCCTTTCGGATAGCTGCCGCGCGCGTCGACGCCCCTCTCTGAGAGGTCGGACACCGGGACGGCAGGGAATCAGGCCGCGAATTTACCACGCCGGGCCGTCACGCGGCTAAGCAAAACGCGCCAATTGTGCATCGAACAGCACAATCGGCGCGTATTTTTTCAGCAGGCGTCACACGGCTGTCAAGGCTTACGCGTCCAGCGCCTGGCGGATGCCGGCGATGAAGGTACGCAGCGCCTCGACGGCCTGGTCGCGCGGCGCATCCTCCAGCAACTGCACCAGCCGGCTGCCGATGACCACGGCATCGGCCACGCTGCCGATGGCGCACGCCGTCTCGGCGTCGCGGATGCCGAAGCCGACACCCACCGGCAGGTTGGCATGCCGCTTGATCAGCGGCAGGCGGGCGGCCACGCTGTCCAGGTCCAGCGTGGCCGATCCGGTCACGCCCTTGAGCGACACGTAATAGAGATAGCCGCTGGCCACGCGGGCCACGGCCGCGATGCGGGCATCGGTCGAGGTGGGCGCGAGCAGGAAGATCGGGTCCATGCCGTTGTCGCGCATCAGCCCGGCAAACGACTCGCATTCCTCGGGCGGATAGTCGACCACGAGCACGCCGTCCACGCCAGCCGCCGCGGCAGCCTTGGCGAAGGCCGCCTCGCCCATCCGCTCGATCGGGTTGGCGTAGCCCATCAGCACCACGGGCGTGGCGTCGTCGGTCTGGCGGAACTCCGCCACCCAGGCCAGCACCTGCGCCAGCGACACGCCTTGCGCCAGCGCCCGCTCGGAGGCGCGCTGGATCACCGGGCCGTCGGCCATCGGGTCCGAGAACGGCACGCCGAGCTCGATGACGTCGGCGCCACCGGCCACCAGCGCGTGCATCAGCGGCACGGTCAGCGCGGGCGCCGGGTCGCCGGCGGTGATGAACGGAATCAGGCCCTTCTTGTTCTGCGCGGCCAGCGCCGCGAAAGTCTTCTGGATACGGGACATGGTTGGCCTTGCCGGGAGTCTCAGATCAGGCGCTGCACGGCCGATGCGTCGTCATTGGCATCGTCGTTCGCGGCGTCCGGGGTCGTTGCGGGAGTATCGGGCTGGATCTGCGCGTACACCGGCTGGGCTGCCGTCACGCGCTCGCGCACCAGCGCGGCATACTGCGGATTCATCTCGAAGCCGACAAAGCGCCGGCCGTGGCGCACGCAGGCCACCGCCGTGGTGCCGCTGCCCGTGAATGGGTCCAGCACGATGCCGCCGGGCGGGCAGCTCGACAGCACCATGCGTTCGACAATCTCCAGCGGCTTCTGCGTCGGATGGTCGGCGCGCTCGGGGTCCTGGCGGTGGATGCGCGGCACGCTCCACAGGTCCTTGGGGTTGTAGCCCACTTCCAGCCACTTCTTGCCTTCGAAACGCGGCCGGCTGCGCGCCTTCTTGGTCTCGGCGTCATACGGGATGCGCACCGGGTCCAGGTCGAAGTAGTAGTCGCGCTGGCGGGCAAAGAAGCCGATGTTGTCGTGCACCGACGAGAACTTGCGCGTGGTGCCGCCCATGCTGGGCACGCGGCGGTCCCAGATGATCTCGTTGATCATCGTCAGCCGCTTCTTGAGCATGACGAACAGCTCGGGCGAGTACTGCCACGTGCAGAACAGGTACAGCGTGCCCTTGGGCGCCAGCTTGGGGATGATGGCGTCCATCCAGCGCTCGGACCATTCCAGGTAGGCGTCGCCGGACAGCAGGTCGGAGTCGTTGCCGTAGTCCTTGCCCAGGCCGTAGGGCGGATCAGCGACGATCAGGTCGATCGACTGGTCCGGGATGCGCCGGATGCCTTCGAGCGCGTCTTCCTGGTACAGACGGACCACGTCGGTGTCGAGGATGTCGAACGGCGCCGCGGCGCCGCCCTCTTCCGCTTGTGACGATGCAGTTTCAGGGGGCAGCGCGCGCATTACAGCTTCAGCCCCGCACGTTCGGCCACCGTGTGCATGTCCTTGTCGCCGCGGCCGGACAGGTTCACGAGCAGCAGCTTGTCCTTCGGCAGCGTCGGCGCCAGCTTGCAGGCGTAGGCGATGGCGTGGCTGGACTCCAGCGCCGGGATGATGCCTTCGATCCGGCAGCAGTCATGGAACGCCTTGAGCGCCTCGTCGTCGGTAATCGGCACGTACTGCGCGCGGCCGATGTCCTTGAGCCACGCGTGCTCCGGGCCCACGCCGGGGTAGTCCAGGCCGGCCGACACCGAATGGGTCTCGATGATCTGGCCGTTGTCGTCCTGCAGCAGGTAGGTGCGGTTGCCGTGCAGCACGCCGGGCGAGCCGCCGGTCAGCGACGCCGCGTGGCGGCCCGTCTCCAGGCCGTCGCCGGCCGCCTCCACGCCGATCAACTGCACGTCCTCGTGGCCGATGTACGGGTAGAAGATTCCCATCGCGTTCGAACCGCCGCCCACGCAGGCGATCACGGCGTCCGGCTGGCGGCCGGTCATCTCGGGCATCTGCACCTTCGATTCCTCGCCGATCACACACTGGAAGTCGCGGACCATCATCGGGTACGGATGCGGGCCGGCCACCGTGCCGATGATGTAGAACGTGGTCTCGACGTTGGTCACCCAGTCGCGCATCGCCTCGTTCAGCGCGTCCTTGAGCGTCTTGGAGCCGCTTTCCACCGGCACCACCGTGGCGCCCAGCAGCTTCATGCGGTAGACGTTGGCCGCCTGGCGGCGCACGTCCTCGGAGCCCATGTAGACCACGCATTCCATGCCGAAGCGCGCGGCGATGGTGGCCGTGGCCACGCCGTGCTGGCCGGCGCCGGTCTCGGCGATCACGCGCTTCTTGCCCATGCGGCGGGCCAGCAGCGCCTGGCCGATGACGTTGTTGATCTTGTGCGCGCCGGTGTGGTTCAGGTCCTCGCGCTTGAAGTAGATCTGCGCGCCGCCAAGCGTCTCGCTCCAGCGCTGGGCGTGGTAGATCGGCGACGGGCGGCCGACGAAGTGCTTCAGCTCGCGCTGGAATTCGGCGTTGAAATCGGCGTCCTGCTGGTAGTGCGCATAGGCTTCGCGCAGCTCGTCCAGCGCGTGGACCAGCGTTTCGGAAACGAAGCTACCGCCGTAGGGGCCGAAATGGCCTCGGGAATCGGGCAAGTCGTACATGTCCAGGCTCTCAGGTGGCGCTCCGCGCAGCGGGCGGCGGAGCGCATCAAATTCGGAATCGGGCAGCGGGCGGGGGTGACGCAGGGCCGGCCCGGGGCTACCGGCCGGCCAGGGCTGCGTCCGCCATCCGCACCGCGCGCACGAATGCGGCAATGCGGGCGTGGTCTTTCACACCCTTGCTCGCCTCCACGCCGCTGCTGACATCGACGGCGTAGGGGCGCACGCGCTCAATCGCACCAGCGACGTTTTGCGCGTTCAACCCACCACTCAAAACGATGCGAGGTGCGTCGTTTGCGGACGGGTTGGCAGGATTGGGCGGAAGCCATGGGGCAGGAATCAGGGTCCAGTCGAAGACGTGGCCGCCACCGCCGTAGCCCTCGACAAAGGCGTCGAGCAACAGGCCGGCGGCGTCACGGTATTGATCGGCGAATTCTACCAAATCAAGGCCCTGCTGGACACGGGCCGCGCGCATGAATGGCAGCCGGCAGCGCCGCGCCGTCTCGGTGCATTGCTGCGGCGATTCGTCGCCGTGGAACTGAAGTAGCGTCAACGGCACCCGCTCGGCCACGTGGGCCACTTCCTCGGCATCGGCATTGACGAACAGCCCGGTCACGGTCACGAACGGCGGCACCTGCTCGGCCAGCGCGGCGGCGTGGGCGACGTCGACGTAGCGCGGGCTCTTGTCGTAGAACACCAGGCCGATGGCGTCGGCGCCAGCGTCCACGGCCGCGCGGACGTCCTCCGGCCGCGTCAGGCCGCAGATCTTGATGCGTGTGCGCGGGGGCACGGGGCCGGAATCAGGCGCCATCATCGGCAAACACTCCGTGGAAGAGGCTGGCGGACGCATCCGCCCGGGGGAGCCGGTACGGCTCAGGATACTTTACGCCGACCAGGTACAGGCCGTCGGGCATGAACGTCGGCGCGGCCTTCTGCCGGCTGCGGCCGGCCAGCACCTCGGCCAGCCACTCGGCCGGGTAGCGCCCGCGCCCCACCGCCACCAGGCAGCCCATCAGGTTGCGGACCATATGGTGCAGGAAGGCGCTGGCGCGGAATCGCAGAAAGACCCACGGCCCGTCGGCCTGGATCGTCACGTCGTAGAGTGTCTTGACCGGCGACCTGGCCTGGCATTCGGCGGCGCGGAAGGCCGAGAAGTCGTGCTCGCCGATCAGGCAGGCGGCCGCCGCGCGCATCGCGTCGACATCGAGCCGCTGGCCCGGCGGCAGCATCTGGTAGCCGGCCCGGCCGTGGATCATCGGCACCCGGTGCGGCCCGGTGTAGAGCGCGTAGTAGTACATCCGCTCGTAGGCCAGGAAGCGCGCGTGGAAGCCCGCGTCGACCGGCTCGGCCCATTGCAGCGCGATGGACGGCGGCAGGAATGCGTTGACGCCGCGCACCCACGAGAACTTGTCGCGATCGAGCACCGTATCGAGATGGATCACCTGCCCGAGCGCATGCACGCCGGTGTCGGTCCGCCCCGCCACCGTGGTCAGCAGGCGCGTTCCGGCAAAGCGCTCGATGGCGTCTTCCAGGTGGTCCTGCACGGTATTGCGGTGGGGCTGCGACTGCCAGCCCGAGAAGGCCGACCCGTCGTAGTGGAGTCCGATGGCGATGCGATTCATGGAGGGGACGATGCGCAAAAACAAAATGCGCCGGAAGGGACGCTTCCGGCGCATCGCTTCGGGCCGCGGCGCGCCCGATCTCCGGCGTGCCGCAAACCCTGCATCATACCGGCCTTTGGGGCGGAACCCGCGGGCCGGCGAGGGTCAGGCCACGTCGCGCAGCAGCGTGCGGGCCTCGGTCTGCAGCGGGTCGTCGGACTGCTCGACCACTTCCTGCAGCAGTTCGCGCGCCCCTTCCTTGTCGCCGATCTCGATATAGGCGCGCGCCAGGTCCAGCTTGATCTGCATGTCGCGGCTACCGTCCATGCCCGTGGCGGACAGCGTGCTGGCGGAAACGCCATGCGTGCCGTCGCCCAGCCCTTCGGACGTGACGCGGCTCAGGTCGATCGGCTCGACCAGCTTGCCGTTCTGGAGCATCGTCGGGGCCGGCAGCGGCACGGTCGATTCGGCCAGCGACGGCGCGTCGTACGTGGCCGTGGCCAGCGGCGCCGGCTGCAGCCCGCCCGCGTCCGGCGTGGCCGGATTCAGGTCGAGCGACAGGGCGGACATGTCGAATTCCAGCGGGCGCGAGCGCGTGGGGGTGTCCAGCGCGGGCACGTGAGCGGCGTCGTGACCCTCGTCGAGGATGTCGTCCAGGCGGGCCACCGGCTCGGCGTGCTCATTGCCGAAGACCATCGATGCCGACGCCGGTGCCACGATGGGCTCGCCGGGGGCCGGCGCCGGGAAGGCGTCGAGCGGCAGCGCCAGGTCCGGCATGGCCGACGCCTGCGGCGCGGCCTGCAGCGACTGCGCGGGGTCTTGCGTACGCCATTGGTCGGCCACCGGGGTGGTCGTATCGGCTTCCGCCATCACCTCGGGCGCCACCGACAGGTACAGCGCGTTGCCCGGATCCAGCTTGCGACCCATTTCCGCGACCTGCTGCCAGTCCGCGCTTTGTCCGCCTACCTGGGCGAACATTTCTTCTGCAATCACCCGGAAACCTTCCACATCCTGACGAGTGTTGTAAATCTCCAGCAGCTTCAGGCGGATGGCCTGGCGCTCCGGATTCTGTTGCAACGCTTCGCGCAGGATTTCCTCGGCCTGCACGTCGCGTCCGTACGCGATGTACACCTCGGCCTCGGCAATCGGATCCACTTCCGTCGCTTCGGGCGAGTTGTTGCCGATGCGGAAGTCGGCGCCGAACACGCTGTGCTGCGACGTGTCGACGCTCTGGCCGCCGGCGGTACCGAACAACGAGTGTCCGCCGGCCATGACCGTGCTTTCCTGGGACAGGATGCTGTCACCGAAGCCGGTGTTCTCGCCGGCCTTCTGCTTCTGGCGGCGGCGATAGTACGCATAACCGCCAAGCAACGCAACCAGCACACCGACGCCGGGCAGCAGCATCGGATTGGCCAGCAGTTCGTCGGCGAACGACGGCTCGGCGATCGGCTGGACAACGGGCGGCGCCTTCCTGGCGGCAGCCGGTGCCGAAGCCGGCGCGGCGGCAGTGGCCGAAGCGGCGCCCTGCGGCGCGGATGCGGCGGCGGCCGGGGTGGTGGCAGCGGGGGCCGAGGCGGCTGCGGCGGTGGCTGCGGCCGCAGCGGTGGCAGCGGTCGCCGCCGACGCATCGGCCGTGGCGGCCGGGGCCGGTTCTGGCGTGGCCGTGCTCGGGGCGGCGGCCTTGGCCGGCTCGGCCGGGACCACGGTCGGCGCGGGCGCGGCGGCGTCCGCCGGCTTGGTGCCTGCCGCAGCGGTGGCCGGCGCAGCCGCGGCCTTGGCGGCCTGGTTGCCCTGGTTGAGCTTGGCGATCTCCGCGTTCTTCAGCTCCATCAGGCGCTGCATGTCGGAGATGTTCTTTTCCAGGTCCGTCACGCGCGACTCGGCTTCCTTGAGCTTGCGCTGGTTCGCCACCTCGGCTTCGGCCTTGGCCTGCGCGCCCTTGTCGGCCTTGTCGCCCTTCGACAGCTTCAGCTCGTCGCGCGGGCCGGCGTTCGGCACCGTGGTGTCCTGCACGCGGGCGGTCACGTTGCCCGACTGCTCGCGGCCCGACCCGGCTTCCACGGACTTCGCCGCGGCGGCAGCCGCCAGGCGGCTGCGGTAGCTGTCGAAGCCCTGCGTGCGGGCCACCACCTCGCGGCGGGCCTCGCGCGGGCTGACGGACTGGGCCTGCTGGGCGCTCGGCACCTTGAGCACGGCGCCCGACTTGATCCGGTTGATGTTGCCGCCGATGAAGGCGTTGGGATTGTTCCGATACAGCGCCAGCAGCATCTGCTCCAGCGACACGGCGTCCTGGCCCTGCGCGGCTTCGCCGGCAATGGCATAGAGCGTGTCGCCGCGCTGGACCGTGTAGTTGCCGTTGGCGGCCACGCCATCGCCCACGGCAGCGGGCGGCGCGGCGCGGCGCGGCTGGCGCGCGGGCGCCGGCGTGGGGGCGGCGGACGGTGCGGCGGGCGCGGCGGCCATGGGTGCCGGCGCCGGCACCGGCGCGGCGGCGGGCGACGCATCGGGGGTCGCGGCCTGCACCACGGTGGTCGGCGAGAACGCCTGGTTCGACGGCTTGGCGCCGGCCGGATCCAGCAGGAACGTATAGGCCCGGGTGATCTTGCCGCTGGACCACGTCATGTCGACGAGGATGTCGACAAACGGCTCGCTGAGCGGCTGGTTGGACCGCACGGTGGCCACGTAGCTGCCGTTCGGACGCTTCTGCACGTCCAGCCGGACGCTGGAGATGGCCGACAGATAGGTCAGCCCGGCACGGGAATAGGCGGACGCCGGGGCCAGCTTGACAGCCAGGCTGTCGGCTTCCTCGGGCGTCACGCCGGTGATATCGATTTCAGCCTGGAGCGGCTGCCCCAGGTTGGATTGGACCCTTAATTGTCCGAACCCCGCGGCATAGGCGGCTGGCTGCGCAAGCAGCAGACCGAATGCCGTGACGGCCAGCGTTGACCAGCGCTGACGGACAGTAGGCGCATCTTTCCGGCGATGTAGGCTCACACTCACCTCGTGCTCCGTTTATGGTTTTAGTAGCAAAAGTTAACCCGATCCCAACAAATGGCTGGCTGGCGGGCGCTGAACCGGCCGGGCTTGTTGCCCGTCCTGGTGCGCGCCCATGTCGCTGCCGTGCATGCCAGATGCGCGGCGGCGATGACCCCGTGGCCAAGCGCATGCCGGCTGTATTGTGACCCAAGCCTGTGAAAAAAAGGGTTCCGGATGCGACAACGCCGCGCTCCGGGCGCGGCGTCGATGAGAAAGCAGGTCATTCTGTTGCCTTGCTGCAACGAAGCGGCAAGGCCAAAGAGGGGGTCAGTCCTCGATCAGAATGCGCAGCATACGCCGCAGCGGCTCGGCCGCGCCCCACAGGAGCTGGTCGCCCACGGTGAAAGCCGACAGGTACTCGCCGCCCATCTGCATCTTGCGCAGGCGGCCCACCGGAATCGTCAGCGTGCCGGTCACGGCGGCCGGCGTCAGGTCCTTCATGCTGGCCTCGCGGGTGTTCGGCACGACCTTGGCCCACTGGTTGTTGGCGGCCAGCATGCCTTCGATCTCGTCCAGCGGCACATCGCGGCGCAGCTTGATCGTCAGCGCCTGCGAATGGCAGCGCATGGCGCCGATCCGCACGCACAGGCCGTCCACGGCGATCGGCGCGGCGCCGGTGGCCCCGACAAAGCCCTCGCCCCGGCCCAGGATCTTGTTGGTCTCGGCGGCGCCCTTCCACTCTTCCTTGGACACGCCGTTGCCGAGGTCCTTGTCGATCCACGGAATCAGGTTGCCGGCCAGCGGCACGCCGAACTGCTTGGTCTCGTCGGCGGACAGGCCGTGCTGGGTCGACAGGATCTGGCGGTCGATCTCCAGGATGGCCGACGCCGGGTTGTCCAGCAGCGGCTTGACCGCGGCGTTCAGCGTGCCGAACTGGGTCAGCAGCTCGCGCATGTGCTGGGCACCGCCGCCCGAGGCAGCCTGGTAGGTCATCGAGGTCATCCACTCGATCAGGTCGGCCTGGAACAGGCCGCCCAGGCCCATCATCATGCAGCTGACCGTGCAGTTGCCGCCGATGAAGTTCTTGACGCCCTTGGACAGTGCGTCCTTGATCACGCCCAGATTGACCGGGTCGAGCACGATGATGGCGTCGTCCTTCATGCGCAGCGACGAGGCGGCGTCGATCCAGTAGCCGTTCCAGCCGGCGGCGCGCAGGCGCGGGAAGACGTCGTTCGTGTAGTCGCCGCCCTGGGCGGTGAGCACCACGTCGCACTGCTTCAGTGCGTCGATGTCGTTCGCGTCTTTCAGCGTGGTTTCATTCTTCGCCATGGCCGGGGCCTTGCCGCCGGCGTTGGACGTGCTGAAGAAAACGGGCTCGATATGGTCGAAATCGCCCTCTTCCTGCATGCGCTGCATCAGGACGCTGCCGACCATTCCTCGCCAACCGACGAGACCTACAATCATGACTTACCTCGGATGTGATGTGAACTTCCCCGCCATTTTGCTTCGCCCGGCGTGGCTGCGCGGGGAAGACGGGCAGGCACGACGAACGATCTAGCGGATCGTTTTGGTAATGGTTTTAATCGTCGTTGCGGTCAGGCCGGTCGAACCCATGCCAATCGCGCCGCGGGGGGCGGTGCGGGCAGCAAAAGCAGTCAGGAGGGACTGGGGGTTTCGGGCCATGACGGGAGAGTCTACACGAATTTGCGGCGATGCCGCAGGGGAAATGACGGGTGTTTTCGTGCTTGCGGGGTGGCTTTCCGGCCCCTGCGGCGCACCGGACGGGGCCGGGGGAGCCGACGGACGGCAAAACATTGCGCAACCGGCATCGGATGCCGATCGCGCGCCGGTGCCGCCCGCCCCGCCGGCTGCGGCGGGTGCTTACAGCGCCGCCAGCACCGCCTCGCCCATGTCCCGGGTGCCAACCTGCTTGCAGCCCGGCGTCAGGATGTCGCCGGTGCGGTAGCCCTGGGCCAGCACCTTCTTGACGGCGTTCTCGATGCGGTCGGCCTGTTCGGCACGGTTCAGCGAATAGCGCAGCATCATCGCGGCGGACAGGATTGTGGCCAGCGGATTGGCCACGCCCTTGCCGGCGATGTCCGGCGCCGAGCCGTGCGACGGCTCGTACAGGCCCTTGTTGTTCGCGTCCAGCGACGCCGACGGCAGCATGCCGATCGAGCCGGTCAGCATGGCCGCCTCGTCCGACAGGATGTCGCCGAACATGTTGCCGGTGACGATCACGTCGAAGCTCTTGGGCGCCTTCACCAGCTGCATCGCGGCGTTGTCCACGTACATGTGCGACAGCTCGACGTCCGGGTATTCCTTGCTGACGTCGATCACGATGTCCTTCCAGAACTGGAAGGTTTCGAGCACGTTGGCCTTGTCCACGCTGCACAGCTTCTTGCCGCGCTTGGCGGCCGCCTGGAACGCCACATGGGCGATGCGGCGGATCTCGGGCTCGCTGTAGCGCATCGTGTCGAAGCCTTCGCGGGCGCCCTGGAACAGGCCGTCCGGCGCCTCGCGCACGCCGCGCGGCTGGCCGAAGTAGATGTCGCCGTTCAGTTCGCGCACGATCAGGATGTCCAGCCCGGCCACCAGCTCGGGCTTCAGGCTCGACGCACCGGTCAGTTCCGGATAGCAGATTGCCGGGCGAAAGTTGGCAAACAGCTGCAGGTGCTTGCGCAGGCCCAGGATGGCCTGCTCGGGGCGCAGCGGGCGCTCCAGGCTGTCGTACTTCCAGTCGCCCACGGCGCCGAACAGGATGGCGTCGGCCTCCTTGGCCAGCTTCAGCGTGTTCTCGGGTAGCGGATGGCCTTCGGCCTCGTAGCCGGCGCCGCCCACCGGGGCGGTTTCCATCTCGAAATTCTCGCCCAGCGCGTTGAGCACCTTGACGGCTTCGGCAACGATCTCGGGACCGATGCCGTCGCCCGGCAGGACAGCAATCTTCATGTCGTATTTCCTTTAGTTTTCGGGATCAGCCCACCAGCCGGTTGCCCAGCCACGGCATGCGGGTCAGCCGCTCGGACTCGAACGCCTTGATCTTGTCCTTGTGGCGCAGCGTCAGGCCGATATCGTCGAAGCCGTTCAGCATGCAGTACTTGCGGAACGGGGCGATGTCGAACGGGTAGCTGGTGCCGCCCGGCGTGGTCACCACCTGGCGGTCCAGGTCGATGGTGAGCTGGTAGCCCTGGAACGCGTTGGTCTCGTTGAACAGGTGGTCCACCTGCTGCTCGGTCAGCACCACCGGCAGCAGCCCGTTCTTGTAGCAGTTGTTGAAGAAGATATCGGCAAAGCTGGGCGCGATCACGGCGCGGAAGCCGTATTGCGTGAGCGCCCACGGCGCGTGCTCGCGCGAGCTGCCGCAGCCGAAGTTGTTGCGCGCCAGCAGGATCGACGCGCCCTGGTAGCGCGGCTGGTTCAGCACGAAGTCCGGGTTCAGCGGACGCTTGCTGTTGTCCTGGCCGGGCTGGCCGACGTCCTTGTAGCGCCATTCGTCGAACAGGTTCGGGCCGAAGCCCGTGCGCTGGATCGACTTCAGGAACTGCTTCGGGATGATGGCGTCGGTGTCGACGTTTTCGCGGTCGAGCGGTGCTGCGATGCCGCTGTGTACGGTGAACTTTTCCATGGTGATGTCCTTACTTCCGGGCGGCGTTCTCAAGGGCCTGCCCGGCAGCCTGCGTGTCCTTGCCAAAGCCGGCAATCGTGTTGCAGCCAGCCAGTTGCAGCATGCCCAGGCATGCCAGCAGCGTGATCACGATCTTTTTCATGTTCTCTCTGTTCGAAAGTCGTGGTTGACCCGATGACCCGTCCCGGCGGTCAGCCGAGCTTGCGGATGTCGACGAAATGCCCCTCGATGGCGGCCGCGGCGGCCATGGCCGGGCTTACCAGGTGGGTACGGCCACCGGCGCCCTGGCGGCCTTCGAAGTTGCGGTTCGACGTGGACGCGCAGCGCTCGCCCGGCTCCAGCCGGTCGGCGTTCATCGCCAGGCACATCGAGCAGCCCGGCTCGCGCCATTCGAAGCCGGCGGCCTTGAACACCTTGTCCAGCCCCTCGCGCTCGGCCTGTTCCTTGACCAGGCCCGAACCCGGCACCACCATCGCCAGCTTCACGTTGCCGGCCACCTTGCGGCCCAGCTTCTGCACGACCCACGCGGCGGCGCGCATGTCCTCGATGCGACTGTTGGTGCAGGACCCGATGAACACCTTGTCGATGCGGATGGACTCCATCGGCGTGTTCGGCTGCAGGTTCATGTACTCCAGCGCGCGCTCCATGGCGTTGCGCTTGTTCGAATCCTTTTCCTTCTCGGGGTCCGGCACGCGGTCCTCGATGCTGACCACCATCTCGGGCGACGTGCCCCAGGTGACCTGCGGGCGGATTTCCTCGCCGCGCAGCTCCACGACCTTGTCGAAGTGGGCGCCAGCGTCGGAATGCAGCGTGCGCCAGTAGGCCACGGCCTGGTCCCATTCCACGCCCTGGGGCGCGTACGGGCGGTTCTTCACGTATTCCAGCGTGATGTCGTCCACGGCCACCAGGCCGGCGCGCGCACCGGCCTCGATGGCCATGTTGCAGACCGTCATGCGGCCTTCCATCGACAGCTCGCGGATGGCCGAGCCGGCGAATTCCATCGTGTAGCCCGTGCCGCCGGCCGTGCCGATCTTGCCGATGATGGCCAGCACGATGTCCTTGGCGGTGCAGCCGCGCGGCAGCTTGCCTTCCACGCGGATCAGCATGTTCTTGGCCTTCTTGCCCAGCAGCGTCTGGGTGGCCAGCACGTGCTCCACCTCGGACGTGCCGATGCCGTGGGCCAGCGCGCCGAACGCGCCGTGCGTGCTGGTGTGCGAGTCGCCGCAGACCACGGTCATGCCGGGCAGCGTGGCGCCCTGCTCCGGCCCGATCACGTGGACGATGCCCTGGCGGTGGTCGTTCATCTTGAACTGCGTGATGCCGTAGGCGTCGCAGTTGGCGTCCAGCGTATCGACCTGGAGCTTCGAGATCGGGTCGGCGATGCCTTGCGTGCGGTCCGTGGTCGGCACGTTGTGGTCCGACACGGCCAGGTTCGCGCTGATGCGCCACACCGGACGCTCCGCCAGCTTCAGGCCCTCGAACGCCTGCGGGCTGGTCACTTCATGCAGCAGGTGGCGGTCGATGTAGAGCAGCGTGGTGCCGTCTTCCTCGACGTGGACGGTGTGGTCATCCCAGAGTTTGTCGTAGAGCGTCTTTGCCATGATGCGGGGGGCAGACCGTCCGACCGCACCCCCGGAGGGGACGACCGGCGCGAATCCGCGCGTTGGTTTGCAGGGGAGTTGTTATTCCGGATGCCATCGCGGGCAGGCAGGAGCCATTCTGCTGCGTTTCCGGCGACGCCGGGGATTGCTTGACATCGCAAGCGATTATGCCACCGCTGCCCGCCGCCAGCGGACCGCCCGGCCCGCCGGGGCGACGGTCATTGGCGAAAGGGGGATTTCGTGGATGGCGAAGGGGGCGGGAAGTGGCCGGTGCGGCCGGGGTGGCCGGTGGCCGGTGGCCGGAGGCGGCTCCGCTCTCCCGCCGTGGCGGAGAGCGGAGCAGACCGGGGACTGAATCAACCGCCCAGGTAGGCCGCCCGGATCCGGTCGTTGGCCAGCAGGTTGGCGCCGGTATCCGCCAGCACCACCTTGCCGGTTTCCAGCACGTAGCCGCGGTCGGCCACCTGCAGGGCCTTGTTGGCGTTCTGCTCCACCAGGAAGACGGTCACGCCTTCCTCGCGGATGGTGCGGATGATGTCGAAGATCTGGGCGATGATCAGCGGTGCCAGGCCCAGCGTCGGCTCGTCCAGCAGCAGCAGGCGCGGGCGGCTCATCAGCGCGCGGCCGATGGCCAGCATCTGCTGCTCGCCGCCGCTCATCGTGCCGGCCCGCTGGCTGGCGCGCTGGTTCAGGCGCGGGAACAGCTTGAACACGTGCTCGATGCCGGCCTCGATCTCATGGCGGCTGGCAAAGAAGCCACCCATCTTGAGGTTTTCCAGCACAGTCAGGCTCGGGAACACGCGCCGGCCTTCTGGCGAAATGGCCATGCCCATGCGCATGATCTCGTGCGTGTTGCGGCCCGTGATGTCCTGGTCCTCGAACAGCACGCGGCCGCTGGACGCGCGCGGCGTGCCGCAGACGGTCATCATCAGCGTGGTCTTGCCGGCGCCGTTGCTGCCGATCAGGGTGACGATCTCGCCCTGGTTGACCTCGATCGACACGCCCGACAGCGCCTCCACGGCGCCATAGTGGGTGTGGACGTTATCCAGCTTCAGCATCAGTCCTCTCCCAGGTAGGCCTTGATTACGCGCGGGTCGTTGCGCACCGCTTCGGGCGTGCCGATCATGATCGGCTTGCCGTGCTCCATCACGAGGATGCGGTCCGACACGCCCATCACCAGGCTCATGTCGTGCTCGATCAGCAGCACCGAGATGTTGAACTCGCGGCGCAGGCGGTCGATCAGCTGCTGCAGCTCGATCTTTTCCTGCGGGTTCAGGCCGGCGGCCGGCTCGTCCAGCATCAGCAGGCGCGGCTGGGTAATCATGCAGCGCGCGATCTCCAGGCGCCGCTGGTGGCCGTACGACAGCGTGCCCGCCTCGCGGTTGGCCACGGCGGTGAGCCCCATGCGCTCCAGCCATTCCCCGGCGCGCGCCAGCGCCTCGCGCTCGGCGCGGCGGTAGGCCGGCGTGGCCAGCAGCCCGTGCAGCAGGCCGGCCTTGACCTGCCGATGCTGGGCGACCATCAGGTTTTCCACCACGGTCAACTGGCGGAACAGCCGGATGTTCTGGAACGTGCGGACCAGCCCGTGGCGGGCCACCACGTGGCTCGGCTGGCGGGCGATGGAGTGGCCGTCGAGCATCACCTCGCCGGCGGTGGGCTTGTAGAACCCGCCCACGCAGTTGAACACGGTGGTCTTGCCGGCGCCGTTGGGGCCGATGATCGCAAAGACCTCGTCGCGGCGGACATCGAACTCGATGCCGTCCACGGCCAGCAGCCCGCCAAAGCGCATCTGCAGGCCCGATACTTTCAGCATTTCAGCGCTCATCGCGGCAACTCCACGTGGGGACGGCTCGCGGGCAGCAGGCCCTGCGGACGCCACATCATCATCAGCACCATCACCAGACCGAAGATCAGCATCCGGTACTCGGCGAAGTCGCGCGCCACCTCGGGCAGGATCGTCAGCAGGATGGCCGCCAGCATCACGCCAAGCTGCGACCCCATGCCGCCCAGCACCACCACGGCCAGGATCAGCGCCGACTCGATGAACGTGAACGATTCCGGATTGACCAGCCCCTGGCGCGCGGCAAAGAACGCCCCGGCCAGGCCGGCGAACGACGCGCCCAGCGTGAACGCGGACAGCTTGATGCGCGTGGGGTTCAGGCCCAGCGAGCGGCAGGCGATTTCATCCTCGCGCAGCGCCTCCCAGGCACGGCCCATCGGCATGCGGATCAGCCGGCTGGTCACGAACAGCGTGAACCCTACCAGCAGCAGCGCCAGCAGGTACAGGAAGATCACCATGTGCTGGCCGGTGTACGGGATGCCGATCAGGTCATGGAACGTCTTCGCGCCCTCCACGCTCGCGCTGCGCGCCATCTCGATGCCGAACACGGTGGGCTTGGGAATGCCCGACACGCCGTCCGGGCCGCCCGTCAGGCTGGTCAGGTTGTTCAGCAGCAGGCGGATGATCTCGCCGAAGCCCAGCGTCACGATGGCCAGGTAGTCGCCGCGCAGGCGCAGCACCGGGAATCCCAGGATGAAGCCGAACAGCGCGGCCAGTCCGGCCGACAGCGGCAGGCATTCCCAGAACGTCAGCCCGAAATACTGGTTCAGCAGCGCGTAGGTGTAGCCGCCCACGGCGTAGAAGCCCACGTAGCCCAGGTCGAGCAGGCCGGCAAAGCCCACCACGATGTTCAGGCCCAGGCCCAGGATCACGTAGATCAGCGCCAGCGTGGCCACGTCCACGGCGCCGCGCGACCCGAAGAACGGGAATATCAAGCCCACGGCCAGCAGCACCCACACGGCCGCGCGCTGCTGCCTGGCGCCCATGGCGGGCGCGGCCGGCAGCTTCACGGCGCCGCGCGCGCGCAGCAGCATCGGCTTGCAGAGCTGGAACAGGAAGACCAGCGCCACGGCGATCCAGACCGGCCGCCAGTGCGGCTCCAGCACCACCTTGTAGCCGTCGAGCTTGAGCTGCAGGCCCAGCACCGGAATCGTCAGGATGGCCGTCAGCACGGCCGCCGTGACGGCGTTCTTGAGTGTGTCGGAGGCCGACGCCCGCGGCGCCGAGGCCCGCGCGATCGAAGTTGCTTGAGTCATGAAAATCCCTCCCCCTCAGACCTTTTCCACGTCGGGCTTGCCGAGCAGCCCCGTGGGGCGGAACAGCAGCACCAGCACCAGCAGGCCAAACGCCACCACGTCCTTGTATTCGGCGGGCATGTAGCCAGAGGCGAACGTCTCGGCCAGGCCCAGCAGCACGCCGCCGAGCATCGCGCCCGGAATGCTGCCGATGCCGCCCAGCACCGCGGCCGTGAAGGCCTTGATGCCGGCGATGAAGCCGATGAACGGATTGAGCTTGCCGATCGTCAGCCCGATCAGCACGCCGCCCACGGCGGCCAGCATCGCGCCCAGCACGAACGTGAACGAGATCACGCGGTTGGTGTCGATGCCGAGCAGGTTGGCCATGCGCATGTCCTCGGCGCAGGCGCGGCAGGCGCGGCCCATGCGCGAGTGGCCGATGAACAGCGTCAGCGCAATCATCAGCACCAGCGTCACGCCGACGATCAGCAGGCGCGAGTACGGCACCGTGACCGTGAAGTCGCCGCCCATCTGGAATTCGATGGCGCCCGAGATCAGCAGCGGCACCGACACGTCGCGCGCGCCCTGCCCGATCTGGACATAGTTCTGCAGGAAGATGGACATGCCGATGGCCGAGATCAGCGGCACTAGCCGGGGCCCGCCGCGCAGCGGGCGGTACGCCACGCGCTCGACGGCGTAGCCATAGACGCCGGTGACGGCCACGGCGACGATCAGCGCCGCGCCCAGCACCAGCGGCAGCGGATAGCCAGCCTGCGCGCCGATGGCGGTCAGCGTCACCAGGCCCACGTAGGCGCCGATCATGTAGATCTCGCCGTGGGCAAAGTTGATCATGCCGATGATGCCGTAGACCATCGTGTAGCCGATGGCAATCAACGCATAGATCGCACCCAGCGTCAGGCCATTGACCAGTTGCTGGGTGAACTGCGGTAGGAATTCGTTCATGCGGGGACCTTGTGGATCGGGTGAGTCCGACGTGCGAGGCTGGGCCGCCGTCATGTGGCGGATAAATCGACATCGGACCGATACCAAAACGCCCCGCAGGCCGGTTGGCCGCGGGGCGTTTCGCCAGGATGGCGCCGGGTTTAGTTGGCGGCGGTCTTGGTGGCGTCCTTGTGCCACGTGTAGACGACGAACTTGAACGACTTCAAGTCGCCCTTGGCGTCGTATTCGACCTTGCCGATCGGCGTGGTGAACGCGTTCTTGTGCATGTACGCGGCCACCTTGGTCGGGTCCGTGCTCTTGGCGCCGGCAATGGCGTCGCCGATGATCTTCACGGCGGCGTAGGCGGGCATCTGGAACGGGCCGTTGGCGTCGCGTTTCTTGTCGGCAAATGCCTTGACCAGGCCGGCGTTGGCCGGATCGGCCGAGAAGTCGGCCGGCAGCGTCACGAGCATGCCTTCCGATGCCGGGCCGGCGATGGCGGTCACGTCCTTGTTGCCCACGCCTTCGGGGCCCATGAACGTGGCCTTCACGCCCTGCTCGCGCGCCTGGCGCAGCAGCAGGCCCATTTCGGGGTGGTAGCCGCCGAAGTAGACAAAGTCCACGCCCTGCGACTTCAGCTTGGTGATCACGGCCGAGTAGTCGGAATCGCCGGCGTTGATGCCTTCGAACACCGCCACGGGGATCTTGGCAGCTTCCAGGTCCTTCTTGACCGAGCTGGCGATGCCCTGGCCGTACGACTGCTTGTCGTGCAGCACGGCCACCTTCTTGGGCTTGACCTTGCCGATGATGTACTGGGCGGCTGCCGGGCCCTGCTGGTCGTCGCGGCCGATCGTGCGGAAGATGAAGTTGCGCTTCTTCGTCTCGGTCAGCTGCGGCGCGGTGGCCGACGGCGTGACCATCACGACGCCTTCGTTCTCGTAGATGTCCGATGCCGGGATCGTCGAACCCGAGCACACGTGGCCAATCACGTAGTGGATGCCCTGGCTGACGACCTTGTTGGCCACGGCCACGGCCTGCTTGGGTTCGCAGGCGTCGTCCATCAGCACCGCTTCGAGCTTGTTGCCATTGGCGCCGCCGGCAGCGTTGATCTGTTCGATGGCGGTCAGGGCGCCGGCCTTGACCATGTCGCCGTACTGGGCCACCGAGCCGCTCATGGGGCCGGCGATGGCAATCTTGACGGTTTCGGCCTGGGCCGAGGTGAAGGCAGCGAGGCCGGCCGTGGCTACGGCGGCGGCAATGGCAGTGGACGTGAGACGGGACGTCATCAGGAGCTCCTCGATTATTAGGGGTCATTCCGGGCAGAGTCGGCATGACCGGCGCAATCGAACAACACCCGCGAGGAGGAAGCGTCGCCTGACGTGGCGGACGGTACGGCCCAAAGCGGAAGCCGGGCCTGCGATGAAGACGGTGAAGCGGATGCGGGGCCCGGCGCGTGCTGGCGTGCGCGTCACCGGATGGCCCGGTGTGGCGTACGCCTGAGTTCGGAAAGACAACGTTGATGCGTTCTCTATTGCGCAAGCGCTTCGCCTGCCCCGCTTCCCCAACGCGGCTGGCCGGAAGGGTGGCCCGGCTGCCGGTCGGCAAAGCAGCCCGCATTATAGGGGGAAAGTTGCACCCCGATGAAGCCAAGTTATTCGGCTTTGGCGAAAATCCGACAATTTTTGCGGCGGGTTGCAACCGTCCGGCGGCATGAACCATCGACAAAACCCGGTTTCCCAGCGCTGGTGCATGACCCGGCGGCGGGCCGGGTTGCGCTCGTCCCGCACGGGCCGGACCCGCCGCCGAGGCAAAAAAAACGCCCCGGTGAACCGGGGCGTTTCGGGGACGGCGGACCGCCAGGCGGCTTAGCGCTTGGCCATGTCCGGCACGTCGCGGGCGGCGGCGCCGTTGAAGAGCTGGCGCGGACGGCCGATCTTGTATTCCGGATCGGTGATCATCTCTTCCCACTGCGAGATCCAGCCCGGCGTACGTGCCAGGGCGAAGATGCAGGTGAACAGCGAGGTCGGGATGCCCAGCGCGCGCTGCACGATACCCGAGTAGAAGTCCACGTTCGGGTACAGCTTGCGGCTGACGAAGTATTCGTCTTCCAGGGCGATCTTTTCCAGCTCCATGGCCAGCTTGAACAGCGGGTCGTTGTGCAGGCCCAGTTCGTTCAGCACTTCATGGCACGTCTCGCGCATCAGCTTGGCGCGCGGGTCGTAGTTCTTGTACACGCGGTGGCCAAAGCCCATCAGGCGCACGCCCGAGTTCTTGTCCTTGACCTGCTTGATGAACTCGTTGATGTTGTCGACGCTGCCAATTTCCTCCAGCATCTTCAGCGCGGCCTCGTTGGCGCCGCCGTGGGCCGGACCCCACAGGCAGGCCACGCCGGCGGCGATGGCGGCAAACGGGTTCGTGCCCGACGAACCGGCCAGACGCACGGTCGACGTCGACGCGTTCTGCTCGTGATCGGCGTGCAGGATGAAGATGCGGTCCAGCGCACGCTCCAGCACCGGGTTCACGGTGTACGGCGCGCACGGCGTGCCGAACATCATGCGCATGAAGTTGCCCGAGTACGACAGGTCGTTCTGCGGGTAGATGTACGGCTGGCCGATGTTGTACTTGTACGCCATGGCGACCAGGGTCGGCATCTTGGCGATCAGGCGGATGGCCGAGATCTCGCGCTGGTGCGGATCGTCGATGTCCATCGCGTCGTGGTAGAACGCGCTCATCGCGCCAACCAGGCCCGTCAGCACGGCCATCGGGTGGGCGTCGCGGCGGAAACCGCGCATGAAGAACTGCAGCTGCTCGTGCACCATCGTGTGGTTCATCACCGAGCCCACGAACTCTTCCTTCTGCTTGGCGTTCGGCAGCTCGCCCTTCAGCAGCAGGTAGCAGGTCTCCAGGTGGTCGCACTTCTGCGCCAGTTGCTCGATCGGGTAGCCGCGGTACAGCAGCTCGCCCTTGTCACCGTCGATGTAGGTGATCTTGGAGTTGCACGAAGCGGTCGACATGAACCCCGGGTCATAGGTGAACTTGCCGGTTTGACCGTACAGCTTGCGAATGTCGATCACATCCGGGCCAACGGTGCCCTGGTAGATCGGCAGCTCAACGCTGGGGGAACCATCGGAAAACGATAGCGTGGCTTTCACATCGGACGGCGTCATGTCGGTTCCTTCAAATACTGTGAATAATAGTGTTGACCAAACTCAGACCGAACGCAGCAGGCTGAGTACCCGTTGCATCGGGGGCGTGTCGAGCTCACCGTCCAGCTCCTTGCGGGCAAGCAGCAGGTCCATCAACTCGTTGTCGCTGAGTTCGAACAGCTCGCTCAGCGATGCCACGTCCTCATCGGACAGGCTCTCCTCGTAACGGTTGAAGAAACGTTCGACGATGATGTCGTTCTCCAGGAGGCCGCGGCGGGCGCGCCAGCGAAGACGGGCACGCTTGTGCGGGTCGGCCTGATGGGAGAATGTGGTGGAAAGACTCATGGTCAGCCTTCTTTGACCGGCGGCCCGCCCGACTTGATACCGCATCGGGCTGACGCGCCGCTTACATCAACTGCAGACTGCCTGACTGTCCGCATGCTGCACGGACGCATCAGGCAGTTTATACCGGCCGATCAAACAGCGCGGCGAACCATCAGTTCCTTGATCTTGCCAATCGCCTTGGTCGGATTGAGGCCCTTCGGGCACACGTCGACGCAGTTCATGATGCTGTGGCAGCGGAACAGGCGGTACGGGTCGTTCAGGTTGTCCAGGCGCTCGCCGGTGGCCTGGTCGCGGCTGTCCGCGATGAAGCGGTAGGCTTGCAGCAGGCCGGCCGGGCCGACGAACTTGTCCGGGTTCCACCAGAACGACGGGCACGACGTGGAGCAGCTTGCGCAGAGAATGCACTCGTACAGGCCGTCCAGCTCGTCACGCTCCTGCGGCGACTGCAGGCGTTCCTTCTCGGGCGGCGGCTCGTCGTTGATCAGGAACGGCTTGATCGAGTGGTACTGCTTGAAGAAGTTCGTCATGTCGACGATCAGGTCGCGCACCACCGGCAGGCCGGGCAGCGGACGCAGCACGATGCGGTCCGGCAGCTCGCGCATGTTCGTCAGGCAGGCCAGGCCGTTCTTGCCGTTGATGTTCATCGCGTCCGAGCCGCACACGCCTTCGCGGCACGACCGGCGGAACGAGATCGTCTCGTCCAGCTTCTTCAGCTTGACCAGCGCGTCCAGCAGCATGCGCTCGTGACCGTCGAGCTCGACCTCGTAGGTCTGCATGCGGGGGGCTGCGTCCTTGTCCGGATCGTAGCGGTAGACTTCAAAAATACGCTTCATTTCTGTGGGTCCTGTTTTCTCTGGCGCCGCTTAGAAAGTACGGGCCTTCGGCGGCACCGATTCCACCGTCAGCGGTTGCATCTTGACCGGCTTGTAGTCCAGGCGGTTGCCTTCGCTGTAGAACAGCGTGTGCTTGAGCCAGTTGTCGTCGTCGCGGTTCGGGAAGTCGCTGTGGGCGTGGGCACCGCGCGATTCCTTGCGGGCAGCGGCCGAGATCATCGTCGCCTTGGCCACTTCCACCAGGTTGGCCACTTCCAGGGCTTCCACCAGCGCGGTGTTGAAGACCTTGGACTTGTCCTTCAGGTGGATGTTGTCGGCACGCTCGGCCACTTCCAGAATGCGCTCGACACCTTCGTCCATCAGCTTCTGCGTACGGAACACGCCGGCATGCGACTGCATGTTGCGGCGGATGTCGTTGGCCACGTCCTGGGTGTACTCGCCCGATGTCGTCGCCTGCAGCTTGGCCAGGCGGGCCATCGCGCGGTCGGCGGCGTCGGCCGGCAGCGGCTTGTGTTCCTTCTGCTTGGTCGCGTTGGCCACGATGTGGTTGCCGGCCGCGCGGCCGAACACCACCAGGTCCAGCAGCGAGTTCGTGCCCAGGCGGTTGGCGCCGTGCACCGACACGCAGGAGCATTCGCCGATCGCGTAGAAGCCGTTGACCACTTCGTTCGGGTTGCCGTTCTTCGGCACCACGACCTGGCCGTGGAAGTTCGTCGGGATACCGCCCATCTGGTAGTGGATGGTCGGCACGACGGGGATCGGTTCCTTGATCGCGTCGACGTTGGCGAACTTCATGCCGATCTCGCGGATCGACGGCAGGCGCTTCATGATGGTCTCGGCACCGACGTGGGTCAGGTCGAGCAGCACGTAGTCGCCGTTCGGGCCGCAGCCACGGCCTTCCTTGATTTCCTGGTCCATCGAGCGCGACACGAAGTCGCGCGGCGCCAGATCCTTCAGCGTCGGGGCATAGCGCTCCATGAAGCGCTCGCCATCCTTGTTACGCAGGATGCCGCCCTCGCCGCGCACGCCTTCCGTGATCAGCACGCCCGCGCCGGCCACGCCGGTCGGGTGGAACTGCCAGAATTCCATGTCTTCCAGCGGAATGCCGGCGCGCGCCGCCATGCCCAGGCCGTCACCGGTATTGATGAAGGCGTTGGTGGAGGCCGCGTAGATCCGGCCCGCGCCGCCCGTGGCGAACAGCGTGGTCTTGGCTTCGAGGATGTAGACCTCGCCGGTTTCCATTTCCAGCGCGGTCACGCCCAGCACGTCGCCTTCCTCGTCGCGGATCAGGTCCAGTGCCATCCATTCGACGAAGAAGTGGGTCTTGGCGCGCACGTTGCGCTGGTACAGCGTGTGCAGCAGCGCGTGGCCGGTACGGTCAGCCGCGGCGCAGGCACGCTGCACCGGCTTCTCGCCGTAGTTGGCGGTGTGGCCGCCAAACGGACGCTGGTAGATCGTGCCGTCGGCGTTACGGTCGAACGGCATGCCGAAGTGTTCGAGCTCGTACACGACCTTCGGGGCTTCCCGGCACATGAACTCGATGGCGTCCTGGTCGCCCAGCCAGTCGGAGCCCTTGATGGTGTCGTAGAAGTGATAGTGCCAGTTGTCCTCGCTCATGTTGCCGAGCGAGGCACCGATGCCGCCCTGCGCCGCCACCGTGTGCGAGCGGGTCGGGAATACCTTCGAGAGCACGGCCACATTCAGGCCGGCTTCCGCGAGCTGGAGGGATGCGCGCATCCCGGCGCCGCCCGCCCCGACGATGACCACGTCAAATTTGCGACGCGGCAATCCAGTCTTGACTGCGACCATTTATTACACCCTCCAGAGAATCTGAGCAGCGTAGCCCGCGCAACCCACGAGCCACAGAATCGTAAGAACTTGCAGCACCAGGCGCACGGCCATGGGCTTCACGTAATCCATCCAGATGTCGCGGATGCCGATCCAGGCATGGAACAGCAGCGACAGCACGGTCAGGAACGTCAGGAGCTTCATCCATTGGTTGGCGAAGAGACCCGACCAGCCTTCGTACGAAGGATTGCCGAAGGCGAGGTACACCCCGGCGAGCACCACGGTGAACACCACCATGATGACGGCGGTAACGCGCTGCGCAAGCCAGTCCTTCAGACCGTAGTGCGCACCGACGACAAGACGCTTGGGACCGATATTATTGTTTGCCACTTGACTCTCTCCTCAGAACAGGCCGAACAGCTTGAGCCCGAACACCAGGGTGAGCAGCAGGCTTACCACCAGCACGGCCTTGGCCGACGAGGCCGAGGCGGGCTTCGACACGCCGACGTGCACGTCGAGCAGCAGGAAGCGGATACCGGCGCAGAAGTGATGCAGGTAACCCCAGATCAGCGCCAGGATCACCAGCTTGACGAAGCCGTTGGACAGCAGGGCCGAGAACTTGGCAAAGCTCAGTTCGGACGTGACGCTCTGCTCGAACAGGTACAGAACGAAGGGAAGGAGGAGGAACATCAACGCACCGCTTACGCGATGCAGGATGGATACCTTGCCGGCCCAGGGCAACCGGTAGCGCGAGATTTGCGCGATACCGATGTTCCGGAACTCCGGCCTGGCTTGTTTGGCGGCTTCAGCCATGCGAGACCCCATTTGCGGTGAAAAGAAAACAGCAAAAGAACGACACTGCCATTACTCCCGATTGCATTGGCGCGGCACAGCGGGTACCGTGAATGCACCGTACTGCATCAAGTGGTGTGGGTGCACTGGATGCAAATGGATGCAGGGGAGCAAATCCACGTGATTTTAGCGCCTTTGTTGCGCGCCGCACCAATAATTTTCGCCTATCGCGCACCAGCGCGGCGTGCCCGACAATCGCACGCAACAACCCGCGCACCGTCCTGGCGCCCGGATATTCCGCCATTCCATTCACGACCTGCAATGGTCGGCACGCGTCCCATATACGCGACGCAATAGTCGGCATACGGGACAGACATTCCACCGTCATGACAGGTCAGCTCAGGTCGTTCTGGTAGTAGTGGCGCGTGGTGACATACAGGCCACGGCGGACTTCCACGGGGCGGTCGCCATAGGTGAACGACACCCGCTCCACGGACAGCAGCGGCGATGCGGGCGCCACCGACAGCAGCTCCGCTGCCGTGTTATCGGCAGCGACGGCCCGGATCTTTTCCGTCGCGCGGATCATCCGCGTGCCGAATTCGGTTTCGAAGAGCGCGTACATCGGGCCCTTCCACTCGTTGAGCTTCTCGGCCGTCAGGCCCTTGAAGTTGGCGCCCAGCAGCCAGATCTCGTCCAGCACCGTGGCTTCGTTGGAAAACGTCAGCACCCGGCGGATCTGCACCACGCTGTCGCCGGTGCGGATGTCCAGCAGCCGGGCGATCTCGGCCGGCGCCCGCAGCCGCTTGCATTCGAGCACGCGGCTGGCGCCATAGTGGGGTTCACCCTCGTCGGGTACCAGGCGCAGGAAGCGGAACTTGACCACGTCCTCGTAATGGGTGGTCACGAAGGTGCCCTTGCCCTGCCGGCGGGCCACGAGGTTGTCGGCCGCCAGTTCGTCGATGGCCTTGCGCACCGTGCCCTGGCTCACCTTGTACCGGGCGGCGAGGTCCATCTCGCTCGGGATCATCTCGCCGGGCTTCCACTCGCCGGTCTGCAGGCTCTGCATGATCAGGGCCTTGATCTGCTGGTAGAGCGGGCTGAACGTGGGCGATGGCGCGGCGGCGGCGCCCGCGGCGGGCGCGGGCGGCTGCGTCCCGGCACCGCTCTGTGGGGCGCCAGATTCCGGCGCGCCATTGGCGGCTGCGGCGGACGGGGACGTAGGCAGGGATGACATAGGCCGGATTCAACCACAAAAGCGAGAATCGCGTCCAGCGCACTATGAAATGTCTTATGTCTTATATAAGACATATGAATTGACAGCGGTCGGGACGCACCCTACACTCGCGCAAGTCCGCGCCGCCGCCCCCGCCAGGTTCCTCCCGGGCTACCCCGCCGCGGGGTGAAACCTTCGGGATGCGGCGCACCACACAGCAGTAGTAGTATTACGCCTTGTCGCCCTCGACGCCTGCCCATGGCCCGCGCGCTCCTCGTTGCCGGCCGGGTGCGGGCAGCGTGGGCTGTGGCGGATGCCCGCCTGCCCCGTGGCGACACGCGAACCAGCACCCGGTGCTGCGCCGGCCCGCTCCAGACGCTGGATGGCCGGGCGCCACCGACCGGTTACCCCCTCTTTTCGTTTGGAGACTTACTCATGGCTAAAGCCCCAATGCGCGTCGCAGTGACCGGCGCCGCTGGCCAGATCGGCTATTCCCTGCTGTTCCGCATCGCCAACGGCGACATGCTCGGCAAAGACCAGCCGGTCATCCTCCAACTGCTCGACCTCCCGCAAGCCCAGGCCGCCGTCAAGGGCGTGGTGATGGAACTGGAAGACTGCGCGTTCCCGCTGCTGGCCGGCGTGGTCATCACCGACGACCCCAAGGTCGCCTTCAAGGACGCCGACGTGGCCCTGCTGGTGGGTGCCCGTCCGCGCAGCAAGGGCATGGAGCGCAAGGACCTGCTCGAAGCCAACGCCCAGATCTTCACGGTGCAGGGCAAGGCGCTGGACGAAGTGGCCAGCCGCGACGTGAAGGTGCTGGTGGTGGGCAACCCGGCCAACACCAACGCCTACATCGCCATGAAGAGCGCGCCGAACCTGAAGCGCGAGAACTTCACCGCCATGCTGCGCCTGGACCACAACCGCGCGCTGTCGCAGATCGCCGCCAAGACCGGCAAGCCGGTGTCGTCGATCGAGAAGCTGTTCGTCTGGGGCAACCACAGCCCGACGATGTACGCCGACTACCGCTACGCGACCGTCGACGGCAAGAGCGTCAAGGACATGATCAACGATCCGGTCTGGAACAACGACGTGTTCCTGCCGACCGTGGGCAAGCGCGGCGCCGCCATCATCGAGGCCCGTGGCCTGTCGTCGGCCGCCTCGGCTGCCAACGCCGCCATCGACCACGTCCGTGACTGGGTGCTGGGCTCGAACGGCAAGGTCGTGACGATGGGCATCCCGTCGAACGGCGAATACGGCATTCCGAAGGACGTGATGTTCGGCTACCCGGTCACCACGGCCAACGGCAAGTACGAGATCGTCCAGGGTCTGGAGATCGACGCCTACAGCCAGGAAAAGATCAACATCACGCTCAAGGAACTGGAAGAAGAGCGTGCCGGCGTGCAGCATCTGCTGGGCTGACCTGTAGCGCCTGGCGCTCAGTGAAACCGGGGTCCGCATCGATCTAACAGTCGGCGCGGACCCCGGTTTTTCATTGGGCGGCCGCTTTGTCTTGACAACTTCCCCCCGCTCCATACGTCAACCACCGTGCATCCATCCGAGGTCTTGTTCCAGGGCGAAGCCGTACCGGTGCAGCTCCCCGTCTGCGACCACTATGCGGGCAGCGAAAAGCTCATGCGCAAGTCGCTGGCGCTGCAGCAGGCGTCGGGCCCCGTGTTCGACATCACGTTCGACTGCGAGGACGGCGCCGCCGTCGGGCTGGAGCGCGAGCACGCCAGCCTTTGCGCGCAACTGATCAACAGCGCCGACAACGCGCACAACCGCGTGGGCGTGCGCATCCACGACCCGGCGCACCCGTCGTGGCGCGAGGACGTGGACATCCTGGTGTCCGCCGCCGGCGCGCGGCTGGCCTACGTGGTCGTGCCAAAGGTCACCGACGTGGTCGAGGTGGCGCGCGTGACCGATCACGTGAACCAGGTGGCCCGGGCGGCCGGCATCGCCCGCCATATTCCGATTCATGTGCTGATCGAGACACATTCGGCACTGGAACAGGTGTTCGACATCGCCTCGCTGGTGCAGGTGGAATGCCTGAGTTTCGGGCTGATGGACTTCGTCTCGGCCCACCACGGCGCCATCCCGGGCGAGGCCATGCGCTCGCCGGCGCAGTTCGAGCATCCGCTGGTGCGCCGCGCGATGCTGGAAATCTCTGCCGCCTGTCACCGCCACGGCAAGGTGCCTTCCCACAATGTGAGTACCGACGTACAAACGCCCGAGCGGGCTGGCGACGACGCACGCCGGGCCCGCGCGGAGTTCGGCTACCTGCGCAAGTGGAGCATCCATCCGGGCCAGATCGAACCGATCGTGGCGGCGTTCCGCCCCACCGACGGCGAGATCGGCGCCGCCAGCCAGATCCTGCTGGCCGCCCACGAGAACAACTGGGCGCCGATCCGCCACGACGGCCAGTTGCATGACCGCGCCAGCTATCGCTATTACTGGTCGCTGCTGCAGCGCGCCCACGCCACGGGCACCCGGCTGCCCGCGCCGGTGGCTGACCTGTTCTTCGGCTGAAGCCACGGAATGGCCTTGATCCCGCGCAACGGCCCGTCATCGCGCACATCGGCGGTTCACTTTTGCCGCCAAGTGGCCGATGACAAACCAGCCGCGCGGGATTGTGTAACCAATATCAGACGTGCTTCGCCCGCCCAGGCAAATCGTAGAGAATAGCGGCGGAAAGTTGCCGGGGCGTCCCGTGGCACCCTCGCGGAACGCCCGCCCCGGACTGTTCACTACAACGAGCCCCCTTTGACTACCCAAGCAATCCGGAAGGAAACCCACATGAAACAACTCGTGCTGGCAGCCTGCATTGGCGCCCTGACCCTGACCACCGCCGGTGCCGCCCAGGCCCAGGAACCCGCCAAGAAGCCGGCTGCCACCAAGAAGGCGCCCGCCAAGAAGTCCACCAAGAAGACCGCCGCCGCCGCGCCCGCCCCTGTCGAGCCGTCGGGCGAGAAGTGGCAGTGCGAACTGGGCCATGCCATCTGGATCAGCGGCAACATGCTGCGCGATGAAGTCATCACCGTGCACTGGGACGGCAAGAACTACCGCCTGCCGCGCCAGAGCACCGTCACCGGCGCCGACCGCTACTTCGACCAGAGCTCGGGCCTGGACCTCGTCGTGATCCCGAGCAAGGCCATGCTGTTCAACAAGAACATGGGCCAGCGCCTGGCCGACGAATGCCAGAACGCCGACATGCAGGCCGGCGGCTCGGCCCCGACGCAGGCCGGCGCGCTGCGCGCCCCGGTGTCCGCCCCGCTGCTGATGGCCCCGGCCCAGCCTGCCGCCCCGGCCGAGGCTGCCCAGCCTGCTGCACAAGCCGCGCCGAAGCAGTAAAGTTTCACCTTGCCTAAACATCCGCGCGGCATGATGGGTCGCTCGCCGCGCGGAAACTGGCTGCACCGAATCGTTGTTACGGTGCGCGCCCGGGGTCTGCCGGCCGCGCCGCCAGGCACAGGCGGCGGAACCCTTTCGCGCACCGGGGTCTGAAGAACAAGTATCCAGAAACAGAGTCCGCGTCATCCCTCGATTGGAGTCAGGCAATGCCCCACAACCTCAATAACACCCTCCAGCAATTCAAGCTCGCCACCGGCGGCAGCGGCCAGTACTACTCCCTGCCCCAGCTGGGCAAGGCGCTGGGCGTGAAGGTCGAACGCCTGCCGGTGTCGATCCGCCTGGTGCTGGAATCGGTGCTGCGCAACTGCGACGGCAAGAAGGTCACCGAGGAACACGTCCGCCAGCTGGCGCACTGGCAGCCCAATGCCGACCGTGTCGACGAGATCCCGTTCGTGGTGGCGCGCGTGGTGCTGCAGGACTTCACGGGCGTGCCGCTGCTGGCCGACCTGGCCGCCATGCGCAACGTGGCCGAGAAGATGGGCAAGAACCCCAAGAAGATCGAGCCGCTGGTGCCGGTGGACCTGGTGGTCGACCACTCGGTGCAGATCGACCACTTCCGCGAGAAGAAGGCGCTGGACCTGAACATGCAGCTCGAATTCCAGCGCAACAACGAGCGCTACCAGTTCATGAAGTGGGGCATGCAGGCGTTCGACACGTTCGGCGTGGTGCAGCCCGGCTTCGGCATCGTCCACCAGGTGAACCTGGAATACCTGGCGCGCGGCGTGCACCGGAAGGACGGCGTCTACTATCCGGACACGCTCGTCGGCACCGATTCGCACACGACGATGATCAACGGCATCGGCGTGGTGGGCTGGGGCGTGGGCGGCATCGAGGCCGAGGCCGGCATGCTGGGCCAGCCCGTCTACTTCCTGACCCCCGACGTGGTCGGCGTGGAGTTGAAGGGCCGCCTGCGCGAGGGCGTGACGGCCACCGACCTGGTGCTGACGATCACCGAGATGCTGCGCCGCGAGAAGGTCGTGGGCAAGTTCGTCGAATTCTTCGGCGAAGGCACGGCCAGCCTGACCACGCCGGACCGCGCCACCATCGGCAACATGGCGCCCGAGTACGGCGCGACGATGGGCTTCTTCCCGGTCGACGAGAAGACCATCGACTATTTCCGCGGCACGGGCCGCACGGACGAGGAAATCGCCGCATTTGAGGGCTACTTCCGCGCCCAGCAGATGTTCGGCGTGCCGCAGGCCGGCGAGATCGACTACACCAAGACGCTGACGCTGGACCTGGGCACCGTGGCGCCGTCGCTGGCCGGCCCCAAGCGTCCGCAGGACCGCATCGAGATCGGCCACGTCAAGAGCACGTTCGCGTCGCTGTTCTCGAAGCCGGTGGCCGAGAACGGCTTCAACAAGGACCCGGCCGACCTGGCCAGGGAATACGTCAACGCCGACGGCGTGAAGGTACACAACGGCGACGTGCTGATCGCGGCCATCACGTCGTGCACGAACACGTCGAACCCGAGCGTGCTGCTGGCCGCCGGCCTGCTGGCCAAGAAGGCCGTGGAAGCGGGCCTGAACGTGGCGCCGCACATCAAGACGTCGCTGGCCCCGGGCAGCCGCGTGGTGACCGAGTACCTGACCGCCACCGGCCTGCTGCCCTACCTGGAAAAGCTCGGCTTCGGCGTCACGGCCTATGGCTGCACGACCTGCATCGGCAACGCCGGCGACCTGACCCAGGCGCTCAACGAGACGATCGTCGAGAACGACATCGTGGCCGCCGCCGTGCTGTCGGGCAACCGCAACTTCGAGGCCCGCATCCACCCGAACATCCGCGCCAACTTCCTGGCGTCGCCGCCGCTGGTGGTGGCCTACGCCATCGCCGGCACGGTCACGCGCGACCTGATGACCGAGCCGGTGGGCAAGGGCAAGAACGGCCGCGACATCTGGCTGGGCGATATCTGGCCGACGTCGGAAGAAATCCACGCGCTGCTCAAGTTCGCGCTGGACGCCAAGACGTTCAAGGGCAACTACGAGCAGGTCAAGAAGCCCAGCAAGCTGTGGGCCAACATCAAGGGCACGTCGGGCCAGGTGTACGACTGGCCGACGTCGACCTACATCGCCGAACCGCCCTTCTTCCAGGACTTCACGATCGAGCCGAGCGACGAGGCCGTGACGATCCGCGGCGCCCGCGCGCTGGGCATTTTTGGCGATTCGGTGACGACCGACCACATCTCGCCGGCCGGTTCGATCAAGGACACCTCGCCGGCGGGCAAGTACCTGCTGTCGCACGGCGTGCTCAAGGCCGACTTCAACAGCTACGGCTCGCGCCGCGGCAACCACGAGGTGATGATGCGCGGCACGTTTGCCAACGTCCGCATCAAGAACCTGATGATCCCGCCCAAGGGCGACGGCTCGCGCGTGGAAGGCGGCATCACGCTGCACCAGCCCACCGGCGACGAGATGTCGATCTACGACGCGGCGATGAAGTACATCGCCGAGGGCACCCCGACCGTGGTGTTCGGCGGCGAGGAGTACGGCACGGGGTCGTCGCGCGACTGGGCCGCCAAGGGCACGCAGCTGCTGGGCGTGAAGGCCGTGATCGCGCGCAGCTTCGAGCGCATCCACCGGTCCAACCTGGTGGGCATGGGCGTGCTGCCGCTGCAGTTCAAGGGTAGCGACAGCGCCCAGTCGCTGGGCATCATCGGCAACGAGACGTTCGACGTGGAAGGCATCGAAGGCGAGCTGAAGCCGCAGCAGGACGTGGTGCTGGTCATCCACCGCGCCAACGGCGACACCCAGCGGGTGCCGGTGCTGCTGCGCATCGACACGCCAATCGAGGTGGACTACTACAACCACGGCGGCATCCTGCCGTTCGTGCTGCGCCAACTTCTGGTGGCCTGACCGCGCGGCCGGCCCGGCGCCCCTCCCCTGCCACGGGGAGCGCGGCGCCGGGCGGCGGCCGGCCTTGCGGGTAATCCCCACCCCCGCGCGTAAGTTCCGCGCAAGCCTGCGCTGCCAGACTGGTCTCCACACTGGCGCGGCGTCGTCCGCCGCCCGATACCTACAAGACTGGAGACAAAACGATGGTCAAGATCCTGATCGCATTCGTCGTGATTGCCGGCGCGGCGCTGTACCTGCTCACCAAGGGCGGCGGCGACGTGTCGATGGGCGGCGAGACGCACAGCACCGAATCCCACGCCCCGGCCACGCAGAAGTAACCCGGAAAACGGCCCTCATCGGCCCACAAGGGGTTTGCGAGGACTGCGCGTGTCAACGCAGCGGTTAGAATACCGTTTTACTGAAAAACGGACGCTTTATCTATGGCAGGTTTTCGCCCCAAGTCTTCTCCCCGACTCTCGCCTGACGCCGAGCGCCTGGTGGCCGATGCACTGGCCCTGGACGCCTCGGGCAGCCGCATGGAGGACGGATACTGGGAGCGTCGGCTGTCCCAGCGGCTGTACCGGCTGCTGAAGAACGGCAGCCAGACCGCCCTCGACGCGGCGCTCGAACACCTGTTCAAGCACAATGCCGATGCGTCCGACGTGCTGGCCGAACAGGCCGAAACGCTGGCCGAATCGGCCACGATCGAGATCGACGGGGTTCGCCACGACGCCCTGCTGATCGCCGCGCCGATCCTGGCGCACACCCGCTACGCCATCCCGTCCGGCGCGCTCAAGCCCGAACTGGCCCAGACGCTGGCCGTGCACCTGCAGGCGCACGTGGTGGCCACCGGCACCCAGGTTGCCCTTTCGCCCTATCTCTACAGCATCGACCAGTTGCCGCGCAGCCACAGCGACACGTTCGCGCTGACGCACAAGCTGGCGTCGGCCGCGCTGGCCGGCACGATGCCCAAGGTGGACCTGCGCGACCTGCCCGAGACCGCGCCGATCCTGGCCGATCCGCGCTACCTGCTGGCCGTGGTGGTGGCGCCGCACGAGGGCGCGCTGTTCCGCTGGCAGGAGGACGCCAAGGAACACCACGCCGAGCGCTCGGTCTGCCTGGAGCAATGGCGCAACCAGGTGCAGCCCACCGTGGCCGTGCTGCTGCCCGGCTGCGAGTTCGAACTGCTGCTGCCGGACGCCTTCTTCCTGTCCTGCCGCGAATCGGACAAGAGCATCCGTCCGCTGACCGTGCGCGCCGCCGTGAACTACCTGTGCGGCACGCTGGATATCCCGGCCGGCCAGCTGGCCGCCGTGGTGGCCGGCTTTGGCGAGGAAGTGGTCGAGGAGTACCGCGTCGGCTTCACCATGCGCGGCGAGAAGGACGTGATCTACGGCATCGTCTGGCCGGTCTACGGCCGCGAGTCGGGCGAGGTGGACGCCGAGGAAAAGGGCAACCCGGTGGAGCAGATCTGCGAGGAACTGCGCAACGCCGGCGTCGAGGACATTTTCCGCCACGCGGCGCTGTTCGACCCGGAATACTGCGAGGATTGCGGCACGCCGCTCTATGCGGACCGTTCCGGCGAGATCGTCCACGCCGAACTGCCCGAGGACGCCCCGACGCAGCAGCCGCTGTTCCACTGACACCTGCCCCACGTCGCCCACGAAAAACCCGCCAGTCCGGCGGGTTTTTTCATGGCTGCCGCACGGTCACGCAGCGCCAGAGCCCGTGCCCGGACGCGCCGTACTTGCGCTCGAACGGCGTCATGGGCGCCTGCGGCTGCCACGGCTCGGTGCTGGCTGGCCGGCCGACCAGCGTCAGCGCGGCGGCGAATTCGTCGATATAGACCTTCCAGTTACTGCGACATTCGAGATAGTCGCCGCACGCGGCCAGCGCCGGGAACACCGCATGGCCCTGCCAGCGCCGCCCCAGATGGCCGATCTTGGGCCACGGATTCGGATACAGCACGTAATGCCGCGCCACGGGCACCCCGCCCTGCTGGAGCAGGCGCCAGACGTCGACGAGGTCCGCCCGTGCCCAGTGGAAGTTGGCCGGCATGTCGCCGTCCCACCAGTCTTTGCCGGCGGTCAGGCGCTTTTCCGACTGGTCGATGCCGATCACATAATGGTCGGGGAACGCCGTGGCCAGCCGCAGCGTGCTCTCGCCGATGCCGCATCCCGCATCGACGATCAACGGCTCACCGCCGGCCCGCTGCCAGGCGTCGATGGCCCGGTCAAACGCCTGCTGGCTCGGCGCGCCGATCGGCTTGCGGAACGGCTCGTCCAGATGGCGCCGCACGCGCGCGGCCAGATGCTCGTGGATGTCGGTCTGCGCCGACGAAATGGTGCGGGAATTGGCAAACATGGCCGCGATTGTACCGGCCCGCGCGCCGCGGCCCGGCGCCGCCCGCCCGACCAGACATGGATGTACATTTGACGGCACAATAGCGCCCATGCCTATCCCACGGACCGTACCAGGAGCCCGCCCATGATCCGCCGCACGCTGCTGCAAGCCTCGCTTTCGATGGCGCTCGCCACCGCCGCGCTGACCCTGCTGCCCGCCCATGCCGCCCAGGCCGAGGACCTGCGCATCGGCATGGCCGCCGATGTGACGTCGATGGACCCGCACTGGAACAACGCCGGGCCCAACAACGCCATCGCGCTGCACGTCTTCGAGTCGCTGGTGTTCATGGACAAGAACGCGCGCTACATGCCCGGCCTGGCGCTGTCGTGGAAGCCGGTCAACGCCACCACCTGGGAGATCAAGCTGCGCCCGAACGTGAAGTGGCACGACGGCGCGCCGTTCACGAGCGAGGACGTCAAGGCGTCGCTCGAACGGCCCGAGAAGCTGACCAACGCGCCGGGATCGTTCACCAGCTATACCAAGCCCATCGCCCGCATCGACACGCCCGACGCGCTGACCGTGCGGCTGACCATGAACGTGCCGAACTACGCCAACCTGGCCAACGACCTGAACAGCGTGCCGATCATGCCGAAGAAGGTGGCCGCCGACCTGAACCAGGCCGACTTCGATTCGGGCAAGGCGATGATCGGCACGGGCCCGTACAAGTTCGTCCGGTTCGCGCGCGGCCAGGAGATCGTGATGCAGCGCAACCCCGACTACTGGGGCCCGAAGCCCGATTTCGAGCGCGCCGTCTTCCGCATCCTGACCGACAACGGCGCGCGCACCGCCGCGCTGCTGGCCGGCGACGTGGACGTGATCGAGAGCATTCCGGCCGCCGACGTGGCCAAGATCAAGCAGGACCCGAAGTTCAAGATCGAGCAGACCACGTCGTGGCGCACGATCTTCTGGCAGATGGACCAGTCGCGCGACAACCCGCCGTTCGTCACCGACAAGGCCGGCAAGCCGCTGGGCAAGAACCCGTTCAAGGACGCCCGCGTGCGCGCCGCGATCAGCAAGGCGCTGAACCGCGACGCCATCGTCAGCCGGATCATGGAGGGGCTGGCCGTGCCGGCGTCGTCGATCGTGTCGCCGCAGATCTTCGGCCATCCCGGCACCAAGCCCGACGCCTACGACGTCGAGGGCGCGAAGAAGCTGCTGGCCCAGGCCGGCTACCCCAACGGCTTCGCGATGACGCTGCACGCCACCAACAACCGCTACCTGAACGACGCCCAGGTGGCCCAGGCCACGGCGGGCATGCTCACGCGCATCGGCATCCAGACCAAGGTCGAGACGATGCCGGTGGCCGCCTACTTCACGCGCGCCCGCCAGGGCGACTTCGCGTTCCAGATGCTGGGATGGGGATCGGCCGCCGCCGACGTGGCGCTGCGCTCCATCACCGGCACGCCAAACCCGAAGACCGGCTACGGCACGTGGAACTGGGGCAAGTACACCAACCCCCGGCTGGACCAGTTGATCGAGACCTCGCTGACCACGGTCTCCAGCGACAAGGACCGCGAGCAGAACGCCCGCACGGCCGCCAGGTTCGCGCTGGACGACCACGCCATCATCCCGTCGCACAGCCAGCTCGCCATGTGGGCCATGCGCAAGGGCATCCGGTACGAAGCCCGGACCGACGAATGGTCGCTGGCGCAGTTCTTCAGGAAGGAGTGAGGGGGCAGCCCAGCACGCGCGTCATGGTCGCTGCATGGCACAATGCCTCCCGCCTGCCGCTGGCCTGCTCCCCTCTCCCGCAAGGCGGGAGAGGGGCTGGGGGTGAGGGCGTCGAGGCTCTGCTTGCCGACCGGCTGCAGGACTGCGGAGCCAACCAGCGCGCGACCCTAAATCACCAGCCGCCCCTCCTGCCTGGCATTCGCCGCGCGCAGCTTCCTGACCCAGTCCCTCGCCGGCAGCGTGGTCGACGCCTCGATCACGGCTGCCCTGGCCTCCAGCGTTTCCCATGACACGTCGATGGCCGGCCCGTTGAAGGCCAGCGCGATGATGTTGCCGTCGTGGACTTCGGGAAACACCAGCACGCGGTTGTCGAACGCGTCGCAGATGCGCTCGATGTTCTTCGGAAAGCTGTCGTGGTCGCCGAACAGGTTGATCGTCATCACGCCGGGCGCCTTGAGCACGCGGCGGCAGGCGCGGTAGAACGCCGTCGTGTCCAGCACCGGGCCGCGCGCGGTGGCGTCGTACAGGTCCACCTGCAGCGCGTCGATCGCGGCGGTCTGCGCGCCATCCATCACGTAGTCCCACGCGTCCTGCTCGCGCACGGTCAGCCGGGCATCGTCCTCGCGCAGGCCGAACATGCTGCGGCCGGCCACGATCACGGCCGGGTTCAGCTCGACGGCGGTGACCTTGGCCCGCGCGAAATGCCGATGGCAGAACTTGGTCAGCGCCGCGGCGCCGAGCCCGAGCTGCGCCACGTGGAAGCCGGCCGAAGCCGGCGACAGGAACAGCAGCCACGCCATCATCTGCTGGGCGTATTCCAGCTCGATGGCATCCGGCTTGCGCAGGCGCATGGCGCCCTGCACCCATTCGGTACCGAAGTGCAGGTAGCGCACGCCGTCCATCTCGGAAAACGTCACCGGCGCAAAGCGCGGCGTCATGCGTTTTTCGCCGGCATCGCGGCCGGCGGGGTGGCGGGAGGACTCACGGCTGCCGCGTGCGGGGCGGCGCGAGGCCACCGCCTCGATCGATTTGCGTTTCAGAAGCGTCATGGAGGAAAGGAAAGCGCCCAGGGCGCGGATCATTGGCCCAGCGCGGCTTGCGCGCGCTGCAGCCATTCGCGATTGTGCTCGCGGGCATGACGCGGCCAGTGGCGCGCGTCGTGAACGATTTCGGTGTAGAGCGACTTGGCGCGCTCGCGGTCTGCCGGGTCGGCCTGCGCGGCCAGCCAGTCGGCGTAGAGGCAGCGCGCCGCCACGTCGCTGGCATGGGTCAGCGCACGCTCGAACGCGTCGCGCGTGCCCGGGGCGCCCAGCGCAGCCAGCGCCCGGGCGTAAAGCAGCGACGGGTCGGATTGCTCGCGCGCCCGTGGGTTGGCCGCGAACAGCTTTTCCAGTGTGACCTGGGCCTCAGCATGGCGGCCCGTGGCCAGTTGCGCCCGCGCCAGCCCTTCGAGCAGCGCCGGATCGGACGCGAACGGGCCGTTGGCCGCCGCCTCGTAGTGCTGCAGCGCCTCGGGCGCGTTGCCGGTATCGAGCAGCGCGGCACCCAGCCGCATCCGGTGCTCCACGGTCGGCGCCCGGTCGAACGCGTCGCGCGCCTCGCGCACGGCACGGCCCGGATCGACGATCTGGTGGATCGCCCGCTTGGCCACCTGCGCGCCGCGCGTCTGGCGCAGGCCGGGCAGGTAGACGGCAAAGAAATAGACCACGCTGCCCAGCCCCGGGAAGAGGAACAGCAGCAGCAGCCAGTACATGTTCTGGTGGGTGCGGACGGCGTGCACGGCAAAGAAGATCGCGACGATCACGTGCAGGCCGATACCGCCGATTCCGAGATTCCCGAACGACATATCAGTAAGACCCTTCCAGGTTTTGGTCCAAGCGAGGCATGGCCGCGATTGTGACAGAAGCCGGTGAGACCCCGGCGCCCCGGCTAAAGTTTTCCGATGGCGGGCCGATGTAGATGTGGGCGCTCTCCTCGCCCGCACTTCGACTGGAAACAATGACCATGACATCCATCAGCAGCGTAACCCCGCAGGTATGGGTCGCCAGTGACGCCGCCGTCACCGGCACGCATCGCTATACCCAGCCGGCAGCCGAATCCGCCGACGCCCAGGCCACCGCCACCGACGCCAGCACGACCGAGGCGTCGTCCAGCAGTGCCAGCGCCGGCAGCGGCCGCATCGAGGGCCCGTCCGGCGTTGGCAAGATGGGCGGCGGCGCGGCCGCAGGCGGCAGCACCAGCAGCGACGCCAGCGAATCGGACGTCATCAAGGCGCTCAAGCAGCAGATCGAATCGCTGCAGAAGCAACTGGCCGCCCAGATGGCCCAGCTCCAGGCCGCCCAGGCCGCGCCGACCGACGACCAGACCAAGGCTGCCACGGTCGGCACGCTCCAGGCCGGCGTCTCGGCCACCCAGGCCGCCCTGTCGGAAGCCATGGCCCGCCTGTCGGCCGCCTATCAGGAAGCCACCGGGACCAGCACCGGGAATATCGTCAATACGACGGCCTGACCGGCCATCGTCCGCCCCGCGCCCCCGCCCGTCTTGCGGCGGGCGCGGCGGCCTTCAATCCAGCCACGTCCGGATGGCCTGCCACGCGATCAGCTTCTGCGCGTACGCCAGCGTATAGGCCGGACTGCTCGACGGCAGTTTCAGGATGGCGTGCCGGTCGCCGTGTTCGCCCAGCGCCTTTTCCCCGATCCTTGCCGCCGTGCCGCCGTTGAAGGCGATGGCCCGCAGCGCCGGCAGGGTGCCGATCAAGCCCAACAGGTCGTTGCCCTGGTGATCGCGGATACTGCTGTCGAGGCTGCCGTCGCGGCGCGCCTCGGCCACCACGTCCCAGAGCCCCACCCGGTGCCGGCGCAGCGTAGCCAGCCGGCTGTCGTAGTCCAGCCCCGCCAGGTCCACGCCCAGCACGTCGCCCATCAGGTGCCAGAAGCGGTTCTGCTTGTGCGCGTAATACTGGGACTGGGCGAGCGAGACCTCGCCCGGCAGGCTGCCCAGCACCAGCACGCGGGTGTGGGCGTCGACGACCGGGGGGAAGCAGCGTTTGGTGGTCATCGGGATGGGGTCAGGGGTTCAGCCGCCGGCCCTCTCCCCCGGCCGGCATAGCCAGTGCCATCGGGCGGCGCCCCGCTCCCGCTTGCGGAAGAGGGGCCAGGGAGAGGGTCAGCATGTCGACCGGCGCGGGCGCCAGTCAGGCCAGCAACCGGTTCACGCGTTGCACATAGGCCGCCGGGTCTTCCAGCATGCCGCCTTCGGCCAGCAGCGCCTGGTCGAACAGCACGCGCACGCGGTCGCCAAAGGCGTCGTCCTCGGGCAGGTCGCGCAGCTTGCGGACCAGCGCGTGCTCGGGGTTCAGTTCCAGGATCGGCTGGGCGTCGGGCGCCTTCTGGCCGGCCTGCTTGAGCAGCCGCTGCAGGTAGCCGCTCATGTCGCCCTCGTCGGACACCAGGCACGAGGCCGAATCGGTCAGGCGCAGCGTCACGCGCACGTCCTTGGCCTTGCCTTCCAGCACGGCCTTGGCGCGTTCCACCACGTCCTTCCACTCGGTGGTCGCCTTCTCCTGCTCGGCCTTCTCGGCCTCGTCGGCCAGCGCGCCCAGGTCCAGGTCGCCGCGCGCCACGGACACCAGCTCCTTGCCGTCGAATTCGCGCAGGTACGACAGCATCCACTCGTCGACGCGGTCGGTCAGCAGCACCACCTCGATGCCTTTCTTGCGGAACACCTCCAGGTGCGGGCTCGACTTGGCCGCCGTCCAGGTGTCGGCCGTGACGTAGTAGATCTTGTCCTGGCCTTCCTTCATCCGGCCCACGTAGTCCGCCAGCGACACCGCCTGCTCGGCCGTGTCGCCGTGCGTCGTGGCAAAGCGCAGCAGCCGGGCGATGCGCTCGGCATTGGCGTGGTCCTCGCCCATGCCTTCCTTGAGCACCTGGCCGAACTGTTCCCAGAACGTCTTGTACTTGGCGCGCTCGGCGTCGTCCTCGCTGTCGGCCAGCGATTCCAGCATCGACAGCACGCGCTTGGTGCAGCCCTCGCGGATCGCCTTGACGTCGCGGCTTTCCTGCAGCAGCTCGCGCGACACGTTCAGCGGCAGGTCCGCCGAATCGACCACGCCCTTGACCCAGCGCAGGTACGACGGCAGCAGCTGCTCGGCCTCGTCCATGATGAACACGCGCTTGACGTACAGCTTCAGCCCGCCCTTGTGGTTGCGGTCCCACAGGTCGAACGGGGCGCGGGCCGGGATGTACAGCAACTGGGTGTACTCGCTGCGGCCTTCCACGCGGTTGTGGGTCCAGGCCAGCGGCGGCTCGTGGTCATGGGCGATGTGCTGGTAGAACGCCTGGTACTGCTCGTCGGTGATGTCCGACTTGCCGCGCGTCCAGAGCGCGCTGGCCTGGTTCACGCTTTCCCACTCGCCCGAGCGCTTCTGCGTCTGCGTCTCGGCATCCCATTCCTCCTTGGGCATGCGGATCGGCAGCGAGATGTGGTCCGAGTACTTGCGGATGATGTGTTGCAGCCGGTACGACGACAGGAAGTCGTCCTCGCCCTCGCGCAGGTGCAGCGTGATGGTGGTGCCGCGCTCGGCGCGGTCGATCGCGTCGACGCTGAACTCGCCATCGCCGGCGCTTTCCCAGCGCACCGCCTCGCTGGCCGGCAGCCCGGCGCGGCGCGTTTCCACGGTGACCTTGTCCGCAACGATGAATGCCGAGTAGAAACCCACGCCGAACTGGCCGATTAGCGCGGCGTCCTTCTGCTGGTCGCCCGACAGTTGCTGGAAGAATTCCTTGGTGCCCGACCGGGCGATGGTGCCCAGGTTGCGGATCGCCTCGTCTCGGCTCATGCCGATGCCGTTGTCGGTAATCTTCAGCGTGCGGGCGGCCGGGTCGGCCTCGATCCGGATCGCCAGGTCGGCGTCGTTTTCCAGCAGCGACGGATTGGCGATGGCCTCGAAGCGCAGCTTGTCGGTGGCGTCCGAGGCGTTCGATACCAGCTCGCGCAGGAAGATTTCCTTGTTGCTGTACAGCGAGTGGATCATCAGATGCAGAAGCTGCTTCACTTCTGCCTGGAAGCTCATCGTCTCGTGCGGTGCGGTCATGGTTCTCCTCTTGAAAACGGGTCAGCGCAACGGTGCCCCGCCCCGTGTATCCGGGACGGGATCGATGGCGCTGGAAATCGGGACGGCCCGGCCCTTTTTCAAGGGCCCCGGCCGCGGCTTTTGCGGGCTCAGGACGTCGCCGGCAGGCCGGACAACCGCTCCATCTGCCCGGCCAGGAAGCGCAGCATGCCGGGGTCGCCGCTGCTGGCCACGTTGAAGCGGGTCCACGTGGACGGCATCTGCGACGGCGAGAACAGGCTGCCCGGCGCGAACAGGTAGCCTTCCTCGTGCCCGGCCGTGGCAATCACGTTGGTATCCACGCCGGTATCGGCCCACAGGTACATGCCGGCCACCTGCCCCGGGAAGATGCGGATGCCCAGCCGCTCCAGCTGCTCGCGCGTGGCGTCGCGGGCCCGGTCCAGCCGCACCCGCACGCGCTCGGTGTGCTTGCGGTAGTGGCCCTCGGTCAGCACCTTGTAGACCACCCGCTCGTTGATTTCCGGCGTGGCCATGCCGGTGACCAGCTTGCTGTCGGTCAAATTCACGGCCAGCTCCGGGCTGGCGGCGATATAGCCCACGCGCAGGTTGGCGGCCAGCGTCTTCGAGAAACTCCCCAGGTAGATCACCCGCTTGAGCTGGTCCAGGCTGGCCAGCCGGGTAGCCGCGTGGCCGGGCGGGCAGAGATCGCAGTAGATATCGTCTTCGACGATGGTGAAGCCGTACTGCTCGGCCAGTTGCAGCAGCCGGAACGCCCGGGCGGCCGACAGCGACGTGCCGGTGGGGTTGTGCAGCACGGAATTGACCACCACGAGCTTGGGCCGGTGGGCCTGGGCGATCCGCTCCAGCGCCTCCAGGTCGGGGCCGTCGGCGGTATAGGGCACGCCGATCACGTTGGCGCCCTGCGTGGCAAACCGCGCGAACATCACGAACCACGCCGGGTCGCCCACCACGACCGTGTCGCCCGGATGCAGGAATTGGCGGGCGATCAGGTCGAACGCCTGGGTGATGCCCGACGTCATTACGATCTGGTCCGGCGTCACGCCAATCTCCAGCTCCTCCAGCCGGGTGCGAAGCTGCTGGCGCAGCGGCAGGAAGCCCATCGGCGTGCCGCTGGACAGGAAATGGCCGCCCGGCTGGCGCCCGAGGCTGCGCATCGCGCCGGACAGCAGTTCGCCGTCCAGCCATTCGTTGGGCAGAAAGCCCCAGCCCGGCGCCTTGTGGCTTTCCGCCGAGTGGAACATGCTGCGCAGCAGCCACGTGACGTCGACATTGCGGATGGCCGGCGACGCCGGCGGCGCGGCCACCGACGCAGGCGGCACACGGTCACGCACGTAGAAGCCAGAGCCCCGGCGCGATTCCAGGTAGCCCAGCGCCACCAGCCGCTCGTAGGCTTCCACGACGGTGAAGCGCGAGATACCCTTCTCGGCCGCAAGCTGCCGGATCGACGGCATCCGCATGCCCGCCCGGAACACCCGCTCGTCGATGCGCAGCCGGGCCCACTCGGTCAACTGCTCGACCAGCGTCATCTGGGCCGACGGAATCGGGTCCGGCAGGCGTGGCTGGGCCGCCGACGGCATCACCAGCCGCAGCGGCCGCGTGCCGCCCGGCGCGCCGTCGCTACCGTCCCGAGGATTCTTCTGGCTGCCTTCCATGTGGCGCTCCCGCAACTGTACTGAAGACGACTTGCTCAACTGTATCGGTACTGTACCGACTAGCTTGACTACCATCAACCCACAATGAAACTTGCTCTGGACCATCTCGTCGTTGCCGCGCCCGACCTGGAATCGGGCGCCCAGCATGTGGCCGACCTGCTCGGCATCGCCCCGCAGCCCGGTGGCGCCCACCCCCGCATGGGCACCCACAACCGCGTCCTGGGCCTGTTCGGCGGGATGTACCTCGAAGTGATCGCCATCGACCCGGCCGCCGATGCGCCGCAGCGCCCGCGCTGGTTCGGGCTGGACAGCGACGCCGTGCAACAGCGGCTGCGCGACGGCCCGTTCCTGGCGCACTGGGCCGCCCGCGTGGAACGGCCCGCCGACCTGTCGCGCTGGCAGGCGCAGTACCCGGACCGCATCGCCCCGGCCATCCCGATGGATCGCGGCGCGCTGCACTGGCGCCTGACCGTGCCCGACGACGGCAGCCTGCCCGCGTGGCACGGCGAGGCGGCCAGCGCCGGCGAGGGCCTGTTTCCGACGCTGATCCAGTGGGACGTGCCGAACCACCCCGGCGTCGCCCTGCCCCGCCAGGACCTGGCGCTGCGCGCGCTGCGCGGCCGGCATCCGCACGCGGAACTGCTGCGGCAGGGGCTGGCCTGGATCGGCGCCGCGCACCTGATCGAGATCGAACAGGCCGACGGGCCGCCCGGCCTGACCGCCGAGATCGAAACCCCAGCGGGCATCAAGACCCTGCGCTGACCCCAAAGACATCCCCAAAGGAGCCCCCCGATGCCCCCGACCACGCTGAAGCGTTTCGACGACGACGCCTACCTCGACCACTGCCAGGCCACCGTGGTGGCGGTGAGCGAGGCGGGGATCGAGCTGGACCAGACCGTCTGCTACGCGCGCAGCGGCGGCCAGGCCGGCGACACCGGCACGCTGGCCACGGCCGACGGCCGCGTGGTGACGCTGGCCGAAACCATTTACGCCGACGACCGCACCCGCATCCTGCACGTGCCGGCGCCCGGCATGCCGGCGCTGCGGCCCGGCGACCGCGTGGAAGTACGGATCGACTGGGCGCGCCGGCACCGGCTGATGCGGCTGCACACCTGCCTGCACCTGCTGGGGTCGCTGATCCCGGTGCCGGTCACGGGCTGCGGCATCTCGCCCGATGCGGCGCGCATCGACTTCGACCTGCCCGAATCGACGCTGGACAAGGCCGACCTGACCGCGCGGCTCAACGCGCTGATCGACGCCCGGACGCCGGTCGGCATCGACCGCATCACGCCCGAGCAACTGGCCGCGCAGCCAGATCTCGTGCGCACCATCGGCGCCGCGCCGCCGGCCGGCACGGCCCACATCCGCATCGTCGACATCCCGGGCGTGGACCGCCAGCCCTGCGGCGGCACGCACGTGGCCAACACGGGCGAGATTGGCGCGATGGTGGTGACCAAGATCGAGAAAAAGAGCCGCACCAACCGGCGCGTGGTCGTCAACTTCGCATGAGCGGCATGGAAAGCTGGCTGACGGGCCTGTCGACGGCCCAGTTCCTGGCGCTGGTCACGCTGCTGGCGGTGGGCGCGTTCACGCCGGGGCCGAATACCACCGTGGCGGCCGTGACCGGCGCCAACTTCGGCCTGCGCGCCACGCTGCCGCACTGCATCGGCGTGTCCGTGGGCTTTGCCAGCATCATCGCGCTGTGCGCCACGGGCGTGGGCGCGCTGGTGCTGGCCAGCCCCACGCTGGGCGTGCTGATCCGCGTGGCCGGCGTGCTGTACCTGCTGTGGCTGGCGTGGCGCATCGCCCGCAGCACGGCGCTGGCCGAAAAGCGCGTGCTCAAGCCGATGAATGTCTGGCAGTCCATCGCCATGCAGTTTGCCAACATCAAGGCGTGGATGATGGCGCTAGCCGTGGCCGCGTCGTACATGGAAGGCGCGCCGTCGCTGGGCCAGCGCGTGGTGCTGGTCAGCGCGCTGTTTGCCACGTTCGGCTTCTTCAGCAACGGCGCCTATGGCGCGCTGGGCGCGTCGCTGCGCCACTGGCTGATGCAGGGCAACCGCGTGCGCTGGTTCAACGGCACGATGGGGCTGGCGCTGGCGCTGACCGCCGTCTGGATCGCCGTCGCGGCGCAACCCCATCACTGACCGGCCCCGATCGCCATGACACCGCACTCCTCTCCTCCGTCCGGCGGCATGCTGCTGGGATTCGTCGGCGTGGCGATCTTCAGCCAGACGCTGCCGTTCACGCGCATGGCCGTGGCCGAACTGGACCCGTCGTTCGTGGCGCTGGCGCGCGCCGTGATCGCGGCCATGCTGGCGCTGGCGCTGCTGGCCGCGCGCGGCGCGCTGGCACCGGCCCGCCGGCCGCGCGGGCGCCAGTGGCTGCGGCTGGCCGTGACCGCGCTGGGCGTGGTGGTCGGCTTTCCGATGTTCTCGTCGCTGGCCATGCGCGAGGTGCCCGCCGCGCACGGCGCCATCGTCATCGGCCTGCTGCCGCTGGCCACGGCCGTGTTCGCGGCCTGGTTCGGCAATGAGCGGCCGTCGCTGGGGTTCTGGCTGTCGGCGCTGGCCGGCAGCGCGCTGGTGGTGGGCTTTGCCCTGTGGCAGGGGGCCGGCGGGCTGCAGCACGCCGACTGGTTCCTGTTCCTGGCCGTGGTGCTGGGCGCACTTGGCTATGCCGAAGGCGGCAAGCTGTCGCGCGAGCTGGGCGGGCTGGAAACGATAAGCTGGGCGCTGGTGGTGTCGCTGCCGGTGCTGGTGCCGGTCGTGGCGTGGCTGGCGCTGGCCCACGCCGGCCAGATTGCCGCCGCGTCGCCGCGCGCCTGGATCGGCATGGCCTACGTGTCGGTCTTCTCGATGTTCGTCGGCTTCCTGTTCTGGTACGCCGGGCTCGCAAAAGGCGGCGTGGCCCGCGTAGGCCAGATACAATTGCTCCAGCCGTTCCTCACGCTGGCGGGCGGCGCCGTGATCCTGGCCGAGCCACTCGATGCCGCCACCGTCGCTTTTGCGGTGGCGGTGATTGCCGTAGTGGCCCTCGGCCGGCGCGCCGCCGTGCGCAACACCGCACCTGCCCCCGCACCGGTCCCGGCCGGAGAAACGCCCCCTATCCTCCCAGGACGCATTCACTGACAGGAGTCACCGCATGTCCGTCTACGATACCCTTGCCAAACTCGGCGTGGAACTGCCCACCGCGGGCGCCCCCGCCGCGGCCTACGTGATGGCCGCCACCACCGGCAACACCGTCTTCCTGTCCGGGCACATCGCCCGCAAGGACGGCAAGCCCTGGGCCGGCAAGCTCGGCAAGGACATCGACACCGCCACCGGCCAGCAGGCCGCGCGCAGCATCGCCATCGACCTGCTGGCCACGCTGCACGGCCACATCGGCGACCTGAACAAGGTCAAGCGCATCGTCAAGGTGATGAGCCTGGTGAACTCCACGCAGGAATTCACCGAGCAGCACCTGGTGACCAACGGCTGCTCCGAATTCCTGGCCGAAGTGTTCGGGGAGAAAGGCCGGCACGCCCGCAGCGCGTTTGGCGTGGCCCAGATCCCGCTGGGCGCCTGCGTGGAAATCGAGATGATCGTCGAGATCTGAAGCCCCGCCTCACGTATTAGAGACATGGCCGGGCTTGCACCCCCGGCCGCTGAATTTCCCCACCAAGAGACCAATCATGAAATGGGCCATCTCCCGCCGGGCGCAGCAACTGACCAGCTCGGCCATCCGCGAAATCCTGAAAGTCACCGAGCGTCCGGAAGTCATTTCGTTCGCCGGCGGCCTGCCCTCGCCGGCGTCGTTCCCGGTAGCGGCCATGGAAGCGGCGGTGGCCCGGGTCTTTGCCGATAACCCGCAGGGCGCGCTGCAGTACGCCGCCACCGAGGGCTACCTGCCGCTGCGCGAGTTCGTGGCCCGCCGCTACAACGTGGGCGTGGAGCGCGTGCTGATCACCACCGGCTCGCAGCAGGCGCTGGACCTGATCGCCAAGGTGATGATCGACCCGGGCAGCCCGGTGCTGGTGGAAACGCCGAGCTACCTGGGCGCGCTGCAGGCGTTCTCGCTGTTCGAACCGGAATTCGTGTCGGTGCCGACCGACGAGCACGGACTGGTGCCCGAGGCGCTGACGCCCGAGCTGACCGCCAACGCCCGCTTCCTGTACGCGCTGCCGAACTTCCAGAACCCCACGGGCCGCCGCCTGCCGCTGGAGCGCCGCCAGGCGCTAGTCAAGCGCGCGCAGGACCTGGGCATCCTGCTGGTGGAAGACGATCCGTACGGCGAGCTGAGCTACACCGGCAACACGCTGCCGACGCTGCTGTCGATGAACCCGGACGGCGTGATCTACATGGGCTCGTTCTCGAAGATCCTGGCGCCCGGCATGCGCCTGGGCTTTGTGATCGCCCCGCCCGAGCTGCATTTCAAGCTGTGCCAGGCCAAGCAGGCGTCGGACCTGCACACGCCGACCTTCACGCAGCGCATTGCCTACGAGACGGTCAAGGACGGCCTGCTCGACACCCACATCCCCACCATCCGCGAGCTCTACGGCAAGCAGTGCGCCTACATGCTCGACGCGCTGAAGCGCCACATGCCCGAAGGCGTGACCTGGAACGTGCCCGAAGGCGGCATGTTCATCTGGGTGGAGCTGCCCGAGGGGCTGGACAGCATGAAAATCCTGGAGGAAGCCGTGCGCCGCAACGTGGCCTACGTGCCCGGCGCGCCGTTCTACGCGGGCAACCCGCGCATGAACACGCTGCGCCTGGCCTTCGTGACCGTGCCGCAGGAGCGCATCGAGCAGGGCGTGTCGATCCTGGGCGCGCTGTTCCGCGAAGCCATCGCCAAGGCCGCGCCGCAGCCGCGCGCCGCCTGAGGACGCCGGGCGCCATGGACCGCGACGAACCGCACGGCCTGCTGCGCATCTGGGGCCGCCTGTCGTCGATCAACGTGCAGAAGGTGGTCTGGTGCGCGCGCGAGCTGCACCTGGACCACGAACGCATCGACATCGGCCACCACAAGGGCGAGCTGGACACGCAGGCGTATGTGCGCCTGAATCCGAACCGGCTGATCCCGGTGATCGAGGATTTCCGGGACACCGACGTGGCCGGCGAGCCATTCGTGCTGTGGGAATCGAATGCGATCGTGCGCTACCTGTGCGCGCGCTACGGCGAGGACACGCTGTGGCCGGCCGACGTCAAGGCGCGTGCGTCGGCCGACCGCTGGATGGACTGGCAGACCACCACGTTCAGCCCGGCGATGGTCCAGGCGTTCCTGCAGACAGTGCGGATGCCGGCCGAGCAGCGCGATGCCGAGGTCATCGCCAGATCGTGCCAGCGCACCGAGCCGCTGGCGCAGATGCTGGACGAGGCGCTGGCCGACCGCGAGTTCATCGGCGGCGACCGCTTCACGATGGCCGACATCTCGCTGGCCTGCGCCGCCCACCGCTGGCTGGGCACGCCGGTGCCCCACGCCTCCCGCCCGAACCTGGAACGCTGGCTGGAGGCCATGCGCGCCCGGCCCGCCGCGATGAGCATCCTGGTACTGCCACTGAAGTAACGGGCGAGCGCCCGCCCAGGGTTGCTCCCCGCTTCCGCGCGCGAGGAAAGCGCATGGCAGCCGACCGCCGTCCTACATCAACCCCAGCAGTCCCGCCCCGCCCCCCAGCGCCACCAGCAGCAGCGGATGGGTCTTCGTCTTCAGCATCAGGCCGACCGTCAGCAGCGTGACCGCGGCGGCGGTCCAGCGGTGGTCGACGCTGCTGGCCAGCACCCAGCCGGTCGACATCAGCAGGCCGATCGTCAGCGCGGACAGGCCGCGCCGGATCAGCACCGGCCACAGCGCGTGGGGCGCGCGGCCCGCGAAGTATTCGAAGCCGAGCGCGATCACGCTGGACGGCCCGCAGATGCCGACCATCGACGCAAACGCGCCGGCCGCCCCGGCCACCTGCCAGCCGAACAGGGCCACGAACAGGATGTTCGGCCCCGGCGACGCCTGCGAGATGGCGTAGAGCGCCGCGAACTGCTCGTCGGTCATCCACTGGCGCGATTCCACGAGGTAGCGGTGCATGTCCGGAATCACGGTGCCGCCACCGCCCACGGCCAGCAGCGAGAGCATGCCGAAATGGCCCAGCAGGTCGCGCAGGATCTCGGGCGCCGCCATCATGCGCCCCGCCGGATCGCGCGGTATTCGAGCACCAGCGCCACCGGCACCAGCACCGCCATTACCGGCAGCAGCGGCCAGCGCAGCCAGCCGATGGCGACGAACGCCGCCACCCCGACCACCACGGCCCGCACCGAGCGCGGCTGGCTCTGGGCCAGCTTGACCCCGGTGGACAGCACCAGCCCGGCCGCCACGGCCGTCATGCCGGCCAGCATCTGCCGCACCTGCGGCACGTCCTGGTAGCGCAGGTAGACGCCCATCACGCAGAGCACCACCACCATCGGCACGAACACCAGCCCGCTGAACGCGGCCACGGCGCCGCGCAGCCCGGCAAAGCGCAGGCCCAGCATCAGCGCGAGGTTGATTACATTGGGGCCCGGCAGCACCTGCCCCATGCTCAGGATCTCCACGAAATCGCGGTCACCGAGCCAGCAGTTGCGCTCGACCACGGACCGCCGCACGAACGGCAGCACGCCGCCGAAACCGGACAGCCCCATGCGGGCGAATTCGAAGAACAGGGTGCGCGCCGTGGGCGGCGGGGCAAGCTCGGGCTCGGCGGCGAGAGGCGTGGCGGACATGATCGTGATGGGGGCGCCTGCCATGCGGAATGCGCAGGGTCCCGACATGGTACGGCAGATGCCGCCCCGCCGCCGCGCACGGGCCATCACGAAACGGCAAGAGGGGATCGCGCGGGGCGATGGGGGGAAGGTGAACCGCTGGCTGGCTCCCCTCGCCGACGAGTGGCAGAGGGGAGCCAGGACGCTGACGGGCAAGCGCGGGCGATTATCCCGCCGCCTTCACCGCCTCCAGCTTCACGTCCTTCAGACGGGGCTCGATGGCCTTGCCCTTGCGGGCGCGCTTGCCGACGTACGGCAGCAGCGTCTTGCCGGCCAGCTTCTGCGGCGGCACCTTGCCGCCGCGCATGCCGGTGCCGGAGATCAGCAGGCCCGGGGCGCCCACGGCCACGGCCTGTTCCAGCGTTTCCTTCGGCTCCAGTTCCATCAGTATCACGCCGCGGCCGCCGGCCGACAGGACCTTGACCTCGTCCAGCCCCACCAGCAGCAGGCGGCCGTTGGCCGAGAAGCACGCCACATGCGTGGCGTCGTCGCCAATCGGGGACGGCTGCAGAATCCGGTCGCCGTCGTCCAGCGTGACGAACGCCTTGCCGGCCTTCTGGCGGCCGATCATGTCGCCCACCTTGGTCACGAAGCCGTTGCCGCCCGCCGTGGCGATCAGCATGCGCTGCTCGGCGCCGCCCGCGAACGCGTGGGCGATCTGCGTGCCGGCGGCCAGGTCGATCAGCGTGGTCACCGGCACGCCGTCGCCGCGCCCGCCCGGCAGGCCCGACACGGCCACCGAATAGACCCGGCCGTTGCTGCCGAAGGCCAGCATCGTGTCCACGGTGCGGCATTCGAACGTCGCATAGAGGCTGTCGCCGGCCTTGAACGTGAACTGCGACGGGTCGTGGCCGTGGCCCTGGCGCGTGCGCACCCAGCCCTTGCCCGACATGATTACCGTCACCGGCTCGTCGATCACCTTCACCTCGGCCGCGGCGCGGCTGGCTTCCTGGATCAGCGTGCGGCGCGGGTCCTTGTCCTCGGGGCTGAACTGCTTGGCGTCCTGCTCGATCTCCTTGATGATCTTGCGGCGCATCATCGTCTCGGACTTCAGCAGCACGTCCAGCTCGGCCTGCTCGTCTCGCAGTTTCGCCAGTTCCTGCTCGATCTTGATCGCCTCCAGCCGCGCCAGCTGGCGCAGGCGGATTTCCAGGATGTCCTCGGCCTGGCGGTCGCTCAGGCGGAACGCCTCGATCAGCGCCGGCTTGGGCTCGTCGCTCTCGCGGATGATGCGGATCACCTCGTCGATGTTCAGCAGCACCAGCATCCGGCCTTCCAGGATGTGGATGCGGTCTTCCACCTTGTTGAGCTGGAAGCGCGAGCGCCGGGTCACCGTCTCGAAGCGGAACTGGATCCACTCGCGCAGGATTTCCTGCAGGCCCTTCTGGCGCGGCCGGCCGTCGGTGCCGATCATCACCAGGTTGATCGGCGCGCCCGATTCCAGGCTGGTATGCGCCAGCAGCGTCTGGATGAACTCCTGCTGGTCGGTGTTCTTGCTCTTGGGCTCGAACACCAGCCGCACCGGCGCGTCCTTGCCCGATTCGTCACGCACGGCGTCCAGCACGCCCAGCAGCGTGGTCTTGAGCTGGGTCTGCTCGGGCGTCAGCGCCTTCTTGCCGGCGCGGATCTTCGGATTGGTGATTTCCTCGATTTCCTCCAGCACCTTCTGCGCCGACGTGTTCGGCGGCAGCTCGGTCACCACCATCTGCCACTGGCCGCGCGCCATCTCCTCGATGGTCCAGCGCGCGCGCACCTTCAGGCTGCCGCGGCCGTTCTCGTAGATCTGGGCAATTTCCGATGCCGGCGAGATGATCTGGCCGCCGCCGGGGTAGTCCGGGCCGGGCAGGATCGCCAGCAGTTCGGCCAGCGAGATGTTCGGGTTGCGGATCATGGCCACCGCGGCGCCCGCCACCTCGCGCAGGTTGTGCGGCGGAATCTCGGTGGCCATGCCCACGGCGATGCCGGACGCGCCGTTGAGCAGCACGAACGGCAGCCGGGCGGGCAGCAGCTTCGGTTCTTCCTCGGACCCGTCGTAGTTGGGCAGGAAATCCACCGTGCCCATGTCGATCTCGTCGAGCAGCAGCCGCGAGATCGGCGTCAGGCGCGCCTCGGTGTAGCGCATGGCCGCCGCGCCGTCGCCGTCGCGCGAGCCAAAGTTGCCTTGGCCGTCGATCAGCGGGTAGCGCAGCGAGAAGTCCTGCGCCAGGCGCACCAGCGCGTCATAGGCCGACTGGTCGCCGTGGGGGTGGAATTTACCCAGCACCTCGCCGACCACGCGGGCCGACTTGACGGGCTTGGCATCGGCGCGCAGCCCCATCGCCTGCATGGCGTAGAGAATGCGGCGCTGCACGGGCTTCTGGCCGTCGGCCACTTCGGGCAGCGCGCGGCCCTTGACCACGCTCACGGCGTAGTCCAGGTAGGCACGCTCGGCGTACCGCGCCAGCGTCAGCGAATCGGCCGGCTCTTCGGGCTGGAACGTAGTATCTGCTTGATCCATGGTGGGCAAGGTTTCGGCGTGCCGGGCGCGGGGCGCCAGGCTTCCGGCAGTTGCAATCAGCGTGGGATTCTAAAGGAAGTGGGTCACAAGGCCGCCGGAAAAAGCGGCCGGACCCGGTTCGGGGCGTGGCGTCAGGGCATCGGCCGGCGGCCGCCGCCGATCACCATGCGCACGCGGTCGGCCGCCACGCCGGTGCGGATCACGCCGCCCGCGCCCGGCTGGCCGCGCTGGTACAGGCGGTAGAACTCCAGCACGGTGCTCACGTACTGGCGCGTCTCCGGATACGGCGGGATCTGGTTGTTGTAGCGCTGCACGGCGCCCTCGCCGGCGTTGTAGGCCGCCAGCACCAGCTCCAGGTTGTCCGGGAACAGCGCCATCAGGAAGCGCAGGTAGCGCACGCCGGCGGCGATGTTCAGCTTCGGGTCCGCCAGCTTCTGCTCGACGGTGCGGCGCTTGTCCGCCGCCACGCCAAAGCGCGCGCCGGTGTCCGGGATGACCTGCATCAGCCCGATGGCGCCCTTGGGCGACACCGCCGACGCATTGAAGCCGCTTTCCACCGCCATCACGGCCTTGACCAGCGCCGGGTCGACGTTCTGGGCGCCGGCCACCTTCTCGATGATCGGCTCGACCGTGCGCATGTTCGGATGGTTCAGCAGGTAGCGGAACAGCTTGTCGCGCTCGGGGCTGGGCTTGTCGCCAAGCGCGATCACGCCGCGGTGCCCCAGGTCGCCCGAATCGAACTGCCCGCCGTCCTTCATGAACAGCTTGTAGCGGTCGTCGAGCCTGGCATCGGCGAAGTGCGCCACGCCGTCGGCATCGATATAGCCCCACAGCGCGGCCTGGGCCGGCACGGCGGCGCAGAGCAGGCCGAGCACGGCCAGCACCCGGGCCAGGCGCCAGGGCCTTGCCGTGCCATGCTGTCGTGCTGTGCGTGCCTGCATCGTCGTCTCTCCCGGGTGTCGGCCGTCAGATGTCGGCTTCCACCTCGTTGCCCTTCTCTTCCAGCCAGGTCCGCCGCTGCGACGCCTCGCCCTTGCCCATCAGCATGTTCATCATGGTGACGGTCTGGGGCAGGTCGAACTCGCCCAGCGCCACCGGCAGCAGCCGGCGCGTGTCGGGGTTCATCGTGGTCTCCCAGAGCTGCTCGGCGCTCATCTCGCCCAGGCCCTTGAAGCGCGAGATCTGCCACGCGCCGTCCTTGACGCCGTCCTTCAGCAGCTTGTCCTGGATGGCTTCGAGCTCGCCTTCGTCCAGCGCGTAGAGCTTCTGCGCCGGCTTCTTGCCGCGCGCCGGCGCGTCCACGCGGAACAGCGGCGGCCGCGCCACGCAGACGTGGCCCAGGTCGATCAGCTTCGGGAAATGGCGGAAGAACAGCGTCAGCAGCAGCACCTGGATATGCGCGCCGTCCACGTCCGCGTCGGACAGGATGCAGATCTTGCCGTAGCGCAGGTTCGACAGGTCGGGCTCGTCGTCGGGGCCGTGGGGGTCCACGCCGATGGCCACGGCAATGTCGTGCACCTCGTTGTTGGCGAACAGGCGGTCGCGCTCGGTTTCCCAGGTATTGAGCACCTTGCCGCGCAGCGGCAGGATGGCCTGGAATTCCTTGTCGCGGCCCATCTTGGCCGAGCCGCCGGCCGAGTCGCCTTCCACCAGGAAGATCTCGTTGCGGGCGATGTCGGTCGATTCGCAGTCGGTCAGCTTGCCAGGCAGCACGGCCACGCCGGAGCCCTTCTTCTTTTCCACCTTCTGCGCGGCGCGCGTGCGGGCCTGGGCCTGGCGGATCACCAGCTCGGCCAGCTTCTTGCCGAAGTCGACGTGGTGGTTGAGCCAGAGCTCCAGCGCCGGGCGGCTGAACGTGGACACCAGGCGCACCGCGTCGCGGCTGTTCAGGCGTTCCTTGATCTGGCCCTGGAACTGCGGGTCCAGCACCTTGGCCGACAGCACGAACGAGGCGCGCGCGAACACGTCCTCGCTCATCAGCTTCACGCCCTTGGGCTGCAGCGAGTGCATCTCGATGAAGCTCTTGACGGCCAGGAACAGGCCCTCGCGCAGGCCCGACTCATGGGTACCGCCGGCCGGCGTGGGAATCAGGTTCACGTACGACTCGCGCACCGGGGCGCCGTCCTCGGTCCAGGCGACGACCCACGACGCGCCCTCGCCCTCGGCAAACCCTTCCTCGCCGGCGTTCCTGTCGGGATCGGCAAAGTGCTCGCCCTCGAACATCGGAATCACCAGCTCGGCGCCGCTGCCCTGGGCCAACGCTTCCACCAGGTAGCCCTTCAGGCCCTGCTCGTACTGCCAGACGGTCTGCTCGCCGGTCTTTTCCAGCACCAGCGTGACCTTGACGCCCGGCAGCAGCACGGCCTTGGAGCGCAGCAGGCGCTGCAGCTCGGCCATGGGGATCGCGGCGGAATCGAAATACCTGGCGTCCGGCCAGACCTGCACGCGCGTGCCGTTCTTCTTCTCGCCGCGCTCCAGCTTGCGCGATGCCAGCGGGCGGGTCACCTCGCCGCCGTGCTCGAAGGTCAGCGTGGACTGCGCGCCATCGCGCCAGACCGTGACGTCCAGCCGCGTGGCCAGCGCATTGGTCACCGACACGCCCACGCCATGCAGGCCGCCCGAGAACGCGTAGGCGCCGCCCTTGCCCTTGTCGAACTTGCCGCCCGCGTGCAGGCGGGTGAAGACGATTTCCACCACGGGCACGCCTTCCTCGGGGTGGATGCCCACCGGGATGCCGCGGCCGTCGTCTTCCACGCTGATGCTGCCGTCCTTGTGCAGCGTGACCAGGATCTCGGAGCCGTGGCCGCCCAGCGCCTCGTCCGAGGCATTGTCGATCACCTCCTGCACGATATGCAGCGGGTTGTCGGTCCGGGTGTACATGCCGGGCCGTTGCTTGACCGGCTCCAGGCCCTTCAGGACCCGGATGGAAGATTCGCTGTACTGACTGGTTTTGCTCGCCATGGAGTCGATACGGATAGTAGGGGTGGCCGTGCGCGGCCACGTTGCGCTGCATTGTAATGGATGGGCGCGGCGGCCCCGTGGCGGACCGCCGGCCACCTGCATCGGCCCCAACACGAAATCGGTGCCGGGCTTAAACTAAGCGGCCATTTAATGTCATCCCCCGCCATCCGGGCACGGCGCCCCCACGCCCCCGCCGGACCGCATCGAAAACAATAGAGACAATACCGAGCCCGACATGACCGACCGCAAACTCTCCCTGACCACCGTGCTCGTGTGCGGTGGCCTGCTCGTCACCCTGTCCATGGGCATCCGGCATGGCTTTGGCCTGTTCAACCTGCCGATCACCCAGACCCACGGCTGGAACCGCGAGACGTTTGCGTTCGCGCTGGCGCTACAGAACCTGATGTGGGGCGCCAGCCAGCCCATTGCCGGCGCGCTGGCCGACAAGTTCGGCGCGGTGCGGATCATGATCGTCGGCGTGGCGCTGTACGTGGCCGGGCTGATCGTGATGGCGCTGGCCACCAGCGGCACCGCGTTTGCCACCGGCGCCGGGGTGCTGATCGGCATCGCCCAGTCGGGCACGACCTACAGCGTGGTCTATGGCGTGATTGGCCGCGTGGCCAGCGCCGAGAAGCGCGTCTGGGCGATGGGCATCGCGGCGGCGGCCGGCTCGTTCGGGCAGTTCCTGATGATCCCGGTCGAGCAGACGCTGATTTCCACGGCCGGCTGGCAGAACGCGCTGTTCATCCTGGCCTTCCTGGCGTGCTTCATGCTGCCGCTGGCGCTGACGCTGCGCGAGCCGAAGATGGTGGCCAGCACGACCGGCCACCAGCAGAGCATCGGCGAGGCCACGCGCGAGGCGTTTGGCAACCGCAACTTCCAGTTGCTGACGCTGGGCTACTTTGTCTGCGGGTTCCAGGTGGTGTTTATCGGCGTGCACCTGACGCCGTACCTGAAGGATCGGGGGCTGGTCGACATCAAGATCGCCACCGTGGCGCTGGCGCTGATCGGGCTGTTCAACGTGTTCGGCACCTACACGGCCGGCGCGATGGGCCAGCGGATGCCCAAGCGCTACTTGCTGTCGTCGATCTACATCGCGCGGTCCGTCGTCATCGCCGGCTACCTGCTGCTGCCGCTGAGCGCCTGGAGCACGTGGATCTTTGCCGCGCTGATGGGCTTGCTGTGGCTGTCCACGGTGCCGCTGACCAACGGCATCATCGCGCAGGTGTTCGGCGTGAAATACCTGTCGATGCTGTCCGGCGTGGTGTTCTTCTCGCACCAGATCGGCAGTTTCCTGGGCGCCTGGCTGGGCGGCTACCTGTACGACCGCACCGGCAGCTACAACATCGTCTGGATGCTGGCCATTGCCCTGGGCGTGGTGGCGGCGCTAGTCAACCTGCCGATCCGCGAGCAGGCGCTGGTGCGCCCGCAGCCGGCCGGAGCCTGACATGGCCTGGGCAAAGGGCCTCGGCTTCGTGGCGCTGGCGGCGGTGCTGACGCTGGGCTTCCTGGCCTACCTGCGCCCGGCGTTCATGGTGGACCTGACGAACATGGTGCTGGCCTGGTGTGGCTAGCCAGCCAGGGCAGCAAATCCCTCAGCCCTCGCCCTTCGTCTTCTTCTCCAGCACTTCCCAGCGCTCCAGCGCTTCCAGCAGTTCCATCTCGATCTCATCGTGGCGCGTGGCCAGTTCGGTGGCGCGGGCGGGGTCGGTGGCGTAGAGCGTGCCGTCGGCGAGCTGGTCGGCCAGCGTCTTCTGTTCGGCTTCCAGCGCCGCGATGCGCTCGGGCAGGCCGTCCAGTTCGCGCTGTTCCTTGTATGACAGCTTGACCGTCCGGTTGGCGCCGCGGGCGTCGCGCGTGCTGGCCTTCGGCGCCTCGGCCGGCTTGGGCTCGGCCTTCGGCTGCAGTGTCTGGGCCCGCGCGGACTGCTGTTCCCAGTCCGAGTAGCCGCCCACGGACTCGCGCCACTGGCCGTCGCCTTCGGCGGCGATGGTCGACGTCACCACGTTGTCCAGGAACGCGCGGTCGTGCGATACCAGGAACACCGTGCCGCTGTAGTCCTGCAACAGTTCCTCAAGCAGTTCGAGCGTGTCGATGTCGAGGTCGTTGGTCGGCTCGTCCAGCACCAGCACGTTGGCCGGGCGGGCGAACAGCCGCGCCAGCAGCAGCCGGTTGCGCTCGCCGCCGGACAGCGACTTGACCGGCGAGCGCGCGCGTTCCGGCGCGAACAGGAAGTCGCCCAGGTAGCTCATCACGTGCTTGCGCTGGCCGTTGACCTCCACCCAGTCGCTGCCGGGGCTGATCGTGTCGGCCAGCGACTTTTCCAGGTCCAGCGCGGTACGCATCTGGTCGAAATAGGCCACCTGCAGGTTGCTGCCGTTGCGCACGGTGCCGGCGTCGGGCGCCAGGTCGCCCAGGATCAGCCGCAGCAGCGTGGTCTTGCCCGCGCCGTTCGGGCCGATCAGGCCAACCTTGTCGCCGCGCATGATCGTGGCGGTGAAATCGCGCACCACGGCCTTGTCGGCATAGGCTTTCGACACGTCGATCAGTTCGGCGACGATCTTGCCGGAGCGGTCGGCCTGCGACACTTCCAGCTTGACGTTGCCCTGCACCTCGCGGCGCTGCGCGCGCTCGTCGCGCATGGCGTGCAGCCGCTGCACCCTGGCCACGCTGCGCGTGCGGCGGGCTTCCACGCCCTTGCGGATCCAGACTTCCTCCTGCGCCAGCAGCTTGTCGAACTTGGCCTGCTCCACGGCCTCATTGGCCAGCAGTTCGGCCTTGCGGGCCTGGTATGCCGCGAAATTGCCGGGGAACGACAGCAGCTTGCCGCGATCCAGTTCGACGATGCGCGTGGCCACGCGGTCCAGGAACGCGCGGTCGTGGGTAATCAGCAGCACGCTGCCGCGAAAGCCCAGCAGCAGGTCCTCCAGCCAGCGGATGGCGGCCACGTCAAGGTGGTTGGTCGGTTCGTCGAGCAGCAGGATGTCGGGCTCGGCCACCAGCCCCTGCGCCAGCGCCACGCGCTTCTGCAGCCCGCCGGACAGCGCGTCCACGCGCACGTGCGGGTCCAGGTCCAGCCGGGCCAGCGTGGTCTCCACGCGGGTGCGCAGCGTCCAGGCGTCGGCGGCGTCCAGTTCGGCCTGCACGCGATGCAACTCGGCCAGCGTGGCCTCGTCGTGATGGGTGTCGAGCTTGGCCAGCGCGGCGTCGTAGCGCTGCAGCAGGTCGTGCGCCTGACCCATGCCCTGGCTGACGGCGTCGAACACGGTCAGCCCCGGCGCGAATTGTGGCTCCTGCGCAACATAGGCGGAGGTCACGCCGCTCTGCCGGGCGATCAGGCCGTCGTCGGGCGCGGACATGCCGGCCACGATCCGCAGCAGCGATGACTTGCCGCTGCCGTTGCGGCCGATCAGGCCAACGCGTTCGCCGGCTTCGAGCGAGAAATCGGTATGGTCGAGCAATGCCACGTGGCCAAAGGCCAGTTGGGCATCGGTAATGGAAAACAGGGCCATGGTGGTGCGAGGACGGATGAGCCGCCGGACGCCCAGAGACGGGCGCCGCGCAACGGGCAGGCCCGAATTGTAGACGAGCCGCGCGCGCGGGCCGGCGGCGGGCCGCGCAAAAGAAAAGGCCCGTTCGCCTGAACGGGCCCCAAGAGTCTCTCCTCGGTGCCCTGCTCGCAAGGCACGTCTGAAGGATAGCCAGCGGCGCTGCAAGGCAGAAGTCGGACAAATCCGTAAGGGAAAGTCCCCGTCAACCGGCGCCGCGCCCGGGCGTTGCGCGGCGGGGACGTCCGAACGCTGCCACTAGACCGCGCAGTTGTGCCGTGCCGGGCGCCCGTGGAACAATCCGCCATCAGAATTCTCCGAACGCACAACGCCTCAGCAGCACCGCAGTACCGGGCAGTCTTAGAGCCGGAACCATCCGGCCAGCGGTGGCCAACGCGCCGCCAGGGTTGTTTCCAGAACCATTTTCGACGGGTGTCACTCATGACCAATTCGGGCCTGCCGTGCCGTGCCTCGCTCCGGGGCATGGCGTCTGTCGTATTTTCCCTAGCCACCCTGCTCTGCACGCCGGCCCTGCCGGGCGCGCAGGCCGCCACGCCGAACTCGGTGGTGCTGCGCATCCAGCAGACCGGCGCCATCCGCATTGCGCACCGCGAGAGTTCGGTGCCGTTCTCGTTCGTGGTCGACGGCAAGCCGATGGGCTACGCCGTGGACCTGTGCCTGAAGGTGGCCGACGCCGTGCGCACCCAGCTGAAGCTGCCGCAGTTGCGCGTGGAATGGGTGCCGGTCACGCCGGCATCGCGCATCCCCGCCATCGTCGACGGCAAGGCCGACCTGGAGTGCGGATCGACGACCAACAACCGCGAACGGCGCGACCTGGTGGCGTTCACCATCCCGCACTACATCGCCGGCAGCCGCATGCTGGTGAAGGCCGACTCGGGCATCCGCAAGTGGGGCGACCTGCGCGGCAAGACCGTGGTGTCGACCACCAAGACCACGCCGCTGGAAATGCTGCGCAAGATGGACGAGTCCGGCGCGATGGGCTGGAAGGTGGTGGAAGCCAAGGACCACGCCGAGGCGTTCTCGATGGTGGAATCAGGCAAGGCCGACGCGTTCGTGATGGACGACGTGCTGCTGTTCGGCCTGCGCGCCAACGCCCGCAACCCCGCCGGGCTGGCCGTGACCGGCGACCTGCTGACGATCGAGCCGTACGCGATCATGCTGTCGAAGCACGACGCCGAGTTCAAGAAGATCGTCGACCGCGCGCTGATTGCGTCGATCTACGACCAGGAGACGCAGAGGCTGTACCGCAAATGGTTCCAGCAGCCCATCCCGCCCAACGGCATCACGCTGGACATTCCGATGAGCTACCTGCTGCGCGACTCGTTCAAGTTCCCGAGCGACAAGGTGGCGGACTGACCGGCTGGCCTGCCGGCCGGCGGGGCGGCCGTGCGAAGGGGCCCGGGCCGGAGCGTCTTGCATAATAGGCGTTCCGGGCGGCGTATCGATCGCTTTTTGGCGATGGCTGCCGCCCGCCGGCTTCGCCCTTCCCTGTTTTGCCGCCCTTCCCTCGCCCCAGCCATGAACGGATACGTACTCCTCGCCCTGGCCATCGTCGCCGAAGTCATCGCCACCAGCAGCCTCAAGGCCGCCGAGAATTTCACGCGGCTCTGGCCCAGCGTGCTGGTGGTGACGGGCTACGTGGCCGCGTTCTGGCTGCTGATGCAGGTGATGAAGACCGTGCCGGTGGGCGTGGCCTATGCGATCTGGTCGGGCGCGGGCATCGTGCTGGTCACGCTGATCGCCGTGGTGCTGTACCGGCAGGTGCCAGACCTGGCAGCGGTGGTCGGCATCGCGCTGATCATCGCCGGCGTGGCCGTGATCCAGCTTTTCTCGAAGATGAGCCACTGACCCAGGGCCGGTCAGCTCTTGGGCGGCAGCGTCCGCAGCAGGCGGTTCACCTGGACCAGCGTCTCGCACTCGTCGGCCTTGCGCTTGCGGCGCTGGTCGATGATGTCCAGCAACGCCCGCACCTGGCCGTTCTTGGCCTCGCAGGCTTCCCGGGTGTCCTTGGGACAAACCACGTCGATCTCGCCGCGCAGGCTCTCCTGGACGATATCGATCAGCGCGGTGCAGCCGGAGGTATCGTTCAAGGCCGGATCGGACGCCGGCTGCGCCGCCAGCGCAAAGGCTGCGGCGAACATGGCAGGCGCTGGCAACCAGCGCGCGGGCGTCCGGAACAATCGCATGGATGGGCAGGAAAGAAGTCTCGCCCGCCGCGGCTGCGGCGTGCGGGCTACATCATAGCGGGTTGTGGGATTCGGATTGGGGGAAATGGGGGGCAAAGGCGGTTGCCGACCACCCCTGTGGTAGATTCTGTTGCTCGCAAGTTCAGAACCGTATTCGCATATGACGCAGGCCGGGGCGCCCCCGCATAGGTACCGTAGCGCAGTTCGCCTGCTGGCGGCGATGGCAGCGGCTGGAGGACTGGCAGGTGCGCTGTATGGCGCCATGTCGCCGGAACGATGGCCCGCCTCGCTGGCCATCCAGTTGCCGCAGGTCGGCACGGGCATGGCGCTGATGGATCCGGACACGGTCACGCATCGCATCAATATTCCCGACTTTGCCGACGACGTCCTGCGCGCCGTCCCGGCACAAACCCACGTCGACGCCAGGCTGTTCCGCAAGACGCTGCGCGCCGAAAAGGCGCGGGGGTCGGACATCATCACGGTGAGGGTTCAGGGCCACTCGCCCCAGGACGCCCGCGTGCTGGCCGAGACAGTGGTCGGCGTCCTGCAGCGGGAGCATGCCGAAGACCTGGCCAAGGCCCGGGCGTTCCGGGAGAAGGCGCTTGCTGGCGCCGAAGCCGAGCTGGCGGCCGCACAGGCGGCGCGCCAGAAGATCATGGATTCCGCCCGCTCCACGCCGGACGTCAGGCTGGCTATTTTGCTGTCCGCCAATGGCCGCGAGGTCGAACTGCTACGCAAGCGGCGCGACGAGTTGCGCGATCAGCTTTCTCCGATGCGCACGTTCAACACGCGGGCCATTGCGCCGGTCAGCGTGGCCGCGCATCCCCTGAAGGAATCGATGCCGATCTGCGCGTTCATCGGGGCCGCCGCGGCAACGTTGCTGTGGGGCGCCCTGATGCTGTTCCGCAAGCGGGAGGCTGCGACAGAGGATGGCGACCTATCGTGCCAGGTCAGGTGAAGCGAACAGTTGTCCGGTTGACCCTTCCTCCGGCACCAGGCTGCCGCTTTCGATCCGCTCCATGCGCAGCGCCTCGTTGAAATGCAGGTAGTAGTCTTCCGCCCGCTGGCGGCCGTCGCCGGCATAGCCGGTCCAGGCTTGCTCCAGGTAGGACTGGTACGGCAGATAGGGCTCCATCCCCGGCCAGAGGATCAGCTTGGCGAATACCGCCAGGCTCAGGCCATACACGGCAAGGTACTCCACCCGCATGCGGACCTGCGGCAGCGTGTGCCAGCGCCGTGCCAGCATGACGATCTGCGCCACGATCACGAAATAGTGCAAGCGGTTCCACAGCAGCGGCCATTCCGGGATCAGTGCCTGGGCGATCACCATCATCATCATGGAACCGATCAGGACCGTCTCGATGCGCGATGAGGGGTCGTAGGTCCGGCTCAGGAATAGGAAGATCGCCGTGTGCATCACGAAGTACGCCGCGGCCGTCACGCTGAATCCGGGCGACGGGGCCAGCGCGGCATAGCCGGCGAGTTTGCCGGCGATGAACGCATTGGGAATCAGGCCCGCGATGGCCTGCAGCATCCAGAACATGCTGATGCCCGACAGCAGCACCAGTGTCAGCCCGCCGACGATCCAGTAACGCCACGCCAGCAGCCGACGCCAGATCGCCGTGAAGAAGATCGGCAGGAACAGCAGCAGCGAGTACTGGATGAACGTGCCCATGGCCAGCCAGAGCGCGGCCCTTGCCAGCCGGCGCCGGTCGAAGGCCATGATGGCCAGCATCAGGAAGGAGACGGCCAGCGACTGCCGGATCACGGCCATCTGGACTACCAGATAGGCCCAGCTGAAGTAAATGGCGAGACCGACCGCAATATTGGTGCGGGTGTACTGGAAGAACCGGATCAATACCGCGCCATTGAACAGAGCCACCACGAAAAACAGCGTCTGGATGTCGGCGTCGAACGATTTCAGCGTCGAAAGCAGAAGCAGGAACAGCGGCTCCATCAGCCGGACGGTGTCCTGCAAGACCGCGCCGTTGAAGAGGTCGACAAGCGCGGGCGCCTCGCTGAGCGCAAGCTCATATACGGGCCAGTCGAAACCCGTTTCGTAACGGGTGCCGGCCAGTAATACGAAGGCGACGAAGACGACGCAAAGCAGCAGAAAATCGGTGCGTTTCCGGAACAACGCGATGGTTGCACCGCCCCAGAACAGGGTCAGCGCGGCAATGTACGGCAGCATGGTTATCTCTTTCGTGCCGCGATCACAAAGTCGACTAACGCGCACAGGCTGACCGCGGCCAGCGCCACGGCGCCAGCCGAGCAGGCAACAATGACGGACAAAACGTATCTCCGGATGTGTATGCCTGAATTGTACCGGTTCGCTTACATTGCAGTAGTTTTACGATACCAGTCTGAGCGGTTAGGGATCGTCGGCCTGGTATCTAGCCGTCGTTCTGCGCCCCAGCAAGTGCACCAAGACGCTGGCGCAATGCCCGGACCATGCGGTTGGTCCGCTCGGGGGCACTGCCGCAATTGAGATGCAGGCCGGTATTGAAGAAAGCCGACTTGGGAAAGGTGTAGTCGAACGGTGCGCCGACGGTTTCCAGCCCCGCCTTCTGCAGGCCGGACCAGAGGGTATGGATGGCACGCTGGAAGACCGGGTTCCGGGTGTAATCGTCGTCCAGCATCACGGGCGGGAACACGTAGACGGCCACGCCGCGCGCGCGCATCGTCGCCACGAAATCCAGGACAAAGCGCAGGCTTGCCGGATGGATCTTGCCGTCGGCGGGAACGTCATACTGGCTCGTGATGGGCGCGACATTGCTTTCGCAGGTGTTTCTCATATCCCCATGACCGGTCATGTTGAGGTACGAGTACGAGAACTCCTTCGTCTGCGCTGCCACCTCGTCCCACTTCTTCATCGCGGTAGCCTCGTCATCGAGCTTGCGCCAGGGATGCTCCTTCAGCAGCCTCGCGCTGTCTTCCTTTGCGACGATGTTGCGATAGAGCGCAGGCGCCGACACCGCGGAGACATACTGCAGCTTGCGCAGCGGCGGTAGCGCATCGTAGTAACGGCCATCCCATGCCACCATCTGGTCAACGAACCAGTCATTGGGCTCCCGGTAGTCGAAGGCGTAGTACCCCCACCACAGCGGCAATACGACTACGTCACCGGCCCGCGCATTGCGGACAGCCATGCTGAGGATCCAGTCGAGCGGCAGGCCTGCGTGCAGCCCCATGTTGATGACGGGACGACCCAGGCTCTTCTCGGCCAGTTCGCTATCGAAACCGAACAGCACGTTCGAGTCACCCGCCACGAGCACCCGGCGCCCCGGTGTCCGGTCCGAGATTCTGTTTTTCAGTCGGGCCCAGTTCTCCACGTCGTAGGACGCCAGAATCGGCGCCCCGAATTGATACCGGAACAGGGCGTAATAGGCGACCGCCAGCACTGCCATGGCCAGCGCGAACGACAGGACAAACAATCGCGTGCTTTTCATGTCAGAACTGGAAATAGAGGAACGGGCTGATGACATTGGTGCCGAACTGAGTCAGCAGGCTGGCGGACAGCACAACCGCCACCACGACGGCCCCGCCGACGAACAACATGCGGACGACGCGCGCGCCCTCGGCGTCTTTCACGCTTGCGCGGGTCTCGAGCAAGTCAATGAACTCATAGGCATTCGGGAACAGCCACACGATGGCGCACGAGACAAAGAGATAGCCCGCGAAAGCGACGGGGCTGGTCTTGAACACATCGCCCCATTGCGCCTCCGCCGCCAGCCCCGCCATTGCCGCCAGCAAGGAGTTCGCGGTCTCCATGCCCGGAGCACGGAAATAGACCCACGCCACGACGACGCTCACGAAAGTGAGCGCCACGCCGGCGGCACGCGCCAGGGTCTGTGGCACCCGCCCCTCCATGCCTAGCCGACCGACGACCCACCGGAACCCGTGGTTCACGCACAGCAGCCCGCCATGAATGGCACCCCAGGCAATGAAAGTCCACGCCGCCCCGTGCCACAGGCCGCCGAGCACCATGGTGGCCAGCAGGTTGAAGTACCGGCGCACCTGACCGTGCTGGTTGCCGCCAAGCGGGATATAGAGATAGTCGCGCAGGAACTGCGACAGCGTCATATGCCAGCGGCGCCAGAAGTCGATGATGTTTTGGGCCTTGTATGGCGAGTTGAAGTTGATGGGCAACCGGATGCCGAACAGCATCGACAAGCCCACCGCCATGTCCGAATAGCCCGAAAAATCGAAGTAGATCTGGAACGTGTAGGCCAGCGCGCCGGCCCAGGCGCCCACCATCCCGACCGGATTGCCGTGCGCGGCAGTCGCAAAAGCCGCATCTGCGTAGTGGCTGATCGGGTCGGCAATCAGCAGCTTCTTGCTCATGCCGATCGTGAATAGCAAGACGCCGACCGCAAGATCGCGCGACCGTATCCGGTAGACAGCGGGGTCGGCAAACTGCGGCATCATCTGCCCGTGGTGCAGCACGGGACCGGCAATGAGGTGCGGGAACCAGGTGACGAACAACAGGTAGCGGACGAAGTTGAATTCGCGCGCCTTGCCCTTCCAGGCATCCACCAGGAACGCAATCTGCGTGAAGGTGAAGAATGAAATGCCAATCGGAAGGATGATGTTGAGCGCATGGGCATGGCCGCCCAGCGGGTTGATCACCTGCAACAGGAAGAAGTTGGCGTACTTGTAATAAGCCAGCAGCCCGAGGTCCGCGACGATCCCGAAGACCAGCGCCCGTTTCGCCCACGGCGACCCCAGGCGCGTGATGGCGTAGCCGACGGCGTAGTTGAAAGCGATGGAGCCCAGAAGCAATGGAACGTGCTTCAGGCTCCAGTACCCGTAGAAGAATACGGAAGCTGCCGCCAGCCAACCGGCGGCCAGGCCGCGGTGAATCCGGCCCAGCAGAAAGAAGCCCGCCAGGACAATTGGCAGATACGCGAAAACGAACGCGAACGAGGTGAATAGCACTCCAACCCTTGTTTTTGGATATTTTTGGCAGGGCAGGATTGTATCTGCATCCGTACTATTACAAACCTGTTACAGGCTGGATTCATTGTGCAGAGCGGCCAATTCTGCCTGACGGAATGTTTCGGCATTGATTGCGGACAGTCGGTTCGACCCGGGGTGCCAAGGCCGTTTTTGCTGAGAAGTCCGAAGTAATTTAGATCCGCCCACCGAAACAATTCACTTCCACGCCTTCCCCACAAGCGAAAGGATACGAGTTCGGATCTGCCGACGTGGCGATCCGCTGCCTGGGGAATGTATGTCGGGATTTCAGAATTTACCGCCGCTGCGCCGGCCTTCTAGCCGCCTTATTCGTCACATCACTGTCTGGGGCACCGCGCTGCCACTCCTCTCGGCCGCCGCCCCCGCCTTGGCCGAAGACTCCGCCGATCTGGCCAAGAAGCTCAGCAATCCCGTCGCGGCCCTGATCAGCGTGCCATTTCAGTTCAATTACGACCGCGGGATCGGGCCGGCGCATGACGGCGACCGGCTGACGATGAACTTCCAGCCGGTGGTGCCGATTTCGCTTAATGCGGACTGGAACCTGATTTCCCGGACGATTCTTCCCGTGACGCACCAGTCGTCGGTTACGCCGGGATCGGGGACGCAGACCGGGCTTGGCGACACGTTGCAGAGCGCGTTCTTCTCGCCGAAGACGCCGACGGCCGGCGGGCTGATCTGGGGCGTCGGGCCGGCCATCCTGCTGCCCACGGGCACCGAAAACCAGTTGAGCGGCCGCAAGTGGGGCCTGGGGCCGACGGCGGTCGGGCTGATCCAGCACGGGCCCTGGACCTACGGCGCCCTGGGCAACCATATCTGGTCCGTGGCGGGCGACAACGGGCGCCCGGCTGTCAGCAGTACGTTCCTGCAGCCGTTCCTGTCGTACACCACGCCCACGGCCTGGACCTACACGTTGAACACCGAATCGAGCTACGACTGGAAGCAGGCGCAGTGGAGCGTGCCGATCCACGCTGGCGTCAGCAAGCTCGTCAAGATCGAAGGCCGGCCCGTCAGCCTGGGCGTTTTTGCCACCTACTGGGCCGATTCGCCCACGACGGGCCCGCATGGCTGGGGCGGACGCGCGGTCATCACGCTGCTGTTTCCCAAATAGCCTGATCCGATTCCAAGACATATCGTCCTCCGAAGGAGTGAATGAATGAAAGCCGCAAGCCGTCTCTCGAAGGTTGTCCTGGCATTCCTGCTGGCCGCCGGGGCCGTTGGGTCCGCGACCGCGCAGGACAAGCCGGTTATCGTGACCGACAAGAACTTCGCCCGTGCAATGACCGATTTCGCCATGCAGAAGGAAGTCGAGCAGGGAGCGACCAATACCTGGCATCACCATCGCAAGACCATGGCGTTGTCCGAGCAGCCCGCGCCGCTGATGAACCGTGACACCGTGTATTCGTTCGCCGTGCTGGACGGGGGCGGAGACGTCGCCATTACCCTGCCGAAAAATGACGGGCGGTATATGTCGCTGCACATCGTCAATCACGACCACACCACGTACAAGGTGTTCTACGGGCCAGGGCGCTACGTGATTCCCAAGTCGAAATCGAGCGATTTCTTCTATGCCAACGTGCGCATGCAGATCAACGACAAGGATCCGGCCGACGTCCAGAAGGTCAACCAGTTTCAGGACGAACTGAAGATCGAATATCTGAACGGCTACAAGCCCAAAGAATTCAAGGTCACCAACTGGGACATGAAGTCGTTCGAGAAAGTCCGGGATAAATATGTCGCGCAGGCGCAGAAACAGGGCGTGAAGGGGACGATGGGCACCTCCGCCCATCCGGTGTCGCTGGAAGCGCGTAATCGTGGAGTATCGATCGCCACGGGACTGCTGCCCGACAAGGACGCGGTCTACCTGACCGAAAAACACGAAGTCGATAAGAGCAAGACGTACAAGGCCACCTATCGCGTGCCGGACCAGGTGGACCCCAAGCTTGGCTTTTACTCGATGACGGTCTACGGCGACGACCAGTATCTGAAGACCGACAAGGGATCGACCATCAGCAATTCGGAAATCAAGCTTAATCCGGACGGCAAGACCTTCGACATCTACTACGTCCCCGAAAGCGAGTTCGGCAAGGGCAAGCATGCCAATGAACTAATTATGCCCACGGCGCCGTTCTGGACCTGTTTCCGCGTCTACATGCCCGGCGCGTCCGTGGTCAACGGCAAATACAAGATGCCGAAGCTGAGCCAGGCCCAATAATCCGCGGAAACGCGCCATGAGCCACGTCACGGCAACCCGGAAGCACGAATTCATGAAGATGTTGCCGCCAACCATCTTCTTTTTCGCGGCACTCCATATCGTGGCCGTGATCCGCGCGCCGTGAGCGATTCAGGCGACTGTTGCTGGGGCCGTTGCCCGAACGGACTGCCCCGCTGGATGCATGACGGCGGCCGGCATGCCCGCCCCCTGGTTCGCCAACCATTGCTGTCTATCGACTGGAGTTAGCCCATGAAACGCCTACCGGTACTCGGTGTCCTGGCTGTCATGCTGACGGCCTGCAGCAACACCCCGCCCGCCCCCACCGCCGCGCCAGCCAGCGCGCCGGCCGCGAGACCGTCGTCGGCACAGTCCACGCCGGCGCAGCCCGATGCCAATGCTGTGGACCCGGCCGTCATCAAGGCGTTGCAGGACATGGGCGCCAGCCTGCAGTCACTGAAACAGTTCGAAGTGGGCATCAGCCTGACCGGCGAGCGGGTACTGCAGGACGGCCAGAAGCTGCAGCACACGGCCATCGCCGATCTCGATGTCGTGCGTCCGAACAAGCTGCGGGCGCAGATGCGCAGCGCCCGGCTGCAACGCGACCTGATCTACGACGGCAAGACCGTGACGCTCTACCAGCCCGAGCAGAAGTTCTACTCGCAGGCCCAGTTCAGCGACAACCTGAATACGCTGATCGACCGGCTGAGCGAGCGCTATGGCATCGAGGTGCCGTCCGCGGACCTGTTCCTGTGGGGCACGCCGGCGGCGCCGACCGACAACATTCAGTCGGCGATGAACGCCGGGCAGGACTTCATTGCCGGCGATCTGTGCGACCACTACGCCTTCCGGCAAGGCCAGTTCGACTGGCAGATCTGGATCTCCACCGGCCCGCGCCCGCTGCCGCGAAAGCTCGTCATCACGAATCGCGCGGACGAGGCTCGCCCGCAATCGATCACGTACTACAAGTGGAACCTGAATCCGAAGTTTGGCAACGCCACGTTCGCGTTCACGCCGCCGCCGGGCGCCAGGGCCGCGGAGTTCGTTCCCCTGAAGAACCGCTGAGGAGCCCGCGATGACATACGCAATCGGCAAGCTATGGATGGTTGGCGTGACGGGCCTGGTACTGGCCGCGTCGGGGTGGGTGCCCAGCGCTGAAGCGCGTCCCGGGGGCGGAGGCGGCCATATGGCAGGCGGACGCGGCGGCGGCAATGTGGGCGCCCATGCCGGCGGCGGCGCGCGCCAGGTCAACAACAGCCGCGCCGACGTGCGGACCAACAACGTCCGCAGCAACAGCGTCAACAGTGTCAACGCCAGTCGCAACGTCAACATCAACTCGAACCGCAACGTGAACGTCAACGTCGACAATCACGGCGGCTGCTGCGGCTGGGACAACGACTATCACCCGGTAGCCACGGCGGCAGCCGTCACCGCCACCGTCGCCGTGACCTCGGCCGTGGTCGGATCGATGGTGCGCTCCGTGCCGCCAAACTGCATGCCGGTCAACTACGGCGGCATGGTGTACCAGCAATGCGGCGGAACGTGGTACCAGCCGCAGGGGTCGCAGTACGTGGTCGTGAATCCGCCGTATTGAGGGTGCGGATGGCCCGGGGGGGGGACGTGCGGAGGAAGCGGTGATGGTGTCTCCCCGGCCGGCTATATGTCCATGCCGGAGGTGTACTGCGTGGGAATCAGGAGGGGGCTGGGCTGACACTTGCAGACGCACAGATCGTCGCTCAAGGCAGCCTGCCGGCCGTCGGGGCCTGTCGTGGGCAGTCTCAGGCCACTGCAGACAATGACGCCCATGGTCTTGCAGACCGGGCACCAGACGGGATCACCCTCGTAGGCTTGTTCCCGGTTTCCGACGATGTCGTCGGCCGTGCCACCTTCGACCTTGCCACCAGCAGTCGTCGGGTCGCCTCTCACAATGTCATAGCGTGTTGTCATGGCGTTTTGCTCGGAGAAGTCCGTGGTATTGGCCGACACCCCAAGTCGGCGGCAGACGGCGAGAGGCAAACCTCATACGGCACCTGGACGTAGACGAATCGAATCAATCACGGCATCCCATAATTCCAACGCTTCCTCGTCGGTGGCAAAGGATTCCCTGTTGGAGGCGTAAGCACTTTCTCCAACCCTGAGCGAGGCGTTGAGATTGGGTTCTGCCAGGGATTCCTCTTTGCCGGGGGCCTCCCATTTGAACCCGTAGCCGCGTTTCCCGTCCGTCGTGCTTGCCAGCAGAATCTCGTCTGCCTGGATGGGTCCGACCGGTCGTGCGCGGTCGCGCAGACGTGCAAATCCAGCCACCACGCCGAGCAGGCCGGCTAGGATGCCACCGGCACGTTCGCGCAAGCCCGGTCCCACGCGATATTGCACATACGACGTGAGTTCGAAGAAAACGTCTGGTTTGCCATGGAACTGGATGACCATGCGCCAGCTTTCGGGGTTGAATCGTTTGTCCGCAAGAATCGCATCGTCGACCACGAAACCAATGCCTTCCGGTATTTCCCCGTCTGAAATCTGGCGCCACTTGCCAGACAGTTTCTCAAGGTTAGCCAGAACCGCCGATTGGTGTTCTGGCGACACCTCGCCTGAGTAAGCAAGGAAACGGTTATCAGCGCAAAAATAGGTGTCAAATACGAGGAACTTGTACTTCTCGTCGACATCGGAATTATCCCAGGATATGAATGTCACGGCCCCGTTCGAGTGTTGCACGCGCTCAAGAAACAAGCCGCCAAACCTGCGGTGCTTTACCGCACGCAGTGATATCTCCTTCTGAGCGATAAATCCCTCGTACTCCTCCTTACTATGGATATCCGGCAACGGTTGGATCTTTACCTTGTTTAATGCATAAGTCTCGATCGTCTTGGCGTTCCCGGGAATGTCCACCAAGTGTCGGCCGATTGCTCGCGTTCTCCATCCCTGCTTCATGGGTTCCCCTTACATCCTGAACGTGGAGGGCATAGCCGAACGCTTCACACGGCACCCGGACGTAGACGAATGGAATCAATCACCGCATCCCATAATTCCAACGCTTCCTCGTCGGTGGCAAAAGATTCCCTGTTGGTGGCGTAGGCACTTTCTCCGACCCTCAACGAGGCGTTGAGATTGGGTTCTGCCAGCGAGTACTCCTTCCCGGGCGCTTCCCATTTGAAACCATAGCCGCGCTTTCCGTCCTGCGTACTTGCCAGCAAGATCTCGTCGGCCTGGATCGGCCCAACCGGTCGCGCAGGCGTGCAAATCCCGCCACCGTGCCAAGCAGGCCGGCAACTACGCCGCCGGCGCGTTCGCGCAGGCCAGGCGCTACGCGACGTCGCGCATACGATGTGAGCTCGAAAGAAACATCTGGCTTGCCATGAAGCTGGATGACCATACGCCAGCTTTCTGGATTGAAATCGTTATCTACTAGAATTGCGTCATCGACTACGTAGCCGACACCCCCGGGAATTGTCCCATTTGGTATCTGCTGCCACTCGCGAGACAGTTCCTCACGTGTGGCCAAAGCTGTTGATTTTCTATCCTGCGAAACCTCTCCGGAATAACTAAGAAATCGATTATTAGCGCGAAAATACGTGTCAAACACAAAAAACTTATACTGCTCCTCAGCATCCGTTTTATCCCAAGATATCAGTGTGACAACGTCGTTAGCATGCTGCACACGTTCAATGAATAAACTATTTAGCTCCCTCGTCTTTAAATTGCGCAGCGATACTTCCTTCTGGGCGATAAGGTTCTCGTAGTCTTCCTGACTATGGATACCCAACAACGGTTGGATCTTCACCTTGTTGAAGGCATAAGTCTCAACCGTCTTGGCGTCCCCGGGGACGTCCACCAAGTGCCGGCCAATCGCTCGCGTCCTCCATCCCTGCTTCATGGATTTGCCCTCTCATGCCAGTTTCCCTGTTGCCCCGGCTGCAACCATGTGGGCCGCATTCTGAGAGGCGATCCCACGACTATCGGTGGTTGGGTCGGACGCTTCATGCGGCACCCGGGCGTAGACGAATGGAATCAATCACGGCATCCCACAATTCCAGCGCTTCTTCGTCGGTGGCAAAGGATTCCCTGTTGGTGGCGTAGGCACTTTCTCCGACCCTCAGCGAGGCGTTGAGATTGGGTTCTGCCAGCGAGTATTCCTTCCCCGGAGCTTCCCATTTGAAACCATAGCCGCGCTTTCCCTCCTGCGTGCTTGCCAGCAAGATCTCGTCGGCCTGGATCGGCCCAACCGGTCGCGCGCGGTCGCGCAGGCGCGCAAATCCCGCCACTGTGCCGAGCAGGCCGGCTAAAAAGCCACCGGCACGCTCGCGCAAGCCCGGTCCCACCCCACGTTGCGCAAACGATGTGAGCTCGAAGGACACATCTGGCTTGCCATGCAGCTGGATGGTCATACGCCAACTTTCCGAATTGAAGCGTTCTTCAGCGAGAATCGCGTCATCGACTACGAAACCGATGCCTTCCGGCATTTCCCCATCCGGAATCTGGCGCCATTTTCCAGACAGCTCCTCAATGGTAACTAAAGCTGCCGATTTTCGATCTTGTGCTATCTCCCCTGAGTAACCAAGGAAGCGGTTATCAGCGCAAAAATAGGTATCAAATACGAAAGCTTTGTACATATCCTTGACATCAGAATTATCCCATGAGATGAATGTCACAGCCCCGTTCGAGTGTTGCACGCGCTCAAGGAACAAGGCGCCGAATTTTCGGTGCTTTACCGCACGCAGCAATACTTCCTTCTGAGCAATAAATTTCTCGTACTCCTCCTGACTATGGATATTCAACAAAGGCTTAATCTTTCTACTGTTGAACGCATAGGTTTCAACCGTCCTAGCGTTCCCGGGGATGTCCACCAAGTGCCGGCCAATCGCTCGCGTTTTCCACCCTCGTTTCATGATTTGCCCTTCTCGTCCCATTTTTCCTGCTGGGTCCTCTGCAACCATCGTCGCGAAATTCGGGGAGGCAACCCGACGATTGTTGGTGGCATGGTCGACAGCTTCATACGGCCCCCGGACGTAGACGAATGGAATCAATCACCGCATCCCATAATTCCAACGCTTCTTCGTCGGTGGCAAAGGATTCCCTGTTGGTGGCGTAGGCACTTTCTCCGACCCTCAGCGAGGCGTTGAGATTGGGTTCTGCCAGCGAGTATTCCTTCCCGGGAGCTTCCCATTTGAAACCATAGCCGCGCTTTCCGTCCTGATTACTTGCCAGCAGGATCTCGTCGGCCTGGATTGGCCCGACCGGTCGTGCGCGGTCGCGCAGGCGCGCAAATCCCGCGACCGTGCCAAGCAGGCCGGCTACGATGCCACCGGCACGTTCGCGCAAGCCAGGCCCTACGCGACGTCGCGCATACGATGTGAGCTCGAAAGAGACATCTGGCTTGCCATGCAGTTGGATGACCATACGCCAGCTTTCCGGATTGAAATCGTTATCCACGAGGATTACGTCATCGACTACAAAACCGACACCCTCTGGAACCATTCCGGAAGGAATCTGGTTCCACTCACGAGAAAGCTCTTCGCATAGATCCAAAGCTGACGATCTAAGACTCTTCGATACTTTTCCCGAATAGCCAAGGAATCTGGTACCCGCACGGAAGTAGGTATCGAACACGTAAGGCTGATATCGCGCCTCCGAACCGGCGTTCGGCCATGATATTAGCGTTACTCCACTGTTCGAATGCGAGACCCGCTCAATAAATAGACTGTCGTGTACGGCCGTCCGAGCTTCACGTAACGAACGCTCTTTCTGATTGATAAGGCTCTCGTATTCCGATTGGCTGCGGACATCTTTTAAAACGTTTATCCTGACGTCATTAAAAGAATAAGTTTCTATCGTCTTGGCACTCTCTGGGATATTAACCAAATGACGCCCTATAGCTCGCGTTCTCCATTCATTTTTAATGGGTTGCCTTTCTTGTGCCAGTTTGCTAGCCGGGCCATCTTGATAATGGCGTACATGGTTGCAAAGAGCGATCTCCGGTGTGCATCACCGTAACTTCCCTGGTGGTCGTAGCAGAAATATTCATTACTCGGCCCTGGACTGCCCTGGCCGTGAGCAAAGCTCATCGCGATACCGGCTTTTCCTGGGGCCTCACCTGAGTACACAGGCACCGTACCATCACCTGGGCAATCAGGAACGGCGATGCTCAAGACGGAACCTTTGTTAGTTCTAAGCGTTCCTTTACCGTTGTCCCCAACGACCACAATTGCGGCGGAACCAAAGCCGGAAATCTCGTTTGTTACCCACGACACCTCGCCCCATGTCATACGGTCCCTATCGGCCATCAGCCCCGATCCAAGTATCCCTCCTGCATCCTTTTTTCCGTCACGCTTTCCCTGGGATCCATAGTGGGCATAGGTCGGAGACTTGTATCGGTTTTCGATGGCGCTGTGAAATTCCTTAACCAGATCAATTGTCACCGCGAGCTCTTCGCGGGGTGATTTTCGCCCTTGCTTTTCCCGCTCCCGTCGTTCCTTGCTCCCGGCGTCAAGCAACGCCAAATTGTGCTCAGGCACAAGCCCATACCACGCCGACGACAAATAGATCTCCGAATAGGGATCTCCGTTGGCCGGCAAAGGCGGCATCAATTCATTTCCCTTTTTATCCCGCACATAAAGCCAAGGCTTGCCGTCGTTGTAATCAGCCGTTGGCAACAATTCGAGCCCACCGGGAGCTTGCGAGAGGATTGCCACCACGTCGGCGGCGTGGCGGCCCAGGAACAGCTTCTCAGCGCCCTCGAATCCCGCACGCATGCGCTTGTATGTAGCAGGCGCCCCCGTGGCTGGCTGTACCCCATGCGACACGCCCAAAACCTTGTCGCATTGATGTATCTCGGTCAGCGCACGACTGACCAGCCCGCCCATCGAATGGGTGACGACAATGACTTTTTCCGCCATCGGCCTGTTCGGCTTTCTGCGCTGGATACTGCACTGGTCGCTTCCCTCACCGTCTGGGGTGTCCTTGACGGTCACGCGTTTGCCTTCGTTGTAGTAGGGCAGAATCGTGTTCTCGATCAGGTCTTTGATGGCAGTGCCCGAATCCTTGTTGCTCTGCAGCCAGTTGTAGCCGCCTGCCCATATATCGAATTGATAGTTGGCCGCGTGCAGAATCTCTTCTCGGGTCAGCGCATCGCCTTCGTTGGCGCCCCAATCGTTTGGCGAATCCAGACCGGATTCTGCCGCCCAACCCTTGAGGTCCGCTTCGCAACGATCGAAATCGTACCGGGCCAAATCATTGAGCAGCTTCTGCAACTGCCCCATGAATGGGTGGTAGCTGGAGCGCATCAATGCGCCCCAACCGCGTGCTACGAGCACATTTTTCGGAAGGCCGCTTTCGCCCGCATCGATAGGCCCACTGGGGTCTATCTCAACCGTTTCAGTCACCAGATCATCAGCCCGCTCATTGGTGTTCTTGAAGAGATAGCTGAACAGTTGCACGATCAAGTCTGCCCCGCCACGCAGATCGACGTTTGGGGGTTTCCAGACGCTTGATTTCCCTTCCTTCTTGCGCAAGTTGGTGCCCATGATTCCCGGTATGAAGAGAATCGGAATCACATACGGCTTCGCCAGGACGATTTTCTCGCGCTGATCTTCCTCAGGCGTCAGTACCGCGGTACTGTACTGATCGCCATCTTTATCGACGGTGCTGGGGATGATGAAGGCATTGGGTTCGATCATGGTCTTCGCAACGGATAATGAAATCAGTCAAGCGGACGAATCTGTACGGGTTCCACGAAGAGGCTCTTCTGGATTGGCGTCTTGCCGGACGCGTCCGTTTGCATCTTGAGTCTCGTGCCGTCGCCTCGGACCATTTCAATGACCGAATCGGAGAGTGGTTCCCCTGTCGATGGATTCCGAAGGACATAGGCGTCGTTGAATGTCGCGTGCTGCCAGGTGTTCATCGATTGCGCGAGCGAACTGGGTCCCTGACGGCTGAACGCCGCCGACTTGATGGTCCGGTCGCCACGCGTCCCGTCTTCGATACCCGTGGACGACATTCGCAAGTAGGAGCCGCCACACTTGAGCAGCAACTCGTCCTTGGCCTCGATGACGACGCGACCATTTGCGCTGCTGATCGTCACGTGCTTGTCCGCGAGAAGTCGCATTTCATCGCTCTGGGCCTGGATCTCTACCCGGCCCCGCGCAGCGAATAACTTGATGCCCAGCTTGTGGGCGAAGACAGAGACCAATTCCCCCGCGGCCAGCGTAAAGCGTCTTGCGATGCTGAAATCCGCGTGGCCACCCGCTGTGGCAATGAGATTCTGCGCGGCTGAACACTGGATATCGGCTCTCGAAGCCAGCGCCACGCCTGCGGGCGCGCTGATCAGGATGCCCGCCTTCTTCAATTGCGCCAGGGATTCATTGAGCAGCGTCTTCTGACGGTCGTAGTCAGCGGCCACTGCTTCGGCCGCTTTGGCTGCGGCCGCCAGGGCTTCAGTCTGCTGCAGTGCTTGCTGGAGAAGCCCCTGGGCAGACTCCATGTCGAGCTGCTGGCCATTGGCGGTCGGCTGATCGTCCGCCGAAATGAAGATTCCCTTGCCACCTCGCAAGGCTCCCCACCCCGACGTCCGCAACTCAAAGCCATCACCGCGCTTCTTTCTCTCCCTGTCGACCAGGTAGCCCATATTCAGCTGCGTCTTGCCGCCGTACTCGGTGGACAGCTTGATACCTTCCTGGCCCTCCCAATCCTCGAAGCGCAGCTTGTTATTCGCTTGCGTGCGGATGACATTGCGCGACAGCCACCTATCCTGGTTCGTGATCAGGTCTTCATGCTGGCTGTGGTGATGCGCATGAGCGATGTATGGCTTGTTGGGGTCGCCGTCCCGGAATGCAATCCCGACTTCCGTGCCGTCGATCAATGGGAAATGCATGCCTGTCTGCCCCGTCCCGGCGAACGGTTTAGCCAGGCGCATGGGCACGCTCTCACTACCCTTGGGCCATTCGTCGTAATCGAGGTCCAGGCGCACGACGTACAAGCCTTGCTGCGTCAGATAGGCATATTTGTAGTCGCCCGGCGACGTCACGCGCCCGCTCAGCGTGCCCGCGATACGGGGCCACTTGCTCTCGTCGATCGGCAGGCGGAAGCGGCGGTCCGAGGGAATCGCCTTGTAGGTGTTACGGTAGGCTCTATCGCGCCCGCCGGTATGCGTGACTTCGGTAACCACCTGCCCGTTGGGCGCGTCCGGCAGTGCGAGATCCATGCGCAGAATGCGTGCCGGACGCAGACCGAGGATGTTGCTCTCGCCTTCGTAGATCAATTGCCCCGCAAGCGCCGCTTCATGGCGAAGTTGCGCTTCCCATTTCGCCCCGGCCGGGTCCAGGTGATGTGTACCGTAGACGTAGGATTGCCCGTAGTTACCCTTTTCCTTGCGGGCGACATTGGCTTCCCCTTCCTTGCGCTCGTACGAATCCGCCGGGTTGTAGTCGGCCGTGCGAAACGATTCGGGCACGGTCTGCACGTGCGTCTGGATGGCGGACACGGTCTCGACACCCGACTCCAGACCCGCCGTCTCCCGGTAAGGCGCCAGCAATTCCGGCTCGTAGATATAGTGATCGATGTCGTCGGCGATCTGAAAGACATCGCCAAAGACCGTCCCGTGCCGGCCGGGCAGGAAGTAGCTGTACATCCCCTCCTGTTCCATCAGCAGCCGGATGTAGTCCCAGTCGGACATCTGGTACTGGAGCCGGAACGCATGCTCCGGATACTCGCGGCGAGTCTTGAAGGAGAACTGGTGGCCTTCCAGGCCGTGCTGGCGCAGGATGGCTTCGATGATCTGCGGCGCGGTCTTCTTCTGGTAGACGCGGCTTGCCTGGGTCAGCGTCAGCAACGCCACCTTGGGCCGTACCTCCATCTCGTAGGCGCAGAAATCGCGGGTCTGCCCGGTCTTGGAAAAGCGGAAGATGCAGCCCGAAAACTGGCGAGTCGTGGCGCCGTCGCCAGCATCGATCGTGAAGGTGGCGTCCCGGCGCAAGTACTCCATCCGGTCCAGATCCATCGGATGGGTCAACCGGACCTTCACGCTGTAGGGCTCCCCAAGGCGCTCGGTGGCCGTGAATGACACCACGGAGAGGCCAGTGGCACTGCGCGCGCCAAGCACTTCCAGGTGATAGGCCTGACGTCCCGTCACGGCTGCGAGCAGCCCGCTCCCCGTTGCCTGCAGTTCATTCCCCGCACCAGCCATTGTTCTGCCTCCGTTCCCAGCGTGACCGAACCTTCCCGATAGGCCATCGCCAACAACGCGAGGCCCAACGCCTGCGGGCCGGACGTTACGCCGTTTTCTTCCGAGTGAAAACGGTCAACGCAACGCACATAGAACGGAGATCAAACAGGAGTGAAAATCGATTTTTCGCTATGGACGGGATGCGGCAGGACTGGCCGGCGATCGGCTCGAATAGAGGCAGCCGGAAAAGAAAATCGAAAACCGCGGAGCGCGGCATGGGTCAACGTGTCCCTGCGGACGGTGGGAGGGGCGGGATTATGCCAGAGGAGGAAAATCTCAAAGACCCACGACAGCCGCAATGATGGTCCCGCCGACAGGAATCCTAAACTTGGCTGAAACCCTTGCATATTGCGCCATCGAACATTATGAGTAGATTCGATGCCCCTTCCCGTGCCCCTATAACGCCTTTCTTCGGCCGGATGGCTTACAACGAATATGTTGTAACGCGGAGATACAACCGATAGGTTGTTGGCGGCGCGGTGATTGGCCAAGAAGCGAGTCGATTCTCGCAGAGGAATCGCCCGGCGTGATACTGTATATATGTACAGTACCCAGACTCTCGACGAGCAAGTCCTTCGAGTCTGAGACGTGGGAAGAGGCAGAGGACAAGCACCGCAGGGTGCTAGAGAAGATTGGGCAGACCCTGCCTGCCAAGAACGGGTCTAGCTGCATTGCAAAAAAGCGAGGCTGGCGGGGCCGCCAGCCCCGAACTACTACGGAACGGGTTCACTGGAAAAGCAAGTGACCCCGGTATTACGTCACAACACGATCTAACTTTAGAGCGTGGCGTCCCCACCGGCGTAGGGACGACAACATCACACGACGAGGGCACACTAACGGTTCGCGATTGACCCCGCGATTTTCCATGTCACCACGCAGAACTGCGTGGTTTTTTTTGCCCGCACCCCTTAAGTGGATGTCAGACGCCTACCGATAGTGGCGATGCGTGGACCACGCGCAGACTGTCTTCATAACTCTAGGAGACAGCCATGGCAGCAGATATCCATGTGGTACCGGCCGGCAACGAATGGGCCGTCGAGACGGCCGGCGGCGGCGACCGAACAATGTTCTTCACGCAGGAAGAAGCGATTGCCGCCGGCACCGAGCGCGCCAAGCGCGACAAGGTCGAGCTGCTGATTCACGGCCTCGACGGCCAGATCAGGGCGCGAAACTCCTTCGGCCATGACCCCCGCGACGTCAAGGGCTAAGCGCCATGCGGCGCGCCGCCGGCGGCCCGACACTGGATCAGCTCTGCCCCATGCTGCTCACGGAGCGCAAAACCATTCCGCGCGGGGACGACTGGCTCTACGAGATCAAGTACGACGGCTACCGCGTCTTGGCCAGTACCGGGTCCACGGCCCGGCTGAAGAGCCGCGGCGGGATTGACGCGACTGCCTGGTTCCCGGAGGTGGCCGCCGCAGTCGCGGATATGCCAAGCGGCAGTGTGCTAGACGGAGAGGTGTGTGTCCTCGACAATCTGGGCCGAAGCGATTTCGATCGCCTGCACGCGCGTGCGCGACGCAAGGGGTGGTACGAAGGCGCGGACCTGGTCGTCTATTGCGTGTTCGACGTTCTGGTCGCCATGGGGAGGGACTTCCGGCCTGTAGCGCTGGAGAAGCGCAAGGCAATGCTGGCCAAGCTGCTGCGCTCACACGGCGGCCAGGTGCTCCATGTCACGGGCGTCGACGACGGCGACTGGCTGTATCGCTCCGCCCTAGAGCTGAAACTGGAAGGCGTGGTAGGGAAGCGGCTGGGCTCGCCCTATCAGGACGGGGTGCGCTCGACGGACTGGATCAAGGTCAAGCGGCCGGGCGGCGTCCCTCCCGAGCGATTTAAGCGGTAGTTTTCACCCTTTTGGGCGATGCGCCAAGCCGCTTTCCCGTGACATCCTCGGCACCGCCGGGAAAACCGGTGATTACTTCCTAAATCGATTGAGCCACGGCTATGGCGGCCGTGGCTGCTTTTTTTGGGTCTACGAAACCTGCGGACTGCGCCGATAACAAGGGTTCGTTGCTGAGAAAACTCACAGCGTTCACCCGGCGAGGCGGCACCCGCACGCCTCGCCGTCTTTTTCGGCTACCGAGGCCACGCCTCCACCGTTTTCCGGTGCTTGGCTGCGCATTCCCCCAGCGCCTTTAGCACGTCCCCCATCACCCATTCCTGCCAGGTGTCATAGTCGGCGGCCGCCGGCGCGTCGGGGATCCGGCACGGCGCGGCCAACGCGCTATCGAGCGGCGGCGGCTTGCTTGGCCGCGTCGACGGCGTCGGACAGCTTGCGCACCCGGAAATCGTCAGGGCGGCAATCCACAGGCAGAGGCTTCTTCGCATTCAGAAATTCCTTCACGGCCTGATCGACCTTGGCGGCCAGCGTGGCTTGGCTGGCGTTGAACTCGTCGGCCTTGGACCGGATGGTTTGGCTGGCCGCGCCCAGGTCCTCGATCGCCTTGTTGGCACCAGCGAGGTCGGCCTGAGCGCTGGCCGTCTTCATCCGGTCGATCTCGGCGTCCTTGCGCCAGCCGTTGGCCACCCAGCCGGCGGAGAAGATGGCCAGGGCCAGCAATGCGGCGCCGATGGCACGCCAAGGCAACGTCTTGAGCAGCATCAGCACGCTCTGCCCTCCGGAAAAGCGACCATCGGAACCGTCTGGCCGGCCAGCTCATGCGTGCAGTCGGACAGAAACTGGATGTGGCCATCGGTCACGAAGGTGTGGCAGATGCCACAGGCAAAGTCGCGCGGCTCGTCCGGGTTCTCCTGGTAGTAGGTGCACCAGCACGAACCGTTCTCGTGGCCCGGCACGTAGTGACCGCTGCGCACCAGCACGCTGGGCGTCAACGTCGGGCGCTCTGCATTGCCGTTCCAGCCCCAGCGCGGGCCGGCGCCCTCACCGTGGCGGATGGAATGGGTGTCCTTACAGCCAGGGCACCAGAAAGAAAGCATGCCCGGCGCGGTCTCACGCAGGACTTGGGACAAGTTGGTCATGGCGTTGCCGCGCAGCGCGCGTAGAGATCCGCCGTAACGCGGATGTGTTCGAGCATGTCGGCGCGCGTGGCGCCGGGCTTCAGGGTGGGCAGGGTGTCGCAGTGACGCGGCAGATGCGCCGGCGCAGCAGGCGGCTCGGCCGCGGCGCAGCCGGCCAGGAACAGGCAGAGCAACAGGATTCTCATTTCCGGGCCTCCCTCACCTTCCGGTTCGCCGCCTCGATGTCGCGGTTCACGTCCTGTCGCTCCGCCTCAGTGAGGGGGCGCGGCGCGGTGGCCGCCGGCGCTGTAGCCGGTCGCGCGGCGCGCTTCACGGACTTCGCTGCTTCGACCGACGCCTCCGCCGCCTGGGCCGCTGCCCCGGCCGCCGCGGTCACCTTGGGTGTCAACGCCTCCAGCGTCTGGGTGTAGGCGCCCTGCAGCCGCGCGATCTCGGCCTGATGGTCATCCCGCTGCTGCGCCAGTTGATCGCGGAATTGCCATTGGCAGAGCGCATACCCGGCGCCCATTCCGCCACCAACCATCAGCGCCATCAGGGTTACCGCCTCAAGCATGTGGGCGGTGCGGGCGAACGTAGCGCGGTGGCGCGCCAGCCAATCACGAATCCTTGCCATCCAGCCTCTCCTTGAGCAAGCGCACCTCGGCAGTCAGCGCTGCGATGGTTCCTTTGAGCTCCCCAATCTCGCGGTACGCGTCGTTACGTTCCTTGTAAGCGGTGTCGGCGCGCTGCTCGGCAAGATCCGCGCGGGCATTTGCCTTGTCCACCTGCTCAGACAGCTTGGCGATGATGTCGATCTGAGCCTGTGTTTCTGCCCCATCCACCTTGTCGTTGCGCCAGGCTTTACGGATGAACCAGATCGCCCCGCTTACCGCCGCCACGATGAAGCCCAGCGCGCCACCGGTGCCCCCCGGCACGTTCAATTCATTCAGGTCCATCGTTTCCCCGGTCGTCGTGTGGGCGGCGTTCATTGGAGACCCAGCGCCCGACGGGCACGGTTCCATCTCTCTTTTCGGTCGTCCAGCCCGTTCAGCCCGCCGTTGATCCTCCGAGTGAGGGCCGCGAAGTCGCCGGCGTCAGCCAGCGCATTCAGGCCCCAGCTCCGCCAGTACCAGCCGGCCGATCGCGCCGCGAGCGCGTCGCCCTGAAGCAGCGTGGGGTTGGCCTCGAGGTCGACGCCCAGCGCGGCGCCGCACGACCGGTAGTTGGCTCGCCCCGTAATCTGGATCAGGCCGCGTCCCATATAGCGCTTGCCATCGCCCGGCTGCGTGTTACCGAGATCGGCCCGGCCTTCGTATCGCAGCTGCGCGGGCGTCGGCCCCCATAACTCGCGGGTGTAGATGAAACCGCCCGACTCGTGCCCGATCTGGGCGAGCCACGCTGCCTGCCGCGCCGGCGAGTCGATCCCGTACTCGGCCCAGGCGGCGGTGACATGGGAATGCCAGCGATCGGCCATCGCCTGCGTCAGGCCGGCGGCCAGCTTGAAGGTCTGCCTTTCCATGATTCATTCCCCAAAAAAAAACCACCCCAGGTGGGGTGGCTCATTTGTTCGACATCTATCAGTCAACTGGGGAGAGGTTTGACAATAACATCGGAAGACATTATCTGAGTAGCACGCATCGCACCCCTCCTCCTGAACGGAACTTCGATAAATCTATAGCTGAGCTCCGCTAAGAGCACTGTGAGCACGAGTCCAAGCACCAAGAAGCGAACGGTGAAAGTCCCGTTGAAGGCGACGCCTGGATAGATTTGCTCCATAACGCGCGCAGTAAGCCAAAAGGCAAACAGGTGTATTAGGTAGATGGCAAACGATCGCTCGCCTATCCAAACTAGACCGCTTCGCACTACGCCCGCAGGTATGAAATACCCTCTGTCGTACGAGCACAGCCAGATAATCAGCCCCGCCACCACCGCAGCCAAACCAAAATAGAACGGCACAAAAGCGTATCTCACGACTCCGACAAGGCACAACAACAAGAGCGGCGGAAGAATGAAGCGCAGCCGTGACGCAGTTAGGGAGGGATCGAAGATTTTGTAGCTGGCACGCTCCGTCCAGATCGCTAGGAGCACGCCAATCAGCAACGCCTCGGTTCGGACAGCGCCCAGGAAATGTCCTAAAGGCTTCGGATAGAACACCTGAACAATCACCAGTGCAACTAGGACAGGGACTAGTCTGCGCCCACAGAACAGGAATACAAATGGCAGCAACAAGTAAAACTGCTCTTCCAGGGATAGACTCCAGTACAGTCCGAACGAGCCGCACGTCCCTTCCTTGGCCCAGAAACAAAACCACACCCGGATGTTCTGAACATGCATCACCGAGGCGATCATGTCCGCCATGTCAGCACTGGAATAGCCGCGATGGAGCGTGAAAGCAATCATTGGGATTGCGAGCCAGATCCATGCCGAAGGGGTGATTCGGTAGATTCGTCTTACCCAGAATGCAGCCGCCGCTCGCCAAAAATCGGTACCTTGCGCCTTCAACAGCGTTGTCGCAACGCTCTTCGTAATCACGTAGCCCGAGAGACAAAGGAAAAGGTCAACGCCGACCAAGAAACCTTTTCCAACCTGCGCCCATCCTGCCTGGTCCCAAACAAAGAGACCGGCCGAGTGGGCGATCAGTACCATCCCAATTGCTATAGCTCGAACAGCCTGTAGTTCCTCGTTGTATTTGTTAGTCACAGGACGCCCCGGAGTTATCCAAGGCGAGAATGTTACCCGGAAACAGCGCAGCGCCGTCCGATCGTTGTCCCGCGGCATTGCCGCTGGCCCACTCCCGTGACATCCCACACTACGCACGGGAAACACGCCTCGCAAACTATCCTTCGGCCTCCGCCTCGTCGATGGCTTCGAACTCGCTTGCGATACCCGTCCATCGCCATTTCCCGGGCACCAGCCATTCCCCGTCTTCCAGCGGGATTGCGGACTCTCCGTCCGAAGGGTCATCCATTTCGCTGATGCGCACAATGACCCCTGTACGATTCAAGATGCATGCGATAGTCATGATTAGAAGCGGTAGCGAACCACGTTGATCGAACAGTTGCCCGTCGTATCGAGCTTGTAGAACAGCGTCTGCGGTGTAATGAAACGGACCACCGGCAAGATTCCTCCAAGAATTTGGCCTACCACAGGGTTAAGAAAGAGTCGCAGACCAATCTCGTTTGTGGGATCTGCCGCGATGACCCGCAGCCCGTTGCTTGCAGTATTGACCGAAACGCCCACTGACAAATGCACTTCCTTCGCATTGGCGGGAACAAAACCAGCAAGAGAGAAACTGGTGTACGCGGTTGACGTTCCGTTACTGACGACGGTCAATGGGCCCGTATCCACATCACGATCAAACTGGAACCCGATCGTAAACTGACCGCTCCCATTCGTTCGGCGCACCGAGACTAGCGCCGATGCAGAGTAGCCGGCAGGCATATTGCCGCCGCCATACACCTCGGGTGCGGCTGCGGACGTTGCGTTGACGCCAAGGAGGGCGCGCGCTCCGGTCGCCGGGTTATAAATCGCGTACACCGCGACCCACCCGTTGGCGGGCGCGGCACCGGCATCCATACCGCCCGCTCCCGTCGTACCGAGATTAATAGCCTGGCTGAAGCTCGCCAGCAGGTAGGTCTTTCCGCCCAAAGAGGATTTGACAACCACTTCATCCGCCGCAACTGTCGCGGTGGCTGAAGGCGTCGCGACGTTCATCACCAGATTGCGTGCCCACCCGACAACAGCGAGCGACTGCGCAGAAACAGCCGCTTTATAGTTCGCGAGAATTGTTGTCAGCGTGCCGTCATCGACCGCATCCTGCCCGGTGGTATCCACTACGAACTGGCCCATCACCGCAGCCATGATGCTCGACTGACGCCAGACCTTGTTGAGCTGGGCAGATTGCGCGACTCCGGACGAGAAGCCTGCAGTGCGTGCGGCCAAGCCCGAATAGGTGACTTGCGAGATGACGTTGGCCCCTGCGCCACCGCCAAACACAAGGAAATCGTTTGTTGCCATTGTTGTCCTTACAGTGGAGTTCCCCATGCGCCCGTGTCAAAGCCGGCGACGAGTTCGTTGCTCATGTCGAAACCGAAAATCGGTGCACCATCCTGGGATGTAACGATGACGATGTTGATGCCTACGCCTTCGGGCTTGAGGGGAATGATTCCGTTCGCCAGCAGAGCCAGGAACACGGCCGACGGAATGTCCCCCGCAATGCCGATGGTCATCGACATATCCTGGTTGTCTTGGATGAAGACCGATGTGCCACCGCCGAAGATCGAGTCCAGGATGGCCTTCGACGATCCGAGTGTGCCGTCCCAGTGGTTCGCGCCAATCTTTGCGCGGATGACCAGCCGGTATGTGTCATCGTCCAGCCGCGTCAGCCCGGCGTCAGGATCGAATGGGCCCTTCCAATTGCCCTGGTCGAAGCCAAGCCCTGCGGTATCGAATGAAAAGTAGACACCGGTCAGAGGCACCGGAACGTTACGCGAGATGCCCACCCACCGGCCAACATCATCAAGCTGCGCGCCCACCGCGGCATCGAGGTCAAACTTTCCCGGCATGCTACCGAGCAGGTTCTGCAGCTCGACCATCGGCTGCGCCAACGCTTCGACCACGGCCATGAAGTCTGGCTGCTGGTTGTGCTCGCTTGTGACGCGACCGGTGTACTTGGTGATGTCCGCCATATCAGGACACCGTCAGGGTCACCGCCGCCGGCGTGCACCCGGCAACCTGGCTGAAGCCCAACGCCACGTCAGGCCCGCCCGGCCCGCCCGGCCCGGCCAATGCCAGCGCTGTCAGCTTGAAGGCGGCACCACCCCCGACGCTGTTGGCCGCCGTGATCGAATCGGCCCACTCGACACTGCCCGACTCCCCGCCACCGATGGCTACGCCATTGACGTAGTCGGAGACCGCTTGCTTGATCGCATCGCCGACCGCAGTGGTATAGGCCGTCAAAGCCTTCAGGCTTACTGCTACCGTGATAGCCGCCGTCGAGGGTCGGAAGAATCGGATGGTGATTGGACGCCCGTAGATGTCCTGCACGGCAACGGCGGTCGTTCCGTAGGTTGGCGACCCAGGCGTCTTCTTCTTGGCAATCGCGTTTGCGATATCGGTCGAATCACCGCCTTCCACCACAAGCGAAATCGAGTGCGCGGGCAGCCCGTTGGAATCAGTTGACGCCGTGTCGTTCTCATACGCACGAACCCGCGTTACGCCAGGAACGTTCGCCACGGCACCAATGATGCCGTCCAGGACCGTCAGCGAAGGCAGCGCCGTCGACACTGTCTGCCGCTGTCGCAAGGCGGCATCCTTCTCGACGGGCGCGCCCTCCGCGGCGTCATCCGGATTCGTCACCGTCTGCCAACCGAGCGTCGGCGTGCCGATCTGGCTGATCGTGCCCGCAGCTGCGCTGATGGCGCCGATTGAAATGCACGTCGCGGTGACAGTGATCTGGCCAGAAGACGGAATCGTCACGGTCGCCGGCAGCGTCCACTTGTTCTTGTTCGCGTCCGCGGCGACGCCATTGGTAATGGTCGTACCGGCCTGGCCGACGATCAGCAGATCGGCTGTAGAGAACGATGCGGCCTTTCGCGCGATACCGTTGATCTTGACGTTGCTCGACAGTGCATCATCCTGTGCGGTGGCTGGGCTAAAGGAACGGTAGATCGCCACAGCAACGGCGTTGGCATCGTTGATGGAGTCGGCGAACACAGCCAGCAACTGGCCGTCCTGGCTATCTTCCTCCAGGTACGTGTCCGGCCCATAGATGCCGCGGAATTTTCCCTTCAGATAGTCGAGGACATCAGCATAGGTCGGCGCGGTGATGCCACTGGCATCGAGTGTGGGTGCGGTCGTGGTGATGGCCATTACAGAGTCGCCTCAACGGTGGTGGGGCCGTAGACGGTGTTGATCCTCGCGACCACGCTCAGGTGCCGCTTCTCGGTGTCGACGGTGCCGGAGTACTCGACAATTTCCTTCACGCCTTGCGTGCCAAGGATGCGCTGGCGGATAGCGGCGTCGTACGTACCGTTGGTGTACTTTCCCAGCACCTCGGTACTCCATGGCGTGCCAGCCGTCTTGTCGAGGAACCATTCCCCGCGCAACAAGCGCAGCCGCGTGAGCACAGCTTGGGCCACCGCTTCGGGGACGTCCTTGTAGAAATCGGCCTGCTGCCCACCGAAGACATAGTCACCAGTGCCGGATAGCTTTCGGTACCGCATGGAGATCCTTAGTTCACGTTGCCGCTGCTGCCGCTGCCGGGCTGCACGCCGTTGTGGGTGTGGGTGTCATCGACGCGCTTTCCATTCGCGGTGATTTGCCCAATGACATTCAGTACGCCATTGAAGACGGCTGCCGCCCCGCTAACCGCGCTTCCGACCAGGCCGCCCACAAACGTCAACAGCCCCGTGATCGTCACTGCTGCCGAGAAGGTCGACAGGGGTGCGACCACGTCGAATCCACCAGGCGCGACGATCTTGACCTTCTGTAGCGTTGGATTCATCTCGATGTAGGTCGTGCCGGACTCGGATCGTAGTTGCGTGGCCGTGGTACTCACATTCGGCAGCGCGCGGGGCTTCGACCGAAATCCAAGGAGCACGAACCCGTCCGAGAGGTCGTGCATGCGCACCTCAGCCTGTTCCTGCACGCCGCCGGACTGCCACCACCCATCGATGCATCGGCTGGCGAAAACAACCAGGCACTCGTCTCCTGGAGCAACCGGGAAGGTCAGACTACAATTCCCACCGGATGGGAACTGCACAGGGCAATCCACCAGCAGCGGCAGCGGCGTGCTCACAATGGTGCCGTCCTGCTGTCGCACCAGCACCTTGATCGCAGGCTGTACGGCGCAGGTCATGGGAAAATCGCCGCCGCCGGAGAACGACTGGATGATCCCGGGCAGCGCAGTCCAAAGTCCCGCGCGCATCCCGTCCAACGCCTCCCGAAACGCTGTCTCGGGATCGCCTACTCTCTCTCGTCTGTCCATGGGTGTCGCTATGAAGAAGCTGGTACTGATCGCCGCTGTGCTTGGCCCTGTCCTGGCGTCGGCAGAAGAGGCCTATGTCTATCCCTTCGCCGGCATGCAGGTGGGACAGACGGTCAACAACCCTTTCCCCACCATCCTCTACCTGAACAAGAAGTGCGAGCTGCCATTGGTGCATGCGAAGGGCATGCGCGCCTATGCCTCGTTCACCGGGGTCTGGGACATCGGCTGTTGGGGCAAGGACATCGACGGCAAGGCTATCATCGTGGTGCCGAAGTTGCCCACCAAGTCGATGTCGCTCAGCGTCATGCCGCTGGCGGATGTCCAGGCCGATCGCAACACCATGACCATCAAGGCGCTACCTACCTACGGGCGCTAGCCAAACCGCTTTATCACGTTGTCGGGCGGCACCGCGGCCTTGTCCTTGAAGTTGTCCGGTAGCACCGTCACGTCGGCGGCCAAGCAGATCACGTCTGTGTAGTACTCGTTACCGCGCGTGTCGCCGGAATGTTCCGCGATCATCACGTAGTAGAAGCCGTCGTCTTGGAGCTTCGCCTGCTGCTGGATGCGCTCATTCTGCGCCTGCTGACCGACATTCAGGCTGTACTCGTACCGCTGCACGCTGGCGTTGTCGACCTGGATCAGCCGGCCGATCTTGACGCTGGGGTTCAGCAACATCTTGACCGTGATGCCGTTCTGAGTCTGCTCGGGCAACCCCACCATGCCGGTTTCGGACGTGATCTCCGGGATGTCGCCCGGCATATACGACGTCTCGGGCACCATGATGGCCTTGCCGTCCTGGATGCTCCAGACCGTCTGGTTCGTTTTTGAGACCGACCGCATAAAGTCACGGGCCATGCCGAACATGACCTTGCCGCGCGGCAAAGGGTTGGTGGACAAGGTCGGGACGTATCCCAGCGTCACGCCGAACGGATTCATGGCTGCGACTGCCGCGGCCACGTGATCGGCTGACGTCGAGCCGGCGGCCAGAGTCGTGTTCACCACTGCGAAGTTGTACGCCGAATCGCCGTCCGCCGCCGTGATGTCGAGGTACGTATCCGTCTGGCTCTCGCGGCCGCGGCGCACCTGCTTGATGGAGCCGTCGAAAATGATGCCGAAATTGCCCGTATAGCCTGCCTGCACCACCAGCCGAGTGAATTCCTTCTCGATCCGCTGCCGGGTGGTCTCGGAGACGTTGTACACCCGCACACGGGCCGAGTTGGGCGTCTGCAGGTCGCCGCGACTGATCTTGAACACGCACCGCAGCTCCGACAACTCTGTCGCGGCACCGCCGGACTGGCCGACCAAGATGGATACCTTCCTGCCGTACTGTTTCGTACCCATCAGTCTGTCACCCAGAAGACGTGCGACCCGATGCCCAGGTCCTCGAACGTGGGGACGTCGTCGGGATTGGCCGCGCCCTGCACCCACAACCGGCCGCCGAATTCGAGGTGCCGGTACTGCCCCAGCAGGTCCACACCAGTCACGAGCGGGATGCCGCTCACGAGCGGCTCGTTGCTCGCGTCGGCAATGTCCAGCACCCACCCCGCACCGCCAGCGTCCCGGTATTGCACCGTCATGCGGTAGTCCACGCCGCTCAGCGTCACTGTGAACCGCTGTGGATCCGGCGACAAAGGGATTTCGTAGAAGGTCGGCATCACATGCTCGTCGGTGGCACCGAGCCGCCAGGCGCCGGCGTGGCCGGCATGGCCGCCTTGGTGCCGGTGTTCTGGGTCTCGGCCGTGGCCTGCGGATCTGCCTGATTCTCCTTCGGCGGCAGCTTGGTCGCCTGCGTCTGCACGATCCGGATCTGCTTCAGGGTGGCGGTTACGCTCAGCGCAGCCCCTGTCTTCTGGTCCTTCACCACGCGCAGTGACTTGAACAGCATGTCGCGGTACATGCGCAGCGACGTGACGACGTCGAACGGCTGCCGGGTCTCCTGCAGCGACAGCAGCTGCGAGTACACCGTGCTGATGTAGTCGGCCGACGGCAAGCTGCCGCCTTCGAAGATCGATTCGAGCGTGCCGACGAGCGCGGCCAGGTCCGAATTCGACCAGCCGCACTGGATCGTTACCTCCGGTTGCAGCTTGAACGCATGATCGTTGATCTGCGCACCCTTCTCGACCGGATGCTCGGTGATCTGCAGCTCGTCCTGGTGCGCTTCCTCGATCGTGCAGCCGACCGTCACCGGGCCGATGGTCTTCGGCACGAAGGTGATGATGTCGAGGAAACTCACGAGATTGCCCCCTGCATGTTGCGCACCAGCTCGTCATTCACCTGCCGCTGGCTGTCATTCACCGCGCGCCCTGCCGCCGCCGGATCGGGCACGCCGTACAGGTTGATTGTGGTCTGCTGCTGCAGGTCGACCGCGGCGGACCCTCGGCGGGCGGCTTCCAGATCGGCTTGTGCCGGCCGCTCGTAGTAGCGCGACACGATTTCGCCAGCCTGCTGGGCGTTCTGCGCAGCGCGCAGCAACTGGCCGGCGCGCTGCTCGGCGCCCTGCGTCAGCTCGTAGTTCACAAACTGCAGCTGTTCCATCAGGGACGAATCCCGGATGTCCTTTCCAGACCACGCTTTGAAGTTCGCCTGCCTGTCAGGGTGCCATTGCGCAACGCCATAGGCCCGGCCGCTATCGCCGACGGCCTGGTGATTCAGGCCGCTGCCGCTCTCGCGCTGCAGGTTGGCCACGATCCCCACGGCTTGGTCGTGCGACCAGCCCATGCGCTGGAAGAACGACACAGCGTCGAACGCAGCCCCGCCCGTACCTGCGGGCTGGCCGGCCGCCGCACGCCGGCGCGCCAGCTCTGCATCCTCGCCAGTGTTCAGGTCTCCGCTTCGAAACATGAGCGCCGCAGCGCCACCGATGCGGGCGGCCCACGGCAGGAAGCGAGCCAACCAGCCAGCGCCCGACCCTGCGGCAGCCCCGGCGCCGGCAGCCCCGCCAGCGCCAGCAGCGCCACCAGCCGCCGCGGCAGCAGCATTGGCTGCGCCCAGCGCGCGCACCGCCGCAACCATCTTCCAGATGCCGCTGACGATCTTGAACCCGCCCAGCGCACCGAATGCGCCGACCAGCAGCATGATCTTCGTGGACCAGCCGTCGGTGGCCTTGTCCAGCTCGATGAACTGGTCGGAGAGCCACGACAGCGGCGGCCCGAGAGCCGCCACCGCCGTCAGGATGGCGCTTGCAATGTCCGCGACGCGCTGCGCGATCTCGCCAGAATGGTCCTCGAACCACTTCTGGAACCGTGCGAGCTGCGGCCCGACCTTGCGCAGCAGCGCGCCCTCCACCTTGATGGCAAAGTTCTCGAACGTGGTGCCCAGGCCGCGCAGGGCCACCATGAACGCGTGGGCGTCTTCGGCCGCCTTGTCCAGCCCGTTGCGCCGGGACATCTCCCGATACTGCTGCATGAACCTGGCGAAATCGCCGTCACGCATGGCCAGTAGCAGGTTCTCGTCAATGCCCAGAATGTTGCCGTATTGGCTGGACAGCCAGGTCGGGCGCTTGGCCAGCTCGGCGCCAAGGTCGGACAGGATGTCCACCGTGTCGCGCAGCTCGCCGTTGGCATTGCGCGTCTGCACGCCCAACGTGGCCAGGTAGCCCTCGCCGGCCGGGTTGTTGCGCAGGAACTTGGCCAGGCTCTCGACCGCCCCAAAGGCAGTCTCGGTCGAGATGCCCATATTGCGGGCGGCGAAGTCGAACGCCTTCAGGCTGTTGGCTGCCGCACCCGTGCGCCTCGAGACGAAATACAGGTTCTCCAGCTTCGACGCCAGCGCGGACACGCCGACGCTGACGGCCAGAGCCGATGCCGAGATGGTCGTCACCAGTTGCTTGACGCCCTTGGTGGCCTGCTCGACGCCGTCGGAGAACTTCTTCAGGCCCTTTTCGTCGACCTTGAAGCCAAGGGCGACGAGGAATTCACGGATGACGGTGCTTTGGGCCATTGCTCTGCTGTTCCAAGATGCGGCGCGCGGCCGCCTGGTTGTCGGCCCGGACGGCCAGCGCGTCGTTCATCAGCGCGATGTCTTCGAGGCCCAACGTGCCATCGGTCAGCGACTCGTACTTGCACATGCCCTCCATCACCGGGGCCATCAGCCAGTCCTCGCCGTTCGGAAGGCGCCTCAGCCAGCCTGTGCCGCCGGTTCCGGGCTGCTCGCTTGGCTTGTAAGCAGCCCTTGAATAAAAGGGCCGAGGTTGGCCACGATGACCTGCACCACCAGGGGCAGGATTACTGCCATGTCCATGTCCTGGAACATGAGCGTCTTCTGCCCAGGTGACACCACGGAAGCCCAGCCAGTCTCCTGCCGGCGCTGCACGGCGGTCAGGCAGTTGTCCATGACGTAGTCGGCGTCCGCATCGTTCATGGCGGCAAGCGCATCAGCGAACGGCTGCAGTGCCTGGCCGAAGCCGTCCAGGTCGCCGGTGAGCGCGCCGATTGCGCCGGCAGCGCCGCCGCTCGTCTTCGCCAGCTTCACGAAGACCGGGATCAACGGCGGAATGATCGGCGCGATGCGGCGCGACACGTGGAACTGCTGTTTGGCCGTCAGTCGGCCGATCGAGTAGGCGTTGCCGCCGAGCTGAATTTCACGGCCCATGGTCAGTAAGTCCCCAGCATTTCTTCGATGTGCACACAGTCAAACACCCATTCGACCGTGCCGCCCTCGGTGGCATAGGACAGGTCGGGCACTTTCTTGAACGCGCACTGGGTGGCTGCCACCAGATCACCGGCCACCGATTGGGACACCGTTATGACGTTCTTGCCCCACAAGCGGCTGTCGATCTTCTGCGCGTTGTAGAGCGCCATCAGAATGGCGTTCACCGGCGCAATCTTCAGATATCGGAGGGTGAGCTGACCCGAATTGTCGGCGCGCAGGCTGTGCTGGCCGCTGCCGTCCGAGCCAATAGTCATGGCGTTCTTGTCGTTGGCCATGGCGACGGTGATGCCTTCTTCGGCCGTGGCTTCGCCGTAGCCCAGCTGGAAGGCGCCGCCGGGCCCGACGATGGAGGCCTGTACATCGATGAACGAATAAGTTCCGCCTTTCATGGCTTCTTTCCCCTATCAGCGGTTCACGTTGACCAGGATGTCAACGCTGTGGATGGCGCCGGCTTCTTTCGCCGCTACCTGGAACGACACCGACTTGCGTGCTTCCCGGTCGGCCTGCGACTGCAGCGCAATCGGCGGCGTGTAGACGTAGTAGCCCTTAGCCAGGGTGTCGCCCTGCTTCAGCGCACCGAAGCCGGCGGAGTTCCATACGCCCGGGGCCAGGTAGCCGTTGTTCACGGCAGCCGCGCACGCGCCCTCGATGGCCGTGGCGATCAGCGCGTTCCCGCCATCGGTTTGCGGGATCTTCGTCGTGCTCTGGTACAGCAGGTTGTACACATCGGTCTGGATGCGGTTGCGGAACCAGATCGAGTTATAGACCGAGTCGATAAAAATGCCGCTCGGCGTCACGCCGTATTGCACGATGGCCGTGTCGTTGTCGTACTCGACGAACACGTTACCGCGTTTGTCCTGCAGCACATTGGCCTGAGTGCTCGACAGGGTCTCCGGAACGATGCCGGGTTCCTGCTTGTACATCAGGGTGATCGTCGTGTTGTTGGCGTTGAAGTTCGTCGTCAGCAGGCGGCCGAACAGCGACGCGGCAGCGTAAGGGCTGTTGCTCGAATACTGGGCGAACGAGTACTTGTAGCTCTTTGCCTTGAAGCGCGACAGCAGATCGGTGGTCGCCGTTCCGTCGAGAGCCTGCGGTTCCTGCGTCGTCGCACCGTAGATGTGGCGCTGATCGGCCTCGATCAGGTCCGCCACGGCCACGTGCTGATCATTGGTCAGCGACGTGTCGGCGAACTGGATGCCCAGGAACTTGTTGGCGAAGCGGTCCAGGAAGATGTTCACGCACGTGTCGGGCGACTCCGCGACGATGCCATCCACCGGCGCCGAAGCCAGCGCACTGGTCATCCCCAGCATGGTCGAAATGTCGGTGCCCGAGCCGGTCGGCGTGGCGTAGCTGATCTTCGAGCTGGTGCCCGTGGTTGGTGAGGTCGCAACGAACTGCGACCCGTTCCAGACGAAGCCGGCACCCGCCAGCGCGGTCTGGATAATCGTGGCCACGCCGTTCAGGTTGGTCACGCCCGAGAAATCCAAGGCGGACAAGGTCTTGACCGTTGCGTCCACCGTGATCTTGAACGAGCCGGCCGTGACCGCCTTCCACACCGTGATGTCCTTCTGGGCGGCGGACAGCGCCGCGCCGCGGAGCGAGCCAGACGTGGCCGTCTTTGCCCAGCGGCCGATCTTCAGCTCGGATGGCTGGGGCGTTTGCTGGAAGTACAGCAGCGCGGCCAAGTATTCCGGGGCGGTGATGCCGAATTCGCTGCCGACGGCATCGATGGTGCCGTACGTGCGCATGCGCTCGTTGGTGTCGATTACCGCCGATGCGCCCAGGATCAGCTCCGTATTCAGGTTGGCGCCCTGTGCCGCCAGCGGCGACATGTTGATGGTGACGTTGATCAGCCGCGAAACCGGCAGTCCGTTGGACATGGGATTCCCCTAAATGAGAACGCCCGGCAGTTGCCGGGCGTCGTGTAATAGACTTTGAGTGGATCCATCCACCACTACCACTCATGGGACTTCTAGAAACGTTCATCATCGCTGTCGGCGGGCCGACGCTGCTTATTGGTGCAGTTGCGTACATGGCAAAGTCGCTTCTATCGCAGTGGCTCGCGAAGGAATTGAAGCGCCACGAATCCGGGTTGAACCAAGAATCCAAGCAGTTCGAACTCGAGTTGAAAGCAAAATATGACAGTGCCGCCGAGCGGCTTAAGAATGAACTACAGCTAAAGGCTGGAGAACACCAGGTCCGGTTCTCGAAGCTCCACGAACGCCGTGCGGAGGTGATTGCCGAGGCGTATCGCCTACTCGTCGTGGCATTGTGGGACGTGGAATCGGCACTTGCCCCACTACAGCTCGCGAATGACGTTCCTCTGAAGGAAAAGTACAACGCCGCCTACAACAAGCTCGTCGACTTCTATCGCTACTTCGACGTCCACAAGCTGTATCTGCCGCCCGAGACATGCAAAACCCTCGATGGCATGTTCGCGAACATTCGGTCGACACTGGTCAGGTTCGGAACCTACCTTCAGCTCGACAATGCGCATTTGCCGGAGCACGTCTACAAGGAAAAAATGGAGCAACAACTATCCGCATGGCATCTCATCAGAGATGAGGTCCCCAAGGCGAGGGAATCCTTGGAAAGTGAACTGCGTAGCTTGCTTGGGGACATCGTTTCGGACTCCAATGCCTAGCCTGCACCGCGGTCGTAGGCTACATCGAGATCAGCTTCCAACAGGTTCAATACCGGGTAGGTCCGGGTGATCTTGCGTCGCAGGGTCAGCGTCAGGTCGTATCGCCGATTCCACTGCTGGTTGATGAGCGCCGGCGCGGGCTGGATGTCGCTCGCTCTCACGAACTTCATGCCGCTGAGCGCCAGCTGCTCGCTGTTCTGGGGTATGGACATGCCGTCAGCGAGGCGCTGGGCGTATCCCTTTCCCGCTGGCCCGTAGAACGAGCACAGCAGGTCAATCTCCTGGTGCCGGATGTAATCGTCGCTGCCGTCTCCGTCCCCGTCATGCTGGATGGCCGGGCTGGCATCGTTCGCCTGCCTGTTGACGCCTATGGCACACCAGTTCTCGGACGGCTCTGGATGCTTCGGCACCGTCGTCTGCCAGCGCGGGCGCACCATGGCGCCGGGCAGGCCAGTCACGCCAGCAACCAGTTCCTGCAGCAGATCGTCGAGCGCGTCGTCTTCGAGCGGCACCGGCGCCGTCGGCGCAAGGTAGCCGCCGGTGGCGCTGGTGTTTGCCATGGATTACCCCGAAAGCGGTTTCAGATCACAGACAGCGGCCACGAAGCCCCGCCCGAAATGGCTGTAGTCGTTGACGCTGACCACGGTGTAGGTCCGGCCCTGCCAGATCACCTCGTCGGCGTCCTGACCGGGGCTGCCGTCAATCAGCCGGAACGGCGTATGCAGCGTGATCGAGCCGGTGATCAGGCTACCGTCGGAACCGCGCTGCAGGATGTCGCCCTTGTCGCTGGTGACCACCGCGGCGAAGGTCGTAGCCGACGGCGTGTTCTGCGCGCGGCCGTGCACGTCGACTGTCTGCGCCAGCCGGTTGCACACCAGGCCGGTGTCCATGAAATCCGGATCGAGCAGCACGTCGACGACGTCGAGTAGTGCCATGGGTCACTTCCTTTTGCGAAGCACGTAGGTGATCGAGTTGCGGTATTGCGCAGTGTCTACCAGCGGCTTGGCCAGCTCGGTGCTGGGCTGCTGCCCGGCTTCGCGGGACGCCAACTCTTCCTTCGCGCCCTTCCTGCCGCGCCGGGCTCGGTTGCGCAGCGTGGCGTCGCTCAGCGCCGGGCCGATGCCGCTGTTGATCAGCGCGCGAACCGAGGACTGGGCAGCCAGGCCAGCCATGCTCATGCGCCGCTTGGCACCGTCAAGATCGCCGTCCAGTGCCGCCTCGACACCCTTCTGCAACTGCGGCAAGGTCTTCGGCTGAGCGGCGGCGACGCCTGGCACCAGGTGGGGACGCGCCGGCAGGTTGATCTCGGGCGCCCCGTTCTCCTGGATGTACCCGATTTCCGCGTTGCTGAGCGGCGCGCCTTCGTCTTTTCGACCCGCGGTGCTGTCTGGAATCCCCACCAGCACCTGTTTGTCGACCAGTCCGCTGATCGACTGCAGGACGTCCTTGAGACGGTCCGTCTTGATGAAGCCCATAGGGGATGCTCCCGATGAGGCGGCGCGACTACAGCTGCATGCCGCCTGCGCCCATCATTCTGGCGAGAGTGAGGAACCGAACACCGTATGTCGTCAGGTTCCACATACCAGCGTCGTCAATGGTCGCCGCGCCCGTGTCGTAGCTGGCGCTGACCTTATCGACTGCTTTGGAAGATTGTGGGCCAGTGACCTGGCCCGGGATGCCGCCGACTTCGGCAGTTGCCTCGTCCCGTCGCGCGAGAACGAGGAAGTGCGCCGCGCAAAGCTCAATGCCCTGATCGGTCAGCACGCCCCATCGGCAGGGGTTCACCAGTGACGTCGCGATGGTCAGCTGAAACGCGATCGACGCGTCCGAGTACTTCGTCGTGTCGGCGAATTCCGGAAAATCGGTTCTGAACTGTTCTGGCGTCATAGGTGGTCGGCTGATGCCCCTCGCGAGGCCTGGAAGGCCTGCTGGGCACGAAAGACCTGACCGAGTGGGAACAGGGCTTCGTGCGCTCGCTGGCCGCGCGCATGCACGCCGGCGAGGTGACAAAGCTTACCGGCGACCAGGTCGAAAAACTCGACGAACTTCACGGGAAGTACTTCACATGAACACCCAACCGCAACGCCGGATCATCCGGCTGCCCGAAGTCTGCGAGCGCATCGGCCTGGGCAAAACGGCCATTTACGACCGCATCAAGGACCACACGTTTCCCTCGCCAATCAAGCTCGGCCGCGCCAGCGGCTGGGTCGAGGAAGAGGTGCAGCAGTGGGTGGACGATCAGATCGAAGCCACGCGCGGGAAGCACTGATGACGCCCGCAACTGCACTGGCCATTACCGTCGTGGCCGCGATCGCGTACGTCGCCGCGAGCGTCTGGGCGGCGCGCCGCCAGGCTAAGTGGATGGCCGAGATGGAATAGAAATTCAAGAACGGGACACTGTGATGACCGATACCACTCATCAGGCGGTGAGCCTGACCGACGCCGAGATCCTGAAGATCGCAAGCCAACATTTCCGCTCTGTGCACAATCCGAAGTCCGAACCGGCGTTTATCGCGTGCGTGCGTGCCATCCTAGCCAGCAATGCCGTGTTGTTGAGCGCCGCCGCGCACGACGTGCTGACCGAACGCCGCCGCCAGGTCGAGGGGGAAGGCTGGACACCTGAACATGACGACGCCCACGAAGGCGGCGAGTTGGCCGATGCAGCGGCAGCGCTGGTTCTGGAGGCTTGCGACTATCGCCTCGCAGCGCTGCAGCACTGGCCGTGGGCCGATGCGATCAAGGATGCGTCGCCGCGCCGCAATCTGGTCAAGGCCGGGGCACTGATCCTCGCGGAAATCGAGCGCCTGGACCGTGCGGGGAATACGGTCGCAATCTCTGCAGATGCGGGGAATAGCGACGGCGAGGCGCGTGCATGATCCGCTCAGCGACATTACTCACATTTCTGCTTTCGCTTCGCCCACCAGTCCAATGCAAATTCCACCGGTATCTTGACGAAAGGCGCTATCAGTCTTGCAAGCAGAAATTTTCGAGCAATAAGCCGGCGGTAGTGCGCATCGTGCGACCACCGGTTAGCGTCGGAAGCAAACTGCTGAAGCAGCTCAACACGCGTCCGCATAAGGTTTGTCTCGGCATCGCTAAAGGGATCGTTAATGGGTGCGATAAAAGCGACTCGCGCGCCCGTCAGGGCACCTCGGGCTCTGTAGAGTGCCGTGACCCGCTCTGGCACCTGCTCCCTGGATTCCAAAGCGCTAATCCGACTGAGAAGATCGTCCATTGTCACTGGATCCCACAACGTCCTTCGGGGGAGACCAGTCGGTTCCACGAATGCGACCAAGAATATCTCGATATCGCGCAGCAGGAAGTACAAGCTCTGGGCCAACGCAGAATTTGCATTGGTGGCGGATATCTGCGCATCCCGCCTTTCCGCGTATCGCTGCCACGCCGGCACCCCGATCGCGATGACGAGGGCAATCAGAGCGCCAAACGCTTGCGCCCAGCCAGCCAACTTCTCATTCGCCTCCAACCAATCTCTCACGTTTGGCCACCAAGTGGGCATCATCGCAAGCCATTCCATCCGACCCTCCCTTTTTTGGGGGCATCCTAGCATGAGCCGAATCGTCTGCCAGTTCTCCTGCGGTGCTGCATCGGCGGTGGCTACAAAGCTCGCGATCGCCCAATTCGACCGATCACATGATGTTCGTATCATCAACGCCTTCCTGCGGGAAGAGCACGTGGACAACCGCCGGTTCGCTACCGACTGTGAAACGTGGTTCGGACGGCCCATCACCGCTCTGCGTGACGAGCGCTATGGCGCCAGCGTTATCCAGGTGTTTCGCCGGAAGCAATACATGAAGGGGCCGATGGGCGCCCCCTGCTCGAAGGCGCTGAAGCGTGACGTGCTTGACGCATGGAAGCAGCCGGGTGACATCATGGTGTTCGGATATACAGTGGAAGAGAAAGACCGATTTGACGACTTCCAGGAGCGCAACCCCGACCGCCCCGTAATCGCTCCACTGATCGATGCCCAGTTGAGCAAGGAAGACTGCAAGGCGATGATCCACCGCGCCGGAATTGAACTGCCAGCGATGTACCGGCTTGGCTATGAGAACGCCAATTGCATCGGATGCGTGAAGGGAGGCGAAGGATATTGGCGCGCGATCCGCGTCGATTTTCCTGAGTACTTCGAGGCGACGTGCCTGCTGCAGGACGAAATCGGCGAGGGCTCCTGGTTCCTCCGACACCGTTCAGGCCCGCTCAAAGATCAGCGCTTCCCGCTTAGGGATCTGCGAGTGGGGCCGGTCGTACGAAATGAGCGTCTGCCGTCATGCAGCTTCTTCTGCGAGATCGCCGAACAGGAGTACTCAGCATGAACCCGACCATCATGCTGTCGTCCACGCCCCCGTGGGTGCAGCTCGGGGCTGTCCCACTGACCATGGAGGCGGACCAAGTGGTGCGCGCATGAGAACTCCGACTTCAGATAGCTGCTCTTTCGTCCCTCCGCACGGAACGGCTGTTACGCCTAACAATTCTCGCAGCGGTTTTGATGAAGCCTTGATACTTCTCGAGCCTAGAGAGTTGCCTATGGGCGCGCTCGATGTCCCCGTCGTGCAACTCGTCGGCGATTTCAAGAAAGTACTCGACGGCCGTTTGTGCCATCGCGATTCCCCGCGCCATGCGTGCATAAGGCATCGCATGCAGTGGTACGGCACCGAGATGCGTAAGAAGGCGTTCAGATACTCGCCTACCTACGGTGGGATGAAAGTCCGTATGCTCTCCTGCTTCGATCGCTGTGCGAGCCGCTACTGTGACCGTTGTCAAAACCGCTTCTATCTCAGTAAGTATCGCGAAAACAGCATTGATTTGATCTAGCTCAGCACGCAGCTTCTCTTGGTGACGATCTCGGGCATCGCTGAGGGATTGCGATCTGCTGATAGCGAATGCTCCCCAAATCGCCGCAATTGCCCCTACAGCTTGGACCCAAGACGCTATGTCCCCGGGGTCGATCTCACAACGCCATGCAACATAACCTCCGGCAAGCACCAATATCGTTCCCACCAGGGTGTAGCTGGCCACGCCCCATACCTTTTCACTCATCACTCGACCCTGATTTTTTGGACGGCATCCTAACATGACCCTGACCCGCCTTCTCCCCACCAAAGCCCTGTCCATCCGCCAGCCGTGGGCCTGGCTGATCGTCAACGGCCACAAGGACATCGAGAACCGATCGTGGGCCACGCGATTCCGCGGGCCTCTGCTGATCCACGCGGCCAAGGGTATGACCAAGGCGGAGTACAGCGCGGCGCGGCAGTCATTGGAGCGAGCCGGCATTCGTGCCCGCTTCCCTCGGTTTGAGGATCTGCAGCGCGGCGGCATCGTCGGCGTGGCCGAGGTGATCGCCTGCGTGCCGCCGGAACGCCGGACGTCGTTCTGGCACATGCCCGACTGCCAAGGTTTCGCGCTACGGAACGCCCAGCCACTGCCCTTCACGCCTCTGGCCGGCCGGCTGGGCTTCTTCGACGTGCCCGCCGACGTTTTATCCCAAATTATTCAAAACCAATAATTCACCATAAATCATTCCGCAGCCCTGCGACGTCGCGTGCTTCGGCCACGAGGTGGCGAGCTCCAAGAGATATTAAGCAGCCATAATTTCTTCATACAGCCCTTGAAACATTCCTCGCACCGCGCTCAGAGCATCAACTTCATCCGCCAGCATTGTTAGCACGGCGGACTCATACTGCTCGTGCCCCGGAAAGCCGAAAGCCACAGCAATCCCTTTAAGCGCACCTGTCTCGCGAATCGGGTAGCGAGAAATAAGCGTCTCCGCCGACTTATCTCCCAGAGCCTGTTTGATAGCCTCCAGTTCCACTGCCACCTTCTCACCGAGATCAAACTCGATGACGTGCTTTTGACCGGCCTGCACATCTTTGCTCGTGGGCAGGAAAGACATGATCTCGTCGCGCACCCGCTTTTCTACCGCACGTCCTGCGAGGCGTTCTGCGTTGCGATCGATTGCTTCGAACAAAGATCCTGCAGCGCTGCCCAGTATCTCATCCACGTCCCCACCCATGAACTTTACGACTCGCTCTGCAAGCATCTTCTGAACGACGGGGTGGTAGTAGATCGACTCCACGGAATATGCGGGAACCACATGCACCCCCTTCTTACGAAGCCGATCCGCATCTTCTTGAGACCGTCGATCCTCATCGACGATACCCCACGCCTTGATCCAATGAAGATCAGCTGACTCGCGAATTCCCGTGACGGCCTGCTCAACGGCACGGCAACTCTCCTTCGAGACAATCGAAGCATTCGGGAAAATCAGGCCGTAAAGGGGGATGTCTCGACTACTGTGCGTCCCTTCGACAAAAACCATCTTCCGCCGGCTGCACAATATCGAAAGTCGTACCCCCTCATCTACGTGGTTCGCCGACAGTATTAAGTCGGCATCCCATGCGCGAACATGACCATGCTCCTGCATATCGCACCCGCGGACCAGCAATACAGGGGAATCCCCGCATTCAATCGGAAGAGCGATATCATGAGTCGCCACGATGAAACTGCAGTCCGATCGCTCGGCAATCAGACTAAGCATAAGCGGGGCAGCAATAGAGCGGTGTATGTGTCGCTCCGGCTCATCGATGATAATCACGCTTCCCGACGCGCAAGTCAGCACTGCTGCGAGTAGAAGAAGAGCACTTCGCTCACCATCAGAAAGCATCGAAGCATCGTACGGCTTTGATCCATCCTTGGATGCAAAGATGGCACCATCCTCGCCTTGCTGGACCTGGATTGACAAGTTTGATCGGTGAAGCAAAACATTTAGCTTGTGGATGGCCGAAGGCTCCAATGCAACTGTCTGAGCGAGCCCAAGGTCGCCAGCATCCACTGCCGATGCGATTCTTCTGGCTCGAACTTGCACCGCCTCAACCAGCTTAAAAAAGTAGACGTTCGACCGCACATTGTCGCTGTACGTATTGTCGCGCCAGCGAGAACTCGGATCCTTGTCATATCCGCGAAAGCTGCCCTCTGTATTCCGCGCCACACCCGCAGTCATCTGAACTTGCGAAGTTTGGAACCAGATCATTCGATGCCCAGAAAGGCGCATCGACCGTTCACCACCGGCCGCGTCAAAACGTTGCAGTAGCGCCGACTTTCCGACGCCGTTCGGGCCGACCACGAAGAGGCATTCTCCAATCGGGACTTCGATGGACAGAGCCTCGCCATTTGCCATCGTGGGCACTGAATACTGAAAGCTATTTGCCATTATTACTCCTAGCAAGGATGTCCAAACGATCTCCCCATGCCTGCATCATCTGTCGACGCTCGGGCAAGTACTGCGCGTGGTTGTAGGCTGCGCGCACCTTGTTGCGCTCGACGTGCGCGAGCTGGCGCTCGATGACGTCGGGCCGGAAGCCCAACTCGTTAAGCGCGGTCGAGGCCAGGCCCCGGAAGCCGTGCCCCGTCATCCGCGAGTGGTAGCCCAGGCGGTATAGCGCATACAGCATCGTGTTGTTGCTGATGTGGCCGCTCTTGCCGCGCGGGCTGTAGAACAGGTAGGTGCGATGGCCAGTGATCTCGCGCAGTTCCTTCAGCACGGCCAGCGCCTGCGTGGATAGCGGTACCACGTGCGGGTCGCGCATCTTCATGCGCTCGGCCGGCACCAGCCACTCACCCTTGTCCTGGTCGATCTCGTCCCACTGCGCCTGGATCATCTCCGTGGTGCGCACGAACGTCAGCGTCATGAACTGCAGCGCCAGGCGCGTCACCTTGTCACCCTCGTAGCCATCGATGTCGCGCAGCAGCTTCGGCAGCTCCGCCAGCGGCACGCGGGCCTGGTGCTGGACCGGCGCCTGCTTCAGCACGACCTCGCTATCAATGTCGGTGGCTGGGTTGCGATCGCACACGCCGTAGACGATGCCGTACTGGAACACCGCGCGCATGCGCTGCAGTATCCGCTTCGTGGTGTCGCGGACGCCGCGGGACTCGATCGTCTTCAGCAAGTCCAGGATGGCCGGCGCCCGGATGTCAGCGATGGGGGTGCCGCCCAGCACGGGGAAAACGTCGTTCACGAGTGAGGCGAGCACCTTGCCGGCATAGACCTCGTTCCAGCTCTCCTTCTGTGTGGCATGCCAGTCACGGGCGATCGCCTCGAAGGAATTGCCTGCGGCGATCTTCGCCGCGCGGCGCTGGTCCTGTTTGACCGCGCCCGGATCCTTGCCGTCGGAGACGTGCGACCTGGCGGTCTCGCGTTGCGCGCGCGCCTGGGCCAGCGTCACGCCGGGGTAGGTGCCAAAGCCCAGCCGGTTCTCGGCACCGGACGGCCGGACGTATTTGAAGCGCCAGAGCTTTCGCCCATCGGTCATGACCTCCAAATAGAGGCCACCGCCGTCGAATAGCTTATAGGCGCGCTCGCGCGGCTTGGCGTTGCGGATTTTGGTGTCGGTGAGGGGTTCGACCGTACGTGGCATCGCGTAGGGGCACCGATAATCGAGGCATTAGAGAATGCCCCAAAGAATGCCCCAAAAAGTGACGGATGCCAACGGTTCACGGCGAACTTTGGTGAACGTCGAAAGCCTGGAAGGCGTTGATTTATGGCGGGAGGGAGAACTTTGGAGAACTAATGCGGACTTGATTATGGTCCCGCCGACAGGAATCGAACCTGTATCTAGCGCTTAGGAGGCGCTCGTTCTATCCATTGAACTACGGCGAGCGGACCGTCTGCACCGGCCTGGCGCCGCGGTGGCGCGGGCGGGTCGGAAGACGGGGCGGAGTATAGCAAACTCCGCCGGCGCCCTGCCATGGCGGTCGGCGCGGCGTGGGCGGGGGGCGGGCCGGGCGCTGGCGCGGCCCGGGGTGCAGCGGCGGTGGCAGGCGCGGCCGGTGCGGGTGTCGCAGCTTTCCCAGTCGATCAATCCGGACATGGCGTGCTCCTTTGGTGGCGATGGATGGGGGATCAGGCGGCCGTCAGGCTGGCGGGGTGGATGCCCGACAGCATGGCCAGTGCCAGGTGCAGCACGGTAACCACTGCCGCGGCCGGGTTGCGCAGGCAGGTTTCCACCTGTTCGCTGCGGGCCTGGCCGAGCAGGCACCACGTGCAGAAGTGTTCGCAGTTGTTGGTCAGCAGGTGATAGCGGTTCTCGCCCAGGCGGCTGCGGGCGCGGGCGACGGCTTCCTGCCCGAGGTAGCGCGCGCAGGGCTGGTTGCGCACGGTCACGCCATGGCCCTGAGCGAATAGTTCGAGCGAGGTTTCCTCGACCGGTCCCGCATGCAGCGCCTGGCAAAAGCCGGCGTAGTGGATCACGCGGCACTGGCCGACGTAGATGCCGTGATGGGCGTAGCCATTGCGTTCCGTCACCAGATGGGCGCCGGGCTGGTAGGCATCGTCCGGGCGGCTGGCTTGTTGTTGGTCTTGGGTGTTCATGGCGGTCTCGATTCTGGTGTCGTTGGCGGGCAGGCAGTGCGGCGTTGGTGCCTACCCAACCGCATCAAGCGTGCCAGTGGGGTCGAGCCACGGTCCGACAAGGGCTGGCGGGGAATCAGAGGTTTCCGGGGACCCGGTTTCGTCGGGCATCGACCAACAGCTACAAACCGATTGTGTTGGTCCGCCACCGGCAACCGCCATCGGCCGGTCGCTCTTCGCCGATATGGCTCCGCTCGGCGCGCCCCTGACGGCCCTGCCCCACCACTCCAGCACGGGTGTTGGCGCCCAACCAACGCCGAACGAGCACCCGGGATCACATTTGGCCCGAAGAGCCCCGCCGACGCCACGCACCCACCGTGGCACACCGCTTGCTGAACAGAGGCATCCCCCGCAAGCCTGCCCAAGGAGACCATCATGGCGACCCTGACCATCCGCGACCTGAACACCCATCGCGAGCTCGATTTCCGCGCCATGTCGGCCGTCCGGGGCGGTGGCGCGCCGTGGGTGTTCGGCTGGATCCAGCCCTACGTGGCTGCCCGGCCCGGCGCGTTGCCTGTCGTGAACTTTTACGAGATCAACTACAGCTTCTATGCTGATCAGATGAACAATCAGTTCCAGAACGTGAACGTCCAGAACACGGCGCCGAATTCCACCATCACGGTCGACACCGGCATGGACGCCCGCAACAAGGGACGACTGGTCTGAGCCCTGCCCGCCTGTCGGCAGGACTTTCGCGGTGACTTCCAGACATCCGGCGCCCCGGGGGCGCCTTACGCGCGGGACGGTGTCGCCCCGCGCCGGAGCATGCCGTGACCTGCGTATCGCAATTCCGCTGGAGCTCGGCCGCGTGCACAGACGTGGGCCGGGTGCGTGAGCGCAACGAGGATGCCTGCCTGGCGATGCCCGAGCACGGCATCTGGGTCGTGGCCGACGGCATGGGCGGCCACGCGGTGGGCGATTTCGCCAGCCGCGCCATCGTCCAGGCCCTGGCCGCGCTGCCCCGGGCCGATAGCCTGGACGCCGCCGTCGACCACGCGCGCATCGCCATGCAGACCGTCAACCAGCTGCTGATCGACGAAGCCGCGCGGCTCAAGGTGCGCGTGATCGGCAGCACGGTGGTCATCCTGCTGGCGTGCGAGCGCCAGTGCAGTTGCCTCTGGGCCGGCGACAGCCGGCTCTACCTGTTCCGCGACGGCCACCTGAAGCAGCTGTCGCGCGACCACAGCCAAGTAGAGCGCCTGAAGGCGCGGGGGCTGATCACGGCCGAGGAAGCGCGCCACCATCCTGCCCACAACACGATCACGCGGGCGGTGGGCGCGTCCACCACGCTGGACCTGGAGCGGCTGACGCTGGAAATCGGCGATGGCGACCTGTTCCTGCTCTGCAGCGACGGCCTCAGCAACGAGGTGGAGGACGACCAGATCGCCGCCGTGCTGGCCGCCGACCCCCACCCCACCCGCGCCGCCGACGCGCTGCTGAAGCAGGCGCTGGACAACGGCGGCCGCGACAACGTGTCGGTGGTGGTGATCCGCGCCGAGGACATCGGCGGCGGGTCTGACATGACGCTGCTGAATCCGGAGGTTTGAGCGGGGTCGGCCCTCTCCCGCGAGCGGGAGAGAAAAGCACACACATGGCGTCGAGAAACAGCCCCCTTACTTCCCCTCCGCCTGCCGGTTGCTGTTCCGGAAGTCCTTCGAGTGGATGCCGTGCTTCTTCAGCAGCATCTGGATGTGCGACCGGTTCATGTCGAAGCGGCGCGCCAGTTCCGCCACGGTGCCGCCCACTTCCTGCAGCCCGCGTTCCAGGAATGCCCGCTCGGCCTCGTCGCTGGCCGCGCGCTTGGCTTCGCTGAGCGATGTGGCCGTGCTCAGATCGGTGATTGTCGCCTTGCCGCCCGGGGCCGCCGCCACGGCTTGCAGGCCGGTCGGTCTCGGGCGGATGTCCTGCGGCAGGTGGGCAAAGTCCGCCGTATCGCCGGCCAGGCACGACAGCCGGTACATCAGGTTGCGCAGTTCGCGGATGTTGCCCGGATAGCCGTAGTGCAGCAGGAAGTCGCGCAGCCGCGGCGTCAGCTTGATGGGCCGCCGCTTGAGCTGCCCGGCCGCCTCGTCGCCGAAGTACGCCACCAGCAGCGGAATCTCGTCGCGCCGCTCGCGCAGCGCCGGCAGCGTCACGTGGATCACGCTGAGCCGATAGAACAGGTCCTCGCGGAACGTGCCTTCCTGGCTCATCCGGCGCAGGTCCTTGTTCGTGGCCGCCACGATGCGCGTGTCGACGGCAATCACCTCGTCCGACCCCACGCGCTGGATCTCGTGCGCCTCCAGCACCCGCAGCAGCTTGACCTGCCCGGTCAGCGGCAGCTCGCCAATCTCGTCCAGGAAGATCGTGCCAGTGTGGGCGCTCTCGAACTTGCCCCGCCGGTCGTTGGCCGCGCCGGTGAAGGCGCCCTTCTTGTGGCCGAACAGCTCCGATTCCAGCAGGCTGTCCGGAATGGCGCCGCAGTTGACCGAGATGAACGGCTTGTCGTTACGCACCCCGTTGGCGTGGATCACCTTGGCCATCAGCTCCTTGCCGGTGCCGCTCTCGCCGTCGATCAGCACCGGCAGGTCCGTGGGCGCCGCCTTCTCGGCAATCTCCAGCGCCTCCAACAGCTTGGGGTTGTCGCCGAACGTGCCCTCGAAGATGAAGCTGCGCTCCATCAGCGCCTGGCGCCGCTCCCGCGCCGACATCTCCACGGGCTCCACCTCGGCCTCCTGCGGCTCGCCGGTGGCCGTGGCGGCCGCCACAAAGCGCTCCTTGTGCGACAGGCCCATCACCTCGTCGCGCAGCGTGGTGGCCTGCTTGAGCAGCTTCTCGATCTCGGGCCGCTCCAGCCGCGACGACCAGCGCAGCGTCGAGCGCAGGATCTCGATCCGTTCGATCAGGCCCGCGAACGACACCGCGGACGTGGCAGGGGTGGGGTTGTATAGCTTCATGCCGCGCTCAACTGCTTCTGGACCAGCTGGTAGTACATGCCGCGGCGCTCCAGCAGTTCCTCGTGCCGCCCCTGCTCGACGATGCCGCCCTCGTACAGCACCAGGATCTTGTCGGCCTGCATGATCGTGCTGAGCCGGTGCGCGATGATCACGGCCGTGCGGCCCCGCAGGATCTCCTGCATGTTCGCCAGGATGTTGCTCTCGGACTGCGTATCCAGCGCCGACGTCGCCTCGTCGAACACCAGCAGCCGCGGGTCGTGGTACAGCGCCCGGGCGATGCACAGCCGCTGGATCTGCCCGCCCGACAGCCCGATGCCGCGCTCGCCCACCACCTGCTCGTAGCCGAGCGGCAGCTTCGAGATGAACGCGTGGGCATCGGCCATCTTGGCCACTTCCTCGATGCGGCGGCGGTCCGGGCTGTCGTCGCCGCAGGCGATGTTCTCCGCCACCGTGCCCGAGAACAGCAGATTGGTCTGCATCACATACCCCACCTGCGCCCGGAAGAACTCGGTGTCGATCACGTTCATGTCGTAACCGTCCACCTTCATCGTGCCGTCGGTGGGCTTGTAGAAGCCCACCAGCAGCTTGGCCAGCGTGGTCTTGCCCGATCCGCTGCGCCCGACAATCGCCACCATCTCGCCCGGCCGCATGTGGAAGCTGATGTTCTCCAGCACGTACGGCGTGTCGTCGCCGCCATAGCGGAAGTACACCCCGTCGAACTGGATCTCGCCCTGCAGGTCCGGCAGCGACACGCGCGACATCACGTCCTGCGGCTTCTGCTCGGGCTCCAGGTCCAGCACGTCGCCCAGCCGCTCCATCGCCACGCCGGCGTCGTTGAGCTGGCCCCAGAGCGCCACCAGCCCCATCAGCGGCGCCAGCACGCTGCCCATGAACGCGTTGAACGCGATCAACTGGCCAATCGTCAGCTCCCGCTCCAGCACCAGCGTGGCGCCCACCCAGAGGATCGTGATGGTCGTGGCCGCGTTCAGCACCTGGCTCACCAGCCCCACGAGGATGTGGAACGACTGCGCCTGGTACTGCTTGTCCAGCGCCTTGGCGTACTTGCGCTCCCAGCGCAGCCGCACGGGCCGCTCGATGCCCATGCCCTTGACCGTCTCGGCGCCGCCCAGCGTCTCCATCAGGTACGCCTTGGCGTCGGTCGATGCCGCGAACACCTCGCGCGCATAAGTCTTCACCTTCGGCGTCACCACCACGGTCAGCGCGGCAATCGGTATCACGAACGCAATCAGCAGCAGCGTCAGCTTGACGTTGTAGAGGAACATGATGCTGAAGTAGATGAACACCATCAGCAGGTTCAGCGCCGTGGTCACCGTGGATTCGGTCAGGAACGCCCGGATCGTCTGGTTCTCCTGGAACCGCGCGAAGATGTCGCCGGTCTTGCGCTTGGCGAAGAACGACAGCGGCAGCGACAGCGTGTGCTTGAAGAAGTGCGACATCATCGCGAAGTCCATGTTGCGCACCATGAAGTTCGCCAGGTACGCGCGGATGGTCACCATCAACTGCGTGAACACGTTCGAGATCACCAGCCCCAGGATCAGCAGGTGCAGCAGCCCGATGTTCTGGTGCACCACCACCCCGTCCAGGATGTTCTGGATGATCAGCGGCGGCACCACGCCCAGCACCTGGATCACGAACGTCGCCAGGAACAGGTGTGCCAGGATCCTGCGGTACGGCGACAGGTAGCCGATGAAGCGCAGCCACGGCGAGCGCGACACCGCCAGCTCGTTCATCTGCGTGCCGGGCGAGAACAGCAGGCAGGTGCCGCTCCAGCCGCGCTCGAACTCCTCGGTGCCCATCTTGCGGAAACCGATGGCCGGGTCGGCCACCCAGACGTGGCGCGCCGACACGCCATAGACCACCACGTAGTGGTAGCCCTCCCAGTGGATGATGAACGGCAGCTCGAAGCCCATCAGCGCGTCGCGCGTGCACTGCACCCCGCGCGTGGTGAAGCCCAGCGACTCCCCCGCCCGCGCCAGGCTGTCCAGCGTGGCGCCCGACGTGGTCACGTTGGCCAGCTCGCGCAGCTTGCCCAGCGTCATCGGAATGCCGTGGTGCCGGCACACCATCGCCAGGCAGGCCGCGCCGCAGTCCATCTCCTCGGCCTGCTCCACCAGCGCGAAACGGCGGATCAGCCGTTCGCCCATCTCGGGCTTCGAATGCAGGTCCAGCAGCACGGGCCGCTTGCGGCGCTCGGCCAGCTTCTGCTGCCGGTGCAGCTCGCGGTCCACCGCACGGATCCGCTCCTCCAGCACCTCGCGCAGCCGCGCGTTGCGTTCCAGGATCAACTGCACGGTCTTCTCGGGAATCACCAGCAGCCGCACGTCCGTCTCGGCGATGGCCGACGCCACCTGCTCCTGCCGCATCACGCAGGCGCGCTCGCCAAAGATCTCGCCCTGGCCCAGCGTGGCCAGCGGGAACGTATCGCCGTCTTCCTCGCGCACGATGCGCACCGTCCCCTGGCGCACCACGTACAGCCGGCGGTCGTCGCGCCCGTCCTGTTGCAGGATGGTCTTGCCGGCCGCCACGCGCTTCACGCCCACGCTGCGCACGGCGTCTTCCAGCTCCAGCTTGTCCAGCTTGCCGCGCAGGTCGAACAGCCGCGCCACGAAGCCGCCGGCCGAACTGATCGCCACATAGCTCGTGATGAACGCCAGCGCGGCCGGGTTGCCGCCCACCACCGGCTCGGACACCGCGCGCGGAATCATCAGCAGCTCGGTCTTGCCCGACGCCCGCACCGACGACTCGTGCCGGTATTCGCGCAGCAGCGCGATGTCGGCAAACACCTCGCCGGCCTTGCGCACACCCATGCTGATTTCCTTGCCGTGTTCCTCGTTGAACACGCGCACCGACCCACTGCGCACGATGAAGATGCCCTCGGCCGGCTCGCCGGCGTTGCAGACCGTGTCGCCAAAGCCAAACGCCAGCGGCCGCGCGCTGGCGGCCAGCCGCTCGATCTCGTCGCGCGTCAGCGGCGACAGGATCTCCACGGTCGCCAGAAAGTCGGCCAGCGACTGGCCGGCGCCCGGCGGCTGGGCCGCGGCGCCGGCGGCGGGCTCGCTAGCGGGCTTCGATGACATGTTCCTGCGCCCTTGCCATCAGCCAGTCCTCGCGCAGCCGCCGGCGGATCTCGACAGTTACGTCCGGGTCCAGCCGGGCCGGATGCTTGGCCCGCACCAGGAAGACCTCGAAGAACGACTTGTCCGGCGCCGGAAACGGCCCCAGCAGGTCGCCAGGCTGCGCGTTGAACACCTTGGCCTCGATGTCGCCCTTCAGCGATCCGCGCAGCACCTTGCCGATGTCCCCGCCCTGCTCGCGCGTGTCCGCGATCGAATGCTCGCGCGCCATCTCGGCAAAGCTGTCCGGGTCGTCCTGCAGGTACGACACCAGCTCGCGCGCCTTGCCCTCGGTGTCCACCACGATGTGGCTGACCTCGATGCTGTCGAACTTCGGCGAATTGAGCTGGAAGTACGCCTCCACGGCCTCGTCGGTGCCCACCTGCGCCAGCATCTTTTCCTGGTACAGGCTGTCGGTGATAAAGGTCTCGAACTCGTCCAGCGTGATGTGCAGCGCGTCCAGGTAGTGGTTCATGTCCGCCGCGCGATGCAGGCCATGCACGCGCCGGAACTGGTCGGCGCGCGCCTGCACCTCGTCCTGGCTCAGCGTCACGCCATGGCGCCGCGCGGCGTGGGCGGTCAGCTTGTCCCGCACAAGCTGCTCGACCAGCCCCTCGAACTGGCCGGTCAGCTTCAGCACCCTCACGAATTCGTCGACGCCGATCACTTCGTCGTCGATGCGCACGATGGCTGTCATCGCCCTCTCCCTTGGTTGTCCGTTCAGCCCGCCACCTGCCGGAAGGGGTCGAGCCCCAGGTCGATCAGGCGCCGCTCCCGCACCACGATCTCGGCCGTGGCGGTCATGCCGTAGCGCAGCGGGTACTTGTTGCTCGCCACGCTGTAGTAGTCCTGCGCCAGCCGCACGCGGCCCTCGTACACGGGCTGCTTGTCCGGCCCGGACGGCTTGGTGGCCGGCGAGATGTATTCGAGCGTGCCCGCGATCAGCCCGTAGCGCTGGTACGGAAACGCGCTGAACTTGAGCTTCACAGGCAGCCCCTCGCGCAGGAACGCGCGGTCGCGCTCGGCAATCTCGATGCGCAGCATCGGCCGCGCGTCTTTTGGCGCGATGCCGCCCAGCGGCGTGTTGGCCTGCACCTTGTCGCCGCGCTGCGTCGACGTGACGTCGGTCACCACCCCGGCCACCGGCGCCAGGATCAGCAGGAAGTTGTCCTTGTCGATGTTCTCGAAGCGGATGCGCGCGGCGGCATCGGCCACCAGCCGGGCCGTCTGCACCTGCAGCCGCAGCTTGTCCTCGGTACTGGCGATCTCGCGCACCGCCGCGTCGTACTGCACCCGCAGGCTCGCCAGCTCCTGCCCACTGCCTTCCAGCAGCGCGCTGGCCTGCGTGTATTGCTGCGCCAGCCGGGCGTCGAGCTCCGTCAGCCGCGACTGCGCCACGCGCAGCGTGTTCTCGGCGTCCAGCGTGGCGGCGCGCTTGGCCTCGACCTGCGACTGCGACACGCCGCCGCCAGCCGGCAGCGCGAACAGCCGGGCATAGCGGTCCTGCTCCTGCCGCGCGAAATCGCGCGCGCGGCGGGCGTTCTCCAGGTTGCTGCGCGCCTCGGCCAGTTGCGCGCGCTGCTGCTCGGCCAGCCGCGTCGTGCCTTCGGCCAGCCGGTTCTCGTGCTGGCGCGTGCCCAGTTCGATCTGCTGCTTCAGCGCCAGCGCCCGCCGTTCCAGCAGCGCCTTGCGCTCCGGAAACTGCTTCCATTCGCGCTCGGCGTCCTCCAGCTTGAGCTGGGCCTGCAGCGCGTTAGCGGCGGCCTCGATCGCGCCGCGCGCGTTGAGCCGCGCCACCACGTCGTCCTTCGACACGGGCTGGCCCTCGGCCACGTACAGGTCCACCAGCTCGCCATCGACCGGCGCGTAGAAGCGCCGCACCTCTGACTCCGGCGCCAGCGTGCCCTGCGCGGTGACGATCACGTCCGCATGCCCGAAGAACGACCACAGCAGCGCGCACAGCACCAGCACGCCGGTGACGACCACGGTCAGCAGCGTCAGCCGGCGGGGCTCGGCGCTGAGCAGCGCGATGCCCTCGGCGCTGTGGTCTTCCAGCGCCTCGTTCAGCGGCCGCAGCCGGTTGTCGCGGTTGTCGTCCTTCATGGCGTGCTCCCCGGCGCGGCCTGGGCGCCCGGCTTGGCCGCGGTGGTGGTGCCGTCGCCGGGCCGGTCGTCGGGACGGGTGTCCGGGCGCGCCTCGGGCGGGCTGCCCTCGCCCACCAGCGCGAGCTTGGTCTTCAGCACGGCCGGGTCCAGCACCATGCGCAGGTCGTTCAGCGCGCGGCGCTGGGCGTCGATCTCGGCCTGGATGTCGTCGCGCACCTTGCTCCACTGCGCGGTGTCGTCGATCCGCAGCTGCGCGTAGATCCGCAGCCCCTGCCGCGCGTCTTCCTGCGCGTCGGCCAGCAGCTTCGCCTGCGCGCGGAACCTGGCCGATACCCCCGCTTCCAGCCGCTGCTCGCCGGCTATCAGGCCGTTGTTGCGGTACTGGCGCCAGCCGGTGGCCGCGCGGTTCAGCAACTGGTTGGCGCGCCGCAGCGCGGCCTCGCGGATGCCGTTGACGTCGGCGTCGATGGCCTTGGCGAAGAACGCATCGCTCCGGGGGTCCAGCGACGCATAGAACGCCAGGAGCTGGCTGTCGTAGCCCGGCGTCCCGCGCGCGGCCCGCACGGCGGCGTACTGGGCCAGCACCTGTTCCTTGTGCGCGGCATCGCGCGCCACGTCGGCCGCCCAGGGGCCGGCGGACACCGCCTTGAGCGCCGCGATGGCGGCCTCGCCGTTGCCCTGCTCCCACGCCTTGCTGGCCGTGACGTACTGCTTCTGCACGTCGTCGCCGGGCAACTGCGTCGCCTTGAGCTTCTGGTAGGCGGCCTCGAACGGCGGCGTCTGGAAGCGCGCCTGCTGCATCTGCGCCACCAGTGGGCCGGGCGCGCGGTCGCGCAGCGCCACGATCATCGCGGTGTACTGGCCCAGGTCGCGCTCCACGCGATCCAGCCCGGCCAGCCGCGGATACTTCTCCTTGTACTCGGCCAGCATCGGCTGCAGCGCCTCGGGCCGCTCGCGCGACAGCTCGCGGGCGATGGCCGCGTTGAGCCGGTCGATGGCGGCCAGGAACACCGATTCGTCGTTCTGCAGCCGCCGCAGGTCGCTCATCGCCCGCGCGTAGGTGTCGCGGAACGGCGGCACGTCATTGGCGATGCGGTTCAGCAGCCGCTGGTGCGACGCGGTGTCGGCCTCCCAGCGCCGCAGCAGGTCGCGGATACGGCCCTCGTCGCCAAACATGCGGATCGGCCCCTCGATGCCGCCGCGCCGCGCCACGTACTGCTCCACGTCGCCCACCCACGCCAGTTCGCCCACCAGCGCGCGGCCGTCGGCGTTGTGCCGGCTGCGCGCGCGCATCTCGTCCAGCACGGCCGCCGCACCGTCGAAGTCGGCGGCCTGCAGCCTGGCCACCCACTGCGGCACGTAGGCGCGCATCAGCGCCTGGGCGCCCAGCGTCTGGTAGTGGGTGTCGTCGCCATGGCGGGACAGCACCTGGTCGGCCACCTCGGCCGCGCGCACGTACTTGCCCGCGTCGACCAGCGCCTGCAGCGAGCGGTCCGGCGCGCCGCGCCACCAGAGGTAGCCGCCGCCGATGGCCAGCGCCGCAATCAGCAGGATGGCCACGCGCGCCGCACGCTCCAACTGGGCGCGGTCGCGGATGCCAAAGCTGCGCATCGCCTCTACCAGCATCATCGTCACGCGGCCGCGCCTGGGCGGGGCATGGGGCACGTCGCCGCTGTCGGGCAGCGCCTCCGGGTTGACCTCGTCCTCCTGCGCGGCCGGATAGTCCATGCAGAAGATGTCGAGGAAGGAATCGGCCGCGCCGACGAACGTGGTCTTGTCGGGATCGGCATCGATGGGCGGCGCCGCGTCGGCGGGGGCCGTGGACGGCGGCGGCACGATCGACGTCCGCGTGGCCGTGGCATCGGCGTCGGCCTCGCGCTCGATGCCCACGCGATAGACGAAATGGCTGCCGCCGAACGCCAGCACGTCGTCCGGCTCCAGCCGGATCGACTGGTCGCGCAGCCGCACCCCGTTGACGAACGTGCCGTTGGTGCTGCCCAGGTCCTCAATCCACGGCACGCCATGCTTCAGGTACACGTGCGCGTGGCGGCGCGACAGGTAGTTGACCTGGTGCGGATAGGCGTCGCGGTAGCGGGCAAACGTCTCGTCGGCCTTGCTGACCAGGAACGGAAAGCCGGCGATGACCACGGGCTGCAGACCCAGTTCGTCGCGCATCGGCGTGAGCGTGACGGCCACGCGCGGCGGCTCGGCATCGGCCTGCCGCGCATAGAGCCGCACGCGGTACGCCAGGCCCGCGCCGAAGCTGAGTTCGTCGCCATCGCGCAGCCGGGCCGGCTGCTGGGCCACGGCGTCGCCGTTGACGCGCGTGCCGTTCTTGCTGCCCAGGTCGGCCACGTAGACCGCGCCGTCCTCCGAGAAGATGCGCGCGTGGCGCCGCGACAGCACCGAGACGGCTTCCGTCGGATACGCGGCGAACGGCGCCTCGCCGCGGCCGATGGCGAACAGGTCCTCGTCGATGCGGATCTCGCCCAGCTCGGGGCGGGACACCGGCATCAGCAGGACGTCGAACACCTGGCCCGCCTGTGGCGCCATGACCGGCACATCCATGAAGGGAGCTTCGTCGCGCGTCATGTTTCAACTGAGCCAACAGTGGGGCCTGTGGCGCGCAACCGCGAGCCGGCGCAGCGACGGGCGCCGCATGCGTCGGCAAAGGGGCGACAGGTCACGGGTAAGAACATAGTAGGCCACGCTCGGGGGGAGTCAATGCGCTGCGCCGCAGCGTTGCGCGCACGCACGCGCGGTGCGGGTTTCAGGGTTGAAACGCTTTGGACGCCGCTGCGGCTAACGCGCCGCCTTGGGTGCCGCCACGCCCGCCGGCGCGGGCGCGCTAGGGGCGCCATCGGCCCCGGCATCGGCCGCCGCGTTGCGCACCGCTACGTCGGGCCAGCCGCCACCGAGTGCCTTGTACAGCGTGACGGTGTCGGCCAGGATTTGTTGGTGGGCGGCCAACAACGACTGCTCGGCGGCCAGCAGCGAGCGCTCGGACTCGAACACGTCGAGCTGGGACGCGATGCCCTCGCGCGCCTGGGCCTCGATCTGCCTGCCCACCACGCGCAGCTGGTTCACCTGCTGCTGCAGCTCGATGCGCTGCTGCTTGTGGGCGTCGACGTTGACCAGCGCGCTCTCCACTTCCTCGAACGCGGTCATCACGGTGCGGCCGTACTCGTTCTCGACCACGCCGACGTTGGCCTCGGTCGTCTTCACGCGGGCGCGCACGTTGGGGTCCAGCATCGGCAGGTTGATGCTTGGCATGAAGCCGAACGTGAACGATTTCATCAGGTCGGACAGCGCAAAGCTGGCCGTGCCGCCGCGCGCGGTCAGGCTGATGCTGGGTAGCTGCGCCAGCCGCGCCTGGCCCACGAGGTTGTAGGCGGCCAGCACGCGGTATTCGGCGGCGACGATGTCGGGCCGGCGCGCCAGCAACTGCGACGGCAGCCCGGCCGGCACCGCGGGCAGGTTCACGCGCTCCTGCAGCTTGCCCGGCGGCACCCGCAGCTCGCCGGCCGGCACGCCGACCAGCGTGGCCAGCGCGTTCTCGGCCACGTCGCGCGAGCGGCGCAACTCCAGCAGGTCCTTGGTCAGCCGGTTGATCTCCGCCTGCTGCTGCATCACGCGGATCTGCGGCAGCAGGCCGTTGGCCAGCATCGCCTTGTAGGTCGCCAGGATGTCGTTGTTGCGCGCGAGCGTCTGGCGCTGCTGCGCAAGCTGTTCGTCGAGCAGGAGGATCGTGAAGTACGTGATCGACACGTCAGAGACCAGCGACAGGTAGCCGGCACGCCAGTCGGCTTCGGTGGCGCGGAATTCGGCGGTCTGGGCCTGCACGCCTTTCTCGACCTTGCCCCAGACGTCGATGTCCCAGTTCACGGTGCCGCCCAGGTTGTAGGTCTTCGACACGGCCTGCCCGGTCGTCTTCGTCACATCGACGCCGGCGCCGATGTCGAACACCGGCAGCGCGCCGGCCCGCGCCTCGGCGATCTGGGCGCCTGCCACGCGGATGCGCGCGGCCAGCACCTTGATGTCGTAGTTGCCGGACAGCGCGCGGGCCACAAGCTGGTCCAGGTAGGGGTCGCCAAACGCCTGCCACCAGTTCGGCACGATGGTTTCCGTCGGCGACACGGTGACCGCTGCATTGCCGGCGCGGTCGCCTGTCCACGCGGCCTTGGCCGGCGTCTCGGGCCGCTGGTACGTGGGGGGCCGGAAATCGGCGCAGCCGGCCAGCGTGGCGATCACGATGGCGATGCCGGAGACCCGGAGAAGGCGGCGCGGCGCAAAGGCTAGGGCATTCACGATGGCTTCCTGCTGGGAGCGCCAGCGGACCGTGGCAGGACGTCCTGGCGTTCGATCTGTATTGTGGGTCGGCATGCGGCAGACGCCAACCTCGGCTTGCGTGCCCGGCGCGCGGAACACGCGGGCAAAAAAAGCGCCGGGGCGGAGGTGTCCCCGGCGCAAGCTCCCCGGGCGGCCGGCGCCGAAGCCGATGAACTGGCCTGCGACGCCGCTGCCGCCTGAACCGGTACGAATATCAGGCGTTGTTCTGGGCGTACTGGTTCGTCGTCACGCTGTTGCGCATGTGGTCCTGGAAGGCCGAGCCGTTGCCGAAGTAGTTGCCTACCTCCTGCATCTGCTGGTTCTGCTGCGTGACCGTCTTGTGCGATTCGAACGACAGGCTCACGGGCGTGAAGATCGACGTACGCGGCGCAAACACGGTGCCGCCACGCACGGCGTGCAGCGCCTTGGCGTCGAGGGTTTCGGTCGAGGACAGGTCACGGATGATCAGCTTGGTCATGATGGTCTCCTGGAAAGGAAGGTCACTGCGTTTCAGGTGGTGAGCATCGGGTTGGTGTCGCGCTCGGACTGGATATCGCAGCAAGCGTGCCAGGGGGTGGGCGGGGCGGGATAAAAAGCTGGAAAGGCTTGTGGGGCAAGGGATTGGGGGTGGCGGGGCGGTTTGCGGGCGCTGTTCGTGGGCCGTCGAGTGTTGGATCCGGTCCAACTAGTCTCTCCCGCACTGTCGGTTCGCTCCCCTCTCCCGCAACGCGGGAGAGGGGCCGGGGGAGAGGGCGTGGCGTGTCTGCTTGCCGATCAACGTCGTAACTTGAGCCGCTGGCCCTCTCCCCCAACCCCTCTCCCGCAAGCGGGAGAGGGGAGCAAACCACCGGCAAGCTCATTAAAAAAAAACGGCGCACATCGCTGTGCGCCGCGTGGCGCCGGGCCGGACCGCCCCGTCCTGGCGCGCCTAGCTCTGGGCCGGTCATCTCACATAGATCGTGATCTTCTTCGAGTAGACCGGCGGGTTGGTCGGGATGTGCTTCTCGTCGCCCATCAGCAGTTGCAGCGTGTGCTTGCCCGGCGGCAGCTCGATGGTGGTCTCTGTCTCGCCGGCGCCGAAGTGCAGGTGGTTGCGGTCGTTGGGAATCTCCTTGTCCAGCGGCGGCAGGTCCACGTCGATCAGCAGGTGGTGGTGGCCCGTGTTCGGGAACTTGACGTCCTTGGGCGCCACGCCCATGTTGCGCAGGCCGAACCAGACCTTGATCGGCTTGCCGGCCGGCATGGTCTGGTTGTTGTTCGGGTAGCCGATGTAGAGGTAGGCGTTCCGGGGCGCCGGCGTGGGTCCCGTGCCCTTGGCGGCCGCGGGGGCCGAGGCGTGGTCGGCGTGCGCCGCTGGTGCCGACGCGTCGGCAGCCTGCACGCGCGATGACGGCACGGCGACGGCCAGCGCCGCCAGTCCCGCGATGAGCATCGGTCTGAGATGGGTCATGGCTCTCCCCGTTCGCACCTGTGTGCGCTAGCGCACGGTGATCGTGATCTTCCTGGAGTAAATCGGCGGATCGAACGGGACGTGCTTGCTGTCGCCAAGCAGAAGCTGCAGCGTGTGCTTGCCCGGTGGCAGTTCGATGCGCGCGTCCGTCTCGCCGGCGCCGAAGTGCAGGTGATTGCGGTCGTTCGGGATTTCCTTGTCCAGCGGCGGCAGTTCGGCGTCGATGAGCAGGTGGTGGTGGCCGCAGTTGGGCCGCTCGATGCCCTTGGGGCAGATGCCCATGCCCTTGAGCCCCATGCGGACCCAGAGCCGTCCGCCGTCGATGACCGCGCCGTCGCCCGGCCAGATGATGTAGGTCTCGGCGCCTTTCGGGGCCACCGTCAGCGGTATGGCGAGCGTGGTCCAGCTGGCCAGGAACGCAGCGGCGAGCGCGCGCTGCAGGGATCGTCTGGACATGGCGGCTCCTCCCGGAGATCTGTCCGCTGCACACGGTCCCCCGCGCGGGAGCGGATTCTTGGTGGATGTTCTTGATGCGCTCGGCGATGTGTCCTACAGCGTAGGTCGGAAGGCCCCAAAAAGCGAACTTTCACGCCACAAGCGCTGTGCTATCTTGAAACGGCCGGTACCGCGTCACGGCAACTCCACACCGCACGCCGCGGCGATCCTGAAGGGGGTGAATATGTGGCGGAAAGCATTTGTCGTGGCGCTGCTGGCGTTGGGCGCGGGAGTGGATGGCGACGGCCGGCACTGGGCCACCGTGGCCACGGATGCGCTGGCACCCCCGGCCCGTGCGGGCATCCTGCCCAAGAACAGCGACGAGCAGTACGAGCTGTCGTTCTGGGATTCGATCAAGAACAGCACCTACGCCGCCGACTACGAGGCGTACCTGAAGCAGTACCCGAACGGCCGCTTCGCGGCGCTGGCCAAGACGCGGCTCGAACGGATCCGCGCGGCCACGCCGGCACAGCCCGCACCGGCACCTGCGCCAGCGCCGGCGCCGGCCGCCAAGGCGGAACCGAAACCCGAAGCCAGGCCGGACACCAGGGCGGAAACCACCAAGCCACCGCCAGCCGCCAAGCCCGCCCCCACCCCGCCTCCGTCCGCCAGCGGCCAGCCGCGCACACGCGCGGGCGGTGCGATCTCGCAGGGCACCATCACCTATCCCGCCGAGGGCAAGGAAGCGCCCGCCGCCGGCGCGGCGCGGCCGGCCGAGGCCAAGGGCGGCGAGTCGCGCGACTGTCCGCAGTGTCCCGTGATGGTCAGCCTGAACCCGGGCGCGTTCACGATGGGCAGCAGCACCAGCGACCCAGCCGAGCGCCCGCCGCACCAGGTGAACGTGGGCCGCCCGTTCGCCATCGGCAAGTACGAGGTCACCGTCGAGCAATGGAATGCCTGCGCCGACGCCAACGCCTGCCCGCGCATTGCCACCAACCCCGCCGACGCGCGCAACGCGCCGGTGCGCGACATCAGCTGGGACGACGCGCAGCAGTACGTCGCGTGGCTGTCGAAGACCACCGGCAAGCCCTACCGGCTGCCCACCGAGGCCGAATGGGAATATGCGGCGCGCGGCGGTACCAGTACCGCGTTCTGGTGGGGCGACAAGATGAGCAAGGGCAACGCCAACTGCAAGGACTGCGGCGACCCGTGGAGCGATGCCGCGCCGGCCAACGTGGGATCGTTCGCGGCCAACCCGTACGGCCTGCACGACATGAACGGCAGCGTCTGGGAATGGGTGGCCGACTGCTGGCACAGCTCGTACAAGAACGCGCCCACCGACGGCCGCGCCTGGGACGAACCGGCCTGCACGGCGCGCGTGATCCGCGGCGGGTCGTGGCGCGAGGGCGCCAGCTACATGGTGTCGTCCACGCGGTTCAAGTACAGCACCAGCGTGCGGCAGTCCCAGAACGGATTCCGCGTGGTGCGCGACGCCGCCCGGTAGCCGGCCCGGCCCCTATTTGGCGCGCGTCGAGATCTGCACGATGTCGGCGCTGATCTTCTCGCGCCCGTGCTTGCTGGCCATCTGCGCCAGCGGCTTTTCCAGCGCGCGCAGGTAGTCCTGCCGCGTCTCCACCTCGGGCCGGCGCGCCGGGAACAGCGGCGCCGGCGTGGTCAGCAGCACCACCAGTTCCGTGCCGAATGGCTTCGAGATGACCCAGTCGCCGCTGTCGCCCACCGTGGCGCTGTAGCTGGCGGGCGCCTGGTTGCCCTGGACGCGTCCGCTGGGCACCAGGTGCGCCACCTTGCCGTCGGCCGCGAAATAGTCGACGTAGACATACGATTCGTGCGGCGGCGTGTTGACATCGAGCACCAGCGGCGTGCCCTCGGTCAGCTGCGTGCCGCCACGCGTGCGCAGCAGCGCGCCGGACTTGTCGGCGGCCTTGTCCCCCGCTCCCGCCCGCTGGCCGCCCGACCAGTACGGCGCGACCAGCCGCACCACATCGCACTTGTCGGCGGTCAGCGGCGCGGCGTCCAGCTTCAGCGTCTTCACGCCGGGCAGCTTGCCGAGCTTGTCGCGCAGGCCGGCCAGCGCCGAATCGGCCACGTAGCCGTCCACTGCCAGCGTGTTGCCTTCGATGTTCGCGTGCAGCAGCGCGCAGGGCGTGGCGGCGATGACCTGCGCCACGGCCTCGGGCTTGAGCGGCACGGCCTCGGGCACGGCCGGTTCGCGCACAGCGGGCGCCGCAGCCTGGGGCGGCGGGCGCGCGGCATCGGGCGACGGCTGGTGGCTGCGCCAGAAGTAGACCAGCACGCCCGTGGCCAGCGCCACGCCGGCAATGACGCTGCCGGCAATCACGGGCAGCCCCGTGCCCACGCTCTGCGGTTCGGCGCCCAGCCCGGCCAGGAACTGCTTGACCGTCGGCGTGCGCGTGGCGCGATCGAGCGAGAGCGCCTGGCGCAACACCTTCCACTGCCCGCGCGACAGCGTGCGCGGCTGCACGGGCTTCAGGTTCTTCGCGCGGGCCTCGGTGGCCGACACGCGGTTGTACGGATGCTTGCCGGTCAGCAGTTCGTAGCTGACGCAGGCCAGCGCGTAGATGTCGTCACGCGGGTCGGGCTCGCGGTGCTCGAACATCTCGGGGCTGGCGTAGGCCGGCGTCATGCCGCCGAGCGAGCCGGGATCGAACACGGTCTGGTCGGCGTCGTCGGCTGGCTGCTGGAAGCCGCGCGCGATGCCGAAGTCGATCACCTTGACCTCGCCGCGATCGGTCAGGAACACGTTGGCGGGCTTGAAATCGCAATGGACGAAGCCGCGCTCGTGCGCGTAGGCCAGCGCGCTGCCCATGCCGACGATGATCGGCATCGCCTTGATGTACGGCAGGCCCTGGAATTCCGGCGAGCGCAGCACGCGGTTCAGCGACTTGCCCTGCAGGTATTCCATGGTCAGGAAGACCGTAGGGCCATCGCGGTCGAAGTCGTAGACGGTGACGATGTTGCGGTGGGCGAGCTGCTGGGCCTTGCGCGCTTCGCGCTGGAGCGCGATCAGCGATTTCGGATGGCCGCTGAACTGCATGTTCAGCACCTTGATGGCGATGTACGGCTTGCGGTCCGACGCCTCCAGCTTGCGCAGGTCCAGCGCCTTGTAGACCGTGCCCATGCCGCCCACGCCCAGGCATTCCTCCAGCACGAAGCGGCCGTTCAGCGTGTCGCCCACGCCCTTAGTGGGCCCGGACGGCACATGGCCGCCCGTGAACAGCGCACCGTGGCTGCCGCCCGTGCCACCGGTGGTGCCCGTGGTGCCGCCGGTGCCCGTGCTGCCCGTGGCCACGCCGCCCGGCGCCGCCGCGCCGTAGCCGGCCAGGTCGGGCTCGATGCGGGTTTCCTCGCCGGGGCCGGGCGGCGCGTGCCGCACGTCGCCCATCGGGTCGAACTGCGTGGACAGGTGCGAGTCGATGCGATGCAGCACCTCGGCATAGACGGCCGGGGGCAATGGAAAGCGCGTGTGTTCCTCGGCGAGCACGCGCGCGAACTGGGTCGAGTCGGTCTGATCGTCCTTGAGGGCCAGATCCACCGATGCAAGGAATTCGTCGCGGCTCATGCTGCCGCGCTGGAAATCCCGTATGAGTTCGGTCAGGCTGGACATCCGGTGCATCCCGACGAGTGGTGGCCGAGGGTGGCCAACTGGCCGCGCCCTCAGGGGCGCAACCGTTGCATCACGGCACGTTGCCTTCGATGGATACTAGTGCGCACTCCGGCCATTCGCAATGCCGCCCTGCCCGGCCGCGCACACCCCGGCGTTGCCCCCGCGCCGACACCCGACACCATTCTGTTGGCGCGGCCCCACCACCGGCCCGGCCCGCGCCGCGGCCGCACCCCATCGCACACCCCGCCCCGCAGCCCGCAAACCGTTGCGGCACAAGGCTCGCCGGCTTTTCACGCCGCGCCGGGCCCGCGCTGGCACGCTTGCTGCGATATCTGGTCCGAGCGCGACACCAACCCGATGCTCATCACCTGACCCGAAGCACCCCTTCCTCTCAAGGAGACCATCATGACCACGCTGACCATCAAGGACCTGTCCTCCACCGAAACCCTCGACGCCCGCGCCTGCCGTGCCGTGCGCGGCGGCATCGCCATCCTGCCCGTCACCACGGTCTACAGCCCGTTCAAGCTGTCGATCGACAAGGTGTTCACGGTCAACCAGTCGAACCAGCAGATGCAGCAGGTGGGCAACTACTTCGGCAACGGCTCGGCCTTCCAGGAAAACATGCACAACACGGTGACGACGAACCAGTACGCGCAGAACAACGTGTACCACCCGGCCTGAGCCCCTGGCCACGCCACCGCACAGCTTTTACCCAGACCCACGCACCACACCACCCGCTAGGAGACTGCCATGAGCACCCTGACCATCCTCGACCTGTCCAGCACCGCCACCCTCGAAGCCACCCGCATGAAGTCCGTGCGCGGCGGCCTGGGCCTGATCGCCCCGTGGACCAGCGTCTACGCCCCCGTGAAGCTGTCGTTCGACTCGCACGTGAAGATCGACCAGCAGAACCAGCAAATGCAGGAGGTAGGCAACTACTTCGGCAATGGCTCGGCGTTCCAGGACCACCTGTCGAACACCGTGCGCACGAACCAGTACGCGCAGAACAACGCCTGAGTCCGCCCCCGGCCGGACGGGCGCCGCCCGCAGGCGCCCGCCCGGCGGCCCGCACCCACCGCACTTGCATCAGGAGTCCACCATGTCATCGATCATCGTCCGCGACCTTGCCGTCAGCAAGGACCTCGACCAGCAGTCGCTGTGCGCCATCCGTGGCGGCGCCGACTGGTTCGGCAAGATTGCCGCAGCCGGCCCGCTGGTGAACATCAACATCAACCAGAGCGTGCAGCAGTTGCAGCAGGTGAACGTTGCCGCCTTCAACAACAACAAGATCGTCGGCGTCGACCTGGGCAACCTTGCGCTCAACGTCAAGCCGACGCAATGGGGCGGCAACCTGGCCGTGGCCTGAACGCCGCGCCAGGCAGGGGCCTGCCACGTGCCCGGCGCATGCGGCAGCACCCCTCGCCTATACTGAATCGGGCCCGCGCCTGCCCCGGCGCCGCCCGACCGGCGCCGTTGCGGCCGGCCGTGGCAAGGCCCGCTCGCTGGAGAACGCCATGGCAGTCATCGTCATCAAGGATTTGTCGGAGAACATGGACCTCGACCGCGAGGCCATGACCGCCATCATCGGCGGCGCGCGGCTGGCCGGCAGCTATCGCTGGCAGGCACACCGGCGCCAGCCGCTGGCGCGGTTGATCCAGTATCCGGAAGGTTTTCCCGGCACATCGCAGGTTGCAGGGCAGGAACGGGAAACCGGGCGCACGCGCAAGTAGGGCCGCAATCCGGGCCCCATCGGCTGCGCGCGACGCCAGGTCGCAAAAAAGAAGAAGCCCGCCAAGCAATTGGCGGGCTTTGGCTGCGGACGGGCCCGGACCTCCTGGGTCTGCGTCGCCGGCGGCTTCCGGTCATTCCGGTGCCACGCAGGTTGCCCCATGGTTCCGCCCATGACGCGGACGCCCATCCGGACCACCCGGACAGTCGAAGGAAACCTGGCCATGGCATGCATGACCGCAATGCCGGCGCCGAGTGGCAAGCGAACCTTGCCAAAGGCAGGATCAGCGGGACTGTGGAACGTCCGCCCCGTGCGGGCAGGCAAGCCCGCGCTCTGGAGTATAGGTAGCGGTCCCCCACATGCAAGCGGCTTCGGCCGGCCGGGGCGGCGGACTGCCATTTACGTTTGATTACGTTTTCAACGGCCGCGCGCTTGCGCACCGCAACAAAAAACTCGGGGTTCTGCTATACTCCGCGCCGTGAGTTTCGCACTGTGAGTTCCGCACCGCGCCCCCGGCACCCTGCCGTGGCGTATCCGCTACCTCCCAAGATCTGCTCCCTGCCTCTGTCATCACACGATGTTCCGACAGGTGCCTGGCCAGAACGCACCGCTCACCTGACGTCGCCTCGTCTCCGATCCTGATAACAGCCTGTCATTGTTGAGCTGTTTGCCTGCCAGGGATTTTCGGCCGGTTAGCATTTTCCAGCCGCCCCCTGCCTGCCGCCGTATTGCCAGCTGAGTCTGTCGAACGGCCTACCGATTGGCGCCGAAGCCTTTTTAAGACTTTGCACTTGCGCCCACCCCTTTGCGCACACTGCCCGGGGGTGCCATGCATTTTTATTACGTACGACATGACCCAGCACGAAGATTTCCGTGCGGAGCAGCCTTTTGCTTCCGCCGCCGACGCCACTGCCACGCCCGCCGCTGCCGTGAGCCCGCTCGACAAGCTCGACGCCCTGCTCAACGCCGATGCAGCACCGGCCGCGCCGGCGTCGCCGGCTCCGGAAAGCGGTTTCGCAAATCTCGGCCTTGACGCCGCCATCCTGCGCGCCCTGGCCGAAGCCAACTACAACAACCCCACCCCGGTGCAGGCCCAGGCGATTCCCGCCTTCCTGGCCGGCCGCGACCTGCTGGTGTCCAGCCAGACCGGTTCGGGCAAGACCGCCGCGTTCATGCTGCCGGCGATCCAGCGCATCAGCGAAAAGCCGGCGCCGAATCGTCCCAGCGAGCCCGCCAAGCGCATGAAGGGCAAGCGCCCCCGTCCGGCCGCGGCCCAGCCGTCGCTGCTGGTGCTGACGCCGACGCGCGAACTGGCCCTGCAGGTGACCGAGGCCGCCGCCAAGTACGGCCGCCACCTGCGCCGTATTGTCTGCGCCAGCATCCTGGGCGGCATGCCCTACCCGAAGCAGCTCGCCATGCTGTCGCGCATGCCGGACATCCTCGTGGCCACGCCGGGCCGCCTGCTCGACCATATCGAAGCCGGCCGCATCGACCTGTCCGCGCTGGACATGCTGGTGTTCGACGAAGCCGACCGCATGCTGGACATGGGCTTTGCCGATGACATCGACGCCATCGTGGCCGCCACGCCGGCGTCGCGCCAGACGCTGATGTTCTCGGCCACGCTGGACGCCCGCATCGCCCAGCTTGCGTCGCGCCAGCTGAAGGACCCGCAGCGCATCGAGATCGCCGCCGCGCGCGCCGACCACAGCAACATCGAACAGCGCCTGCACTTCACCGACGACATGTCGCACAAGGAACGCCTGCTCGACCACCTGCTGCGCGATTCGTCGCTCAAGCAGGCCATCGTCTTCACGGCCACCAAGCGCGATGCCGATTCGCTGGCCGAGCGCCTGTCCGACACCGGCTTTGCCGCCGGCGCCCTGCACGGCGACATGACCCAGGGCGCGCGCAACCGCACGCTGACGGCCCTGCGCCGCGGCAACCTGCGCGTGCTGGTGGCCACCGACGTGGCCGCGCGCGGCATCGACGTGCCCGACATCACCCACGTGGTGAACTTCGACCTGCCCAAGCAGGCCGAGGACTACGTGCACCGCATCGGCCGTACCGGCCGTGCCGGCCGCTCGGGCATCGCCATCAACCTGGTGAACCACGGCGACATGTTCCAGTGGCGCCGCATCGAGCGCTTCACCAACCATCGCATCGACGCGTCGGTGATCGAAGGTCTGGAACCGCGCCGCACGCCCAAGCCGCGTTCGAACTTCGGCGGCAAGCCGGGCGGCGGCCGTGACGGCTTCCGTGGCAACGGCGGCGGTGGCTACCGTGGCGGCAACAGCGGTGGCGGCTATCGCGGCAACCGCGAAGGCGGCGAGCGCAGCTTTGGCGACCGCAGCTTCGGCGGCGGCGAGCGCAAGTTCGGCGGCGAAAACCGCGGCTTCGGCGATCGTGGCGAGCAACGCGGCTTTGGCGGCGAGAACCGTGGCTTCGGCGATCGCGGCGAACAACGCGGCTTCGGCGACCGTGGCACCGGCGGCTATCGCGGCCAGGGCCAGGGTCAGGGTCAAGGCCAGGGTCAAGGCCAGCAGCAACGCAGCTTCGGCGGCGAGCGCAGCTTTGGTGGCGAACGCAGCTTTGGCCAGCGCGACGGCAACCGTGGTGGCTTCGGCAACCGCGAAGGCGGCCAGCGCGACGGCAATCGCGGCAGCTTCGGCGGCGAGCGCAGCTTTGGCGACCGCAAGTTCGGCGACCGCGGCGGCTTTGGCGGCCAGCGCAACGGCAACAGCCGCTCGCGCTACGAGCGCTGATCGATCAGGCTGGAAATGAAAAAGGCACCTTCGGGTGCCTTTTTTTGTGGCTGCGCTTGCATCCTCACACCGCGCAAGTCCTGAATCCAACGAACGACACGTCGTCCTCGGGCAGCAGTGCCGTACGGGCGCGGACGTGTCGCAGGCGGGCGGGGCTGGCGAACGAGACGCCGCGCACGGCCTGGTGGGTGCCGAAGCGGCCGATGATCTCGCCGTCGGTGGGTTCGGCGGCAAAGCCCAGGTAGGGCTCGTACGGGGTGGCGGTCCATTCGCGCAGCGCGCCCCATTGCAGGCCGCGGTTCTGCGTGGCGGCCAGTTCCCACTCCACCTCCTGCGGCAGGCGGCGGCCGGCCCAGACGCACCACGCCTGCGCCTCGAACAGCGTCACGTGGCGCACCGGTTCATCGGGGTTGAGCGTGCGTTCCGTGCCAAAGCGCGTGTTGACCCAGCTACGGCTGACCGCGTGGCGCAGCCAGTAGCGCGGCGCCGAGCGCTCCTGCGTCATCAGCCACTGGCGGCCGGCGGCCGACCAGTACGACGGATGTTCGTAGCCGCGGTCTTCCACGAATTCCAGGAACTGGGCGTTGGTCACCAGCGCCGCGTCGATCTCGAACGCCGGCACGTAGACCTTCTGCGCCGGACGCTCGTCGGGCCAGGCAAAGCCGTCGGCATCGGGCCAGCCCTGCGTGAAGTTGCCGCCCGGGAAATGCAGCGTGCCGGCCGACGACACCGACACCCCCGGCACGATTGCCGCCGGCTCCACGGGCGCCATTTCCAGCGCCTGCAGCAGCGTGGCGACGGTTTCGCCCTGCACGTCCTCGTAGTGCAGCGCGCGGCGGAACGCGTACAGCGTGTCGTCGTTATCGTCGGGCAGCAGCGCGATGCGGCGCAGCAGGCCGTCCAGCACGCGCGTGGCGTACTGCTTGACCACGGCCACGTCGGGCAGCGCGATTTCCCAGCGCTCGTCCGGGCCAATGCGCTCGGGGTCGAACCATTCGTCGGCGCCATCCAGCAGCGACGGCTCGCTGGCCACCGGCAGGCGGATGCCGCCCTGCTCCAGGTGCCGCACGCCGCGCAGGCACCACCATTCGGCGTGCCAGGCGATATTGCCGAGCGTCCACAACGGCGGGTTGCCATCGTACTGGCGCGGCACGGCCCAGCCCTTGCGGGTCTGGCCGAAGGCACCCAGCCACGCCAGCGTGCGGTTGCGCGATTCCACCAGCGCCTGCGCCAATCCCTCGCGCGGCAGCCGGCGCGCGTCGGGCCACGCCGCAGTGCCGCCGTTGAAATGGAGATCGGGAAGCATGGAGAAGCCGCTCATCGGGACGTCCGTGTCAGAGGGGTGAACGAAGTCGCCGGCGCCAGGCCGGCTGCGCGCATTATGACACCGCACGCCGGACCGTTCCGGCGCGCGCCGTTTCACCCTGCCGGCGGCGCGGCTACCCCGCCGGCCGCGCCACCGTCAGCCGCGTGCGTGGAACACGGCGAACCAGCCGCGCGGATCGGTCCAGCTCACGGGGTCGGTAAAGCCGGCGGCCTCCAGCAGGATCGCAAAATCCTCGGGCCGGTACTTGTGCGAATCCTCGGTGTGGATGCGCTCGCCGGCTGCAAAGCGCCGCTCGCCGCCGGGCCAGCGCACGGTCACGTCGCGCAGGGCCTCCAGGTGCATCTGGATGCGCGACGCCTGCGTGTCGAACGTGGCCGCGTGCCGCCAGTCATCGATCGCAAAGTCGCTGCCGACGATGCGGTTCACGTTGCGCAGCACGTTGCGGTTGAACGCGGCGGTCACGCCCAGCGCATCGTCATAGGCGGCCACCAGCGTGTCGGCCTGCTTGAACAGGTCCACGCCGATCAGCACGCCGTCGCCGGCGCTGGTGGCGGCGCGCAGCCGCTGCAGCAGCGCCAGCGCCTCGATCGGCGTGAAATTGCCGATGCTGGAACCGGGATAGAAGAACAGGCGCCGGCCGCGCCGGACGCTCGGCGGCAGGTCCAGCGGCGCGCACAGGTCGGCGCCCAGGCCCAGCATCGGGATATGCGGGTGCTGCTGCTGCAGCCCGTTCAGCGTGCCGCGCAGGAAATCGACGGAAATGTCGACGGCCACGTACTGGGCCGGCTGCAGGCTCGGGAACAGCCGCGCGGCCTTCTGGCAGTTGCCGGCGCCCAGATCGATCAGCACGCAGCCGCTGCCGGCGCGGGCCGCGATGGCCGGGGCGGCCGTGGCGAAGATCGACGCCTCGGTGCGCGTGGGATAGTACTCGGGCAGGTCCGTGATGGCTTCGAACAGCCGGGAGCCCAGCACGTCGTAGAAGAACTTGGGGCTGATGCGGGCCGGGCTGCCGCTCAGGCCCTCGGCAATCTCGGTGCGCAGCGCGCCGCTGTCCTCGCGGTACTGCTGCACGAACTCGGGCTGCAGGCCGGCACGGGCATGGCCGTTGCCAACGACGATGCGCGGCTCGGGCGCGATCTCGGGCGTGGCGTGGCCGTTCTGGCGGTGGGGGGCGTTGTTGCGGGAGGTGGGGCGGGAGGTCTGGGTGTCGGGCGTCTGGAGCGTAGTGGAGGCCGGCATGACGTTTCCTTGTTGTCTGGGCACTACGGTGAATCCCTCTCTGCAAACCCGCACGGACGCGTCAGGTCGGTGCGGCTGGGCCGGGATGCGCGCCTGTCCGGTCTGGCGCACATCTTCCGGGCCAATCTTCATAGCATAGGTGCATATGCTTATACCTGCGTGACACGTTGCATCACTTTACAAACTGCCGCACGGCATTCATGTCTGATCCTGAATACATACAAACCCCACCCCGGCAGCGCAACATTTTTCATCGGAGTTCCCTTATAATCGCGTCCAACGTGCTGGCCGGAAGCATCCGGTCATCACGCATCCCTTCCAGAAAGGGAAGTTAAAGGGGAGTAGCTTGGGGGCATCGAATGCCCTTAGCACAATCGTCATTCCGAGACGTCCGCACGTCTCCGGTTGTGCTGACCCTGGCGCGCATTCCGCGCCAGCCAGTCGAGCAAGACCTTTGCACACCTGGTTTCTACGGTTTGCAAAGGCGGCCCCATCCCGCTTCGGCGCGCTTCCGCAGATCCCAGGTGCAACAAGAAACCTTGCCGGCCATTGGCCAGCATTTTTGGCACCTTAGGAGCGTACATGGAGTGGTTTACCGATCTGTTCACGATGCAGTTCCTGACAGCGTTGCTGTCGATCGTCGTCATCGACCTGGTCCTGGCGGGCGACAACGCCATCGTGATCGCGCTGGCGGCGCGTAACCTGCCGCCCCACCTGCAGAAGAAGGCCATCGTCTGGGGCACCGTCGGTGCCGTGGTGGTGCGTTCGGCGATGACCATCGGCGTGGTCTGGCTGCTGAAGATCCCCGGCCTGCTGCTCGTGGGCGGCCTGGCGCTGGTCTGGATCGCCTACAAGCTGCTGGCCGCCGAGGAAGACGGCGACGAGCACGGCTCCGGTGCCAATACGCTGGTCGGTGCCATGAAGACGATCATCATCGCCGACGCCGTGATGGGCGTGGACAACGTGCTGGCCGTGGCCGGCGCCGCGCACGGCAGCTTCCTGCTCGTGGTGCTGGGCCTGCTGATCAGCATCCCCATCGTGGTCTGGGGTTCCAGCCTGGTGCTCAAGCTGATGGCCCGCTTCCCGGCCGTGATCTTCATCGGCGCTGGCGTGCTGGCCTTCACCGCCGTCAAGATGGTGCTGCACGAGCCGCTGACCAAGGCCTGGTTCGAAAGCCAGCCCGTGGTCTACTGGGGCCTGTACGTGGTGATCATCGGCGGCGTGCTGGGTGCTGGCTACCTGACGCAGAAGCGTCGCGGCGAGCGCGAGGCCGCGCAGAAGCCGGTGGAAAGCCACTGACCGGCCTGGTCGTCTGACCGGAAAGCCGCCTTCGGGCGGCTTTCTGCTTTCAGGCTAGAATTCCCGCTTTGCGCCCCGGTGGCGCACGTCACATTCCCTTCCCCGCGCCGATGAAACAGTACCTCGACTTCATGCGCCATGTTTTCGAACACGGCACCGAAAAGTCCGACCGCACCGGCACCGGCACGCGCTCGGTGTTCGGCTACCAGATGCGCTTCGACCTGAACGAGGGCTTCCCGGTCGTCACCACCAAGAAACTGCACCTGAAGTCGATCATCCACGAACTGCTCTGGTTCCTGCAGGGTTCGACCAACATCCAGTACCTGAAGGAACACGGCGTCACGATCTGGGACGAGTGGGCCGACGCCAACGGCGAACTCGGGCCGATCTACGGCTACCAGTGGCGCGCGTGGCCGACCCCGGACGGCCGGCACATCGACCAGATCAGCGAGGTGGTGCAGCAGATCCGCAGCAATCCGGACTCGCGCCGGCTGATCGTCTCGGCCTGGAACGTGGGCGAGATCCCGCAGATGAAGCTGCCGCCGTGCCACGCGTTCTTCCAGTTCTACGTGGCCGACGGCAAGCTGAGCTGCCAGCTCTACCAGCGCAGCGCCGACATCTTCCTGGGCGTGCCGTTCAACATCGCCAGCTACGCGCTGCTGACGCACATGATCGCGCAGCAATGCGACCTGGGCGTGGGCGACTTCGTCTGGACCGGCGGCGACTGCCATATCTATAGCAACCACTTCGAGCAGGTGCAGACGCAACTGGCGCGCGCGCCGATGAAGTTGCCGACGCTGCACATTCGCCGCAAGCCTGACAGCATCTTCGCTTACCGGTACGAGGATTTCGAGCTGGTCGGCTACGAATCGCACCCGGCCATCAAGGCCCCGGTGGCCGTATGACGCTGCTGACGCTGATCGTCGCCCGCGCCCGCAACGGCGTGATCGGCCGCGACAACACGCTGCCCTGGCGCCTGCCGGAAGACCTGCAGCACTTCAAGCGCACCACGCTGGGCGCGCCGATAATCATGGGACGCAAGACCTGGGATTCGATTGGCCGCCCGCTGCCCGGCCGCCGCAACATCGTGGTGAGCCGTAACCGGGATCTGAAGCTGGAAGGTGCCGAAGTGGCGGCGTCGCTGGAAGACGCGCAACGGCTGTGCGTGGGCGTGGAGCAGGTCTTCCTGATCGGCGGCGCCCAGCTCTACGCCGAGGCGCTGCCGAGCGCGGACCGCCTGATCGTCACCGAGATCGATGCCGACATCGAAGGCGACGCCTTCTTCCCGGCCGTCGACCGGTCCCGATGGAACGAGGTCGCGCGGGAGACACACCATTCGGCCGCCAACGGCTTTGACTACGCGTTCGTGACGTACGAACGGCCGGCGTCGGGGGAAGAGTAGCGTTTCTTGCCCTCCCCCCGCCGGGAGAGGGCCGCAGGCCGGGACGGCCCGCCCGGGCCCTCAGTTGCCCGCAATCGTCATCTGCTCGATCAGGATCGAGCCGGTTTCCTTGGTGCCGCGCACGAGTGCATCGGCGCCGATGCCGACGATCTGGCGGAACATCTCGACCATGTTACCGGCGATGGTGATTTCCTCCACCGGGTACTGGATCTGGCCGTTCTCGACCCAGTAGCCCGACGCGCCGCGCGAGTAGTCGCCAGTCACGTAGTTCACACCCTGCCCCATCAGTTCCGTCACCAGCAGGCCGGTGCCCAGCTTGCGCAGCATGCCGGCAAAATCATCCTCGGGCTGCGTCAGGGTGGACGTCAGCGTCAGGTTGTGCGACCCGCCCGCGTTGCCGGTGGTCTGCATGCCCAGCTTGCGCGCCGAGTAGGTCGACAGGAAATAGCCCTGCACCACGCCGTCGCGCACCACGTCGCGGGCCTGGGTGCGCACGCCTTCCTCGTCGAACGGGGCGCTGCCCATGGCGCCCGGCACGTGCGGCTGCTCGTTGATCTGGATGTGCGGCGCAAAGACGGCCTTGCCCAGCGTGTCGTACAGGAACGTCGACTTGCGGTACAGCGCGCCGCCCGACACCGCCTGGACGAAGGCGCCAAGCAGGCCGGCCGCCAGCGGCGCCTCGAACAGCACCGGGCACTTGCGCGTGGACAGCTTGCGGGCATTCAGCCGGGCTAGCGCGCGCTCGGCGGCGTAGCGGCCGATGGCCTCCGGCTCGGCCAGCGCCAGCGGCGAGCGCTTGGACGAGTACCAGTCGTCGCGCTGCATGCCGCTGCCCGAACCGGCGATCGGCGCGGCCGAGATGAAGTGGCGCGAGTACGGATAGCCGCCCACGAAGCCGCGCGACGTGGCCAGCACGAACTGCGAATGCTGGGCCGACACGCTGGCGCCGTCGCTGTTCCGGATCTTCGGCGACACCGCGAACGACGCGGCCTCGGCGCGGCGCGCGATGTCGATGGCGCCCTCGGCGTCGATGGTCCACGGGTGGAACAGGTCCAGGTCCTGCGGATCACGTTCGAGCAGCGCTTCCTCGGCCAGCCCGGCGCAGTCGTCCTCGGCCGTGAAGCGGGCGATGTTGTACGCCGCCTCGGCCGTGGCGCGCAGCGCGGCCGGCGAGAAATCCGACGTGCTGGCGTTGCCGCGGCGCTGGCCGATCATCACCGTCACGCCCACCACCTTGTCGCGGTTCTGCTCGATGGTCTCCACCTCGCCCTTGCGCACGGTCACCGACAGGCCGCTGCCCTCGGAGATCTCGGTGGCGGCGTCCGTCGCGCCCAGCTCGCGTGCCACGCGCAGCACATCGGCCGCCATGGCCTTGAGCTGGTCCTGGGTATAGGTGAAATGCGCGGTCTTCTCGGCGGTCTGGCTCATATGGGCGGGCGTGATCAAAAGTCCAAACGGGAATCATAGCAAGATAAAATGCCGGCCATGACGCGAAATACCCGTAACAACTCCCAAGGCCCCCACGGCCGCTTCCCCGGCGCCTTTGCGCCGGAAGAGGACGACGACCAGCCCAAGAGCAAGTCGCAGCGCAAGCGCGACATGACCGCGCTGCAGGACCTGGGCGCCGAGCTGGAGGCGCTGCCCAAGGACCGCCTGGCGCGCGTGCCGATGCCCGAGGCGCTGGCCGACGCCGTCCTGGCCGCCCGCAAGATCACCAGCCACGAAGGCAAGCGCCGCCAGATGCAGTTCGTCGGCAAGGTCATGCGCGGGCTGGACGATGACGAGGTGGCCGCCATCCGCGCCGCGCTGGAAGGCTTCAAGGGCACCAGCAAGGCCGAGACGGCCCGGCTGCACCTGATCGAGCGCTGGCGCGACCTGCTGCTGGCCGACGACGCCCAGCTCACGAAATTCCTGGGCGAGCACCCCGAGGTGGACGTCCAGTCCGTGCGCAACATCATCCGCGGCGCCCGCAGGGAAAAGGAACTCGGCAAGCCGCCGAAGTACTACCGCGAGCTGTTCCAGGTCATCAAGGCCGCGCTGGAAGGCGGCGATGACGGCGACGAAGACGGCGCGCCCGCCAACCCCGAGGAGCCGCAGGCATGACCCCGACGCTGACCGCCCCCGTGCCCCGCAATCATCCCGACGAGCTGGTGGTCGGCTTCGTTTCCATTTCGGATCGCGCCTCGTCCGGCACCTACCAGGACGAAGGCATCCCTGCGCTGCGCGACTGGTTCGGCAAGGTGCTGACGTCGCCCTGGCAGGCCGTGGAGCGGCTGATCCCGGACGAAGCGCCGCTGATCTCGCGCACGCTGATCGAACTGGTCGACGTGGCCGGCTGCGATCTCGTGCTGACCACGGGCGGTACCGGCCCGGCGCGCCGCGACGTCACGCCCGAAGCCACGCTGGCGGTGGGTACCAAGGAAATGCCGGGATTTGGCGAGCAGATGCGGCAGGTCAGCCTGCAGTTCGTGCCGACGGCGATCCTGTCGCGCCAGGTGGCGGTGATCCGCGAGACACCCAGCCGCGCCGCGCTGATCGTCAACCTGCCCGGCCAGCCGAAGGCGATACGCGAGACGCTGGAGGGCCTGCGCGACGTGGAAGGCCGCGTGGCCGTCCAGGGCGTGTTCGCGGCCGTGCCGTACTGCATCGACCTGATCGGCGGCCCGTACATCGAGACCGACGCGACCATCGTGAAGGCGTTCCGGCCCAAGAGCGCAGTCCGGAAGACCCCCGGGCCGACGGTCTGACGCGGGCGGGTCCGGGCGCAGCCGCCCGGCCGTACTTCAGGCCCTACTTCAGGCCCAGATACAGCCCGACCGGCACGAACACCACCGCCGCGATATTGCCGAGCAGCACGATCGAGGCCACCTGGTCCGGTTCCTGCCGGTAGTGGTCGGCCACCAGGAAGTTCAGCACGGCCGGCGGCAGCGCCGCGAAGACGAACAGCAGGCCGCGCTGCAGCTCGGTCATCGGCACCCACCAGACGATCAGCAGCGCCACGGCGATGCCCGCCAGCGGGCAGACCACGGCACCCAGCACGCCCATGCCCCAGTTGCGCAGGCTGACGTCCTTCATCCGCACGCCCAGCGCAAACAGCATCAGCGGCACGGTGGCATCGCCCAGCAGCTTGATCGACTCGTAGACCGGCTGCGGCAGCGCGAACACGGGCCGGGCCAGCGACAGCGCCACGCCGGCCACCGTCGCCAGCACCATCGGATTCCGGGCGATCTGGGCCATCGACGCCTGCCGGTTCACGATCTTCAGCCCGATGGTGAAATGCATCAGGTTGGACGCCGCGAACAGCGCCACGGCCGGCGCCAGCCCCACTTGCCCGAACGCGAAGACGGACAGCGGCAGGCCCATGTTGCCGCTGTTGTTGAACATCATCGGCGGCACGAAGGTACGCGGGTTGGCGCCACTCATCCGCGCCACGATCCAGGCCAGGATGCCCGAGCCGATCACCACCGCCACGGCGCTGGCCAGCAGCACCAGATGGTCGGCCAGCACGAAGTCCTTGCTGATGAAGGCCGACACCACAAGTAGCGGTGCGATCACTTCCAGCATGGCGCGGTTGATGCCGGTCATGTCCGGATGGGCGCGCCGCCCGTAGATCCATCCGATCAGGATGATCAGGATGACCGGCGTGATGATCGAGACGATGCGCGTGAACATGGCGGGGGGCGGCTGGACGGACGGATCGGCGTGGCCGTCCCGTCCTGGAACCGCCCGCCGGCTTGGCAGGATCGGGCGTTATGCCGCGGGAGCGGCGGGGGCGGCCGGTGCCGGCGGGACCGACGCGGCGGCCTCGGCCGGCGTCTTGATGAAGTGCTGGCGGTAGTAGCGCAGCTCTTCCACCGATTCCAGGATGTCGGCCAGCGCCGTGTGAAGCTGGCGCTTGTGGAACCCCTTGTGGATGGCCGGCTCCCAGCGCTTGCACAGTTCCTTGAGCGTGGACACGTCGAGGTTGCGATAGTGGAAGAACGCTTCCAGCTTCGGCATGTAGCGGGCCATGAAGCGGCGGTCCTGGCAGATCGAGTTGCCGCACATCGGCGACTTGCCGGCCGGCACCCAGCGCTTCAGGAAGGCAATCAGCTCGGCCTCGGCCTGGGCCTCGGTCAGCGTGGACGCCTTGACCTTGTCGATCAGGCCCGAGCGGCCGTGCGTGCCCTTGTTCCAGTTGTCCATCGCGTCCAGCACGGCGTCGGGCTGGTGAATCACCAGCACCGGGCCCTCGGCCAGGATGTTCAGCTCGGAATCCGTGACCACCACCGCCACTTCGATGATCCGGTCGCTGTCCGGCTGCAGGCCGGTCATTTCCATGTCCAGCCAGACAAGGTTGTTTTCACTTTTGACGGAGGCGGCGGCGGGACTTGTCATCTGGCGGTACGGCTTGATATGGGATTCGGAAGGAAAACGCCCCGGCAACGCGGGTGGCCGGGGGCGAACAATTTATAATTCTCGCATATCTGCCCCAGATGGCCCGCCCCGCACTTCCGGTTTTTCCGATGGTGCACCGCGCCATCGCCACCAAGGCCACCGATGTTCACGCTGATCTTTCTTGCCGCCCTGGTCATCATGGTTGTGACCAAACTCTGGCTCGCCTCGCGCCAGATCCGCCATGTGGCGCGCCATCGCAACGCCGTGCCGGCGCGCTTTGCCGACACCATCGCGCTGTCCGCCCACCAGAAGGCGGCCGACTACACCATCGCCCGCACCCGCCTGTCGATGATCGAGGTGCTGACCGGCGCGGCCGTGCTGATCGGCTTCACGATGCTCGGCGGCCTGCACGCGCTGAACCAGTTCTGGCTGCACGTGTTCGACGGCGGCGGCTACTTCTACGGCGTGGCGCTGATCGCCAGCGTGGCCGTGATCGGCGGGCTGTTCGACCTGCCGTTCTCGCTCTACGGCCAGTTTGTGATCGAGCAGCGCTTTGGCTTCAACAAGATGACGTTCGGGCTCTGGCTGGCCGACCTGGCCAAGATGGCGCTGGTGGCCTGCGTGCTGGGCCTGCCGCTGCTGCTGGCCGTGCTGTGGCTGATGGACCGGGCGGGCACCTACTGGTGGCTCTACACGTGGCTGCTCTGGGTGGCGTTCAGCCTGCTGCTGCAGGTGATCGTGCCCACGTTCATCGCGCCGCTGTTCAACAAGTTCGAGCCGCTGGCCGACGACAGCCTGCGCGAGCGCATCGAGGCGCTGCTGCGCAAGTGCGGCTTTGCCAGCAAGGGCCTGTTCGTGATGGATGGCAGCCGCCGCAGCGCGCACGGCAACGCCTATTTCACCGGCTTTGGCGCGGCCAAGCGGATCGTCTTCTTCGATACGCTGCTGGCCCGGCTGGACGGCGAGGAGGTGGAAGCGGTGCTGGCCCACGAACTGGGCCACTTCAAGCGCCGCCACGTGGCCAAGATGATCGCGGTGACGTTTGCGCTGTCGCTGGTGTTCCTGGCCCTGCTGGGCTGGCTGGCCACGCGCGAGTGGTTCTATACGGGGCTGGGCGTGCTGCCCAACTTCGGCGCCAGCAACCACGCGCTGGCCCTGGTGCTGTTCTTCCTGGCGTTGCCGGTGTTCACGTTCATCCTGGGGCCGCTGGCGAGCCAGTCGTCGCGCCGCCACGAGTTCGAGGCCGACGAATTCGCCGCGCACCAGACCAACGCCGGGCACCTGGTGTCCGCGCTGGTCAAGCTGTACAAGGACAATGCGTCCACGCTGACGCCCGACCCGCTCTACAGCGCGTTCTACTACTCGCATCCGCCCGCCGCCCAGCGGATCGACCGCCTGCTGGCGCACGCATGACCCGCAGCGCGCGCCACCACAACGCCGGCAAGGGTGCCGGCAAGGGCCCCGGGGCCGATGCCGAATCCGCACTGATCGTCGCCGCGCACGGCCGCCACTACGTGGTGGAGCGCGCCGACGGCTCGCACCTGCATGCGTTCCCGCGCGGCAAGAAGAGCGACGCCGCCGTGGGCGACCACGTCCGAATCGAGCTGGCCGCCGTGGACCAGGGCGTGATCACCGCCATCGACCCGCGCAAGAACCTGCTGTACCGGTCCGATCAGTTCAAGTCCAAGCTGCTGGCGGCCAATATCGACCAGGTCATCATCGTGCTGGCCACCGAGCCGAGCTTCTCGGAAGACCTGCTCGGCCGGGCGCTGGTGTCGGCCGAGGCGCTGGAGATCCGCCCGCTGGTGATCCTGAACAAGACCGACCTGACCGACCGCCTGGACGACGCGCGCCGCCGGCTGCGGCTGTACCAGGACCTTGGCTACGACACGCTGGAGCTGTCCGTGCACGGCCGCCCCGACGAGGCGCTGGCGGCGCTGCAGCCGCGCACGGCCGGGGTGTCGAGCATCCTGATCGGCCAGTCTGGCATGGGCAAGTCGTCGCTGCTGAACCTGCTGATCCCGGGCGTGGAGGCGCAGACGCGCGAGATTTCGGCCAAGCTGGATTCGGGCAAGCACACCACCACGTTCACGCGGCTCTACCACCTGCCCGACACCTGGGCGGTGGTCGACGGCCGGCCCGGCTACCTGATCGATTCGCCGGGCTTCCAGGAATTCGGCCTGCACCACCTGAGCGAAGGCATGCTGGAGCGCGCGTTTCCGGAGTTCCGGCAGCGCCTGACCGAATGCCGGTTCTATAACTGCCACCACATCAACGAGCCCGGCTGCGGCGTGCTGACGGCCATCGACGGCGGCACGATCTCGCCGCGCCGCCATCAGCTCTACACCCAGTTGCTGCACGAGTCGCGGCAGCAGAAGCCGTGGTAACTTGGGCGCACCTGCTGGCTTGCCGCGCCGAACATGAAACTGCTGCTGAGGACGCCTTCGCTGGTCCACGCCGCGCATTGCGAGAACGTGCTGCGCGCGGCCGGCATCCGCGCCGAGGTGCGCAACACCTGGCTGGCGGGCGCGGCGGGCGACATCCCGCTGCTGGAAAGCGCGCCGCAGGTGTGGATCGTCGACGATGGGGATGAGCCGGCGGCGTGGGCCGCGTTGAACGCGGCGGCCAATCCGTCGCCGGGGCCGCGCTGGCAGTGCCGCCGCTGCGGAGAATGGCACGAGGCCCAGTTCGCGGCCTGCTGGCAATGCGGCGCCAGCGCCGAATGAAAAGGGCCGGCACGCGCCGGCCCTGATGCGGGGGCGGGCCTTCAGCCCACCCACAGCGCCAGCGAGATCATCGCCAGCAACAGCATCCAGAGAATCACCGCGCGCCAGACCAGCCCGACGGCCGACTGCAGCGTGCGGATGCCCGGGTCCGCGCCGAATTCGGGCGGCACCGGCTCGGCCTCGCCCATGCCGGGCGCGTAGTCCACGCCGGCCAGGCTCGTGCGCAGCATCACGCTCGAATCCTCCTCGGCCAGCGGCTGGCCCAGCCGCACGCCCAGCGCCCCGCCGCCACTGGCGAGCAGGATGCCGTTGACGGCGTCGTCCCACTTGCGCGCGTGGTTGCGCCAGGCGTAGACCGCATCCTCGAAATTGCCGACGATGGCAAACCCGATGGCGGTCAGGCGCGACGGAATCCAGTCCAGCACGTAGAACGCCCGGGCGGCAAACCGGCCCAGCGCCGGGCTGCGCTCGTTGGACGGCAGGTTCCACTGGCGATTCAGGAATTCGGCGGTCCGGTAGAGCACCACGCCGCCGGGGCCGATCGGCACCAGGAACCAGAAGAACACGCCGAAAACGTGCCGGTGCACGGCCACGATGGCGGCTTCCAGCGTATGGCGGACGATCTCGCTGACCGGCATCTCCACCGTGTCCAGCCCGGTCCACTCGTGCAGCAGCGCGCGCGCGGTGTGCAGGTCGTCGCGGTTCAGCGCCTCGTGGATGTCGGTGAAATAGTGGCTGAACTGGCGGAAGCCCAGCGTCAGGTAGAGCAGCAGGACGTTCCAGACCAGCGTCAGCGCGACGCTGATCGACGCCAGCAGGTAGTGGACGACCACGGCGGCCAGCGTGAGCGGCAGCACCACGGTCAGCCAGGCCAGCGCGGCATCGCGCGGCCGGCCGGTGTCGAAGGCATGCTCGGCCCGGTCACCCAGCACACGCACGATGTCGTAGATGGGATTGTTCCGGCCGAGCGCACGGAACTGCTCGGCAATCAGCGCCAGAAGAATGGATACGAAGGTCATCGCGTGACGTGAATCGGCGGGCGGCGATGTGCCGCGGCGGTCGCATGGCGGATAGCCAGACGATAGCATAGCGGCAACACTTTCCAGTACCTGTAAGCACTGGTTACCGACACCTCGATGCGACAACGCCCACCCTTGCGGGCGGGCGTCGTGGCGGGCGGGGCGGTCAATGCCCCGCGGCGACGGTCAGGCCGGCAGGTCGAACACCAGCACCTCGGCGTCGGCACCCCGGTCCAGCGCGATCGCATCCACGCCGGACAGCTTGGCCGCGTCGCCGGTCTCCAGCGGCTGGCCGTTGACCGAGATCCGGCCCCGGGCCACGTGGACGTAGGCCTGGCGGCCCGGCTGCAGCGCCAGCGTGGCGGACTCGTCGCCATCGAACAGCCCGGCGTAGAGCCGCACGTCCTGATGGATCACCACCGAGCCCTCGGCGCCGTCGGCGCTGCCCACCAGGCGCAGCCGGCCGCGCTTGTCCTCGGCGTCGAAGCGCTTTTCCTCGTAGCCCGGCTCCAGGTTCTGGCGATCCGGCACGATCCAGATCTGCAGGAAGTGCGTCGTATCGTTGGCGGCGTGGTTGTATTCCGAGTGCCGTACGCCGGTGCCGGCGCTCATGCGCTGGACGTCGCCGGGGCGGATCACGCTGCCGTTGCCGATGCTGTCCTTGTGCGCCAGTTCGCCGTCCAGCACGTAGCTGATGATCTCCATGTCGCGGTGGCCGTGCGTGCCGAAGCCCATGCCGGGCGCCACACGGTCCTCATTGATCACACGCAGCGGGCCAAACTGGATGTGGCGCGGGTCGTAGTAATCGGCGAACGAGAAGCTGTGGTACGACTTGAGCCAGCCATGGTCCGCATAACCGCGCTCTTCAGACTTACGGATTTCAATCATTTTGATGGCCCTCCTTGTGGCCTGGCATTCGAACCTGCCAGCGTCTGGCTGCAGGCCTGCGGCGTTTCGATGCTAGGCAGTTTAGGGGAGCGGGAGTATATTGGCGGGCACCGCGTTAGAAGCAGTTGTTCAGAAATTCTGAATATGCCCCTGTCACTTGAATCCCTTGAAGTCCTGGACGCCATCGAGCGTAAAGGCAGTTTCGCCGCCGCCGCCCACGAGATGGGCAAGGTGCCCTCGGCCCTGACCTACGTCGTACGCAAGCTGGAAGAAGATCTGGACGTGCTGCTGTTCGACCGCCGGCGCCACCGGGCCGAGCTGACGCCGGCCGGGCGCGCCCTGCTGGACGAGGGCCGCCACCTGCTGCACGCGGCCGACGACCTGGCGCGGCGCGTGAAGCGGCTGGCCACGGGCTGGGAGGCCAGCCTGAACATCGCCGTCGACGACCTGATCAACTTTCGCGCGCTGCTGCCGGTGATCCAGGACTTCTACGCCGAGAACACGGCCACCCGGCTGCGTTTTTCGAAGGAAGTGCTCGGCGGCACCTGGGACGCGCTGGTCAGCAACCGCGCCGACATGATCATCGGCGGCGCCTACGAGCTGCCCAGCACCCAGGGCTTCCAGGTCCGGCCGCTCGGCACCATCCCGTTCGTGTTCGCGGTGGCCGCCCACCATCCGCTGGCCACCGAGGAAGGCCCGCTCACGACGATCCAGATCGCCAAGCACCGCATCGTGGCCGTGGGCGATACCTCGCGCAACCTGCCCGCCCGCACCCATGGCGTGCTGGCCGGCCAGGACGTGCTGGTGGTGCCGACCATGCGCGACAAGCTCGAAGCCCAGATCCGCGGCCTGGGCTGCGGCTGGCTGCCGGCCCCGATGGCGCAGCCCCATATCGAAAGCGGCGTGCTGCAGGTGCGCGAGACCGTGGAAGTGCGCGCGCCGGGCACGTTCAAGGCCGCCTGGCGCACCAACACGCGCGGCAAGGCGCTGCAGTGGTGGGCCAGCAAGCTTGAAGACCCGCGCCTGGCGCAGGCGTTGATGCAGCAGGCGCCGCAGCAGATGGAGTCGTTCGAGTAACGGCGCCGTCCCATGCCGCAACGCTACCGGGGGCGCTTTGCCCCCTCCCCCACCGGCCCGCTGCACCTGGGGTCGCTGGTCACCGCCCTGGCGAGCTGGCTCGACGCCCGCGCCCATGGCGGCGACTGGCTGGTGCGCATCGAGGACATCGACTATCCGCGCTGCGTGAAGGACGCCGACACCGGCATCCTGCGCACGCTGCACGCGCTGGCGCTGCATCCCGACGAGCCGCCGGTCTGGCAGAGCCGCCGCGAATCGCTCTATGCCGATGCGCTGCGCCGGCTCGACGCCGCCGGCCAGCTCTACCCGTGCGGCTGCTCGCGCAAGGAAATCGCCGATTCGCTGGTGCACGTGCGCGAGCGCCACCAGACGCTGGGCTATCCCGGCACCTGCCGCAACGGGCTGCACGGCAAGCTGCCGCGCGCCTGGCGCGTGCGCGTGCCGGACGGCCCGGCGGCCACCCTCTGCTTCGACGACCGCTGGCAGGGCCGCCAGTGCCAGGACCTGGAAACGGAACTCGGGGATTTCGTGCTGCGCCGGGCCGACGGGCTGTGGGCCTACCAGCTTGCCGTGGTGGTCGACGATGCCGCCCAGGGCATCACGCACATCGTGCGCGGCGCCGACCTGCTCGACTCCACGCCGCGCCAGATCCACCTGCAGCACCTGCTGGGCATCCCGACGCCGTCGTACCTGCATGTGCCGGTGGTGGTCAACGCCGATGGCGAAAAGCTGAGCAAGCAGAGCGGCGCGCAGGCGCTGGACGCCACCGCGCCGCTGGACGCGCTGCGGCAGGCGGGCGCCCATCTGGACATCGTGAACGGGGAAGCGACGGTCGCCGCCTGGCTGGCAGCGGCCACGGCGCAATGGGCGCGCCGTTGGCGGATCGGCGACTGAGTCGCGCGCATCCGCCGGCGGGAGAGATTCAGGAAATTACGACTTGCGCGGCGCGCCGCCCAGCAGCGCGGCCACGGGGCGCTTGGGCGACTGGCGGCCCCGCGTGAGCGCGGCGGCGATCTGGTCTTCGGGCTTCGGTGCCGGCGTGTAGTTGCCCGACGGCTCGTACGGACGCGAGAAGAACGGATCGTCCGACGGGCGGAAGGCCGGGCGGCCGTTCGGCTCGGTGCGACGACGGCGCGGCGCGGCGGCATCGGCCTCGCCTTCGCTGCTGCTGCCTCCGCCATCGCGGGTCCGGCGCACGTCCGTGCGCTGGCGGCGGCGGTCCGATTCGTCCTGGCGCGCGCGCTCGCCGGTCGGGTCGAAGCCTTCGAGCGTGCCGCGCGGCACGCTGCGCTTGATCAGCTTCTCGATATCGGCCAGCAGGCGGTCATCGTTGCCCGGCACGTAGATCGACAGCGCATCGCCGCTGGCGCCGGCACGGCCGGTCCGGCCAATCCGGTGCACGTAGTCTTCGGCGCTGAAAGGCAGGTCGAAGTTGATCACGCAGGGCATGGCCGGGATGTCCAGCCCGCGCGCGGCCACGTCGGTGGCCACCAGCGCGTCGATCGAGCCGTTCTTGAAGCCGTCCAGCGTCTGCATGCGCTCGGTCTGGGTCTTGTCGCCATGGATCGCGGCGGCGTTGATGCCTTCGCGCTCCAGGTGGCGCGCCAGGCGCGAGCAACCGATCTTGCTGTTGACGAACACGATGCACTGCTTGGACTGCTGCTGCGACGCGCGCTGCTTGAGCAGGTGCACCACGGCGGCCTGCTTGTGGCCGTCCGGCACCTGGAAGACCACCTGGCGCACGTTCTCGTTGGTCGAGTTGCTGCGCGCCACTTCGATCGTCACCGGCTGCTTCAGGTAGCTGGACGCCAGCTTCTTGATCTCGGGCGAGAACGTGGCCGAGAACAGCAGCGTCTGGCGCTGCGCCGGCAGCAGGTTGATGATGCGCTGCAGGTCCGGCAGGAAGCCCATGTCGAGCATGCGGTCGGCCTCGTCCAGCACCAGCATCTGCACCTGCGACAGGTTCACCGATTTCTGCTGCACGTGGTCCAGCAGCCGGCCCGGCGTGGCCACCAGGATTTCCACGCCACGGCGCAGCGCGTCGGTCTGCGGGTTCATGTCGACGCCGCCGAACACCACGGTGCTGCGCAGGTCGGTGTGCTGCGCGTAGCGGGCCACGTTGTCGTAGACCTGGTCGGCCAGTTCGCGCGTGGGCGTCAGCATCAGCGCGCGCACCGGGTGGCGCGCGGGCGAGGCGCTGGCGTTGGACATCGGCAGCAGGCGCTGGATGATCGGCAGCGCAAAGCCGGCGGTCTTGCCGGTGCCGGTCTGTGCGGCGCCCATGACGTCCTTGCCCAGCAGCACCACGGGGATGGCCTGCGCCTGGATCGGCGTGGGCTTGGTGTAGCCCTGGTCGGACAATGCGCGCAGGACGCGTGCGTCCAGCCCGAAGCTTTCGAACGTCTGCTCTGCGGCCGGGGTCTGGTCTGGGGTGTTCGTCATCGTCATCAATAGGTGTCTTTGCAACGGCGTGGCGCCGGGGCAATCGGACACGCGTCTGGAACGGTTCTACGGGCCAGTCGCGGCAGGTAAAGTCGCGAAAAGATGAATTGCCCGGAAAATCAAAGACTTGGATTCTACCACCAGAGTCGGGCAGCGGACACGGGCACACTGGGGCAGTATCGGCGCCGGGGATGTCAATGACGTGTCAACAACACGTCACAATCGCTGGCGAGCATAGCGGCCCGGCCCCGTGCCTCCGCATCCACCCCAACCCGTCGACGCGCCAATGACCGACCGCCTGCCCACCGAACCGACCGACGCCGCCCGCCGCGGCTTCCTGCGCACTTCCAGCCGCTTCCTGGGGCTGGCCGCGGGCGTCGCCACCGGGCTGGCGGCGCCGGCCGTGGTCGCCGCGGGCCGTCCCGGCGCGCCCGACGGCATCCAACTTGGCGATCCGTCCGACGACGGCCTCGTGGTCTGGGCCCGCGCCGACGCCCCCGCGCGGATGATCGTCGAATACGCCACCCACCCCGACTTTCGCGACGCCACGCGCATCTCCGGCCCGCTGGCCACCAGCGAGACCGATTTCACGGCCCGCACCCAGCTGACCGGCCTGGTACCCGGCCAGTCGTACCACGTGCGCGTGGCCTTCGAGCAGCCGGGCCAGCGTCGCGGCCAGGGCGCGTGGATGGCGGGCAGCTTCCGCACCCGCGCGATGACGGCCGACCGCCCGGTGCGCTTCGTCTGGTCCGGCGACACGGCCGGCCAGGGCTGGGGCATCAACCGGGACCTGGGCGGCATGCGCATCTACGAGGCCATGCGCCAGCGCGACCCCGACTTCTTCATCCACAGCGGCGACACGATCTACGCCGACAGCCCGATCGCGGCCGAGCAGAAGGCCGAGGACGGCCGCATCTGGCGCAACGTGGTCACCGAGGAAGTCAGCAAGGTGGCCGAGACGCTCAAGGAATTCCGCGGCCGCCACCGCTACAACATGCTCGACGCCAACGTGCGCCGCTTTGCCAGCCAGGTGCCGCAGATCTGGCAGTGGGACGACCACGAGGTGACCAACAACTGGTCCGATGCCAAGGACCTGTCGGCCGACGCGCGCTATACCGAAAAGGACGTGCGCCTGCTGGTGGCGCGCGGCAGCCGCGCCTTCCTGGAAAACGCGCCGATGCGCTGGCACCGCCAGGGGCTGGCCGAGCGCGTGCATCGCAAGATCGCCTACGGCCCGCTGCTCGACGTGTTCGTGCTGGACATGCGCAGCTATCGCGGCCCCAACGGCTACAACCGCGAGACGGCCGAAGGCCCGGGCACCGCGTTCCTGGGCAACGCGCAACTGGACTGGCTGATGGCGGAGCTGACGGCCTCGCAGGCCACGTGGAAGGTGATTGCCGCCGACATGCCGATCGGCCTCGGCGTGCCCGACGGCAAGGACGCGCAGGGCCGCGCGAAGTGGGAAGCCATCGCCAACGGCGACGGCCCGGCGCTGGGCCGCGAGCTGGAAACCGCGCGGCTGCTGTCGCGCATCCGCCGGGCCGGGCTGCGCAACGTGGTCTGGATCACCGCCGACGTGCACTACTGCGCGGCGCACCACTACGCGCCCGAGCGCGCCCAGTACCAGGATTTCGACCCGTTCTGGGAATTCGTGGCCGGGCCGCTCAACGCGGGCAGCTTCGGCCCGAATCCGCTGGACAACACGTTCGGGCCGCGCGTGGTCTTCCAGAAGGCGCCCACCGTCCAGAACATGTCGCCGTTCGCCGGATTCCAGTTCTTTGGCGAGGTCAACATCGATCCCGCGTCGCGCGCGCTGACCGTGGACCTTCGTGACTTGAACGGCGTGTCGCAGTTCCAGCAGGTGTTGCAGGCGCAAGCCTGATCCGCGCACCCCGCAGCGGGATCCGGCGCGCCGTGCCCGGCCGGGATCAGTCGCTCTTGATCCCGTTGTCCTTGATGACCTTGCCCCACCGGGCGTAGTCGTTCTGCATCCGGGCGGCAAGCTGTTCGGGCGTCTGGTACGACGCCACGGTGCCGGCGTCCAGCATCTTCTGCTGGACGGTCGGATCGGCCAGCGCGCCCTTGAGCGCGTCGGACAGCCTGGCCACCACGTCCTTCGGCGTGCCGGCCGGCACCAGCAGGCCGCCCCACGACGACGCGTCGAAGCCCGGAAAGCCCTGCTCGGCCACGGTCTTCACATCCGGCGCGAACGACACGCGCCTGGCCGACCCCACCGCGATCGGGCGCAGCTTGCCGGCCTTGATGTGCGGCAGCGCGGCGATCATGTCCGAGAACATCATCGGCACCTGTCCGGCCAGCAGGTCGGAAATGGCCGGCGCGCTACCCTTGTACGGCACGTGCTGGACGTCGAAATGGCCCAGGTTCTTCAGCAGCTCGGTCGACAGGTGGCCAAAGCTGCCGTTGCCAGCGCTGGTGTAGTTCATCTTGCCCGGCGCGGCCTTGGCCTTGGCGATGTACGACGGCAGGTCGGTCACGTCCGGCAGCGCGGTCGGGTTCACCACCATCACGATCGGCAGCTCGTAGGCGTTACCGACCGGCGTGAAGTCCTTGAAGATGTCGTAGCTCTTGCGCGGCAGCAGGTGCGGCGCCAGCAGCGTAGGGGTGGCCAGCATCACCAGCGTGTAGCCGTCCGGCGCGGACTTGGCCACAGTCTCGGTGCCGATGGTGCCCGACGCGCCCGGGCGATTGTCGACGACCACGGTCTGCTTGAGCGTTTCGCCAATCTTCTGGCCGATGATGCGCGCGGCGGTGTCGGTCGGGCCGCCGGCCGGGAACGGCACCACGAGGCGGATCGGCTTGTCCGGGTAGTTCTGCTGGGCCTGCGCCGGCGCGAACGGCAGCGCGGCGGCCAGTGCCAGCGCGGAAATGGCCAGACGACGATGTCTGCGGTGTTGACGGTCTTGCACGTTGCTTCCTCCAATATGGGCCGGCTCGGGCCGGCCACTTTTCTGATCGTTGCCGCGCGGCGCCTCAGAGCCGCATCGGGCCGGGGCGGAACAGCCGCGCATCCATCGTGCGCAGGTCGTCGGCCACGGCCACCGGCGTGGCGCACTGGTCCAGCACGTCGCGCTGCAGGTCCACTCCCGGCGCAATCTCCACCAGCGTCAGGCGCGGCTGCCCGTCGGCCCCGGCCCGCATCTCGAACACGGCGCGCTCGGTCACGTACAGCACCGGGATGCCCAGCGACGCCACGTACGGCCCGTTGAAGCTCAGGTGCGACACCTCCGGCACGATCTTGCGGACCCGACCTTCCTTGACGATGGTCAAGCGGCCGTCGTCGGCCCGCACCTCCAGCCCGCCGGCGGTCAGCGTGCCCATGAAGACCACGGCGCGCGCGCTCTGGGTGATGTTGATGAAGCCGCCCACGCCGGCAATCAGCGCGCCTTCGCCCTCGCCGAACTTGCTGACGTTGACGTTGCCGTGCCCGTCCAGCTCGGCCAGGCCCAGGATGGCGAGGTCGATGCCGCCGCCTTCATAGAAATCGAACTGCGCGGGCTGGTCCACCACGGCCTCGGGGTAAGCCGACGCGCCGAAGCTCAGCCCGTCCGCCGGGGTGCCGCCGATGGGGCCCGCCTCGACGGTCAGCGTGAAGCCGCCAAGCCCGGCCTGGTGGGCCAGCGCGCCAACGGCCGCCGGCATGCCCACGCCCAGGTTCACCACGCGCGGCTTGCGCGCGGCCAGTTCCATCACGGCGCGGCGCTGGACGATGGTGCGCGCGTCAAGCGGCGCCGAGGCCGGCGGCAGCGCCTGGGCCTCCCGGGCGCGCTCGGCCGCGTCGGCACGCTCGCCGCGCCAGGGGCGCACGTAGGCGTCGTTGTACGCCTCGGCAAACGTCATCTGGTGATGCGCGGGCTGCTCGCTGACCACCACGTAGTCGACGAGGATGCCGGGCACGTGAACGGCCTGCAGCACCTCGTGGGCGTCGACGATCGACTCGACCTGGGCAATCACGATGCCGCCCGAGTTGTGGGCGGCCTGGGCCATCGCCAGCAGTTCGTGGTGGAACGCCTCGCGGTGCGTGCTCAGGTTGCCGCGCGTGTCGGCCGCCGTGCAGCGGATCAGCGCGCAATCGATGCGGAAGCTTGGGTAGAACAGGTATTCGTCGCCCCGGAACTCGACGGCCTCGACCCAGTTGGCCGTGCCCGCCGCGATTGCGTCGCGCGCACGCTGGTTCACGGCGCCGCCGTGGTAGCGCGGGTCCTGCGCGGTGCGCGGATCCACGAACGTGTGCAGGCCGATCTTCGTCAGCACGCCGGGCTTGCCGCCGGCGATGGCGCGGTACAGGTGGGTCAGCACGCCCTGCGGCAGGTTGAAGCCCTCGCACGCCTCCTGCATCGCCAGCGTGGCCAGCCGCGTGGCCGAGCGCCAGTGCCCGCCGACGATGGCCCGCGTCATGCCCGCATTGCCGAAATGGTTCACGCCGCGCGCGCCGCGGTCGCCCTGCCCGGCCGAATAGACCAGCGTCAGGTCGCGCGGCAGGCCATCGTGCAGAAAGCGCTGCTCCAGCGCCTCGGTCACGCCTTCGGCATGGCCGGCGCCGACAAACCCGGCGCTGGCCACGGTCCAGCCGCTCTGCACGAGCGCAGCCGCCTGCGCGGTGGTGATCACCTTCATTGCCGTCTCCTGGAACCCTGGTCGTGGTTTCTACCGAGCCACGTTTTGCGAACAAATGTTCGGGAAACGCCTATCATACGGATCGGCCCGCCGGACGCCAAGTCGGGGCTGACCCGCAGATACCCTGATGCCAACGCCACCATGCCGCCTCGCGCCGAAGCCTCGTCCGCCGCCAACTCCGAAGACGCGCCCGACATCCCGAAGAAGGACGAACTGCTCGATTCCCTGACCAAGGGGCTGGCGCTGCTGCGCCTGTACGCAAGCGGCGTGGAGCACCTGACGATGCAGGAAGTGGCCGAACAGCTAGACGTGACGCGCGCGGCGGCGCGGCGCCTGCTGCTGACGCTGGCGCACAACGGCTACCTTGCCCAGCAAGGCCGCCAGTTCACGCTGACGCCCAAGGTGATGGACCTGGGCTACGCCTACTTTGCGTCGATGAACCTGCCGCAGCTCGCCCGCCCGTTCCTGCAGGCGCTGTGCGCCGAGGTGGGCGAAAGCTGCTCGATCGGCATGCTCGACGGCGACTCGGTGGTGCTGGTGGCCCGCGAGGAACCGCGGCAGCTACTGCGCGTGGACATGGCCATCGGCCGCCGCATGCCCGCCTATGCCCACTCGCTGGGCCGGGTGCTGCTGGCCGGGCTCGACGACGCCGCACTGGCCGCCTACCTGGCCAGCGCCGACCTGCGCAAGCTGACGCCGTTCACGATCACGTCCCGCCCGGCCTTGGCCCGCAAGCTGGCGCAAGTGCGCGCCGACGGCTGGTGCACGCTGGTCAGCGAACTGGCCGACGGCTTCGCGGGCGTGTCAGTGCCGCTGCACGACCAGACCGGCAAGGTCGTGGCCGGCCTGGGCCTGAGCATGGTGCTGGGCAGCCGCGACCAGGGCCATCTGGAAACGCACTACCTGCCGCCCCTGCGCACGGCGGCGGAAAAGATCGAGGGGATTTTGCGGGCGCGGTGAGGAATAGCGATAGAGGCCGAACCCGGCGGCAAGGATGAATCGCGTTGGTGTGCTCCCCTCTCCCGCCTGCGGGAGAGGGGTCGGGGGTGAGGGCAGGCCGTTCAACGGGCGACTTGTCTCAATTTGAACCGCTGGCCCTCACCCCCAGCCCCTCTCCCGCGCGCGGGAGAGGGGAGAAAATCGTCGCCAAAGCCCATAAGGAAAAAGCCCCGCTGGCCGGGGAGGTCGCGGGGCGGAAGTGGTAGCGGGGCAAGGATCCTGTTGCCCCGTCGCGTATCGTGGTGCAAGCCGGGCGCGGCCACATCACCCGATTGTGGGGGTCTTGGTGGGGTATCGCACATGTTGTGCGATCAACCGGGCACGTGGCGCGCCGGCGCGGCGGGCCTGTACCAACGTTATGCGTGCGGCAGGGCCTGGAAGGCCGGGAACATCTCGACGGCCCGGGTGTAGGCATCCAGCGCCGGATGCGCGGCGGGGTCGACCTGCCCCGGCAGCATTGCCTGCGTGAACGTCCAGACCACGGCGGCGGTCAGGCCCGCCTGATCGATCTCCTGCTCGGCCACAGGCACCGGCACCCGCCGCATCTCGGCCTCCAGCAGCGCAAACGCGCTGGCCCGCTGGCCGTCCACGCGCGCCACCCACGGCGCGTGCACCTTCTCCGACGGCCGCAGGTTGTGCTCGTAGACGTTCTGCACCGCCTTCTCGCAACCCGCCAGCGCCAGCCCGATGATCCGCAGCGCGCACTGGCGTGCCGGCAGGTCGTCCGGCATCAGGCTGCGGCCGGCCAGCGTCTCGGCGTAGTCGATGATCAGCGTCGAATCCATCAGCACGATCTCGTTGTCGCAAACCAGCGTCGGCGCCTTGACCACGGGGTTGATCGCGCGAAACTGCTCGAACGTGCGGAACACCGACACCTGCTCCAGCGCATAGGGCAGACCCAGCAGGCGCAGCGTCAGCGCCGCGCGACGCACATACGGGGAATCGAGCATGCCGATCAGTCTCATTGAAGTCTCCGTCAAGGTAGGCAGGTAGATTGGGAGCCATACGATAGCGCACGTCGTGCCGCTTCGCCCGTCGAGTGACCATATGACCATTTCAATCATTTTTTTGATCGAACTAGTCAAATCCGCACGATTGACCTACACTTCGCCCCACGTTTGATCGATTCGATCAGGCGACTGCGCAAAACACACAGTTGCCGCACCCCACGCGGCAGGAGACGACGATGCAGATTCATATCAAGCGCGCCATCGAGCGCGTGCCGGGCGGCATGATGATCGTGCCGCTGCTGATCGGTTCGCTGGTCGCGACGTTTGCCCCGGACGGGCCCAAGTTCTTCGGGTCGTTTACCAACGCGCTGTTCACGGGCGCCCTGCCCATCCTGGCCGTGTTCTACGTCTGCATGGGCGCGAGCATCAGCGTCAAGGCCACCCCCTACATCGTCAAGAAAGGCGGCGTGCTGTTTGCCACCAAGGTCGGCACGGCGATCCTGCTGGGCGTGGTGCTGGGCCACTTCCTGGGCGAGGCGCCGATCAGCGCCGGCATGTTTGCCGGGCTGTCCACGCTGGCCGTGGTGGCCGCGATGAACGACACCAACGGTGGCCTGTACATGGCGCTGATGGGCGAGTACGGCAAGCCCGAGGACGTGGGCGCGTACACGATCATGTCGCTGGAATCGGGCCCCTTCCTCACCATGGTGACGCTGGGCGTGGCCGGCCTGTCGGCCTTTCCGTGGCCGACGCTGGTCGGCAGCATCCTGCCGCTGATGCTGGGCATGATCCTGGGCAACCTGGACCGCGAGATGCGCGAATTCCTGAGCAAGGCCGTGCCCGTGATGATCCCGTTCTTCGCGCTGGCGCTGGGCGCCGGGCTGGATCTGCACAAGGTGTGGCAGGCCGGCATGCTGGGCCTGGGGCTCGGCGTGGCCGTGGTGGTCGTCACCGGCTTCACGCTGTACATCGCCGACCGCCTGAGCGGCGGCACCGGCGTGGCGGGCGTGGCGGCCGCCAGCACGGCCGGCAACGCCGCGGCGGTGCCCACGCTGGTCGCGGCGGCCAACCCGGTCTATACCGAAGCCGCCAAGCACGCCACCATCCTGGTGGCCGCCTGCGTGGTGGTGACCGCCGTGCTGACCCCGCTGCTGACCGCCTTCGTGGCGCGCCGCGTGGCCATGAAGTCCGGCGCCGCGATGGCCAGGACCCCCGCATGAGCTGGCTGATCATCGCCGACGACCTGTCCGGCGCGGCCGATTGTGCGATCGGCTTCGCCGCGCTCGGGGCGCGCACGGTGGTCACGCTGGACGCGGCCGCCGCCACGGACGTGACCGGTGCCGACGTGGTGGCCGCCGATGCCGACAGCCGTCGCCTGCCGCCGGCCGATGCCGCCGCGCGCAATGTGGACGCCTGGCGCTGCGGCCACGCCGAGGGCCGCCGGCTCTACAAGAAGATCGATTCGACGCTGCGCGGCAACTGGGCCGCTGAGACGGCCGCGCTGCAGCCGCTGGCCGGCCTGGCCATCGTGGCCCCGGCCTTCCCCGCGACGGGCCGCACCACGCGCGACGGCCGCATGTTCGTCAACGGCCAGCCGCTCGAAGATACCGACATCTGGCGCCTGGAAGGGATCGACGGCGCGGCCGACATGGCCGCGTTGCTGACCGCCCAGGGCCTGCGCACCGCGCGCATTTCGCTGTACACGCTGCAGGCCGGCGCCACCGCCGTGCGATCGCAACTGGACGCCTGGCAGGCCGAGGGCTACCACGCCGTGGTCTGCGACGCCGACGTGGCGCAAGACCTGATCACGCTGGCCGAGGCGTCCATCGACCTCGACTACCCGGCCTTCTGGGTCGGCTCCGGTGGGCTGGCCCGCGCGCTGGCGGCGGTCTCGCCGTTGCCGCGCCGCCACCCGGCCGGCGCCCCGTCCGCCGCCCATGACGGCCCGGTGCTGACGATGATCGGCAGCATGTCGGGCGTCTCGGGCCAGCAGGCCCGCTACCTCTGCGAGCGCGCCGGCATCGATTCGCTCGTCGTGCCGCCCCAGGCGCTGCGCGACGGGCCGGGCCATGCCGACTGGACCGACGCCCAGGCCGCCGTGGCCGAATGCCTGACGGCCGGCCGCGACCTGCTGATCTGCATCGGCCGCGACGACGCGTTCGACCCGGCCGAAGGCCCCAAGCTGGCCAGCGCGCTGGCACAGCTGGTGCTGCCCGCGTTCGGCCACGTCGGCGGCCTGGTCGCCACGGGCGGCGAGACGGCGCGGGCGATGCTGGCCGCGGCCGGCATTGGCGCGCTGCGGCTGCAACGCGAGGTGGAACCGGGCGTGCCGCTTTCAGAAACCATGACCGCCCCGGCGCGCCGCATCGTCACCAAGGCGGGCGCGTTCGGCACCGAATCCGCGCTATGGCTTGCCTGGCAGGCCATGCGCCCGACATGAATGCCCACTGAACGGGACCTACAGACAATGAGCCACTACATTCCGGTTATCGGCATCACGATGGGTGATGCCACGGGCATCGGCCCCGAAGTCATCGTCAAGAGCCTGGCGCACGACAGCGTCTACGCCCAATGCCGTCCGCTGGTGATTGGCGACGCGCGCCGGCTGGAACAGGCCGGCAAGCTCGTCGGCTCCACGCTGAAGGTGCGGGCCATTGCCACGCCCGAGGAAGCGCAGTTCGCACCGGGCACGATCGACTGCATCGACCTGGGCCTGATCCCGGAAGACCTGCCGTTCGGCAAGCTGTCGGCCGTGGCCGGCGACGCCGCGTTCCGCTACATCGAGCGCGCCGTGCAGCTCACCCAGCAGGAAAAGATCGACGCGATCTGCACCGCCCCGCTCAACAAGGAAGCGCTGCACGCCGGCGGCCACAAGTTCCCGGGCCATACCGAGATGCTGGCGCACCTGACCGGCACGCCGGAAGTGTCGATGATGCTGGTGGCGCCCAAGCTGCGCGTGATCCACGTGACCACGCACATCGGCCTGATGGACGCCATCCGCAAGATCGAGCCGGGCCTGGTGCAGCGCACGATCGAGCGCGGCAACACCACGCTGCAGCGCGCCGGCATCGCCCGGCCGCGTATCGGCGTCTGCGGCATCAACCCGCACGCGGGCGAGAACGGCCTGTTCGGCCAGGGCGAGGAAGAGCAGAAGATCATCCCGGCCGTGGAAGCGCTGCGCGCGCAGGGTCTGGACGTGGAAGGTCCGCTGCCGGCCGATACGCTGTTCTACCGCGCCGGCCGGGGCGACTTCGACCTGGTGGTGGCGATGTACCACGACCAGGGCCACGGCCCGGTCAAGGTGCTGGGGCTGGAGGCGGGCGTGAACATCACGGTGGGCCTGCCGGTGATCCGTACCTCGGTGGACCACGGCACGGCGTTCGACATCGCCGGCAAGGGCATCGCCGACGAGCGCAGCCTGCTGGAAGCATTGCGCCAGGGCGCGGAGCTAGCCACGCGCCGCGCCTGACCATCCGCCCGGCGGGCCTGCGCCCAGGTCCGCTGCTGTAAGATCGGGGATCGTTTTTTCGATCCCCTTTTTTTCGTTGCCAAGCCGCCCCATGAAAGCCGCCGACCGCCGCCGCGCCATCCTCGAACTCGTCCTTGCGGGCGAGGAGGCCAACGTCGAACGCCTGACCGCAAGCCTGGGCGTGTCGGAAGCCACCGTGCGGCGCGACCTGACCGCGCTGGCGCGCGAGGGCCGCATCGTGCGGACCTACGGCGGCGCCGCCGCGCTGATGCAGGTGGGCGGACACGAACCCGAGGCACCGCTGGAAGAACGCAAGGCGCTGCAGCGCGAACAGAAGGACGCCATCGCCCGGCTGGCCGCGAGCTTTGTGCAGGACGGCGACGCCGTGCTGCTGGACAGCGGCACCACCGCCGCCGCGCTGGCCCGCCTGCTGGCCGCGCGCGAGGACCTGCACGTCTACACCACGAACCTGCTGGCCGTGACGGCGCTGGCCGGGCTGCCGAAGATCCGCGTGACGCTGATCGGCGGCGATGTGCGCCCGTCGAGCATGGGCACCTTCGGCCCGCTGGCCCAGGTGGCGCTGTCGCGCATCAGCGTCGACAAGGCATTCCTGGGCGCTGACGGCGTGGTGGCCGGCGTGGGCCTGTGCGAGGCCACCGCCGAGCAGGCTTACCTGAAGGAATGCATCATCCGCCAGGCCGCCGACATCTTCGTACTCGTCGATGCCACCAAGCTCGGCCGCGCCCGCCAGCAGCACTGGACCCCACTGGAACGCGCCTGGACATTGGTGACCGATGCCGGCGCCAGCGCGGCGCAGCTCGAACCGTTCCACGCGCTGAAGCAGGTGACGGTGGCCGTGGCGGACTAGCCGGCGGCAAGCCCGGCCCGCATGCCGGGCGACATCCAGCGCGCGCCGTCCGCATCGACCAGCAGCGCGTCGACACCGGGCATATCGCCCAACCAGCGGCGCGCCGCCGCCGGCCCCGCCACCATCATGGCCGCGCCCAGCCCGTTGACCGCTCCGGCGTCACGCGCCACCAGCACGACCCCGCGCATCCGCGTGCCGGGCATGCCGGTGCGGGGATCGAGGATATGGTGGTAGCGCCTGCCGTTCAGCGTGAAGGCGCGCTCATAGTCGCCGGAAGCCGCCACCACGGCATCGCCGTGCAGCCTTAGCACCCCCAGCAGATCGGCCGGCGCCAGCGGGTCGCGCACGGCCACCCGCCAGCCCGCCCCACGCGGCCGCCCGCGGACCAGTACGTCGCCCCCGCCGTTTATCAGCGCCGACGCCGCGCCGTGCTGCGCGAGGGCGGCCATGCCGGCTTCGAGCACGGGCAGCTTGGCGATGCCGCCGAGATCGAGCCGCATGCCGCGCCGACGCAGGAAAGCGGTCTGGCGCACGGGATCGACGATCAGATCACGGTAGTCGACCAGGGGCAGCTCGCGTGCGATCTCGCCGGCCGCAGGCACCACGGCCTCGGCACGGTCGAAGCGCCAGCCGGTCAGCCCACCCACGGTCATGTCGAAGGCGCCGTCGCTGCGCGCGGCCAGCGCCTGCCCCGCCGTCAGCACGCGCAGCATTGCGGGCGGCACCGGCACAGCCTGCAGGCCCGCCAGCAGGTGCATCGCGTGGACCAGATTGCCAGGCCGGTAGCGGCTCATCATGTTCGCCAGCCGCGTCATGTCCGCCCAGGCAGCCGCCATGGCGGCCTCGGCGCGGGGCGCAGCCAGGCCGTCCACCGCGATATCGACCCGCGTTCCCATCAGCGTCCGTGTGGAACGGCTGACTTCGGCGCCGGCCACGGCCATGGCCGGCGTCAGCCATGGCGCCAGCGCCAGCAGCGGCGCCGTCTGCATCCACCTTCGCCGTGACACACCGTGCGTGGAACCCTCTGCTGCCGTGCCCATGATCCGCTCCTGTCGATGTCGCCTGCGCAAACGGTCGATTCTAGGAAGTTCGCAAGCGGCGCACGATGGAGCAAATCAAACTGTGGTCAGGAATCGTAGTTCCCTTGCACCGTTGACCGCCATCAATCCCCTCTTCGAAAAGTGCCCGGAGTATTCCACCCATTCCAGTGCGACACCCCGGGAGCAAGCGATGAGCAAGCAGGACAAGAACCACGCCGCCAACGGCGGCTTCGGCCGCCGCCAGTTCCTTGGCACGGCCGCCGCGGCCGGCCTGGCCGGCATCGCGGCATGCTCGGACAAAGGCGATGCCGGGCCGGGCACCACCGGCGCGGGGGCGTCGGCAGCAGGGGCGCCGCACGACGGCAGCGTCGGCAACGTCCACCTGAAGCCGGGGGAGCTCGATACCTACTACGGCCTCTGGAGCGGCGGGCACACCGGCGACATGCGCGTGCTGGGATTGCCCTCGGGACGCGAGCTGCTGCGCATCCCCTGCTTCGTGCCCGACGCGCTCGTGGGCTGGGGCATCACCGACGAATCGAAGCGGGTCATGGGCACCCGGCCTGACGGTACGCTGCGCTACACGGTCGGCGACACGCACCATACGCATGCTTCGTACCGCGATGGCAACTACGACGGCCGCTACGCCTGGATCAACGACAAGATCAACGCGCGCCTGGCCCGTATCCGGCTCGACTACTTCGTCTGCGACAAGATTACCGAACTGCCCAACGTGCAGGGCTTCCACGGCATCTTCCCGGACAAGCGCGACCCCGTGGACCCGGCCATCAACTACACCACGCGCGTGTTCTGCGGCGCCGAGTTCGCCATTCCGCTGCCGAACACGCCCACCGATGACGGCACGAAGTACCGCAGCCTGTTCTCGTGCGTGGACGCCGAAACCATGGCCGTGCGCTGGCAGGTGATGATCGACGGCAACTGCGACCTCGTGGCCACGTCCTACGACGGCAAGCTGGCCGCCACCAACCAGTACAACAGCGAGAACGGCGTGCATTTCGAGGAGATGATGTCGGCCGAGCGCGATGCCTGCCTGTTCTTCCACGTCGCCCGCATCGAGGCCGCCGTGAAAGCCGGGAAGTTCAAGACCTACGGCGACTCGAAGGTGCCGGTGGTGGACGGCACCCTCGCCGCCAACCAGGACCCGCTGACCGCGCTGACCGCCTATGTCTCGGTGCCGAAGAACCCGCACGGCGTCAACGCCAGCCCCGACCAGAAGTACTTCATCTGCGCCGGCAAGCTGTCGCCGACCTGCACGGTGATCGAACTGGCGAAGGTGCTCGACTGGTTCGACGGCAAGCTGGCGAAGATCGACGACGCCATCGTGGCCGAGGTCGAACTGGGCCTCGGGCCGCTGCATACGGCCTTCGACGGCCGGGGCAACGCCTACACCACGCTGTTCCTGGACAGCCAGCTGGTGAAATGGAACGTCGACGCCGCCATCCGCTTCCACGCGGGCGACCGCAATGCCAAGTACGTGCTGGACCGCCTCGACGTGCACTACCAGCCCGGCCACGTCAACGCGTCGCAGTCCGAGACCATCGCCGCCGATGGCAAGTACCTCGCCGTGGGCTGCAAGTTCTCGAAGGACCGCTTCCTGCCCGTGGGCCCGCTGCACGCCGAGAACGAGCAGCTGGTGGACATCTCGGGAGACCGCATGGTGCTGCTGGCCGACCACCCGGTGCGCGGCGAGCCCCACGATTTCATCATCTTCCGGCGCGACCTCCTGCAACCGAAGCAGGTCTACGCCATGGAAGACTTTCCGCTGGCGGTGGCGCCCGACCAGGCAGGCGTGACCCGCGCCGGCCGCAAGGTCACGGTGCGCATGACGTCGCAGGCGCCGGTCTTTACCCCGCGCGAGTTCAGGCTGCGTCGGGGCGACGAGGTCACGCTGATCCTGACCAACCTCGACAAGGTCGAGGACCTGACGCACGGCTTTGCCATCCCGAAGTACAACATCAACTTCATCGTCAACCCGCAGGAAACCGCCTCGGTGACCTTCGTCGCCGACCAGCCCGGCGTGTTCTGGTGCTACTGCACTCACTTCTGCCACGCGCTCCACCTCGAAATGCGTACCCGCATGATCGTGGAAGCGTAATGCGCCGGCTGCTGCTCGCCGCGTTCTGGCTTTTTTGCCATGCGTGGCAGCCTGCGCTGGCCGATACGGCCTATGAAGCGCACTTGCCTGACGATCTCGCCACGGCGCCCGACCTCTGTGCCCGGGTACCGTGCGCCGAGGTATTCCCGGGCGCGGAGTCGTTTTCCGCGCGCATGGGGCAGCCGCCGTATGTCGAGGCCTACGGTCCGGCCACGGCCGATGGCTGGCGTCCACGGCTGGGCTACGTGATGCTGTCTACCGACATCACCGACATTCCCGCCTATTCGGGCAAGCCGGTGGTGACGCTGATCGGCATGGACAACGCCGGCCGCTTCGTCGGCATCAAGGTGCTGAAGCACTCCGAACCGATCCTGCTGCTCGGCATCCCGGAAACGGCTCTGCCGCGCTTCAACGCCCAGTACCTCGGCAAGTCCGTGACCGACAAGTTCGAGATCGGCAGCGCGCGGCCCGACGAGGGCGTGCTTGGCGTGGATGCGATCTCGGGCGCCACCGTGACGGTGATCGCCCAGAACCAGGTCGTGACACGTTCGGGTGCAGCGGTCGCGCGGCAGGTGGGTATCCTGCCGCCCACCCAGCGCACGCCGGCACGCTTTGCGCCGGGCCATCCGCAACTTGCCTGGCAGGCGCTGGTCGAGCAGAAACTCGTAAAACGGCTACGTGTCGAGACCACGCAGGTTGGTCTGGCGCCTTCGACGATGCCTTACATCGAACTATGGTTTGGCGACCTGAACCATCCCGATGTGGGGCGCAGCGTGCTCGGCGAGCGAGGCTGGCAGAACCTGCGGCAGGGCCTGGGGACTGGCGACCATGCGATTTTCGTGATCCGGACCGCTGGCAGCGCGTCGTTCAAGGGCTCGGGCTTTGTCCGGGGCGGCCTGTACGACCGCGTGCAACTGCGCCAGGGCGACGACACATTGACGTTCCGCGATCTCGATTACCTGAACCTGTACGGACTGGCGCCTGCCGACGCCCCGGCCTATACGGAATCGGCCATCTTCATCGTGCGCTCGGGCGCGTTCTCGCCGGCGTGGCCGTGGAAGCTGGTGTTCCTTGGCAACCGTGTGGACCGTGCCACTGGCGCCCGGACGTTCGCCAGCTTCGACGCCGACTACTGGCTGCCGGCCAGCCTGCTGGAAGGGGGCCGGCCGAAGATCGACACGCCGGCGCCGCCATGGCTGCGCGCCTGGAGCACGCGGCCCGTCGGCATCGGCCTGTTCGCGGCCTTTCTGGTGGCCGTTGCGGTCGTCCACGCCTGCCGCGGCCGCCTTGCACGCCGGGCCACGCGTCGCAACAAGTGGCCGGTGGACGTGTTCAAGTACGCCGCCTGGACCATCAGCATCGTGTTCGTGGGGTTCGGGGTGATGGCCCAGCCGTCGGTCACGCAGGTGCTGACGTGGGTGCATGCGCTGCTGTTCCAGTGGCACTGGTCGCTGTTCCTGTCGGACCCGTTCCTCTTCCTGTTCTGGATCTTCATTGCCATTACCGTGCTGCTGTGGGGGCGCGGACTGTTCTGCGGCTGGCTCTGCCCGTTCGGATCGCTGTCCGAGGCGCTATTCCGCGTGGGCAGGCGGGTGGGCCTGCGGCGCTTCCAGTTTCAGCTTCCGCGCCGCCTGCATGACCGCCTGAAATGGCTGAAGTACGGTGTCTTTGCCGGCCTGCTGGCGATTTCGCTACTGTCGATGGGACTGGCGGAAACGCTCGCCGAGATCGAGCCGTTCAAGACCACGTTCCTGGTCGGCATCCAGCATCGCGCCTGGCCGTTCGGCCTGTTCGTCTGCGCCATCCTCGGGCTCTCGCTGTTCACGGAACGGCCCTACTGCAAATACCTGTGTCCGCTGGGCGCGGCGCTGGCGGTGCCCAGCGTGCGGCCGGTCTTCCGGCTGCGCCGCAAACCCGATTGCACGACCTGCCACGCGTGCGCGGTGGGATGCGGCGCGCAGGCCATCGACGCCCGGGGCCGCATCGATCCGCGCGAGTGCCTGCTTTGCCTCGATTGCCTGGTGCTCTACACCGACGACCACGGCTGCCCGCCGCTCGCCCGCGAACGCAAGCGCCGCGAGCGCGAGGGCCTGCCGCTGACCCGCATCGGCCGGGACGGCTACTTCACGCCGATCACGCGGGACCCCGGAGGCGACTCATGATGCCCACCGTCCGGCTGCTCCTGCTGGCCTGCGCGATGGGTGGAAGCGGCGTCCATGCCGCCGTGATCGACGTGGCGCCCGGCGCGTCGATCCAGCAAGCCATCGACGCCGCGCGGGACGGCGACGAGATCCGCATCGCGCGGGGCCGCTATGCCGGCAACCTGCGCATCGACAGGCCGCTGACGCTGCGCGGCGTGGGACGACCCACCATCAGCGGCGGCCTGCAAGGCAACACGATCACGGTGACCGCGCCCGACGTGACGCTCGACGGCCTGATCGTGCGCGATTCCGGCGCCAGCCTGAAAGGGCAGGACGCGGGCATCTACCTGCGCCCGGGCGCGCACCGGGCCACCGTCACCGGCTGCACGCTCGCCTACAACCTGTTCGGCCTGTGGATCGAGAAGGCCAACGACGTGCGCGTGACGCACAACGTCATCACCGGCAAGCGCGATTTCCAATCGTCGCAGCGGGGCAACGGCATCCAGCTCTACAACACCCGAGGCGCGCAGATCGTGGGCAACCAGATCAGTTTCGTGCGCGACGCGCTGTACATCGACGTCTCGCACCATGCCGTGTTCCGCGGCAACCGGCTCCACCACAGCCGGTACGGCAGCCACTACATGAACTCCTACTACAACCTCTGGGAAGACAACGACAGCTACCGCAACCGCGGCGGGCTGGCGCTGATGGAGGTGCGCGACCAGACCGTGCGCAACAACCGCACCTGGGGCAACACCGACCACGGCATCATGCTGCGCACCGTGCAGGACGCCCTGGTCGAGGGCAACGTGGTGGCCGGCAATGCGCGGGGCTTCTTCGTCTACGACGCCGAGTACGTGACGCTGCGTGGCAACCTGGTGACCGGGAACGCGGTGGGCGTGCACCTTTCGGCCGGCTCCACGCGCAACGTGGTACAGCGCAACGACTTCATCGGCAACCGCGAATCGGTGCGCTACGTGGGGGCGCGCGACGAGCCGTGGGGCGCCCCCGCCGGCCAGCCCGGCGGCAACTACTGGAGCAACTACCTTGGCTGGGACCGCAATGGCGACGGCATCGGCGACATCCCGCATGCCGCCAACGACGTGGTCGATCGCCTGACATGGCGGCACCCTTCCGTGAAACTGCTGTTCGCCAGCCCGGCCGTGCAGGCGCTGCGCGTGGTGGCGCGGCAGTTTCCCGTCATGCGCGCGCCCAGTGTGGTGGATGCCGCGCCGCGCATGGCACCCGCGCATCCTGACTGGAGACGATGGCGTGAAGGCACCTGACGTGACCGTCGTGCTGCAGGACGTGGCCCGGTACTACGGCCCGATCCGCGCCGTGGACGGCATCAGCCTGCAACTGCATGCGGGCGAGATGTTCGGCCTGATCGGCCACAACGGCGCCGGCAAGAGCACGCTGTTCAGGATGATGCTCGGGCTGGTGCCACCCTCGCGCGGGACGATCGAGATCGGCGGCGCCGCCGTCGGCACCTCGGCTTTTCGCGCCGCGCGCCGCCGCATCGGCTACCTGCCGGAGAACCTGGCGCTCTACGACAACCTCAGCGGGCTGGAAACCCTGCGCTTCTTCGCCCGCCTGAAAGGCTCCAGCCCGGACGACGGCCCCGCCCTGCTCGACCGCCTCGGCCTCGCCCACGCGGCGCGGCGTCCGGTGCGCGAGTACTCGAAGGGCATGCGCCAGCGGCTCGGCCTGGCCCAGGCGCTGCTTGGCAACCCGCGCGTGCTGTTTCTCGACGAGCCGGGCAACGGCCTTGACCCGGTGGCGCTGCACGATATGCACGCGCTGTTGCGCGAGCGGCAGCAGGCCGGCGTGACCATCGTCATCACCTCGCACATTCTCAGCGAGCTTCAGGAACGCGTGGACCGGCTGGCGCTGCTCCGCCATGGCAAGGTGCAGGCGCTCGGCACGGTGGCGGCGCTGCGCGGGCGGCACCAACTGCCGCTGCGGCTGCGCGTGCGCATCGTGCCGGGTACGCTGCGCCTGATCCAGCGGCGGCTCGAAGCACTTCCCGAGGTGGCGATGTACGGCGCCGGCCCGACGCTCTGCCTGGTCTGCCCGCCCGACACCTGCATGACGCTGGTGGGGCTGCTGGCTGACTGCCTTGATGACCTGCGCATCGACGAGCCCACGCTCGAAGATGTCTTCTTCGGCACGGAGGCCGCCCATGGCATGGATTGAATGGCGCCAGATCGGCACGGTGGCGCACAAGGAGCTGCGCGACCGCCTGCGCAACCGCTGGGTGCTGGTCATCGCGGTGGGCTTCGCGGCGTTCTCGCTGGCCATTGGCTACTTCGGCGGGGCGCAGCAGGGCGAGGTCGGGCTGCGCTCGGCCGCGTTCGTCATTGCCAGCCTGGTCAGCCTGGCGATCTACCTGATTCCGATGATTGCCCTGCTGCTCGGCTTCGACGCCATCGTCGGCGAGCGCGAGCGCGGCTCGCTGGGGCTTCTGCTGTCGTACCCCCTGACGCGCGTGGAACTGCTGCTCGGCAAGTACCTGGGCCTGGCGGCCGCGCTGGGGCTGGCGACATTGGCGGGCTTCGCCACGGTCGGCGTGCCGCTGTTCCTGAAGTTCGGCACCGCGATGCTCGGGCCATTCCTGCGCTTCTGTGGCAGCGCCGTGCTGCTGGGGATGACCTTCCTGAGCATCGCCGTGCTGCTCTCCGTACTCGCCCGCGACCGCGCGCAGGCGTCGGGACTCGCCATCGCCGTCTGGCTGTTCTTCGTGCTGGTCTACGACCTGCTGCTGGTGGGCGCGCTCGTGGCAACCGGGGGACAGGTCGGCGACACCGCGATCGCCACCGCGCTGCTGCTGAATCCCGCCGGCCTGTTCCGCATCCTCAACGTGTTCTCGCTGGCAGCCGTGCGCGAACTGTACGGCCTGGCCAGCATCGTCCCCACCGCACTCGCCAGCCCCGCCGCACTGGCCGCCGCCCTGCTGGCGTGGATCGCCGCGCCCTTGCTTCTCGCCATCTGGAGATTCCGGACATGACCCACCCGCACCCCACCCGCCGCGTCCTGCTGGCCGCCATCAGCGCCCTGCCGCTGCAGAGCCTGCTCGCGGCATGCTCCCGCCCGGCCCCGGCCGCCCCGACCCCGGCCGATTTCGACCCCGCCACCGCCTGCGACCTCGACGGCATGCTGCTGGCCGACCATCCCGGCCCCAAGGCGCAAATCTTCTTCGCCGGCCAGGCGGCTCCAGTCTGGTACTGCGACACCGTGGAACTGTTCAGTACCCTGCTGCGCCCCGAGCAGGTTCGCCCGGTCACCGCCGTCTTCACGCAGGACATGGAACTGGCCGACTGGAATACCCCGCGCGGCCACTGGTTCGACGCCCGCACCGGCTTCTACGTCACCGGCAGCCGCCGCCACGGCGCCATGGGCCCGACCATCCCGGGCTTCCGCAACGAGTCGGCCGCCCAGGCGTTTGCCCACAAGCACGGCGGCAAGGTGCTGCCGTATGCCGGCATCACGGCCGATATGGTGGATCTGAGCGGGGGAGCGGGAGGTGACGGGCGGATGTAGGGCGAGCGCACGGCCGCAGACATGAATGAAGGCCGAGAAAATCGCGTCGCAACGAAAAAAGGGGCTACGGCGAAAACCGTAGCCCCTTCTTCTTACTGCATGAGTTGGTGGGCCTCCCGTGAGTCGAACACGGCACCAACGGATTATGAGTCCGCTGCTCTAACCAGGCATGAGCTAGAGGCCCTTAGAAGGCGTGATGCTTAGCTGCCTTCCAGGAAGCTCTTCAGCTTGTCGGAGCGGCTCGGGTGGCGCAGCTTGCGCAGCGCCTTGGCCTCGATCTGACGGATACGCTCGCGCGTGACGTCGAACTGCTTGCCCACTTCCTCCAGCGTGTGGTCGGTGCTCATCTCGATGCCGAAACGCATGCGCAGCACCTTGGCTTCGCGCGGCGTCAGGCTGTCAAGCACGTCCTTGACCACGTCGCGCATGGAACCATGCAGCGCCGCCTCGGCCGGGGCCAGCGTGTTCGTGTCCTCGATGAAGTCGCCCAGATGCGAGTCGTCGTCGTCCCCGATCGGCGTTTCCATGGAGATCGGCTCCTTGGCGATCTTCATGATCTTGCGGATCTTGTCCTCCGGCATCTCCATCTTCTCGGCCAGCGTTGCCGGATCCGGCTCGTTGCCGGTTTCCTGCAGGATCTGGCGCGAGATCCGGTTCATCTTGTTGATCGTCTCGATCATGTGCACCGGGATACGGATGGTGCGGGCCTGATCGGCGATCGAGCGCGTGATGGCCTGGCGGATCCACCACGTGGCGTACGTCGAGAACTTGTAGCCGCGGCGGTATTCGAACTTGTCCACCGCCTTCATCAGGCCGATGTTGCCTTCCTGGATCAGGTCCAGGAACTGCAGGCCACGGTTCGTGTACTTCTTCGCGATCGAGATCACCAGGCGCAGGTTGGCCTCGGTCATTTCACGCTTGGCTTCGCGGGCGCGCTTCTCGCCTTCGGACATCTTGCGGTTGACGTCCTTCAGCTCCTTGAGCGGCAGCACCACGCGGGCCTGCAGGTCGATCAGCTTCTGCTGCAGCTCGTGCACGGCCGGCACGTTGCGCTCGACGATCGTGCTGTACGGCTTGTGGTCAGCCACGATGGTCTGGATCCAGTCCAGGTTCGTCTCGTTGCCCGGGAAGCGGGCCACGAAGTCGGCGCGCGGCATGCCGCACTTGTCGACCACGATGTTCAGGATGGCGCGCTCCAGCTTGCGGACTTCGTCCACCTGGCCACGCAGCGTGTCGCACAGGCGCTCGACGTTGCGGGCGGTGAAGCGGATGCCCATCAGCTCGGCCTGGATGGCTTCCTGCGCCTTCACGTACGGCTTGGACTTGTAGCCTTCCTTCTCGAACGCGCGGCGCATCTTGTCGAACTGCTCGGCGATGATGCGGAATTTCTCCAGCGCGGCCACCTTCAGCTCTTCGAGCTGACGGGCCGACGCGCCGGCGCCGCCGCCGCTCTCGTCGTCCTCGTCCTCGTCGCCTTCCTCGTCGCCGTCCTCGTCCGATTCCTCGTCTTCCTCATCGGAAGCCGCGGCCTGGGCCGGCGAGTTGTCCTGCACTTCCTCGGCGTTCGGGTCGATCAGGCCATCGACGAACTCGTCGATCTTGATCTCCTCGTTGGCCACGCGCTCGGCGCTGGCCAGGATCTCCGAGATCGTGACCGGGCAGGCCGAGATGGCCATGACCATGTCCTTCAGCCCGGCTTCGATCCGCTTGGCGATCTCGATCTCGCCCTCGCGCGTCAGCAGTTCCACGGTACCCATCTCGCGCATGTACATGCGCACGGGGTCCGTGGTGCGGCCGAACTCGGAATCGACGGTCGACAGCGCGGCCTCGGCTTCCTCCTCGGCCTCTTCCTCGCTGGTGGCGGACGGGGCGTTGTCGTTGAGCAGCAGCGTCTCGGCGTCCGGCGCCTGTTCGTAGACGGCGATGCCGATGTCGTTCAGCGTGGCGACCAGCGTGTCGATCGTTTCCGAATCGACCATGTCGTCCGGCAGGTGATCGTTGATTTCCGCGTAGGTCAGGTAGCCGCGCGACTTGCCCAGCTTGATCAGCGCCTTGAGCTTCTGGCGGCGGAGTTCGAGTTCTTCCTCGCTGCCGGCCTGGTTGGACGAGGCGAATTCCTTGAGCAGCGCCTTCTCCTTGGCCTTGCGGTCCTTGGCCTTCTGCTTCTCGGTCTTCGGGGCCGCCGCCGGGGTCGCGGGCGCGTCGTTTTCGTAAAACTCTTCGGTCACGTCTTCGATGGTGCTGTCTTCTTGCTGCATCTCGGCCTTGGGCTTGCGACCGCGCTTCTTCGGCTCAGGCTTGACGGCCGGAGCGGCGGTTCGCTCGGATGCAACGGATGCGGGAGTCGCGGCACGGGCCTTCGGCGCGGCGGCAGTAGCGCCTGCGCGGGCGCTGCTGCTGCGGGTGCCGGCCGTCGTTGCCGCACGCTTGCTCTCGACTTCGGTATTCTGCTGTTTCGCCACGGTGATACTCTTGCCTTTCACTGGTGCAGCGGCATTGCTGCCGCTTGTATTGGCGCTGCTGCCGCTCTCGCGTGCCGAAGTCGAGGGCCTGGTATTTTCGGATGTGCGATTCCTGGCGGAAGTGGTTCCGGCGGGCGCGGGAGCGCTTCGCACGGACTTTGCTGGCGCAGACCGGGCTGATGTCGTCCTGACTGACGCGGTCGAAGTCTTCGCCGCCGTTGTTTTCACGGACGCCTTGCCGCTCCCTGATTGGGGAGCTTTGGAGGGCGCCTTCTCGGCTGCCCTTTCGGTTGCTTTGGCCTTTGCCATTGGCACGCTCACTTTCGCCAGTACTGGAGAGAGATTTCGCAATCCAAACCGGGCATTGTAGCACGTCACCAATCCCCGGCTTCCTGTCAGGTGAGGTTTTCACCTGAAAAATCAAGGCTTAAGCGATTAGACCCCGGATTCGTCCGTCAGTTGGGATCACTTGTGCAACGGCTCAAGCCGAAAAACGTATCTGTTGTGCTTCTAGTGTGCCGATCCTGTGGCGCCTACGTCGGATCGTCCGACGTCACGGGGCGCCAGCCCATCTGCCGCCGACGCTGCACCTCCGGCATCAGCCAGCGGTACCGCGCCTTGTCGTCCTCGCTGGCGGTGCCGGCCGATATCGCCGCCAGCAGCGTTTCCAGCTCGCGCTGCAGCGGGTCTGCCAGCAGCTTGTGGATGGCCCCGTCGAATTCAAGTGTCGCCGACGCCTCTTCCATGTCTTCCCGCAGCACGGCGGCCCGGGCGTTGGCATAGACGTCGGCAAACGGCGTCTGCGCCAGTTGTTCGTTGAAGGCCGCGAAGTTCATCGTGCCCTGGATGCCGTCGCAGGCCGCCACCAGGTGCGCCAGCACCTCGGTTTCGGGCCGCTGGGGGTCCAGCAGCAGCGCGCGGGCATCGTCGTCCAGCCGGGCGGCCAGCGCCGGGTAGCTCATCAGTAGCTGAATCACCTGCTGCTCCAGCCCGGTCGGCGCCTGGCGCCGGGCGCGCGGGCGCGGCTGCGAGAACCGGCCGACGCGCGACGAATCGCTGCCCAGCCCGCACACCGCCTCAATTTCCGCCGGCGTCGTACCGGTAGCATCGGCAAGTTCGCGCACGATCTGTAGCCGCAGCCCGCCGGCCGGCATGGCCTGGAGCAGCGGCTTGGCCTCGAACTGGGCGCGGGCGCGGCCTTCCGGCTGGCGCAGGTCCTGTTCTTCGGTGACGATCTGGAGCAGGAAGCGCGACAGCGGCATCGCGTTCTGCACCTGTCGCGCGAAGGCATCGGTCCCTTCCTCGCGCACGTAGCTGTCCGGGTCGTGCTCGGCCGGCAGGAACAGGAAGCGGATGGTCTTGTTGTCGGCCACGTGGGGCAGGCAGGCTTCCAGCGCCCGGCGGGCAGCGCGCCGGCCCGCGGCGTCGCCATCGAACGAGAACACCACGGCGTCGGTCTGGCGCAGCAGCTTCTGGACGTGCACCGCCGTGCAGGCCGTGCCCAGCGTGGCCACGGCGTTGGCAAAGCCAAGCTGGGCCAGCGCCACCACGTCCATATAGCCTTCCACCACCAGCACGTAGCCGTTCTCGCGGATGGCGTGGCGGGCCTCGAACAGCCCGTACAGCTCCGTGCCCTTGCTGAACAGCGGGGTTTCGGGGGAATTCAGGTACTTCGGCTCGCCCTGGCCCATGACCCGGCCGCCAAAGCCGATCACATTGCCCTTGGTGTTGCGGATCGGGAACATGATCCGGTCGCGGAACCGGTCGTAGCGGCGCGGCTTGCCGTCGGCGTCGCGCTTGTCCTGCGATTCGATCAGCAGCCCGTTCTCGATCAGCGGCCCGGCCACCGCGTCGTCGCGGTAACTGCCGAACACGGCCTCCAGGCCCTGCCAGTCGTCCGGCGCGTAGCCGAGCCCGAAATGCGCGGCGATCTCGCCGGTCAGGCCGCGGCCCTTCAGGTACTGGATGGCCTGGGGCGCCCCGCGGAGCTGCTTCTTGTAGAAATCGGACGCCCGCGACATGGCGTCGCTCAGCGCCACGGACCGCGCCTGCTGCTCCGCGCGCTGGGCCGGCGGCAGGCTGTTGCGTTCCTCGGGCACGGACAGGCCCACCGACTGCGCCAGCTCGCGCACCGCATCGGGGTAGGACTGGCCGGAATACTCCATCAGGAAGCCGATGGCCGAGCCATGCGCGCCGCAGCCGAAGCAGTGGTAGAACTGCTTGGTCGGCGACACCGTGAACGACGGCGATTTCTCGTTATGGAACGGGCACAGGCCCATGAAATTGGCCCCGCCCTTCTTCAACTGCACGTACTTGCCCACCACGTCGACAATGTCCACGCGGTTGAGCAGGTCCTGAATGAAGGATTGCGGAATCACCCGACTGACCGTCCTGATGCCATGGCCTGCCGGACACGCCGGCGGCCGCTTTTCTGGAATGCGTGACCGGAACGTCGCCCGGCAGCTATCGAACCATTGTAGTGCAGCCGCAACGCCCTGCCGGCCTTTGCCGACATCGGCCGCCAAGTCCCGTCAACCTGGCGGCTACTTCGTCCATCTCGACTGCTAATCGTGCTTATCTCTGATGCCGCCGTCAATTACTTCGGTGCCAGCGCGGCCTTGACCAGGCCGGACACGGCGGTCATGTCGGCGCGGCCCGCCAGTCGGGCCTTGACCAGGCCCATGACCTTGCCCATGTCCTGCGGACCGGTGGCGCCGGCCTCTTCGACTGCCTTCTGCACCTCGGCGGCCACCTCGGCCTCGGACAGCTGCGCCGGCATGTAGGCGGCCAGCACGTCCAGCTCTGCCTTCTCCTTGGCCACCAGGTCGTCACGGCCGGCCTGTTCGAACTGGGAGATCGAGTCCTTGCGCTGCTTGATCATCTTGTCGATGACGGCCGTGACGGCGGCATCGTCCAGTTCCACGCGCTCGTCCACCTCGCGCTGCTTGATGGCGGCCAGCAGCAGGCGGATCGTGCCGAGGCGCTCGGCTTCGCGGGCGCGCATGGCGGCCTTCATGTCGTCGTTGATGCGGGCTTTGAGGGACATGGCAATCTTCCAAAAATTGAGGCTACTGGGACCATAACGCAAAAACCCGCCGGAGCCATGGCCCGCAGCGGGTACGTGCAGAGGCGAAGCCGCGCTCTGGCCGAAAACGAGGAAAAGCGAACGTGCCGGCGCGCCGCCAGCCTTTTGCGAGAGCGCCGATTGTAGCGCATGGGCCATCGCACTGCATATGGATGGCACGCCACGCCGGCGACTGTCCCGCCTAGGCCGCAGCGCCGCGCGCGGCCTCGGAAACCGCCTCGCCGGCCGCGACGGCCGACGCCCAGGCCCACTGGAAGTTGTACCCGCCCAGCCAGCCGGTCACGTCGACCACCTCGCCGATGAAATAGAGCCCAGGCACGTCGCGCGCCATCATCGTCGCCGACGACAGGCCGCGCGTATCCACCCCACCCAGCGTGACCTCGGCCTTCTTGTAGCCCTCGGTCCCGGATGGCACCAGCCGCCACCGGTTCAGCGCCTCCCCAAGCTGCCGGAGTGCCTTGTCCGGCATGTCGGCCACTGGCTGGCCGCCGGACAGCCCGGCCGCCGCGCACCAGGCATCGGCCAGCCGCGACGGCAGGCGCTCTCCCAGCAGGTTATTCAGGTGCTTGCGTGTACCCTTCTTGTGACCGATCAGCCACGCGGCGGCATCCTCGCCGTCGAACAGGTCGATCTCGATCGGCGTGCCGGGATGCCAGTAGCTCGATATCTGCAGCACGGCCGGGCCCGACAGGCCGCGGTGCGTCCAGAGCAGGTCTTCCTTGAACGCGCCGGCCGTCTTGCCGCTGCCCGTGGCGATATCGACCTCCATCGACACCCCCGCCAGCGGCACGAACGGCTGCCACGCCTGTCCGTCGAACGTCAGCGGCACCAGCGCCGGGCGCGTTTCCACGACCTTGAGTCCGAACTGGCGCGCGATGCGGTAGCCGAAATCGGTGGCGCCAATCTTCGGGATCGACAGGCCGCCCGTTGCCACCACCACCGCCCCGGCACGCACCGGGCCCTGCGTGGTCAGCAGCAGGTAGTCGTCGCCTTCCTTGCGGATCTCGTCGATAGTGCAACCGGTGCGCCAGTGCACGCCTCCGGCGTCACATTCGGCCCGCAGCAGCGCGATGATGTCCTCGGCGCTGCCGTTGCAGAAGAGCTGGCCGCGATGTTTCTCATGCCAGCCCACGTCGTAGCGGCGCAGCAGGCCCAGGAAGTCCTGCGGCGTATAGCGCGCCAGCGCCGAGCGGCAGTAGTGCGGGTTCGACGACAGGTAGTTGGCCGGCCCGGCCTGCAGGTTAGTGAAATTGCAGCGTCCGCCGCCCGAGATGCGGATCTTCTCGGCCAGCCGCGTGGCATGGTCGATCAGCGCCACGCGCGCGCCGCGCTGGCCCGCCACGGCGGCGCACATCATGCCTGCCGCGCCCGCGCCCAGCACCGCCACGTCGAACCGGTCGTTCCTGCCTTGTGTCATGTCGCCCCTTCAAGAAGCCGCGATTGTAGCGAAACGCGGGCGCCCGAGCGCGCGCTGCGCGGGTGTGCTACCCTGCTGGCCTTCCGTTTTTGCCGGCACGATCGCTGCAGTTGCAGCCCGAACCCAGCCGGCCGCACCACACAGCCATGCTTGTCCTCGGTATCGAATCCTCCTGCGACGAAACCGGGCTGGCCCTCTATGACACCGGGGCCGGCCTGCTGGCGCATGCGCTGCATTCCCAGATCGCCATGCACCGCGAATATGGCGGCGTGGTGCCGGAACTGGCGTCGCGCGACCATATCCGCCGCGTGCTGCCGCTGCTGCGGCAGGTGCTGGCCGACGCCGGGCGCCAGCGCCAGGACATCGACGCCATCGCCTATACGCAGGGCCCCGGGCTGGCCGGCGCGCTGCTGGTGGGGGCGTCGGTCGCCAACGCGCTGGGCTTTGCGCTGGACGTGCCGATGGTCGGCGTGCACCACCTGGAAGGCCACCTGCTGTCCCCGCTGCTGACCGACGCCCCGCCGCCGTTCCCGTTCGTGGCGCTGCTGGTGTCGGGCGGCCACACGCAGCTCATGGAGGTCAAGGGCGTGGGCGACTACACGCTGCTTGGCGAAACGCTCGACGACGCAGCCGGCGAGGCATTCGACAAGACCGCCAAGCTGCTCGGGCTCGGCTATCCGGGCGGGCCCGAAGTGTCGCGGCTGGCCGAATTCGGCAACCCGGGCGCGTTCGAACTGCCCCGGCCGATGCTCCATTCGGGCAATCTCGATTTCTCGTTCGCGGGGCTCAAGACGGCCGTGCTGACGCAAACCCGCAAGCTTGGCAACGCCTGCGAGCAGGACCGGGCCAACCTGGCGCGGTCGTTCGTCGATGCCATCGTCGACGTGCTGGCCGCCAAGTCGTTCAACGCGCTCAAGCAGACCGGCCACAAGCGGCTGGTGGTGGCCGGCGGCGTGGGCGCCAACCGCCAGTTGCGCGAGCGGCTCAACGAGATGGGCCGGCGCCGCAAGGTGGAAGTCTTCTATCCCGACCTGGCCTTCTGCACCGACAACGGCGCCATGATCGCCTTTGCCGGCGCCATGCGGCTGCAGGCCGCGCCGCAACTGGCACGCCATGGCTACGACTATGGCGTGACGCCGCGCTGGGACCTGTCCGATATCCGGCTGCCCGACGGCGCGGGCGTCCAGGCGTCGTAGGAAACCTCTAATCGGGGCGGCATCCCGACACAAGGCGGTCACAAGGCCGCCGAACAATTTGCGTTCTCCACATCACATAACGATAGAGGGACGCCAGATGGATCGCCGCCAGTTTCTGAAATGGGGAAGTTTCGTCACCGTGACGGTGGCCACCACGGGCCTGGCCGGCTGCGGTGGCGATGACCCCACCACGCCGCCCACCACCCCGGCCACCCCGCCCGCCACCGACCCCGGCAACACCTTCACGTTCCAGCAGGGCGTAGCGTCCGGCGACCCCCGGCCCGACAGCGTCATGCTCTGGACGCGCGTCACGGGCGGCAACGGCAGCCAGCCCGTCAACGTGCAGCTGCAGGTCTCCACGCAGGCCGACTTCGGCACGATGGTCGTCAACAGCACGCTGTCGGCGCTGCCGGACTGGGACTATACGATCCGCAACAAGGTGACCGGCCTTGCCGCCGGCACCACCTACTACTACCGCTTCGTCGCGGGCAGCCAGACCAGCCCGGTCGGCCGCACCCGCACCGCGCCGGCGGCCGGCACGCCGTTGTCGCAGCTCAGGTTCGCGTTCATCACGTGCCAGGACTGGAGCGTGAACCACTGGGCCGGCATGGAGGAACTGCTCGGCCAGGACCTCGACTTCGTGGTCCACATGGGCGACTACATCTACGAGACGGTCGGCGCGGCGTTCCAGACCGGCAAGGTCGAGGGCCGCCACGCCAGGCTGACGCTGCCGAACGGCACGGCGTCGGCCGACGGCACCTACGCGACGACCATCGACGACTACCGCTACCTGTACAAGGCATACCGCAGCGACCCGCGGCTGCAGGCGCTGCACGCGCGCTTTCCGGTCATCGGCATCTGGGACGACCACGAGTTTTCCGACGACTGCTGGCAGGACCACCAGACCTACACGGCCAGCGACGACCTGGACCCGCGCACCGCGCGCCGCCGCGCCGCCAGCCAGGCGTGGTTCGAATTCATGCCGGCCGACGTGAGCTTCGACCGGGCCGACCCGTCGTTCCGCAACATCCAGATCTACCGCGCGTTCACGTTCGGCAACCTGGCCACGCTGGTGATGACCGACGAGCGGCTGTACCGCGCGGACCACGTGATCCCCGAGCAGGCCGCCGGCAGCAGCATCGGCAGCCGCTACTTCGTGCCCAAGGCCACGCTGGCCGGGCTGGAGGCCAGCAAGGTGACGGCGGCGGGCGGCGCCCTGACGCCGGTGTCGATCCTTGGCGACACGCAGCGCGCCTGGTGGCAGCAGCAGATGGCTGGCGCGGCCACGACGTGGAAGCTGTGGGGCAACGAGGTGTCGCTGCTGCGCATGCAGATCGATGGCACGCAGGCCATCGCCGCGCTGCTGGCCGCCGGCCTGGTCAAGGCGAACGGCGCGCTGGCGCCGCTGCAGCCGGCCATGACGGCGGCGCTGGTGACCGACCTGACCACGGCCAAGGGCGACGGCACCTACCCGACGCCGGCCTATGCCGCGCTCAAGGCGCTGCTGCAGGCCAACGCCGGCATTCCGGGCGCCACCTTCGACGCGGCCATCCAGCCGGTGCTCAACGCGGCGCTGCCTTCCGTGGCGCTGCTGGACAAGTACATCCTCAATGCCGACCAGTGGGACGGCTACAACGCCGAGCGCAAGGCGCTGATGGCATTCCTGAAGAGCCAGAACATTGCCAACGTCGTGGCGCTGACCGGCGACATCCACGCGTTCTTCGCCGGCCCGGTCATGGACGACTACGACTCGGCCACGCCCGTGCCGGTGATGGTGGACCTGGTCACGGCCGGCCTGTCGAGCAATTCGTTCCAGAGCTATTTCAGGAGCGTGGTGGACAGCGACCCGGCCTTCCAGGCCGCCGCGCCGCTGATCTACACGACCGACGGCGCCGGCACGGTCACCAACACGTTCAACACCACGCTGACGACGTTCAACCCGTGGCTCAAGTACGTGAACACGGACGCCCAGGGCTACGCGGTGGTCACGCTGACCGCCACCAAGCTGAGCTGCAGCTTCCACAAGCTCAAGCCGCTGGTCGACGGCGCCGCCCCCGCGCAGCCGGCGACGGAAAGCGTGAAGGTGGTGGAAGTGGCCGCCGGGGTGCCGGCGGTGACGGTGGTCTGAGGAAGCTGTCGGACTGTGGATGGGCGCCCCTCTCCCGCACCGCGAGACAGGGGCGCCGGCTGGCGGTGATGACGATCACCCCACCCGCTTGTCCCGTTCGATCACGGCGTACGCGCTGTGGTTGTGGATCGACTCGAAGTTCTCGGCTTCGAGCGTGTAGGCCACGATCCGGTCGTCGGCGTTCAGCCGCATGGCGATGTCGCGCACCAGGTCCTCGACGAACTTCGGGTTCTCATAGGCGCGCTCGGTGACGAACTTCTCGTCGGGGCGCTTGAGCAGGCCCCACAGTTCGCACGACGCTTCTTCCTCGGCCATGCGGACCAGCGTTTCCACGTCCAGGTCGCCGGCCAGTTCCACCTGCATCGTGATGTGCGAGCGCTGGTTGTGCGCGCCGTACTGCGAGATCTTCTTCGAACACGGGCACAGGCTCGTCACCGGCACCAGCGCGGTCAGGAACAGCCGCGTCTGGCCGTCGCGGCGCTCGCCGGCCAGCGTCACCTCGTAGTCCAGCAGCGACTGCACGCCCGATACCGGCGCGATCTTGCTGATGAAGTACGGGAAGGTGACCTCGATGCGGCCGGCATCGGCCTCAAGCCGCACCAGCATGTCGTCGAGCAGCGCGCGGAAGCCGGCCAGGTCCAGCGGCGCGCGGTTGTCCTCCAGCAGCGCCACGAAGCGCGACATGTGGGTGCCCTTCTGGTCGGCCGGCAGCCGCACGTCCAGGTTGAACGTGCCGACGGTGCCGACCTGGCCGGCGGGCGTCTTCAGTGTCAGCGGATATCGCACGCCCTTCACCCCCACGCGCTGGATCACGATCTGGCGGGTATCGACGCTCGACTGCACGTCGGGCATGACAAAGGCGGGATGGATGTCATTCATCTACGGTTTCCTCCAGGACGCCGCCAGGGGGTGGCGGCCATCCTTACGGTCGCGGCGTTTTCGCAGGATTTCTCCACGCCGCGCAACGAGTGTGAAACGGCGGGTCCAGGCGTCATGCTGTCGGCGCCTGCCCGCAGTTGCGAACACGAAAATGGGAACCGCGATTCTACGCAAGATTGGAAGCCGCTGCCGATGCGCCGCCCCATTCCGCGTATTTCGTGCAGCGAATGGGCGGGCGATGCAGCGTCCTGCCATGTGCCGGTGCCCAAAAGCAAAGCGGCGCGGAAGATCCGCGCCGCCGGGGCCGTGCCAGGTGCCGGGTGCCGGGCGTCAGGCGACGCGCGTGGCCACCTTCACCGGCTGGTCGGCCAGTCCAAAGCGCTCGCGCACCGAGCGTTCGATGCCCGCCGCGTCCAGCCCGCACTGCGACAGCAGGAACGCCGGATCGCCATGGTCGATGAACCGGTCGGGCAGGCCCAGCACCAGCGTCGGCACCTCGATGCCGGCCTCGGCCAGTGCTTCCAGCACGGCGCTGCCGGCGCCGCCCATCGTCGCGCCCTCTTCCACGGTCACCAGGTAGTCATGGTCGGCGGCAAGCTGGCGCACCAGGTCCACGTCCAGCGGCTTGACGAAGCGCATGTTGGCCACGGTGGCGTCCAGCGCGTCGGCCGCGGCCAGCGACGGGTGCAGCATCGACCCGAACGCCAGGATTGCCACGCGCTGGCCGGCACGGGCCTGGCCGGTGCGGCGGATCTCGCCCTTGCCCACCGGCAGCGCGGTCAGCGCGGCCTCGGTGGCCACGCCCACGCCGGCGCCGCGCGGATAGCGCACGGCGGTCGGGCAATCCTGCTGGAACGCGGTGGTCAGCAGCTGGCGGCACTCGTTCTCGTCAGACGGCGTCATGACCATCATGTTCGGGATGCAGCGCAGGTACGGGATGTCGTAGGCGCCGGCGTGCGTGGCGCCGTCGGCGCCGACCAGGCCGGCACGGTCCAGCGCGAAGACCACGGGCAGGTTCTGCAGCGCCACGTCGTGGATGAGCTGGTCATAGCCGCGCTGCAGGAAGGTCGAGTAAATAGCCACCACGGGCTTCAGGCCCTCGCAGGCCAGGCCGCCGGCAAACGTCACCGCGTGCTGCTCGGCGATGCCGACGTCGTAGTAGCGGTCCGGAAAGCGCTTCTCGAACTCGACCATGCCCGAGCCCTCGCGCATGGCCGGCGTGACGCCGATCAGGCGCGGGTCGGCGGCGGCCATGTCGCACAGCCAGTCGCCGAACACCTGCGTGTACGTCTTGCGCGACGGCTTGGCCGCCGGGCGGATGCCTTCGGCCGGGTTGAACTTGCCCGGGCCGTGGTAGAGGATCGGGTCGGCCTCGGCCAGCTTGTAGCCCTGGCCCTTCTTGGTCACCACATGCAGGAACTGCGGGCCGTGGCCTTCCAGCGCGCGCTGGCGGATGTTCTGCAGCGTCGGGACCAGCGATTGCAGGTCGTGGCCGTCGATCGGGCCGATGTAGTCGAAGCCGAATTCCTCGAACAGCGTGGCCGGCACGACCATGCCCTTGGCATGTTCTTCCAGGCGCTTGGCGAACTCCAGCACCGGCGGCGCCACGGACAGCACCTTCTCGATGCCCTTCTTGGTCGCCGCGTAGAACTGGCCCGACAGCAGGCGGGCCAGGTGCTTGTTCAGCATGCCCACCGGCGGCGAGATCGACATGTCGTTGTCGTTGAGCACCACCAGCAGCGGCAGGTCCTTGTAGACGCCGGCGTTGTTCATGGCCTCGAACGCCATGCCGGCCGTCATCGCGCCGTCGCCGATCACGGCGATGCCCACGCGCTTCTGGCCCATCGTGCGCGCGCCCAGCGCCATGCCCAGCGCGGCCGAGATCGACGTGGACGAGTGCGCGGTGCCGAACGTGTCGTACTCGCTTTCCGAGCGGCGCGGGAAGCCCGAGATGCCGCCGTACTGGCGCAGCGTCGACATGCGGTCGCGGCGGCCGGTCAGGATCTTGTGGGGGTAGCTCTGGTGGCCCACGTCCCAGACGATGCGGTCGCTGGGGGTGTCGAACACGTAGTGCAGCGCGATGGTCAGCTCCACCGTGCCGAGGTTGGACGACAGGTGGCCGCCGGTCTGCGAGACCGATTCGAGCACGTAGGCGCGAAGTTCGTCGGCAAGCGTGCCGAGCTGGCGGCGGTCCAGCTTGCGCAGGTCCGCGGGGTCGTCGATGTTGTTGAGCAGCGTGTAGGTCATGGTGTCCGTTCGGCCGCCGGATTCTCGGTGTCCGGCTTGTCAGTTCAGTTCGAGCGCAGCACGATCAGGTCGGCCAGTTCGGCCAGCCGGCCGGCGCGTGCGCCAAATCCCGCCAGCGCCTCGTGGGCGTCGGTGCGAAGCTGGGCGGCCAGCTCGCGTGCGGCATCCAGACCAAGCAGCGACACGTAGGTCGGCTTGTCGTTGGCGGCATCCTTCCCGGCGGTCTTGCCGAGCGTCGCCGTGTCGGCGGTCACGTCGAGAATATCGTCCACGACCTGGAACGCCAATCCCACGGCCGCCGCATACCGGTCCAGCGCGGCCAGCCCGGCCGCGTCGATGCTGCCGCACAGGGCGCCCATGCGCACGCTGGCGCGCAGCAGCGCACCGGTCTTCATGCGGTGCATGCCTTCCAGCGCGTCGCGGGTCATGGACTGGCCCACGTTCTGCAGGTCGATCGCCTGCCCGCCGCACATGCCCACCGACCCGGACGCCGTGGCCAGCTCGGCCACCAGCTTCAGCCGCGCCTCGGCGCCCAGCGCGGGCGTCTGCGCCAGCACCATGAACGCCTGCGTCTGCAGCGCATCGCCCACCAGCAGTGCCGTGGCTTCGTCGTAGGCCTTGTGAACCGTCGGCCGGCCGCGGCGCAGGTCGTCGTCGTCCATGCACGGCATGTCGTCGTGGACCAGCGAGTAGGCGTGGATCATCTCGACGGCGCAGGCGGCCGCGTCGCAAGCCTCGGATGGCGCATCCGCCACCTCGCCCGCGGCGTGGACCAGCAGCGGGCGCACCCGCTTGCCACCGCCGAGGACAGCATAGCGCATGGCTTCATGCAAGGTGTGGGGAATTGTGTCCGTGGACGGGAGGGCCGCGTCCAGGGCAGCCTCGGTCCGGGCGCCCTGCGCCCGCATCCAGGTAGCGAAATCACTCATTCGAAGTCTGCGCCGTTATTGTTGTCGGGACGGGATTCGCCGGCCAGCGGCTTCAGGGCGTCGCCTTCCAGTACCTTGACCTGCTGGGCCACGCGCTCCAGGCTCTGCTGGCAGAAGCGGACGAGTTCGGCGCCCCGGCGGTAAGCGGCCAGCGACGCCTCCAGCGGCAGCTCGCCGCTTTCCATGCTCGCCACCAGCGTTTCCAGCTCGGCCATCGCGGCCTCGTAGGAAGCCGGCGGCACGCTGGCGGACGGCGTATCGTCGGGCTGGACCGGGGCGGTCGTCGTTCTTGGCATGTCGGGCCTTGTTCAGGGGAATTCGGGATTTTACGCCAAACCAGGGCCGGGCCGCAGAACAGTGTTATCCACAGGGCGGATGGCCGGCGTGCGGATACGCCACATAACCGGTGCCCGTGACAGGGAAGTGACGTGTGCGCCCGGGTCGTCTTTCCGAATGCGCCCGAAGGGGCACCTCCGTGACGACCCGGGTCGACTTTTTCGCTAAAAAGTCAAAAAAATCAGTCCCTTAATTTTTGGGCTCGGGTACAATCCCCGGCTCGTCGGCGAGTTCAGATCCGTTGCGTCCAGGACGCATTTTTCTCTGCCTCAGGGCGGGGAACCGGCTCCGGTTTCGCTCGTCTGACACGGTTTCCCAAATCGATTCCTATTTCGATGGTTGGGTTGTTCACTGCTTTCGCCTGTCATAGGGAGTGGGGATAATGTCCAATCTCAGCACCGCGCTCAAGCTCGCGCCGGCTGATTCGCAGTTGCCCGTCGACGTCTATTTCGATGAGGCGCTGCATCAACAAGAACTCGAACTGCTGTTCCGCAAGGGCCCGGGCTACGTCGGCCACGCGCTGATGGTGCCGGAGACCGGCGACTTCCAGACGCTGGCCGCCGAGGACGAGGGCCGCATGCTGGTGCGCAACCCGGACGGCATCGAACTGCTCTCCAACGTCTGCCGCCACCGCCAGGCCATCATGATGAACGGCCGCGGCAACGCCAAGAACATCGTCTGCCCGCTGCACCGCTGGACCTACGACCTGCAGGGCGAACTGCTGGGCGCGCCGCATTTTGCCGAGCAGCCCTGCGTGCGCCTGAACCGGTCGCCGCTGCAGAACTGGAACGGCATGCTGTTCGAGGGCCAGCGCGACGTCCGCGCCGACCTGGCGCGCATGGGCGTGGCCGAGGACCTGAATTTCGACGGGTACATGCTCGACCACGTGGAAGTCCACGAGTGCAACTACAACTGGAAGACCTTCATCGAGGTCTATCTGGAGGACTACCACGTCGTGCCGTTCCACCCGGGGCTGGGCAGCTTCGTGTCGTGCGACGACCTGAAGTGGGAGTTCGGCGAGCAGTACAGCGTGCAGACCGTGGGCCTGCACAAGGGCCTGCAGCGCCCGGGCAGCCAGACGTACCAGAAGTGGCACGGCGAAGTGTTGCGCTTCAACAACGGCAAGCTGCCCAAGCACGGCGCGATCTGGCTGACTTACTACCCCAACATCATGGTGGAGTGGTACCCGAACGTGCTCTGCATCTCCACGCTGCACCCGCTGGGCCCGCGCAAGACGCGCAACGTCGTGGAGTTCTACTACCCCGAGGAAATCGTGCTGTTCGAGCGCGAGTTCGTCGAGGCCGAGCGCGCCGCCTATATGGAGACGTGCATCGAGGACGACGAGATCGCCGAGCGCATGGACGCCGGCCGCCTGGCGCTGATGAAGCGCGGCATCAGCGAGACCGGCCCGTACCAGTCGCCGATGGAAGACGGCATGCAGCACTTCCACGAGTGGTACCGGCGCGCGATGGACTACAACAAGCGCTGAGCCGCCGCAATGACGGGCACCAGCCGCCCGCCCTCGCTGTGGACGACGAGAAACGGACCGTGAAAACGGTCCGTTTTGCATTGGAGCGGCCGGCAAAGCACTGATAGAATCGCCACTTAATCGTTGCTGATACAACGATTTTCGGTTTTGCCCCTCCCTTCGCCCCTTTACACCCTTCTCGCCCCGGTTTCCGCCATGCAATCGCTCTGGATGTTGTTCGCCGCCTTCGCCTTTTCGTTGATGGGGGTGGGGGTCAAGCTGGCGTCCGAGCAATACACCACGGGCGAGATCGTGTTCTACCGCAGCCTGATTGGCGTGACGATCATGTGGGTGCTGCTGCGCTCGCAGGGTGTGTCGGTGCGTACGCCGCATATGGTCACGCACATCAAGCGCAGCCTCTTCGGGGTGACCGCCCTGCTGCTCTGGTTCACGTCGATCACGCTGCTGCCGCTGGCCACGGCGATGACGCTGAACTACATGTCGCCGGTCTGGATCGCGCTGATCCTGGGCGCCGGCGCCGCGCTGGCCGGTACCGCCGGGGCGGCCGACAAGAAGCTGATCGGCGCCATCCTGCTGTCGTTTGCCGGGGTCATCTGCCTGCTGCAGCCGTCGGTGGGCAAGGACCAACTGGCCGGCGGCATGATCGGGCTGGTCTCGGGCGTGTTCACGGCGCTGGCCTATGTCGAAGTCCGGCAACTGGGGCAACTCGGCGAGCCCGAAGGCCGCATCGTGTTCTATTTCTCGGGGGTCGGGCTGGTCTGCGGGCTGGTCTGGATGCTGTTCACGGGCCTGAGCACCCATACCTGGCACGGCGTGGGCCTGCTGCTGGCCATCGGCATCCTGGCCACGCTGGGCCAGACGTCGATGACGCGCGCCTACAAGCGCGGCAATACGCTGCTGACCGCCAACCTGCAGTACGCGGGCATCGTGTTCTCCAGCCTGTGGGGCATCCTGGTCTGGAACGACCGGTTGAACTGGGTGTCCTGGCTTGGCATGGCGCTGATCGTGGCCAGCGGCATCGCCACCACGCTCACGCGCGCCCGCGACACCGACAAGCACCCCACCCCGGCCACGCCGGTCAAGTCGCCCGAGGCGGAAGTGCATCCCGAGGTGTGACCGGCTGCGCGGGCCGTCCGGGCTGTCCGGGCCGTTGCGGTGTAGCATTGTCGGCGCACTTTTCCTTACCGACACGGGTTCTCCATGCCATCTCCGCTGATCTCCGCCACCGAACTCCATGACCTGCGGCAACAGGGCCGGCCGGTGGTCGTCGTCGACTGCTCGTTCGACCTGACCAACCCGGCCGCCGGCCGCGAGATGTACCAGCAGGAACATCTTCCGGGCGCCTTCTACCTGCACCTGGACAACGAACTGTCGGGCCCCAGGACCGGCTTCAACGGCCGGCACCCGCTGCCCGATGCCGAGATGTTCGTGGCGCGGATGCGCGCGCTGGGCGTCGATGACGATGCGCTGGTCGTGGCCTACGACGCGCAGGGCAACATGTACGCGGCCCGGCTATGGTGGCTGATGCGCTGGGTGGGCCACGGCGCCGTGGCCGTGCTCGATGGCGGCAAGGCTGCCTGGCTGGCCGCCGGACTGCCACTGGAACCGGGCACGACGCCCGATCCGGACGCCGGCGGCAACCTGACGCGCCGGACGTCGCTGGTGCGTACCGTCGATGCCGCCACGCTGGTCGACAACCTCGCGCAACCGTCGCTGCTGGTCGTCGATGCCCGCGCGGCCGACCGCTTCCGCGGCGAGAACGAGACGCTCGACCCGGTCGGCGGCCATATCCCCGGCGCCGCCAACCGCTTCTTCAAGGACAACCTGGGCCCGGACGGCCGCTTCAAGCCCGCCGACCAGCTCCGCGCCGAGTTCGGCCGGGTCTTCGGCGGCAAGGCGCCGGCGCAGACGGTCATGCAGTGCGGCTCGGGCGTCACGGCCTGCCACAACCTCCTGGCGATGGAAGTGGCCGGCCTGACCGATGCGGCGCTGTACCCGGGGTCGTGGAGCGAATGGTGCGCCGACCCGCAGCGGCCGGTGGCCACCGGTACCGGCACCTGAGCCAGCACCTGAGCCGGGACGGCGGCGTCAGTTCGACGCCGCTTCGGTGCCGGTCTGCGAGTGGCGATGGGCGTGCTGCTCGTGCACGCCATTGGTGATGAAGACGATGGCCGCGATGCCCGCCGCCACCAACACCACCTGCACGGCCGATTCCTTCAGGCGCGGCCGGCGCTGCATCTGCGGCATCAGGTCGCTGACGGCGATGTAGACGAAGCTGCTGGACGCAATCACCAGCACGTACGGAATCCAGGCCGTCAGCTGGTCCAGCAGGAAATAGCCGACGATGCCGCCCAGGATGGCCGCCAGGCTCGACAGCAGGTTGAACGCGAACGCCCGCGCCTTCGAGAAGCCGGCGTTCAGCAGCACGATGAAGTCGCCCACCTCCTGCGGAATCTCGTGCGCGGCGATGGCCAGCGCGGTCACGATGCCGATATGCGGATCGGCCAGGAACGCCGCCGCGATCACGATGCCATCGGCAAAGTTGTGGAAGGTGTCGCCCACCAGGATGGTCAGGCCGCTGCGGCCGGCTTCCTCGCGGTCGTGGCCGTGGTGGTGATGGTGCCCGTCGCCCTCGTGGTGGTGCGAGTGGCGCAGCAGCGAGATCTTTTCCAGCAGGAAGAACCCCAGCAGCCCGGCCAGCAGCGTGCCGAACAGCGCGCGCGGGTCGGCGCCGGACTCGAACGCCTCGGGCAGCGAATGCAGCAGCGCCGTTGCCAGCAGCACGCCCACCGAGAAGCTCACCATGCGCTCCACCACGCGCGAGGCCACGGTCAGCGACAGCAGCGCGGCCCCGAGGATGCTGCCGACGCCCGAAATCGTCGCCGCCAGCAGGATGTACAAAAGCGTGGAATGGATGATGAACTCCCGGACCGGCCCCTGCCCGACCACCGGGCAGTCGTCGCCGACTGACTACGCCAGCGCTTTAACGCAACATGGTTGCAAAAACGCGAGAGTCGGCATTGTACGTACCTCTCCACCCTCTTTGCAATCACCCGCGCGCCGGCAGGGCCAATGCGGCCCGCCCCGTCAGGCCACGTGATGCTGGCGGAACCACGCCAGGCAGCGCTGCCAGCCATCCTTGGCGGCCGCCTCGACGTAGCTGGGCCGGTAGTCGGCATGGAACGCGTGGCCGGCGTCGGGATAGACCACGAACGTCGACGCCTTCGCGTTCGGGTTCGACGATTCGGCCAGCGCCGCCTTCATCTGGGCCACGTGTTCCTGCGTGATGCCGGTGTCCTTGCCGCCGTAGAGGCCCAGCACCGGCGCGTGCAGGTCGCCGACGATGTCCACCGGGTTCTTCGGCTTGAGCGCGTTGGGCTGGCCGACAAGCTGGCCGTACCACGCCACGCCGGCCTTCACGCGCCGGCTGTGGGCCGAGTAGAGCCACGTGATGCGCCCGCCCCAGCAGAAACCGGTGATGCCCAGCCGGTTCACGTCGCCGCCGTTGGCCGCCGCCCAGGTCACGCAGGCGTCCAGGTCGCCCATGACCTGGGCGTCCGGCACCTTCTGGATGATGTTGGCCTGCAGTTCCTGGATCGTCCCGTAGCTGGTCGGATCGCCCTGCCGCGCGAACAGCTCCGGCGCGATGGCCAGGTAGCCGAGCTTGGCAAAGCGGCGGCAGACATCGGCAATATGCTCGTGGACGCCAAAGATCTCGCTGATGACCAGCACCACGGGCAGGTTCTTCTTGCCTTCGGGCTGGGCGCGGTACACGGGCATGCTGAAGCCGCCCGACGGCACGGTGACCTCGCCGGCGGTCAGCCCCTGGAAGTCGGTCTTGATGGTCTGGGCGGTCACCGGCAGCGCGGCGGCCGCGAAGGCCGAGCCCAGCGCGGTCTTGACGAAACTGCGGCGGTCGAACGTCTGACCGGGAACGAGGCTTTCGACTTCGGGCTTCAGCATGGGGGGTCTCCTGGGCATCGGGGGCGCCGCGCCCAAGTGACGTCCGCGCGGCGCCGTCGATTCTAAGCAAACATGGCCGGCAACGCACGCGCCGCCGGCCAGCGGCTCAGTGCAGCTTCACGCGCGGGCTGGTCTTGCTGCGCAGCCAGTGCGTCATGGTGTCCAGCCCCATGCCGATCGCGCCATGCAGCGCCAGCACATGCATCCGGTACAGCGACGTGTACATGAAGCGCGCCATCAGCCCCTCGATGAACATCGACCCGCCGATCAGGCCACCCATCAGGCTGCCCACGGCGCTGAAATGGCCCAGCGACACGAGCGAGCCGAAATCCTTGAAGCCGAACTTCGGCAGCGGCTTGCCGTCCAGCCGGGCTCGCAGCGCGTCGTACAGGAACGTGGCCTGCTGGTGCGCGGCCTGGGCGCGCGGCGGCACCGTGGTCTGCTTCTCGGGCCACGGCGCGGCGGCGCAGTCGCCGAACGCGAAGATGTCGGGATCGGTCTCGGTCTGCAGCGTCGGGCCCACCACGAGCTGGCCCATCTTGCTGACAGGCAGGCCCAGCGTGCGCAGCACGCCCGGGGCCGTGATGCCGGCCGCCCAGACCGTCAGGTCGGCGTCGATATGCTTGCCGCTGGCCGTCAGCACCGCGTCGTGCGTCACCTCGGTCACGCGCTCGGACGTGAAGACGTCCACATCCAGCTTGCGCAGCAGCTTGGTCGTCTCGGCCGACACGCGCTCGGACAGCGCGGGCAGGATGCGCGGCCCGGCCTCGATCACATGGATGCGCACGTCGCGGCGTGGGTCAAGCTGGTGCAGCCCGTAGGCGTTCAGCACGTGCGCGGTGTTGCGCAACTCGGCCGACAGTTCCACGCCCGTCGCACCCGCGCCGATGATCGCCACGTCCACGCGCGGCCGGCCGTCCTGGCCCACGCGGCCCTTGCCGTTCTGGGCCCGCACGCAGGCCGCGATCAGCCGGCGCCGGAAGCGCTCGGCCTGGTCGACCGTATCCAGCGCGATCGCATGCTCGGCCGCGCCCGGCACGTTGAAGAAATGGGTGATGCAGCCGATGGCCAGCACCAGCGTGTCGTACGGCAGGTCGCGCGCGGGCAGCAGTTCGGTGCCGTCCTGGTCCAGGCAGGCGGCCACGAGGATGCGCTTGCCGGCGCGGTCGATGCCGGTCAGTTCGCCCTGCTGGAAGTCGAAATGGTGCCAGCGCGCCTGCGCCGCGTATTCGAGCTGGTGGGTGTTGGGGTCCATGCTGCCGGCGGCCACCTCGTGCAGCAGCGGCTTCCAGATGTGCGTCGGCATGCGGTCGACCAGTGTCACCTGCGCGCGGCGCGACTTGCCCAGCTTGTCGCCAAGCCGCGTGACAAGTTCGAGTCCGCCGGCGCCGCCGCCCACCACGATGATCCGGTGCGCTTGCCCCGCAGGACGCGGCGCCGCGATCTGCGGGCCGCCGGAAGGTTGGTCGATGGGAGTGGGGGCGCTTTCCTCTCTGCCTGTTGCGTTGCTCATGGTCTACCCGATGTTTTCAATTTGAAAACCGGTGCAGGCCCCTGCGGCGTCTTTCTGTTGTGGTCTCGCACCGCGAGGCCGATGTTCTGCGTGCGGCTGGCGGGTGCGGCCAATCCGACGGGATGGCTACCAGTGTGCTGCAGAGCAGCACCGGCTGGCAAGCGGTCAGCCGTCGATTCAGACAGTACTTCTTTGCATACATCGGCATCGCACGGGAGACAGCGGAATAACGGGGCGCGGCGGCCCCTGCCGCCCCGTCCAACCGCGCGCCGTGTAGCGGACTAGTGCGCCTCTTCCCAGTTCGCGCCGCTGCCCACCTCGGCCACCAGCGGCACGTTGAGTTGCGCCACGCCGCACATCAGCTCGGGCAGCCGCACCTTGACCAGCTCGAACTCGGCCTGCGGCACTTCGAGCACCAGTTCATCGTGCACCTGCATGATCTGGCGCGCGCCTAGGCCGTCCGCTTCCAGCCAGTCCTGCACGGCGATCATCGACAGCTTGATCAGGTCGGCGGCCGTGCCCTGCATCGGCGCGTTGATGGCGGCGCGCTCGGCGGCCTGGCGGCGCGGGCCGTTGCCGCCGCGGATGTCCGGCAGCCACAGGCGGCGGCCGAACACGGTCTCGACGTAGCCCTGCTCGCGCGCCTTCTGGCGCGTCTCTTCCATATAGTTGGCCACGCCCGGATAGCGCATGAAGTAGCGGTCGATATAGTGCTTGGCCGCGTCGCGCTCGATGCCGAGGTTGCTGGCCAGCCCGAACGCGCTCATGCCATAGATCAGCCCGAAGTTGATCACCTTGGCGTAGCGGCGCTGCTCGCTGGTCACGGCCTCGCGCTCGACGGCAAAGATCTCGCTGGCCGTGGCGCGGTGGATGTCCTCGCCGTTGGCGAAGGCGCGCAGCAGGTTGTCGTCGCCCGAGATGTGGGCCATGATCCGCAGCTCGATCTGCGAGTAGTCGGCCGACACGATCACGTTGCCCGGCCCGGCGATGAACGCCTCGCGGATGCGGCGGCCTTCCTCGGTGCGCACCGGGATGTTCTGCAGGTTCGGATCGGTCGACGCCAGCCGCCCCGTCACCGCCGTGGCCTGGCCGTAGCTGGTGTGCACGCGGCCCGTGCGCGGGTTGACCATCTTCGGCAGCTTGTCCGTGTAGGTCGACTTGAGCTTGGACAGGCCGCGGTAATCCAGCAGCAGCTTGGGCAGCGGATAGTCCTCGGCCAGCTTCTGCAGCACTTCCTCGTCGGTGGACGGCGCCCCGCTGGCGGTCTTCTTCACCACCGGGAGCTGCATCTGGTTGAACAGGATCTCGCCGATCTGCTTCGGCGAGCCCAGGTTGAACGGCTGGCCGGCGGCCTCGTGCGCGGCGCGCTCGGCCTCCATCATGCGCTGGCCCAGGTCGGCGCTCTGCGCGGCCAGCTTGTCGGCATCGATCAGCACGCCGTTGCGCTCGATCTTCTGCAGCACCACCGAGACCGGAATCTCGATCTGCTCGTAGACGTACCGCAGCCCGTCGGCCAGCTCAAGCTGCGGCAGCATCTTGCGGTGCAGGCGCAGCGTCACGTCGGCGTCCTCGGCCGCGTAGTCGGTGGCGCGCTGCAGGTCGATCTGGTCGAAGCCGATCTGGCTGGCGCCCTTGCCGCACACTTCCTCGTAGGTCAGCGTCTTCACGCTCAGCAGCCGCTCGGCCAGGCTGTCCATGCCGTGGTTGCGGTACGACGCCAGCACGTAGCTTTCCAGCATCGTGTCATGGGCGATGCCGCGCAGCGTGATGCCGTAGTTCATGAACACGTGCGCGTCGTACTTCAGATGCTGGCCGAGCTTGGGCCGCGACGGGTCTTCCAGCCAGGCGCGCAGCTTGTCGAGCACGAAGTCGCGCGGGAGCTGGCCGTGGTTGTCCAGGCCGGCCACGTCGGGGCCGCGATGGGCCACCGGAATGTAGGCCGCCTCGCCCGGCTCCACCGATACCGACACGCCCACCAGTTCCGCCATCATCGGGTCCAGCGACGTGGTCTCGGTGTCGATGGCGACGATCGGCGCGTCCACCAGCTTCTGCAGCCAGGCATCGAGCGCGGCCTCGGTGGTCACGGTCTCGTAGCGGATCTCGGCCGGCGCAAGGTCCTCGGCCGGCTGGCCGTCGTCGTCGGACGCCGGCGCGGCGTCGAACAGCCCGCCCTGGGCCGCCCCGGCCGTGCCTCGGGCCGCGGCGGCGCGCGCGTTCGGCAGCGATTCGCCGGTGGCCTCGCGCAGCCAGGTCTTGAAGCCGTACTTGCGGAAGAAGTCGACGAGCTTGTCCTTGTCCTCGCCCAGGTCGTGCAGCGCGTGGAAGTCGGCCACGGCGCCGCTCAGGTCGCAGTCGGTCTTGACCGTCACCAGTTCGCGGGCGCGCGGCAGCCAGTCCAGCGTGTTGCGCAGGTTCTCGCCCACCACGCCCTTGATGCCGTCGGCGCCGGCCATGATCGCGTCGAGCGTGCCGTATTCGGTCAGCCACTTGACGGCCGTTTTGGGGCCCACCTTCGGCACGCCAGGCACGTTGTCCACGGCGTCGCCGATCAGGGACAGGTAGTCGACGATGCGCTCGGGCGGCACGCCGAACTTGTTGACTACGCCCGGCGGGTCCAGCACCTCGCCGCTCATCGTGTTGACCAGCGTGACGCTGTCGTTCACAAGCTGCGCAAGGTCCTTGTCGCCGGTAGATACCACGGTCTTCACGCCCTGCTGCGTGGCCTGGCAGGCCAGCGTGCCGATCACGTCGTCGGCCTCCACGCCCTCGACCACCACGATGGGCCAGCCCAGCGCGCGCACGGCCTCGTGGATCGGCTCGATCTGGCGCGCCAGATCCTCGGGCATCGACGGCCGGTGTTCCTTGTATGCGGGGTACATCGCATCCCGGAACGTCTTGCCCTTGGCGTCGAATACGCAGGCGATATACTGTGCCGGGTAATCGTTGCGCAGCTTGCGCAACATGTTGATCATGCCGTAGATTGCCCCTGTGGGCAGACCTTCGCCATTCCTCAGGTCCGGCAGCGCGTGGTATGCGCGGTACAGATAGCTCGATCCATCGACGAGCAAGAGTGTTTTTGGACTATCCGACATTCCCATGGACTCAAAATTGACTGGTGCCCCCATTGGCGGTGCAGATGCCGCTCCCCTCGCCGATACGGACGTTTCCGACATTTCCGGTAATTCGGTGAATCCCCCTCCCGAAAAGGCGTCGGCGCATGCCGCCGCCATCGCCGCAAAAGCCGATGCCGCGGCTGCCGGCAAGAGCGTTGAAGAGCAGGATGCCGCCGCACGGGCTGCAGCGGCGCGCGCGAATCCGCGCAAGATGATTCCGAGCCTGCGTGCGCTGGCCGATGAGGACCGGGCCACGGCCAAGAAGGCGCGCGCCTCGTGGCAAATGTTCACGATTATGGCAGAGTTCATTGAGGCGACCGAGTACCTGTCGGAGATCCGTCCGGCCGTCTCGATCTACGGCAGCGCACGGCTGCGCGAGGACTCGCCGTACTACCAGAAGACCATCGAAATCGCGCGGCTGTTCTCGGACGCGGGCTTCGCCGTGATCTCCGGCGGCGGCCCCGGCATCATGGAAGCGGCCAACAAGGGCGCGCACGCCGGCAAGTCGGCCAGCGTGGGCCTGAACATCGAGCTGCCGCACGAACAGCAGGGCAATCCGTACCAGGACATCGCCATGCGCTTTCGCCATTTCTTCACGCGCAAGGTCACGTTCGTGAAGAACTCGGACGCCTTCATCGTCATGCCGGGCGGCTTTGGCACGCTGGACGAACTGGCCGAGGTGCTGACGCTGGTGCAGACCGGCAAGTCCCGGTCGGTGCCGGTGGTGATGTACGGCAGCCGGTTCTGGAAGGGCCTGCTGGACTGGTTCCGCTTCACGCTGCTGCCCATGGGCCTGATTGCCGAGCACGACCTGGACCTGATGAAGATCGTCGACGAGCCGCAGGAAGTGCTGGAGGCCGTCTACGAGTACTACGAGAAGCGCGGCGGCGACCATCCGATCCCGCCGAAGGAAGAAATGTTCTATCTGTAAGGCAAGCGTCGCGCAAGCCACCCGGGGCGTCACGCGCCGGGTGGACGGAAGGCCACGACGGCGGCCCGAAAACGACAGGAATTGCTAGAATGGAAGCCTGTCCGCCTGCCACACCCGGCGCCGCCGGCTGCACAGGCAAAATCCGCGTCGCGGGGCCCCCTGCCCGCGCGCACAGGAGCCTCAGATGACTTCCCCTTCGCAACCGGGTGCCAGGTTGGCCGGTCGGTCCGCCAGGATCGGCCGCCCCGGCTATCTGCTCGCGCTCGTCGCCGCCGTGGCGGCCCTGTCCGGTGCCAACGTGGCGCTGGCCGAGGAAACCACCAACGCGCTGACCCAGCAGGAACTCAACAAGATCAACAACCAGCCGATCGCCCCGGCGGCCAAGAGCCAGTTGAACCAGCCCCGCGAGCCGAGCTTCCAGCTTCGTGAGCGCGACGGCACCCAGGTGACCGAATACCGCGACAAGGGCCGCGCCACCGAGATCCAGGTGCAGTCGGGCTTTGGCACGAAGTACGAGATGAGCAAGCCCGAGGACAGCTCGCCCCGGATTCGGGACCATGACGTGAACCGCGTACCGTCGGTCAACCTCAAGTTCTGACCGGCGCCGTCGCCCGACCTGTTAGTCTTACGCCTTTCTGACCCACGATCCGCGCCTGGCCGATGACCGGGCACGGATCGCGCCGGCCTTCCGGCAGCAATGCCACGGCGACGGAGCCGGGCAACCCCGTGTTGCCGCCCCGCCGTCCCCCGATTCGCACCAATTTGAGAGTATGGCCGTCTTTACCACGGTCTCGCAGGACGAGATCGCCCGCTGGCTGCTTGATTACGACCTAGGCGAAGTGCGCGCGCTGCGCGGCATTGCCTCGGGCATCGAGAACAGCAACTTCTTTCTGACCATGGAGCAGGACGGCGTCACGCGCGAGTTCGTGCTGACGATCTTCGAGCGGCTGCGCTTCGACCAGTTGCCTTACTACCTGCACCTGATGGATCACCTGGCGCGCCACGGCATCAGCGTGCCGGCGCCCATGCCCGCGCGCGACGGCGAGATCCTGCGCGAACTGAAGGGCAAGCCGGCGACGATCGTCACGCGGCTGCCCGGCGCGTCGCAGCTAGCGCCGGCCGCCGACCACTGCGCCGAAGTGGGCGCCATGCTGGCACGCATGCATCTGGCCGGCCAGGACTACCCGCGCCAGCAGCCCAACCTGCGCAGCCTGGCCTGGTGGCAGCAGACCGTGCCCGAGATCACGCCGTTCCTGGACGCCGCCCAGCGCCAGTTGCTGGCCGACGAGATCGCGCACCAGACCGTGTTCTTCGGCAGTGCCGACTATGCGGCGCTGCAGGCCGGCCCGTGCCATTGCGACCTGTTCCGCGACAACGTGCTGTTCGACACCGTCGACGGCCAGCACAAGCTGGGCGGTTTCTTCGATTTCTATTTCGCCGGCCACGACAAGTGGCTGTTCGACCTGGCCGTGACGGTCAACGACTGGTGCATCGACCTGCCCACCGGCGCGCTCGACCCCGTGCGCGCCCAGGCGCTGCTGGCGGCCTACCACGCGGTGCGGCCGCTGACGAAGACCGAGGCAGCCCACTGGCAGGACATGCTGCGGGCCGGCGCGCTGCGGTTCTGGGTGTCGCGCCTGTGGGACTTCTATCTCCCGCGCGAGGCCGACATGCTCCAGCCGCACGATCCGACCCATTTCGAACGCATCCTGCGCCGCCGCCTGGACGACGGGCCGGCGCTCCCCTGGATCTGATTCGCCATGCAACTACTGGAAGTTTCCGCCAAGGAAGGCTACGTCTGGCTGCGCCAGGGCATCTGGCTGTTCCGCAAGAACCCGCTTGCGTTCCTGATGCTGCTGTTCATCTACCTGATTGCCGCGCAACTGGCGATCTTCGTGCCGCTGTTCGGCATCATCGCGCTGCTGGTGTTCACGCCGGGGCTGTACGTGGGGGTGATGACCGCCTGCCGCGAGGTGATCCAGAACAAGCGCGTCCTGCCCACGATCCTGCTGGCGGGGTTCCGCACCAACGGCAAGCAGGCCACCCGGCATCTGCTGATCCTAGGCGGCATCTATGCGGTGCTGGTGTTCGCGCTGAGCCTGGCCGCCACGGCCGTGGTCGACATTGGCGCCGTGGCCCCGATCGTGCTGCGCGGCGAGGAGCCGACGGCCGACGCGATCCGGCAGCTCTACTTCGCGCTGCTGATCGGCGCGGTGCTGTACACGCCGGTGGCGATGATGTTCTGGTTCGCGCCGCTGCTGGCCGCCTGGCACCAGGTGCCGCCGATCAAGGCGCTGTTCTTCAGCTGGACGGCCTGCTGGCGCAACCGCGGCGCGTTCTTCACCTATGCGCTGCTGTTCGCCGTGCTGCTGGTGGCCGTGCCCCTGTTCCTGGAAACGGTCTTCGCGGCGCTGGGCGCGCAGGCGGTGCTGTCGTTCCTGGTGACGCCGTACTCGCTGCTGATGCTCGCGGTGCTGTACTGCTCGTTCTACGCCACGTACCGGGGCTGCTTCAACGTCGTCCCGCCGGGCGAGACGGGGAATGGGGCGGCGGCGGACAACCCCTGAGCTTGTCCGCGCCCCTCTCCCGCGCGCGGGAGAGGGGCAAACACAATCGATCAGTCGATCAATCGATCGGATCCAGCTTCGCCACCGCCAGGGCCAGCCACTTGGCGCCGTGGCGCTTGAAATCGATCTGGGCACGCGCGTCGGCGCCTTCGCCCTCCAGCGCCTTGATCTTCCCTTCGCCGAACTTCGTGTGGAACACGTTCTGGCCCACGCGGAAACCGGTGGCGGCGGCGCGCTTTTCTTCGGCGTAGTTCTTGCCGGTGTCCATGCCGCCGGTGGCCTTGGTGCCCGTGTACGGCACGTCCTCGGCGCGCTTGAACCAGTCGCGGCCCCAAGCGTTGTCGCGTTCCTGGCGGCTGATGCCGTAGTTGCCGTACGACGACTGGCCCTGCGGGGTGATCCACTTCAGCGCCGGCTCGGGTAGCTCCTCGAAGAAGCGCGAGCGCACGTGGTAGCGCATCTGCCCGTGCAGCACGCGGCTTTGCGCGAACGACAGGTAGAGCCGCTGGCGCGCGCGCGTGATCGCCACGTACATCAGCCGGCGCTCTTCTTCCAGCCCGTCGGCCTCCATGGCGCTGTTCTCGTGCGGGAACAGCCCTTCCTCCAGGCCGGTGATGAACACGGCGTTGAATTCGAGCCCCTTGGCGGCGTGTACGGTCATCATCTGCACGGCGTCCTGGCCGGCCTGCGCCTGGTTGTCGCCGGCTTCCAGCGACGCGTGCGTCAGGAACGCCACCAGCGGCGTCATGACCACCGGCAGCTGCTCGGGGTCCAGCACCTGCTGGTCCTGGTCGCCCTGCGCCAGCGCCGGCGGCACGTCACGGCCGACTGGCAGCACCCGTGCCAGCGCGTCCAGGCCGTAGCCCTCTTCCACCACGAACGCCTGGGCGGCCGTCACCAGTTCCTGCAGGTTCTCGATGCGGTCCTGGCCTTCCTTCTCGGTCTGGTAGTGCGTGATCAGCCCGCTGGCGTTGGTCACGTGCTCCACGGTCTGGGCCAGCGTCAGGCGGCTGGTTTCGGCGCGCATCTGCTCGATCAGCCGCAGGAACGCCGCCAGCGACGTGCCGCCCTTGCCCGGCACGTAGGCCACCGCCTCGGCCAGCGAGCAGTTGTACTGGCGCGCGGCGTCCTGCAGGTTCTCCAGCGTCTTGGCGCCAATGCCGCGCGTCGGAAAGTTGACCACACGGCCAAACGCGGCGTCGTTGCGCGGGTTCTCGATCAGTTGCAGGTAGGCCAGCGCATGCTTGACCTCGGCCCGCTCGAAGAAGCGCAGGCCGCCGTACACCCGGTACGGGATGCCCGACGAGAACAGCGCATGCTCGATCACGCGCGACTGGGCGTTGCTGCGGTACAGGATGGCGATTTCCGAGCGCGACATGCCCTGGGCGATCTGGTCGCGGATCTCCTCGACGATCCACGACGCCTCCTGCCCGTCCGAGCCCGCCTGGAACACCCGCACCGGCTCGCCGTGCCCGGCGTCGGTCCGCAGGTTCTTGCCCAGCCGGCGCGCGTTGTGCGAGATCAGATGGTTGGCGCTGTCCAGGATATGCCCGTGCGAGCGGTAGTTCTGCTCCAGCTTGATCAGGTGCCGCACGCGGAATTCCTGCTCGAAATCGCGCATGTTGCCGACGTTGGCGCCGCGGAACGCGTAGATGCTCTGGTCGTCGTCGCCCACCGCGAACACGGCCGCGGCCTGGCCCGTGCCATAACCGGCCAGCAGCTTCAGCCACTGGTACTGCAGCACGTTGGTGTCCTGGAACTCGTCCACCAGCACGTGGCGGAAGCGGTGCTGGTAGTGCTGGCGGATGGCGTCGTTGTAGCGCAGCAGTTCGTAGCAGCGCAGCAGCAGCTCGGCGAAATCGACCACGCCCTCGCGCTGGCACTGCGCGTCGTAGGCGGCGTAGAGGTCGACGAAGCGGCGGTTGAAGTCGTCGTTGGCCTCCACGTCGGCCGGGCGCAGGCCCTGTTCCTTGGCGTTGTTGATGAAGTACTGAAGGTTCTTGGCCGGATACTTCTCGTCGTCGACGTTCAGCTGCTTGAGCAGCCGCTTGAGCGCGGACAACTGGTCCTGGGTGTCCAGGATGGCGAACGTCTGGGGCAGCCCGGCGTCGCGGAAGTGGGCCCGCAGCATGCGGTTGCACAGCCCGTGGAACGTGCCGATCCACATGCCGCGCGTATTGATCGGCAGCAGCGACGACAGCCGCGTCTGCATCTCCTTGGCGGCCTTGTTCGTGAACGTCACGGCCAGGATGCCGGCCGGCGACACGCGCCCGTTCTGGATCAGCCAGGCAATGCGCGTGGTCAGCACGCGGGTCTTGCCGCTGCCCGCGCCGGCCAGGATCAGGGCCGGTTCGTCCGGCAAAGTGACGGCGGCGAGTTGTTCGGCGTTGAGGTTGGCGAGCAGGCTGGACATCGGATCGGGGCCGGTAAAGTAGGCGGCAATTATACCGGCGGGCCCCTGCCCCGATTGTCGGCAGGCCGCGCGCCCGGCCCGGAAATGGGCATCGGCGCGCCGGCTCCCCTATAATTTGACGTTTTCTCCCGGCCGAATGCCGTGGCACGCCATGCCGCCTGCCGGGCCCGAGCCCCGTCCCGCATTCCAAGCATCCCAAGACATCCGAGCATGACCGCAGAAGACCAGTCCCTTGCCAAGAGCTTCGAACCCGCCGCCATCGAGGCGAAATGGGGCCCAGAATGGGAGCGCCGCGGCATTGCCCAGCCCACTTTCGACGATAACCGTCCCGATTTCGCCATCCAGCTGCCGCCGCCCAATGTGACCGGCACGCTGCACATGGGCCATGCGTTCAACCAGACGATCATGGACGGCCTGGCCCGCCACGCCCGCATGCGCGGCGCCAACACGCTGTGGGTGCCGGGCACCGACCACGCCGGCATCGCCACGCAGATCGTGGTGGAGCGCCAGCTGGAGGCGCAGGGGGTGTCGCGCCACGACCTGGGCCGCGAGGCATTCACCGAGAAGGTCTGGGCCTGGAAGGAAGAGTCGGGATCGACCATCACGCGCCAGGTGCGCCGCATGGGCGCGTCGATCGACTGGACGCGTGAATACTTCACGATGTCGCCCGAGATGTCGAAGGCCGTGACCGAGGTCTTCGTGCGGCTGTACGAGCAGGGCCTGATCTACCGCGGCAAGCGCCTGGTGAACTGGGATCCGGTGCTGGGCACGGCCGTGTCCGACCTGGAGGTGGACAGCGTCGAGGAAAACGGCTCGCTCTGGGAGATCCACTACCCGCTGGTCGAGCCGGACACCGTGCGCGGCCTGACGCACCTGACCGTCGCCACCACGCGCCCCGAGACCATGCTCGGCGATACGGCCGTGATGGTGCACCCCGAGGACGAGCGCTACGCGCACCTGATCGGCAAGTCCGTGCACCTGCCGCTGACCGGCCGCCAGATCCCGGTGATTGCCGACGAATATGTCGACCGCGAGTTCGGCACCGGCGTGGTCAAGGTGACCCCGGGCCACGACTTCAACGACTATGCCGTGGGCCAGCGCCACAACCTGCCGCAACTGTCGATCCTGACGCTCGACGCCAAGGTCGTGGCCGACGCGCCGGCGGCCTACGCCGGCCTGGACCGCTTCGCGGCCCGCGAGAAGATCGTCGCCGACCTCAAGGACCAGGGCCTGCTGGGCGAGATCAAGCCGCACAAGCTGATGGTGCCGCGCAGCGAGCGCACCGGTTCCGTGATCGAGCCGATGCTGACCGACCAGTGGTTCGTCGCCATGAGCAAGCCGGCACCCGAGGGCACGTACTATCCGGGCCGCTCGATCGCCGAGGTGGCGCTGGACGCCGTGCAGAGCGGCGAGATCAAGCTGGTGCCCGAGAACTGGAACAGCACCTACAACCAATGGCTGGCCAACATCCAGGACTGGTGCATCAGCCGCCAGCTCTGGTGGGGCCACCAGATCCCGGCCTGGTACGACGAATCGGGCAAGGTCTTCGTGGCCCGCACCGAGGAAGACGCCCGCGCCCAGGCCCAGGCGGCCGGCAGCACGGGCCCGCTGCGCCGCGAGGAAGACGTGCTGGACACGTGGTTCTCGTCCGCGCTGGTGCCGTTCTCGTCGCTGGGCTGGCCCGAGCAGACGCCGGAGCTGAAGCACTTCCTGCCGTCGTCGGTGCTGGTCACCGGCTACGACATCATCTTCTTCTGGGTGGCGCGCATGGTCATGATGACCAAGCACTTCACCGGCCAGGTGCCGTTCCACACCGTGTACGTGCACGGCCTGGTGCGCGACTCCGAAGGCAAGAAGATGAGCAAGTCCGAGGGCAACACGCTGGACCCGGTGGACCTGATCGACGGCATCGACCTGGCGCCGCTGCTCAAGAAGCGCACCACGGGCCTGCGCCGCCCCAAGGACGCGCCCAAGATCGAGGCCAAGACGAAGAAGGAATTCCCGGACGGCATTCCGGCCTTCGGCGCCGATGCGCTGCGCTTCACGTTCGCGTCGCTGGCCACGCTGGGCCGCAACATCAACTTCGACACGGGCCGCTGCGAGGGCTACCGCAACTTCTGCAACAAGCTCTGGAACGCCACGCGCTTCGTGCTGATGAACACCGAGGGCCATGACTGCGGCATGGGCCCGTGCAACAACGACTGCGGCCCGGACGGCTACCTGCATTTCTCGCAGGCCGACCGCTGGATCGTGTCGCTGCTTCAGCGCGTGGAGACCGAGGTCCAGAAGGGCTTCGACGAGTACCGCTTCGACAACATCGCCAGCGCCATCTACAAATTCGTCTGGGACGAATACTGCGACTGGTACCTGGAACTGGCCAAGGTGCAGATCCAGACCGGCTCGGCAGCCCAGCAGCGCGCCACGCGCCGCACGCTGCTGCGCGTGCTGGAGACGGTGCTGCGCCTGGCGCACCCGATCATCCCGTTCATCACCGAGGAACTGTGGCAGAAGGTGGCCCCGCTGGCCGGCCGCGCCAAGGGCGACGGCAGCGAATCGATCGCCACCCAGCCCTACCCGCTGCCCGCCGTGGCCAAGATCGACGAGGCCGCCGAAGCCTGGGTGGCGCAGCTCAAGGCGCTGGTGGACGCCTGCCGCAACCTGCGCGGCGAAATGAACATCTCGCCGGCCCAGCGCATCCCGTTGTATGCGCATGGCGACAGCGCCTTCCTGCGCGAAGCGGCCGCTCACGTGCAGGCGCTGGCGAAACTTTCCGAGGTCAAGGTGTTCGAAGACGAGACCGCGCTCCAGCAGGAGGGGGCCGGGGCGCCCGTGGCCATCGTCGGCGCCAACCACCTGCTGCTGAAGATCGAGATCGACGTGGTGGCGGAACGTGCGCGCCTGTCGAAAGAAATTGAGCGAATCGCGGGCGAGATCGGCAAGTGCCGTGGCAAGCTTTCGAACGAAAGTTTTGTCGCGAAGGCGCCGCCGGCCGTGGTGGCGCAGGAAAACCAGCGTTTGTCGGATTTCGAACAGACGCTGGCCAAGCTTCGGGATCAACTACAGCGTCTGCCGTCATGAAGTGACGGTTTCGGTCCGTTCGGCGCCTGCGCGTCGGACGGCGACCGACAGACGGCACCCCTCCTCCTGCGGCACGGTATTACACCGGATTGAAAAGGAAGCTGAAATGGAAAACCGCGTCACCAAGGCCGTCTTTCCCGTTGCCGGGCTAGGCACCCGATTCTTGCCCGCCACCAAGGCGAGCCCCAAGGAAATGCTGCCCGTGGTGGACAAGCCGCTGATCCAGTACGCCGTGGAAGAAGCCATTGCCGCGGGCATCAACGAGATGATCTTCGTCACCGGCCGCTCCAAGCGCGCCATCGAGGACCATTTCGACAAGGCGTACGAGCTGGAAATGGAGCTTGAAGCCAAGAACAAGCAGGCCCTGCTGGACGTCGTGCGGTCGATCAAGCCCAAGAATGTGGAATGCTTCTACGTGCGCCAGCCCGAGGCCCTGGGCCTGGGCCACGCCGTGCTGTGCGCGGCGCGCCTGGTGGGCGACGCCCCGTTCGCGGTGATGCTGGCCGACGACCTGCTGGACGGTGGCAACGACGAGCCGGTCATGAAGCAGATGGTCGACGTCTACAACCACTTCAACTGCTCCGTGCTGGGTGTGGAAGAGATTTCGCCCGAGCAGAGCCGGTCCTACGGCGTGGTGGATGGCCGCGAGTGGGACGAGCGCGTGATCAAGATGTCGGGCATCGTCGAGAAGCCGGCGCCCGAGAATGCCCCGTCGAACCTTGGCGTGGTTGGCCGCTACATTCTGACCCCGCGCATCTTTGACCACATCCGCCAGCTCAAGCCCGGCGCCGGCGGCGAATTCCAGCTGACCGACGCCATCCAGGCGATGCTGGACCAGGAACAGGTGCTGGCCTACCGCTACAAGGGCGTGCGCTTCGACTGCGGCAGCAAGCTCGGCTACCTGAAGGCCACCGTGGAATTCGCGCTCAAGCACCCGGAGGTGCGCGACGAATTCAGCAGCTACCTGGCCCAGCGCGGCTGATACGGACTGACGCCCCAATGAAAAACCGCCTCCTTGCGAGGCGGTTTTCCTTTTGGCGCGGCGGCTCCGGCCATGGGCCCGCTCAGCGGCGCTTCATGTAGAACACGAACACCTTGTCCACTTCGGCGTGCGACAGCAGTTCGTTGCCGGTCTGCTTGGCGAATGCCTGGAAATCGCGCGTGGCGCCGGGGTCGGTGGCCAGCACCTTGAGCACGTCGCCGCTGGCCATGTCGGCCAGCGCCTTCTTGGTCCGCAGGATCGGCAGCGGGCAGTTCAGGCCGCGCGCGTCCACTTCTTTCTGAAAATCCATTCCTCTCCCCTACTATTTCTGATCGATGCCGTATTGTAGCGAAGCGGCGACGAGGCTGAAGTCCGTCGGCCGGCGCGGATCGGGGATGTCCAGGCCCGTGGCGCGGTCGAAAAATCGCACCGGCAGGCCGCGCCGCTCCAGGAAATCGGCCACGGCAAACCCGGTGCCGGCGTTCCAGATCCGCATGTTCTCGGGCGCCACCAGCCGGTATTCGGCCAGTTCCTCGGACAGCCGGATCTCGCCCTCGGCCCGCACGTGATAGGCGATGATCAGCTCGTTCTTGCGCATGAACTCGTAGACGCCGATCAGCGACGCGGACACCGTGTCGAGATTCGTCTCCTCCTTCAGCTCGCGCGCCACGCCCAGCTCCGGCGTCTCGTCGCGCTCCATGAAGCCGGTGACCAGCGCAAACATCTTTTCCGGCCACGCGGCATTGCGCGCCAGCAGCAGCTTGCCCTCGTACTCGACGACGGCCGCCAGCACCGGCAGCGGGTTGTCCCAATGCACGAAGCCGCAGCCGTCCTGCGCGCAGGCATGGCGAAGACGGCCCGACATGGGCAGGTGTTCCAGCGCCGCGCCGCATCGGGGGCAGAAGCGGTAGGGTTCCATCGACATCTCCAGGGGGCTTTGGTCAGGCGCAGGCGGCGCGGATATCGGCGGCGAACGCCTCCACCGTCTCGGGCTGCAGGTCCCACGCGCACATCAGCCGGCATCCGCCGGCGCCGATGAACGTGTAGAACAGCCAGCCCCGGGCGCGCAGCTTCTCGATGGCCGGCAGCGGCAGCTCGGCGAACACCGCGTTGGCCTGGGTCGGGAACATGATCCGCACGCCCGGCACGTCGGCGATGCGCTGCGCCAGCAGCGTCGCCATGGCATTGGCGTGGCGGCCGTTCTTGAGCCACACGTCGTGTTCGAGCATGCCGAGCCACGGCGCCGAAATAAACCGCATCTTCGACGCCAGGTGCCCGGCCTGCTTGACGCGGTAGGCAAAATCCTCGGCCAGCCGGCGGTCGAAGAACACCACGGCCTCGCCCACGGGCAGGCCGTTCTTGGTGCCGCCGAAGCAGAGCACGTCCACGCCGGCGCGCCAGGTGATCTCGGACGGATGCACGCCCAGCGACGCCACCGCGTTGGCGAACCGCGCCCCGTCCATGTGCACGCGTAGCTGCCGGCGCTTGGCGATGGCGGCGATGGCGCGCACTTCGTCCACGGTATAGACCGTGCCGACCTCCGTGGCCTGCGTCAGCGACACCACGCGGGGCTTGGGATAGTGGATGTCCGACCGCTGCGTGACCAGCGCCTCCACCGCGTCGGGCGTCAGCTTGCCGTGCTCGCCGGCGGCCGTCAGCAGCTTCGACCCGTTCGAGAAAAACTGCGGCGCGCCGCATTCGTCGGTCTCGATATGGGCCAGTTCGTGGCAGATCACCGAGTGGTACGACTGGCACAGCGACGACAGCGCCAGCGAATTGGCTGCCGTGCCGTTGAACACGAAGAAGACCTCGCAATCGGTCTGGAACAGGTCGCGGATGCGGTCGCAGACCTTCTGGGTCCAGCTGTCGTCGCCGTACGCCTTCTCGTGGCCCGTGGCATTGGCTTCCAGGAAGTATTTCAGCGATTCCGGGCAGAAGCCGGCGTAGTTGTCGGAGGCAAACTGCTGCATGGCGGGGACTGCGGAGGTCATCGGGTCGAACCTTGCCTGTCTTGTCGTTGGGGGCTTATTGCTTGTCGAGCCAGAGCTCGCCGCCCGTGGCCCAGTTCTCGCGCTTGATGTCGGTGATGATGATGTCGACGGCGCCGGCCGAGCAGCCCAGCGTCTCGCAGGTGACGCGCGTGATTTCCTCGACGAACTTGCGCTTCTGCTCGACGGTACGGCCTTCAAACATCTCTACGTGAAACGTGGGCATGGCTGGCTCCTTTGGTGTTCTGGTGGGTCTTGGTGGGTGTGGGTTCCGGTTTCGGCGGGTCAGTCCCGGTAGCCCGGATCGATGCGGTCGAGCCGGCGCAGCAGCGCGGGCCATTCCAGCTCGCCCTCGACGGCGCCGCCGTCGTACAGCTGCAGCGAGGTGCGGTCGGCGATGGCCGGCGGCGGCTGCACCGTCGCGCTGCCAAGCTGGGCACCCAGCTGGATCTCGCACGCCTTGATCAGCGTGGCCATCAGCACGTAGGCCTCGGCCACGGTGCGGCCCACGGTCAGCGTGCCATGGTTGCGCAGCAGCATGGCCGGATGGTCGCCCAGCGACGCGGTCAGCCGCGCGCCCTCTTCCGGCGTGAACGCCAGGCCCTCGTAGTCGTGACAGGCCAGGCGGCCGTGGAATCGCATGGCGTGCTGCGACAGCGGCAGCAGCCCCTCGGCCTGGGCCGAGACCGCGATGCCGGCCGTGTTGTGCAGGTGCATCACGCAATGGGCGTCCGGGCGGGCGGCGTGCACGGCCGCGTGCAGCGCAAAGCCGGTGACATTGACCGGGTGCACGGTCTCGCCCACCACCTCGCCCCGGCCGTTGATCTTGACCAGGTCCGACGCGCGGATCTCGTCGAATGCAAATCCGAACGGGTTGATCAGGAAGTGGCCGGGTTCTCCGGGCACGGTGGCGGAGATATGGGTGTAGATCAGGTCGTCCCAGCGCTCGCGGGCGGCCAGCCGGTAGGCGGCGGCCAGGTCCACGCGGACACGCGCTTCTTCGGGGCCGGTCGGCCAGGCCGGGCCGGCGGCGCGCCCGGGCTGCAAGGCAAAGGACATGGGGATGGGCTTTCGCGCCGCCCTGCAGCGCCGGCGCGGGGGCGGCCAGGTCGAGTGAGCGGCGAAGCCGATACTGTAGCGCAGACGCTACCGGGACGTGTGGCCGCCCGCCGGCCACCGGCGCTCCATCCACACATAGAGCGCCGCGCCGGCCAGCAGCGCCAGCGCCGCCACGCCCAGCGACGCGCCAAAGCCGCCCGTGCGCGCCACCAGCGCCGTGGCCAGCGGCGGCCCGGCGATCTGGCCGATGGCGTAGGCGGCGGTCATCAGCCCGATCAGCTTCGACGCCCGCGCGCCCCACAGCCGCCGCGCCTCGCGCATCGCGAACGACACCAGCGCGGTGAACGGCAGCCCCACCAGCAGGCTGCTCAACGCAAACCCGGCCACGGTGGGCCACAGCGCCGCCACGCCCACGCCGGCCGCCTGCAGCGTGTACAGCCACGTCATCATGCGGCGGTTGTCGTGATGCATGCCCACCCGCGTCACCAGCCACGCCCCCACCGCCACGCCGGCGCCCAGGATCGGCCAGAACAGGTCGGCCCAGACGGTGCCGGGCATCGCGTGACGGGCGATCACCGGCAGGAACGTGGCCGTGATGATGTAGCCGAAGCCGGCCAGCCCGTAGGCCAGCGTCAGCGCCCAGGTCTCGGCGTCGAGCCGGGGATGCGCCGGCGCCACGTCGCCCGCCAGCCCGGCGGACGGGCCCGGCACCGGGGCCGGCGAGCCGAACACGCGCCAAACCGGCAGCAGCATCGCCAGCCCCAGCCCGGCGAATGCGATCCAGCCCCAGCTGGCGTGCCATTGCGCCGCCACCATGCCGAATGCCGACAGCCCGGTCACGACGATGCCCAGGCCCGGCCCGCAGAACATCAGCCCGCCCAGCGTGGGGTGCCCCAGCTCGGCCAGCCGCTGCATGCACCACGCGGTGCCGTAGACCATGACCAGCGCGCTGGCGATGCCGGCCAGCGTGCGCCACGCCAGCCACGCCGGCATGCCGCCCGGCAGCGCCATCGCCAGCGTCAGCACCACGGTCAGCGCCAGCGCGCCGCGCACCATCCGCACCGGGTCCGGGCGAATGAACAGGCACAGCACGGCGCCAGCCAGGTAGCCGATGTAGTTCATCGTCGCCAGCGCCCCGCCCTGCGCCAGCGTCACGGCGCCGTCGTGCAGCATCATCGGCAGCAGCGGCGTGAAGGCAAAGCGGCCGATGCCCATGGCCAGCGCCAGCGACACCAGCCCGGCCAGGGCCACGGCGATGGGCCGGGCGGTATGCGGGCCGGCCTGGGCGGCGGAAACGTCGGCGTTGGCAAGAGGCATGGGGGTTGTCTTCTGAGCCGTGGGGCGATGGGAGGGGGACCAGGCAGATTCAAGCACGGTTGGCGAAATGGCGTACGAAACCCGTACGAAACCCGATGTGCCGCCGGGGACATTGGCCGGCCGCCGGCCCCGCTTTCGACCCGGCACGATGTGGCCGGTCGCCTACACTGAAAGTGGCGCGGCCACGGCATCTTTGGCGGGCCGCGCCCCGCCATGACACACGCATTCGCGCCCCATCGGCATCATCGCGCGCCACCCTGGGTGCACTGGCTGGCGCTGGCCTGCCTGGCCCTGGCGCTGGCGTGCCTGCCCCGTGCGCTGGCCCAGGCAGCGCCGTCCCCGGCCGCGCCTGCGCCGGTCTTCGTGATCCCGCTGCAGGGCGCCATCGGCCCGGCCAGCGCCAGTTTTGCCGTGCGGGGCATGGACCGCGCCCGCCAGGACGGCGCCCAGTTGATCGTGCTGCGGATGGACACGCCGGGCGGGCTCGACAAGTCGATGCGCGACATCATCCAGGCCATCCTGGCGTCGCCGGTGCCGGTGGCCACCTACGTGGCGCCCGGTGGCGCCCGCGCCGCCAGCGCCGGCACCTACATCCTCTACGCCAGCCATATCGCGGCCATGGCGCCCGGCACCAACCTGGGCGCGGCCAGCCCGGTGGCCATCGGCATCGGCGGGCCGCGGCCGGAAGCGCAGCCCGGCCCGGCCTCGGCGCCCGCCAGCGCACCGGCCGGCGAAGACACCATGACGCGCAAACAGATGCACGACGCCAGCGCCTATATCCGCGGGCTGGCGCAGCTTCGGCACCGCAATGCCGAATGGGGCGAGCGGGCCGTGCGCGAGGCCGTGAGCCTGTCCGCCGACGAGGCCGTGACCCAGAAGGTGGCCGATTTCGTCGCACCCGACCTGCCGGCCCTGCTGGCCAGGGTCGATGGCAAGCGCTACGAGGCCGCCGGCGCCACCCGCACGCTGCGCACGGCCGGCGCGCCGGTGGTCACCCTGGAACCCGACTGGCGCAGCCGCCTGCTGGCCGTCATCACGGACCCCAGCGTGGCACTGATCCTGATGATGATCGGCATCTACGGCCTGATCTTCGAATTCTCCACGCCTGGCATGGTGGTGCCCGGCATTGCCGGCGCCATCTGCCTGCTGCTGGGCCTGTTCGCGCTGCAGATGCTGCCCATCAACTACGCCGGGCTGGCGCTGATCGCGTTCGGCGTGGCCTGCATGGTGGCCGAGCTGTTCCTGCCGACGTTCGGCGCCGTGGGCATCGGCGGCATCATCGCGTTCGGATTCGGCGCGCTGATGCTGATCGATACCGACGTGCCCGGCCTTGGCGTGCCGCTGGCGCTGATCGCCGGCCTGTGCGGCGTGTCGGCCATCTTCGTGTTCGGCATGTCGGCGCTGCTGCTGCGCGCGCGGCGGCGGCCCGTGGTCAGCGGCGCGGACACGCTGGTCGGCAGCGTCGGCGTGATGGTCGACGATGCCGGACAGGTGCCCGGCGCACCGGCCGACGGCTGGGCCATGGTGCGCGGCGAATCCTGGCGCATCCACGCACCCGGCCCGCTGGCGCGCGGCCAGGCGGTGCGCGTGACCGGCCGCCACGGGCTGGTGCTGGACGTGGCGCCCATTCACGACGCCTGACTCGACAAGGAGCCCGACATGGCATTCGGATTCAGCTTCGGTGGTGTGGTCTTCCTGCTCGTCCTGCTGGTGGTGGCCGCGTTCCGCGTGCTGCGCGAGTACGAGCGCGGCGTGGTGTTCATGCTGGGCCGGTTCTGGCGCGTCAAGGGCCCGGGGCTGGTGCTGATCATCCCGGCGGTGCAGCAGATGGTGCGCGTGGACCTGCGCACGGTGGTGCTCGACGTACCGCCGCAGGACGTGATCTCCCACGACAACGTGTCGGTCAAGGTCAACGCCGTGATCTATTTCCGCGTGGTGGACCCCGAACGGGCCATCATCCAGGTCGCCAACTTCCTGGAGGCCACCAGCCAGCTCGCCCAGACCACGCTGCGCTCGGTGCTGGGCAAGCACGAACTCGACGAAATGCTGGCCGAGCGCGAGAAGCTCAACCTCGACATCCAGAAGGTGCTGGACGCCCAGACCGACGCCTGGGGCATCAAGGTGTCCAACGTCGAGATCAAGCACGTGGACCTGAACGAGTCGATGGTGCGCGCCATCGCCCGCCAGGCCGAGGCCGAGCGCGAACGCCGGGCCAAGGTGATCCACGCCGAGGGCGAGCTGCAGGCGTCCGAGAAGCTGCTGGAGGCCGCCCAGATGCTCGCCCGCCAGCCCCAGGCCATGCAGCTGCGCTATCTGCAGACGCTGACCCAGATCGCCGGCGACAAGAGCTCGACCATCGTCTTCCCGCTGCCCATCGACATCGTGTCGACGATGACGGGCGGGGGGAAGTAGCGGGCGGCGGGCGCAAAAAAAGCGCCTGCATCGCAGGCGCTTTCCAAGACTTCCTGGCAGGAATCAGCCGGATCAGACCTTGGCCGAGACCCACTCCGTGACGCCGGCCAGGGCCTTGGGCAGGCCGGCCGGGTCGGTGCCGCCGGCCTGGGCCATGTCGGGGCGGCCGCCGCCCTTGCCGCCAACCTGCTGGGCGACGAAGTTGACGAGTTCGCCGGCCTTGACCTTCGACGTGGCGTCGGCGGTCACGCCCGCGATCAGGCTGACCTTGCCGTCGGCCACGGCGGCCAGCACGATGGCGGCGCTCTGGAGCTTGTCCTTGAGCTTGTCCATCGTCTCGCGCAGCGTCTTCACGTCGGCGCCTTCAAGCTGGGCGGCCAGCACCTTCAGGCCCTTGACGTCGACGGCCTGCGACACGAGTTCATCGCCCTGCGACGACGCCAGCTTGCTCTTGAGCTTTTCCAGCTCCTTTTCCAGCGCGCGCACCTGCTCCTGCACCTGGCCGATACGCGGCACCAGTTCGGACGGCTGGGCGCGCAGCGCGGCGGCGGCCTCGTTCAGGCGGGCGTCGAGCGACTGCAGGTAGTGCAGCGCGTTGTCGCCGGTGATGGCCTCCACGCGGCGGATGCCGGCCGCGACGCCGGCTTCCACGACGATCTTGAACAGGCCGATGTCGCCGGTGCGCGTCACGTGGGTGCCGCCGCACAGTTCCTTGGAGGTACCGATCGACAGCACGCGCACGTCGTCGCCGTACTTCTCGCCGAACAGCGCCATCGCGCCGCTCTTGACCGCGTCGTCGAACGGCATGACGGCGGCCACGGTGGGCGCGTTGGCCAGGATCTCGGCGTTGACGATCTCCTCGATCTGGCGGATCTGCGCGTCGGTCAGCGGGGCGTTGTGCGAGAAGTCGAAGCGCGTCTTGTCCGGGTCGACCAGCGAGCCCTTCTGCTGCACGTGGCTGCCCAGCACCTCGCGCAGCGCCTTGTGCATCAGGTGCGTGGCCGAGTGGTTGCGGACGGTGCGCGCGCGGCGGACGGCGTCGACCTGGGCCGCCACCGTGTCGCCCACCTTGAGCGGGCCATTGGCCAGCGTGCCCTGGTGACCGTACACGTCGGCCTGGATCTTGGTGGTGTCCGCCACGGTGAAGACGGCGGGGCCGGACACGAGCGTGCCCTGGTCGCCCACCTGGCCGCCCGATTCGGCGTAGAACGGCGTGTTGTCCAGCACGACCACGCCGGTCTGGCCCGGCTGCATCGTGTCGACCGAGGCGCCGTCCACGTACAGCGCGGTCACGCGCACGCCTTCCTTGCTCAGCGCGTCGTAGCCGTGGAACACGGTCTTGTCGCCCGTGTACTCCAGGCCGGCGGCCATCTTGAACTTGCCGGCCGCGCGCGCCTGCTCGCGCTGGCGCGTCATGGCGGCGTCGAAGGCGGCCTCGTCGACGGTGATCTCCTGCTCGCGCGCCACGTCCTGCGTCAGGTCCAGCGGGAAGCCGAACGTGTCGTGCAGCTTGAACGCCAGTTCGCCGTCCAGCACGTTGCCGCCCTTGGCCTTGAGGTCGGCCACGGCGGTGTCCAGGATCGACATGCCGTTCTCGATGGTCTCGAAGAAGCGCTCTTCCTCGGCCTTGAGCACCTCGACCACGCGCGACTCGGCGTCGGCCAGTTCCGGGTAGGCCTCGCCCATCTGCGCCACCAGGTCCGCCACGAGCTTGTGGAAGAACGGGGTCTTCTGGCCCAGCTTGTAGCCATGGCGGATGGCGCGGCGCACGATGCGGCGCAGCACGTAGCCACGGCCTTCGTTGCCGGGGATCACGCCGTCGACGATCAGGAACGAGCAGGCGCGGATATGGTCGGCAATGACCTTGAGCGAGTTGTGGCCCAGGTCGGCGGTGCGGGTCTCGCGGCCGGCGGCGCGGATCAGCGCCTGGAACAGGTCGATCTCGTAGTTGCTGTGCACGTGCTGGAGCACGGCGGCAATGCGCTCCAGGCCCATGCCGGTGTCCACGCACGGCTTGGGCAGGCGCGTCATGTTGCCCTGCTCGTCGCGGTTGAACTGCATGAACACCAGGTTCCAGATCTCGATGTAGCGGTCGCCGTCTTCCTCGGGCGATCCCGGCGGGCCGCCCCAGACCTCGGGGCCGTGGTCGTAGAAGATTTCCGAGCACGGGCCGCACGGGCCGGTATCGGCCATCTGCCAGAAGTTGTCCGACGCGTAGCGCGCGCCCTTGTTGTCGCCGATGCGCACGATGCGCTCGACCGGCACGCCCACTTCCTTGGCCCAGATGTCGTAGGCTTCGTCGTCCTCGGCGTAGACCGTGACCCAGAGCTTGTCCGCCGGCAGCTGGTAGACCTTGGTCAGCAGCTCCCAGGCGTACTGGATGGCGTCACGCTTGAAGTAGTCGCCGAACGAGAAATTGCCCAGCATCTCGAAAAACGTGTGGTGACGTGCCGTATAGCCGACATTTTCGAGATCGTTGTGCTTGCCGCCGGCCCGCACCGAACGCTGGGACGACGTGGCGCGCGAGTAGGGACGCTTGTCGGTGCCCAGGAACACGTCCTTGAACTGCACCATGCCCGAATTGGTGAACAGCAGCGTCGGGTCGTTCGCCGGCACCAGGCTGGACGAGCGGACCACGGTATGGTCCTTCGACTCGTAGAACTGCAGGAACTTGCTGCGGATGTCGGAGACTTTCATGTTGTATCGGGCGCCTCCCGCGTCGTGGCAGGGCGCAGTCAGTCAGGGTGGATTTGCAAACCGTTGATTATACGGGCAAGCCCTGCCCGCAGGCACTGGCCGGGCGGCGCGTGGCCGGCCCGCCGCCCGGCTGTCCGGTTATCGCCCACGGAACCGCCGGCGGCGCCCCGGCCGGGCGCGTGGGCGCCGGGGCCGGTGATAGAGTGCTGGCTCCTCAAGACCTGCCCGCCCGTACCGCCATGGGAGCCTTAAGCCATCTCCGCGTCCTGGACCTGACCCGCGTGCTCGCGGGCCCCTGGTGCGCCCAGAACCTTGCCGACTTTGGCGCCGATGTGATCAAGATCGAGCGCCCCGGCGCCGGCGACGACACCCGCATCTGGGGCCCGCCCTGGCTCAAGACCCCCGACGGCCAGGACACCGCCGAGGCCGCCTACTACCTGGCCGCCAACCGCAACAAGCGCTCGGTGACCTGCGACATCAGCACGCCCGAGGGCCAGCAGATCGTGCGCGACCTGGCCGCCCGCAGCGACGTGGTGCTGGAAAACTACAAGGTCGGGCAACTAAAGAAGTATGGGCTGGACTACGAATCGCTGAAGGCGGTCAAGCCGGACATCATCTACTGCTCGGTCACCGGCTTCGGCCAGACCGGCCCGTACGCGCAGCGCCCCGGCTACGACTTCATCATCCAGGGCATGGGCGGCTTCATGAGCCTGACCGGCGAGCGCGACGACCTGCCCGGCGGCGGGCCGCAGAAGGCCGGCGTGGCGATTTCCGACCTGATGACCGGCCAGTACGCGACGATCGCCGTGCTGGCCGCGCTGGCGCACCGCGACCGCACCGGCTGCGGCCAGTACATCGACATGGCGCTGCTCGACGTGCAGGTGTCGATGCTGGCCAACATGAACACCAACTACCTGGCCAGCGGCGTGGCGCCCCGGCGCTGGGGCAACGCCCACCCGAACATCGTGCCCTACCAGACCTTCCACGCCGCCGACGGCTGGATCATTGTCGCGGTGGGCAACGACGGGCAGTTCCGCAAGTTCGTGACCGCCGGCGGCCGGCCGGAACTGGCCGACGACCCGCGCTTTGCCACCAACCCGCAGCGCGTGGCGCACCGCGACGTGCTGGTGCCGATCCTGGCCGAGATGGTGCTGCCGCGCACGCGCGAGCAGTGGATCCTGGACCTGGAACGCGCCGGCGTGCCGTGCGGCCCGATCAACACGCTGGACGAAGTCTTCGAGAACGAGCAGGTGCTGGCGCGCGGCCTGCGCGTGGACCTGCCCCACCCCACCGGCGGCACGGTCAAGCTGGTCGGCAGCCCGATGAAGATGAGCGCCACCCCGCCCGAGGCGCTGCGCCACCCGCCGTTGCTGGGCGAGCACACCGATATGGTGCTGGACGAGACACTCGGCTACAGTGCCGAACACATCGCCGCCCTGCGCGCCAAGGGTGTGGTCTGAGCCCGGCGCGCCCGGCCAGACCGGCCCGGACTTGACCGCGCCCGCCCCTGGCGGGCGGCCGGGCCGGTGATCATGACGTTTTTCCATCCCTAGGAGAATGCATGCTGACCGACGCCCTCCTCGCGTTCCTGCACTACACGGCCATCTTCGTGCTGATCACGCTGATGGCCGCCGAAGCCGTGGTGCTGCGCCCGGACATGACGCCCGCGGCCGTCCGCCGCCTGTCGATCTATGACCTGGTCTATTTCCTGTCGGCGCTGGCCACGCTGGCCACCGGCCTGCTGCGGCTGTTCTACGGCGCCAAGGGTGCGGATTTCTACGTCCACAACCCCTGGTTCCACGCCAAGATGACGGTATTCGTCGTGATCGCGCTGTGCTCGCTGCCGCCCACGTTCATGTTCGCCCGGTGGCGCAAGCAGGCGCGGCACCTGCCCGACTTTGTGCCGACGCCGGCCGAGATCCGCAAGGCTCGCCGCTGGGTCATGATCGAGGCCCACCTGGTGATCCTGCTGCCGCTGTGCGCCGTGATGATGGCGCGCGGCATCGGCATCCGCTGACCCGGCCGACTTTGCTCCCCGTGAGGCTGGCGCGCAACGTACGCGCCGGCCCTTCCAAGATTCCCGATCCGTACCACGCTGACATGCTGAAGACCCTGCTCACGGCCACCGCGCTGTCCCTGACCGCCTTGTCCCTGACCGCCCCGGCCCATGCCGCCGCCGGCAACTGGCCTACCAAACCGCTGCGCTTCGTCGTGCCCTACCCGGCCGGCGGCCCCCTGGACACCGTGGCGCGCGCCATCGGCGAGAAGCTGCGCGACAGCCTGGGCCAGCCGGTGGTGGTGGAAAACAAGCCCGGCGCGGGCGGCAACCTGGGCGCCGACTACGTCGCCAAGCAACCGGCCGACGGCTACACGATCGTGATGGGCGCCGTGGCCACGCACGCGATCAACCCCACGCTGTTCACGAAGATGCCGTACGACCCGGTCAAGGACTTCGCGCCGATCACGCTGGTGGCCGACGTGCCGAACGTGCTGGTGATGCACCCTGGCAAGGCCGCCGAGCTGCAGATCAACAACGTGCGCGACCTGGTGGAATACGCACGCAAGCATCCGGGCAAGCTCGACTATGCGTCGGGCGGCAACGGCAGCGCGGGCCACCTGTCCGGCGAGCTGTTCAAGAGCATGGCGCGCATCAGCATGGTCCATATCCCGTACAACGGCGCCTCGCCGGCCCAGCTGTCGGTGCTGTCGGGCCAGACCGACCTGATCTTCGACAACCTGGCGTCGGCATCGGCCAACATCAAGGCCGGCAAGCTCAAGGCGTTCGCCGTAACCACGGCCGGCCGCGCCGCCATGTTCCCGGAACTGCCGACGATTGCCGAGGCCGGCAAGGGCCTGGGGCTGGAAGGCTTCGATATCTCCACCTGGTTCGGGGTGCTGGCGCCGGCCGGCACGCCGCGCGAGATCGTCGACCGCCTGAACCACGACATCGTCGCCATCCTGAAGACCGACGACATGAAGGCCCGCCTGGCCCGCATCGGCGCCCAGCCGGCGCCGACCACGCCCGAGCAGTTCGGCGCGCTGATCCAGCGCGAGCTGAAGAAGTACGGTCAGGTGGTCAAGGTTTCCGGCGCGAAGGTGGACTGAGCGGCCGGGCCCGGTCCCGCAGGCGCCACAGCCGCGCCTTGTCGTCCCGGGCCTCCTCGGCCGCGTTGCGCGGCAGCAGCAGCCCCACCTGGACGATCCGGGGCCCTTCCATCCGCGTGACCGACAGCCGCAGGCCGGCAATCTCCACGGTGTCGCCCTCCACGGGCGGCGACGGAAAGGCGGCCAGCATCGCCTCGGCCAGCGTGCTGTCCTGCTGGCCGGCCGGCAGCGGGCCGGCGCCGTAGAGCGCGGCGACGTCTGCGAGCCGCGCCTCGGCATCGAGCAGGAAGTCGTGGGCCACCTGGTCCCAGGCGGGCGGCGTGGTCTCGGTCAGGAACATCCGCGACAGCCGCGGCAGCGCCGGCGTGGGCGCCAGCACGGACACGATGTCGCCGGCGCGCAGCACCACCTGGTCCAGCGGCACCAGCTCGCCGTCGCGCGCCACCGACACCAGCGCGCTGCGCGGCGGCAGTTCCACCTGGTCCGCGCGCAGGTCCTGCATCGACGCATTGGGCGCCACCATGAACTGCATCAGCTCCAGCCCGGGCGGATGCACGCCGCGCAGGCGCTCGCGCGAGATCGGCTCGTCGTAGCGCGGGCGCAGCACCCGCGCCAGCCGGGCGGCCAGCGCCACGGTCGTGCCCTGGCACAGCAGGCTGGCCAGCACCACGGCAAACGCCAGCCGGAACAGCAGCCCGGAATCCTCCATGCCCTGCAGCAGCGGGAACAGCGACAGCACGATCGGCACCGCGCCGCGCAGCCCCATCCAGGCCACGAAGCCTTTCTCGCGCACGTTGAACCGGAACGGCAGCAGCGCCAGGAACACGGCCACGGGCCGCGCCACGCACATCAGGAACAGCGCCAGGGCCACGGCCGGCAGCGCGATGTCCCAGATCCGGTGCGGCGTGACCAGCAGGCCCAGCAGCAGGAACATCGCCGACTGCGCCAGCCACGCCATGCCGTCCATCGCCCGCAGCACGGCCTCGCCCACGGCGTGGTCGCGGTTGCCGACGATCACGCCCACCAGGTAGACCGCCAGGAACCCGCTGCCGCCGAACGACTGGACGATCGCCCAGATCATGCAGCCGGCCGAGCAGATCAGGATGGCCTGCAGCCCTTCGGCGACATTGACGCGCTCCATCACGTTGGCCATGCAATAGCCCAGCCCGATGCCCAGCACGCCGCCCACGCCGAACTGGACCACCAGCCGCCAGGCCAGCGCCCCGGGCGACAGCCCCTGCGGCGCCGTGATCCATTCGATCAGCGTCAGGGTCAGGAAGATCGCCATCGGGTCGTTCAGCCCCGATTCGATCTCCAGCACGCTGGCCACGCGCTCCTTGAGACGGATGCCGCTGCTGTTGAGCAGCGAGAAGACCGCCGCGGCGTCGGTGGAACCGACGATGGCGCCCAGCAGCAGGCCCAGCTTCCAGTCGATGCCGAGCATCCACGTGGCAAACACGCCGACCATCACGGCCGTCACGAACACCCCGACCGTGGCCAGCGACAGCGACGGCCGCAGCGCCACCCGGAACGTGGCCAGCCGCGTGCGCAGCCCGCCGTCCAGCAGGATCACGGCCAGCGCCACGTTGCCCACCAGGAAGCTGAGCCAGGTATTGGAAAAGCGGATGCCGCCCGGGCCATCGACGCCGGCGGCCATGCCCACCCCCAGGAACACGAGCAGGAACGGCACCCCGAAGCGCGCCGAGAACACGCCGAGCAGGATGCCCACCGTCATCACCAGCGCGCCGATCAGGATGGCATGGTCGATCGCTTCCAAGCAGGCTCCTGTGAGGGGTCTTGTCGGGTAGCCGGCCCGGCCACGCGGGGGGCCCGGCCCGCCGCTGTCTGTCGTGGGTTGGCGGATTCGATCCTTACGATCATAGGCGGCGGCAGGCGCCCGGTCTGTCCGGCTCCGTCCTGCCCGAGGGGCGTCCGCCTGCGCGTATTCCCTGCATTTTTTCTTGTATCGTCAACGACTTACCGTCGCCTTTCAGACGTCTGCGTAGGGACATACCCTGAGGTTGCCACTTAATGCAGACATATGAAAGGTGGCTGAAAGGATGCGCTTTTACCTTCCACCCTGCCGCGACCGGGGAGCTTTCGTCGCGTCGATTTCTAGCAGTCATATCGAGGAGAATCATTTTGCGCATACGTAGCCAAAAGGACTTTGCCTCCGGCCTGATGTTCATTCTGGTCGGCCTGGGCTTTTCCTTCGTCGCCCGTGGCTATTCCATGGGAACAGCCGCCAAGATGGGACCGGGATACTTCCCGTTCTGGCTCGGCATCGTGCTCGCCATCCTGGGCGCGCTCGTCCTGTGGGGTTCGCTGTCGTCCAAGGGCGAAGACGACCAGCTTGCACGCTGGGACCTGAAGATCCTGCTGTGGATCCTGGGTTCGGTGGTGCTGTTCGGCCTGCTGCTCAAGCCGCTGGGCATGGTGCTGTCGGTGGTGGTACTGGTACTGGTCTCCTCGATGGCCAGCCATGAATTCAGCTGGAAGGGTGCAGTCCTGAACGCGATCATCCTCGTGCTGATCAGCCTGGGCGCGTTCGTGTACGGCATCAACCTCCAGATGCCGGTGTGGCCGGCTTTCCTGGCAAGCTAAGGAGACGGCCCTCATGGAACTGTTGACCAACCTGGGACTGGGCTTTTCTACCGCCCTGTCCTTCCAGAACATCGCCTACGCGTTCCTGGGCTGCGTGCTCGGGACGCTGATCGGCGTGCTGCCGGGCCTGGGCCCGCTGGCCACCATCGCGATGCTGCTGCCCGTGACCTACACGCTGCCCCCGGTGGCGGCGCTGATCATGCTGGCCGGTATCTACTACGGTGCCCAGTACGGCGGCTCCACCACGGCCATCCTGGTGAACCTGCCGGGCGAATCGTCGTCGGTGGTGACCACCATCGACGGCTACCAGATGGCGCGGCGCGGCCGGGCGGGGGTGGCGCTGGCCACCGCTGGCCTGGGTTCGTTCTTCGCCGGCTGCGTGGCCACGCTGATCCTGGCTGCCTTTGCTGCCCCGCTGTCGGAACTGGCGTTCAAGTTCGGCCCTGCCGAATACTTCTCGCTGATGATCCTGGGCCTGATCGGTGCCGTGGTGCTGGCGTCCGGCTCGCTCGTCAAGGCGATCTCGATGATCGTGCTGGGTCTGCTGCTGGGTCTGGTCGGTACCGACGTGAACTCGGGCGCGGCGCGCTTCTCGTTCGACGTGCCGGAGCTGACCGACGGCCTGAACTTCGTGTCCGTGGCCATGGGCGTGTTCGGCTTTGCCGAAATCATCGCCAACCTGGAGCAGAAGGAAGCGCGTGAGACGTTCACGGACCACGTGACCAACCTGTTCCCGACCAAGGAAGACTTCAAGCGCATGATCCCGGCCGTGCTGCGCGGCACCGCCCTGGGTTCGGCGCTGGGTATCCTGCCGGGCGGTGGTGCGTCGCTGGCGTCGTTCGCGGCCTACTCGCTGGAAAAGAAGACGTCGAAGTACCCGCAGGAATTCGGCAAGGGCGCCATCGAAGGCGTGGCCGGTCCGGAATCGGCCAACAACGCGGCCGCCCAGACGTCGTTCATCCCGCTGCTGACGCTGGGCATTCCGCCCAACGCCGTGATGGCGCTGATGGTCGGTGCAATGACGATCCACAACATCCAGCCCGGTCCGCAGGTCATGACCAGCAACCCGGCGCTGTTCTGGGGCCTGATCGCCTCGATGTGGCTCGGCAACCTGATCCTGATCGTGCTGAACCTGCCGATGATCGGCATCTGGGTGAAGCTGCTGAAGGTACCGTACCGCTACCTGTACCCGGCCATCCTGACGTTCTGCTGCATCGGCGTGTACTCGGTCCAGAACACCACGTTCGACGTGTTCCAGACCGCGGCCTTCGGCGTGATCGGCTACCTGTTCATCAAGCTCAAGTGCGAGCCGGCGCCGCTGCTGCTGGGTTTCGTGCTGGGGCCGATGATGGAAGAGAACTTCCGCCGTTCGCTGCTGCTGTCGCGTGGTGACTTCAGCGTGTTCGTGACGCGTCCGCTGTCGCTGGGCCTGCTGATCGCCGCGGCGATCCTGGTGGCGATCGTGGCGATGCCGTCGATCAAGGCGAAGCGCGAGGAAGCGTTCCAGGAAGAGTAAGACTGCCGCGCGGCCCATCGGCCGCAAGCAAGGAAAGGGCGCCCCGGTGGCGCCCTTTTTCTTTTGCCGGCGCGCCGCGGCCTAGGTGCCGAACAGCGACTCGCAGGCGGCCCGGATGGCCTCGGTCACGTGCACGCGGCCATGGTCGCGCCGCTCCAGCATGCCGATGGTGCGCACCACCGGCTCGCCGCCCGCGCGCAGCGGCAGGATCCGCAGCGCCTTGTCGTCGCGCCAGCGGGCGCGCTTGAGCAGCGGCACGACGGTCACCCCCACCTCCTGGCGCACCAGTTCCACCAGCGCCTCGATCGAATTCAGCTCCAGGTACTCGTTGGTGCGCAGGTGCGCGCGCCGCAGCGCCCGCTCCACCAGCGCGCCGGTGCGCTGGCTGCGGTCGAAGCGCAGGAACGGGTTGGCGGCCAGCGCCTGCCGGGCGTCGTCGCCGTGGCTGCCGCGCGACGCAATCGCGACGATCGGCTCGTCGTAGAGCGGGGTCCAGTGCAGCGTGCCCGCCAGCCGGGCCGAGCCCTCCACGACGAACGCGGCGTCAAGCTCGCCGCTTTCCACCATCGCCGCCAGCTCGAACGACTTGGCGCCGATCAGCCGCACGTCCAGCGCCGGGTAGGTCTGCTTGAGCCCCGCCACCACGTGCGACAGCCCGCCCATGACCGATACCACCGCCCCCACCGCCACGGCGCCGGCCATGGCCTCGGCATCGGCCAGCGGCACGCGCATCTCGTCGTACAGCGCCAGCAGCCGGCGCGCCTGGGGCAGCAGCGCGCGGCCGTCGGCATTGAGCACGGCCACCCGGCCGCTGCGGTCGAACAGCGCGCGGCGCAGTTCTTGCTCAAGGGAACGCATCTGCAGGCTGACCGCGGCCTGGGTCAGGGCGACCTGGCTGGCGGCGGCCGCAAACGACCCGTGCTCGGCCACGGCCACGAAGGTTCGGAGGAAGCGGATCGTGCTCATGGTTGGTGCATCGCGCCGGGCACGGCAGCCCGGCCGGCGAATCACAAGTTTTTCTTGTCAATCAAGCAAGGAATATTAACTTTCATTATGGGGCCGGGCGCGGAATAATTTCGGTTTCCTGCCGCGTTTCACGACGCACCCATCCGTACCGGAGACGCACAATGAACCACTGGCTACGCCATCTTGGCATCGGCCTTGCCACGAGCCTGACCCTGGCCGCCGCACCGGCGCTGGCCGATACCTACCCGAGCAAGCCGATCCGCCTGATCGTGCCGTTCCCGGCCAGCGGCGCCACCGACCTGCTGGCGCGCGCCATTGCGCAGAAGGTGGGCCAGAACATGGGCCAGCAACTCGTGGTGGACAACCGCCCGGGCGCCGGCGGCGCCATCGGTTCGGACATGGCCGCCAAGGCCGCGCCGGACGGCTACACGATCCTGATCGCCACCACCAGCACGCACTCGATCGGCCCGTTCATCAACACGCGCCTGCCGTACAACACCGAGACCGACTTCACGCCGATCGGCCAGGTGGCCACGGCCACGAACGTGCTGGTGGTGCCGAACCAGCTGCCGGTCAAGAACGTCAAGGAACTGATCGACTACGCCAAGAAGCATCCGGGCGAGCTGAACTACGCGTCCAGCGGCAACGGCACGGTCGTCCACCTGACGGCCGAGGCATTCAAGGCCCAGGCTGGCGTGTTCATCACCCATATCCCCTACCGCGGCACCGCGCTGGCCGTGCCCGACCTGATCTCGAACAAGGTGCAGGTGCTGTTCGACAGCATCGTCTCGGGCATGCCGCACGTGAAGGACGGCAAGCTCAAGGCGCTGGCCGTGACGAGCCTGAAGCGGTCGCCGCTGGCGCCCGAGCTGCCGACGGCCAGCGAATCGGGCCTGCCGGGCTTCGAATCGGACACGTGGTTCGGCATCTACGGTCCCAAGGGCCTGCCGCCCGAGATCGTCAGCCGCCTGAACACCGAGTTCAACAAGGCCATCCAGTCCCAGGACGTGCGCGACCGCCTGGCCAAGCTGGGCGCCGAACCGGTGGGCGGCACGCCCGCCCAGTTCGCCGCGATGGTCCGGAAGGACAGCGCCCGCTGGGGCAAGCTGATCAAGGACCGCAAGATCCAGGTGGACTGATGCCCACGCCGGCCAGCCCATACAACGCATAGCATTACTACGAGACAACCATGCAAACCTTCAACTGGACCAACCCCTACCCCACCGTGCGCATTCCGCTGTTTGCGCGCAACGTGGTCTCGACGTCGCACCCGCTGGCGGCGCAGGCGGGCCTGCGCATGCTGCTCAAGGGCGGCAACGCCGTGGACGCCGCCATCGCGGCGGCCGCCGCGATCACGCTCGTGGAGCCGGTCTCGTGCGGCCTGGGCAGCGACGCCTTCGCGATCCTCTGGGACGGCAAGGAACTGCACGGCCTGAATTCGTCGGGCGTGGCGCCGGCCGCGTGGAACACCGACTACTTCAAGAACAAGTACGGCGTCGACGGCAACGGGCTGTCCAACCGGCCGATCCGGGGCTGGGACTCGGTGACCGTGCCGGGCGTGGTGGCCGGCTGGGCCGCGCTGCACGAGCGCTTTGGCAAGCTGCCGTTCGCGGACCTGATGGAGCCGGCCATCGAGATCGCCGAGCGCGGCTACGCCGTGCCGCCGGTGGTGGCGCACAAGTGGGCCGCCGCCGTGCCGGACCTGAAGAACCAGCCGGGCTTTGCCGACACGTTCATGCCCAACGGCCGCGCGCCGCACGTGGGCGAGAAGTTCCAGTTCAAGGCCGCCGCCGAGACGCTGCGCAAGATTGGCGCCACCGGGGGCCGCGCCTACTACGAGGGCGAGATCGCCGAGAAGATCGCCGCGTTCAGCAAGGAATGCGGCGCCGCGATGACGCTGGACGACCTGCGCAACTATCGCCCGGACTGGGTCAAGCCGATCAGCAAGTCCTACCGTGGCTACGAAGTGCACGAGATTCCGCCGAACGGCCAGGGCATCGCCGCGCTGATGGCGCTGGGCATCCTGGACCAGTTCGACGTGGGCGCGCTGCCCGTGGATTCGGTCGATTCGCAGCACCTGCAGATCGAGGCGATGAAGCTGGCCTTTGCCGACCTGTACCGCTACGTGGCGGACCCGCGCAGCATGGAAGTCACGCCCGAGCAGATGCTGGACGACGGCTACCTGAAGTCGCGCGCCAAGCTGATCGACATGCAGCGCGCCACGCATTTCGACTTCGGCATGCCGCGCACCGGCGGCACGATCTACCTGACCGCCGCCGACGAGAACGGCATGATGATCTCGTTCATCCAGTCGAACTACATGGGTTTTGGCTCGGGCGTGGTGGTGCCGGGTACCGGCATCAGCCTGCAGAACCGTGGCGTGGGCTTCTCGATGGACCCGAAGTCGGCCAACGTGGTGGAAGGCGGCAAGCGCCCATTCCACACGATCATCCCGGCTTTCCTGACCAAGAATGGCCAGCCGCAGATGAGCTTTGGCGTGATGGGCGGCGACATGCAGCCCCAGGGACACCTGCAGACCGTGGTGCGCATGCTGGACTACAAGCAGCAGCCCCAGGCCGCGTGCTGCGCGCCGCGCTGGAAGGTCAACCGCGACTTCACGCTGGACGTTGAAGGCACCATGGACCCGAACACCGTGGCCGGGCTGAAGGACCGCGGCCACCAGCTCAAGTCGGTGGACGATCCGTACATGGATTTCGGGTCGGGCCAGTTCATCTGGCGCCTGTCGGAAGATGCCGAGCACGGCTACGTGGCCGCCAGCGACAGCCGCCGCGACGGCCAGGCCGTGGGCTTCTGACGCCGCCGGCCCGCTGTAGAACCGGAGTCTCAAGCAGTACCGCAGCAAGCAGTACGAAGTCCTGCAGGGCGCCACGGTCATGCCGTGGCGCCTTTTTTATTGCGGATGCAGGAGGGGAATAGCCGGGTATCAGTAGATCGGCAGGCTCAGGAAGAGCTTGATCACCACGGCGTTGACGAGGTCGATGAAGAACGCGCCCACCATCGGCACGATCAGGAAGGCCAGGTGCGAGGCCCCGAAGCGGTCGGTAATCGCCTGCATGTTGGCAATGGCCGTGGGCGTGGCGCCAAGGCCAAACCCGCAGTGGCCGGCCGCCAGCACGGCCGCGTCATAGTTGCGGCCCATGACGCGGAACGTGACGAAGACCGCATAGAGCGCCATGGCCGCCGTCTGGATCAGCAGGATCAGCACCATCGGCAGCGCCAGCGACGCCAGCTCCCAGAGCCGCAGGCTCATCAGCGCCATCGCCAGGAACATCGACAGGCTGACGTTGCCCAGCACCGACAGCGCGCGATCGAACACCGTGTACCAGCCCAGCAGCGCCAGCCCGTTGCGCAGGACCACGCCGACGAACAGCACCCAGACGAATGTCGGCAGCTCCAGCCAGCTACCCTTGAACACGCCGGCCAGCGCCTGCCCGGCGGTCAGGCAAACCAGGATCAGCGCCAGCGTCTCGATCAGCGCCGACGCCGTGATCGGCCGCACGGCCTGCGGGTTCTCGAACGTCAGCACCTGGTCGTCCGCCGTCACGCCCGGCTTGGCCACGTTGCGCAACAGGTAGCGCGCCACGGGGCCGCCCACCAGCCCGCCCAGCACCAGCCCGAACGTGGCGCACGCCACCCCCAGCTCGGTGGCATAGGACATGCTGAACTGCTCGGCAAACGTCGAGCCCCAGGCGGCGCTGGTGCCGTGACCGCCGGACAGCGCGATCGATCCGGCCAGCAGGCCCGTGGCCGGCGGCAGGCCCAGCGCGCTGGCCAGTCCCACGCCGATCGTGTTCTGGATCACCAGCAGCCCGGCCACGGCGATCAGGAACACGCCGATGGACTTGCCGCCCTGCTTCAGGCTGGCCAGGTTGGCACTGAGCCCGAGCGAGGCAAAGAACGCCAGCATCAGCGGCGTCTGGGCCGACGTGTCGAACTTGACCTGGAAGTCCGCCGTCACGCGGGCCAGCAGCAGGCAGATGGCGACGACGAGGCCGCCCACCACCGGTTCGGGAATGTTGAAGGCCCGCAGCGGCGGGGTGACCTTCAACAGCTTGCGGCCCACCAGCAGCACCAGCGAGGCCGCGACGAGCGTTTCGTAGTTGTTCAATTCCAGCATGGCGATCGATTGGCAGAAAATCTAGATTCTTGGCGCCCGCCCGCCACCCGCCAATCGCCGTCTCCTTAAAAGCGTGCCACCGCAACTGTTCTGCCCCACATGCACGAAACTGTGCATGGCTTCCGGTGGGCAGTTCCGTACACTGGCCGTTCCGTTCCCTGCTTCGGCACCCCTCCTTTCTCTCCATCTGCCCTCCACGGCGCGACCCATGGCCACCTACGCTTTCCGCATCGTCAATGTCTTCGCCGAGTCCACGTTCGGCGGCAACCCCCTCTGCGTGTTCGAGGACGCGCGCGGCATGGACGACGCCACCATGCAGGCGCTGGCCCTGCAGTTCAACCTGTCCGAAACGACGTTCGTGCTGCCGTCCGACCAGGCCGACGCCGCCGTGCGGATCTTCACGCCCGGCTACGAGATGCGCTTTGCCGGCCATCCCACGCTCGGCACGGCCCACGTCGTGCGGGACCTCGCCCGCACCGGCGACGCGCTGACGCTGTCCTTCCCGGCCGGCATCGTGCCCGTAACCGCCAGCGGCGACCGCTGGACCCTGACCGCCCCGCATGCCGGCGCACCCCGGACGGCGCCGGCCGGCCTGCCGGACGCCGAGATGGCATCGCTGCTCGGCCTGCAGCCCGATGACCTGGCCGGCGCGCCGATGTGGGTCGACACCGGCGCGGACCAGTTGCTCGTCCCGCTGAAGACGCCCGACGCCGTGCGCCGCGCCCAGCCCGACAGCAGCCGCCTGGACCGCTGGCCGCAAAGCAGCCTGGGCCGCAAGACCGCCTACGTGTTCGCGTTCGATCCCGCCCAGCCGGGCAAGGTCTTGTCCCGCTACTTCTTCACCAAGCAGGGCGGCGGCGTATCCGAGGACCCCGGCACCGGCTCCGCCTGCGCCAACCTGGGCGGCTGGCTGATTGCCACCGGCCATGCCCTGCCCGCACGGTTCGAGGTCGACCAGGGCGAATTCGTCGACCGGCCCTGCCGGCTGGACCTGTCCGTGACCGCCGACGGCGCCATCCGCGTCGGCGGCCGCGTGATCGAACTGGGCCGGGGCACCGTCACGGTCTGAGGCAGCCGGCGCGGTCGGCGCGGCGGGTGCTTTCGCCGCGTTCGCCGTGTGGTGGAGTCGGCGCCGATGCCGGCCCCGGAGTCGGCATCGATGCCGGCATCCCTGGCGTGCCGCTAAAGCTGTCGCTGTGTCGTCGTCGCTGTGCCCCCTGTTTCGCTGTTTCATCATGCCGGGATCGCGGTGCGCCATACTGGCGCCTCCGTGGTCCCGTCCGCCCTGTTGAGCCATCCCATGCCCCCGCACACCCCCTCGCCCGCTCCTTCCCACGACATTGCCCAGCTTGCCGACCTCGAAGCGCTGTACGACGAACCGCGCGGCGCGTCGCTGGCGAAGGAGGTCGACTACCTGCACCCCCACTACCGCGCCTTCGTCCACGCCGCGCCGTTCTGCCTGCTCTCGACCCAGAACGAGCACGGCGGCGACTGCTCCCCGCGCGGCGACGGACCGGGCTTCGTGCAGGTGCTCGACGACCGCACCCTGCTGCTGCCCGACCGCCGTGGCAACAACCGCATCGACAGCCTGCGCAACATCCTCAAGGACCCGCGCGTCGGCCTGCTGTTCCTGGTGCCCGGCGTCAACGAGACGCTGCGCATCAGCGGCACCGCCACCATCAGCACCGATCCCGCGCTGATCGCCCGCTGCGTGGTCCAGGGCAAGGCGCCCACCACGGTGCTGGTGATCCGCATCCACTCGGTCTTCTTCCAGTGCGCCCGGGCCCTGCTGCGCTCGCGCCTGTGGGCCGCCGACGCCCAGATATCGCGCGACGCGCTGCCCAGCACCGGCACGATGGTGGCCGACCTGAGCCAGAACGCGATTGACGGCGCCGCCTACGACCGCGAACTGCCCGAGCGCATCCGCACCACGCTCTACTAGCGCCAGTAGCGCTACCGGCGCTACAAGCGCCTCAGCCGGGCGGGCGCGGCAGCCACTCCGGCGCGTGCGAGCCCAGCGGCACCGAGGGCAGCGTCCAGTGCGCGGGCGTCTCGGACAGCTTCGCCGCATGCCGGACGACGGTCAGCTCGCCGAAGCCCGATTCGGCCACTTCCAGCAGGTCCGACACCTCGTCGATATGCTGGTCCGGCACCGTCACCCCGTCGGGCACGCGGCCCAGACTGCGCAGCCACTGTCCCACCTGCGCCAGCGACACGCGCACCAGCCAGCTGCCGCCCTCCACCGAGCGCCGGTGCAGTGCGGCCATCGCGCCAAACGCCAGCAGGTAGCCGGTGGCGTGGTCCAGCACCTGTGCCGGCAGCGGCCGGGGTTCGGCGCTGCCGGCCGCCCGCGCCTCGTCGTCGTTGATGCCGGTGGCCGTCTGCACCAGCGAATCGAAGCCGCGCTTGCCCCACCACGGCCCCACATGGCCGTAGGCCGACAGCGAGACATAGACAATCCCGGGCCGCGCCCGCGCCGCCGCCTCGGGCCCGGCGCCGAGTTCCGCCAGCCCGTTGGGGCGATAGCCCTGCACCACCACGTCCGCGCCGTGAAACAGCTTGTGCAGCGTGCGCTTGTCGTCGGGGTCGCGCAGGTCAAGCTGGCACGACCGCTTGCCGCGCCCGGTGTCGATGACCAGCGACGGCATCGACGGCAGGTGCGCCGCCGTCACCAGCAGCACGTCGGCCCCGTGGGCGGCCAGCGTGCGGCCGGCCACCGGCCCGGCGATGATCCGCGTGAAATCGAGCACCCGCACGCCGGACAGCGGCCGGGCGTCGACGTTGATCTCGGCGTGCGGCGGAAAGGCCGGCAACGGCTCGGGCGGCGCCTCGCCAATCTTCTCGATGGTCACGGGCGGCAGGCCGGCCAGCGCCTGGGCCTGCGGATGGCGCAGCCACGTCTCCAGCGAGCGCTGGGCGGCCACGACCATGCCCGCGTCCGACGCCACGGTCTCGAAGTCCTCGGCCTTCCAGTGCGCAAGCGCGGCGCGCACGGCGTCCCGGTCATGCGCGCACTTGAGGATCTTCAGCACGCCGTCCCGGTGGTGCGGGAAGTTCGTATGCAGGCGCACCCAGCCGCCATCCCCGCACGGATACAGGCCGGCGATCTTTTCCCACAGCTCGGGGGCCGGGCCGCCGTTGACCCGCAGGTAGCGTTCGCTGCGGAATTCGGCCAGCGCGTGCCGCATGTCGACCGACACCGACTGCCAGCGGCCGGTCCGCTGCGCCCAGAGCGCGGCGGCGGCCAGCGCGGACGCCCCCAGGCTGGCCTGCGCCGCCGTGCCGATGGCGAAGCTCGATGGCAGGATCGGGTCCGCACCGGTCAGGGTCAGGTGGGACAGCGCGTCCGGCGGCATGGCGGCGTCGCGCCACAGCGCGGCAAGCGCGTCGGCGGGCGCCTGGTGGGTCGATCCGGCAAGGCCGGCAGAACTGGCGGCATTCATGGCGTGTTTTCCTGCGGCAAGAAATGGGGCGGCATGCGACGATGGCGTCGCACGGACGGACACGGCGCAGCAGTACCGTGCCGTGGATTCTGCACCACCTCGCCCGGCCGCGGGGTTGAGACGATTCTGAAAATGCGGAGCCACTGCCGTGTCGCCCCGCAAGCACGGTAAAATCGCCCCATTCGTCGCAGCCTCTGCGCACCAGATCCCAGGAACATCAGGACGCGCGGCAGGGTCAATCCAGACCCGGGCCGCGCCTTCCAGCTATCGAGCCGCATGTGATGCGGCGCCAACATGAGCCACGACAACAAGCCTACCGACACGCCCGCCGCCTCCAACTTCCTGCGGACCATCATCGACCAGGACCTCGCCGCCGGCACCTACGCCGGCCGCGCGGACACGCAGGGCGCGCCGCTGCCGACCGTCATCACGCGCTTCCCGCCGGAGCCGAACGGCTACCTGCACATCGGCCACGCCAAGAGCATCTGCGTGAATTTCGGGCTCGCGCGCGACTACGGCGGCCGCTGCCACCTGCGCTTCGACGACACGAATCCGGTGAAGGAAGACACCGAGTACGTGGACTCGATCATCGACGCCGTGCACTGGCTGGGCTTCTCGTGGGACGCCAGTCAGCCCGGCGCCGCGCCGCACCTGTACTACGCGAGCGATTACTTCGACCGCCTGTACCAGTTCGCCCAGACGCTGATCGAGCGCGGCGTGGCCTATGTGGACAGCCAGAGCGCCGAGCAGATCGCCGCGAACCGGGGCAACTTCTCGGAGCCGGGCAAGCCGTCGCCCTTCCGCGACCGCACGGTCGAGGAAAACCTGGCGCTGTTCCGCGACATGCGCGCCGGCAAGTACGCCGACGGCGAGCACGTGCTGCGGGCCAAGATCGACATGGCCGCGCCGAACATCGTCATGCGCGACCCGGTGCTGTACCGGATCCGCCACGCCCATCACCACCGCACGGGCGACAAGTGGTGCATCTACCCGATGTACGACTTCACCCACTGCATCTCGGACGCGATCGAGCACATCACGCATTCGCTGTGCACGCTGGAGTTCGAGAACAACCGCCCGCTCTACGACTGGGTGCTGGAACACCTGCGCGACGCCGGCGTCTTTGCCAGCCCGCTGCCGCACCAGTACGAGTTCGCGCGCCTGAACCTGACCTACGCGATCACCAGCAAGCGCAAGCTCAAGCAGCTTGTGGACGAGCGGCGCGTGGACGGCTGGGACGACCCGCGCATGCCGACCATCGTCGGCATCCGCCGGCGCGGCTATACGCCGGAATCGATCCAGCTGTTCTGTGACCGCGTGGGCGTGTCCAAGGCCGACAGCTGGATCGACATGAGCACGCTGGAAGGCGCCGTGCGCGACGACCTGGACGCCCGCGCGCCGCGCAGCGTGGCCGTGCTGGACCCGGTCAAGCTGATCCTGGACAACTACCCCGAGGGCCAGAGCGAGGAATGCTCGGCGCCGGTGCACCCGAAGCAGCCCGAGATGGGCCGCCGCGTGTTCCCGCTGTCGCGCGAGCTGTGGATCGAGCGCGAGGACTTCAACGAGAACCCGCCGAAGGGCTATTTCCGCCTGTTCCCGGGCAACAAGGTGCGCCTGCGCTACGGCTACGTGATCGAGTGCACGGGCGTGGACAAGGACGCGGACGGCAACGTGGTGGCCGTGCACGCGAACTACCTGCCCGAGACCAAGAGCGGCACGCCGGGCGCCGACAGCGTCAAGGTCAAGGGCAACATCCACTGGGTCAGCGCGGCCCACGCCTGCGCGGCCGAGGTGCGGCTGTACGACCGCCTGTTCAACGACCCGAACCCGGACGCGGGCGGCAAGAACTTCCTGGACGCGCTGCATCCCGATTCCAAGAAGCTCGTGACCGCCTACCTGGAGCCGGGCCTGCGCGACGCGCGCCCGGAGGATCGCGTCCAGTTCGAGCGCCATGGCTACTTTGTGGCGGACCGGATCGATTCGCAGCCGGGCAAGCCGGTGTTCAACCGGACGGTCGGGCTCAAGGATAGCTGGGGCAAGTGATGGCGCAGACGATCACGTTCCCGCTCGACCGCGAGTTCATCGCGCTGAACGACCTGCTGAAGCTGGCGGGCGTCTGTGACAGCGGCGGCGCCGGCAAGGCGCTGGTCGCCGCCGGCGAGGTGGCTGTCGATGGCGCGGCCGAATCGCGCAAGACCGCCAAGATCCGCGCCGGCCAGGTGGTGAACGTCGGCGGCGCCGACGGCATCCGCATCAAGGTCGTCGCGGCCTGACCCGGCACCGGGCATCGGCACAGCGCCAGATGCCCGGTGCCGCGACTGACAAGGGGGGCGGCATCCGCCGCCTCCGCACCGAAACACGCAAGGAGAGTCATGCCGATCGCGTTCTGGTGTGTGCTGGTAGCGGGCCTGCTGCCGGTGTTGACGGTGTCGATCGCCAAGATGGGCGGCCGCACCGGCTTCGACAACCACGACCCCCGGGCGTGGCTGGAAAAGCAGAGCGGCCGGGCGCGCCGCGCGGACATGGCCCACCGCAACCACTTCGAAGCGTTTCCGTTCTTTGCCGCGGCCGTGCTGGTGGCCACGCACCTCGACGCCCCGCAGGCGCGCCTGGACGAACTGGCGATGCTCTTCGTCGTCGTCCGCATCCTCTACACGATCTGCTACCTGACCGACCGCGCCACGCTGCGCACGCTGTGCTGGACGATCGGCTACCTGACGGTAGTCGGCATCTTCCTGCTGCCGGTGTTTGTCCATTAAGGAGTGCCACCATGCCGGGGCCGTACCGTTTCGCCAGGGCTGCGGTCGCGCTGGTCGCCCTGCTTGCCCCGCCGGCCTGGGCGGCACCGACCCAGTACGCTGTCGATCCCACGCATACGAGCGTGTACTTCGAGGCGAGCCATTTCGACCGCACCACGGTCCGAGGCCGGTTCGGCAAGATCGACGGCCGTGTGATCTATGACCCCGCCACCGGCGCCGGCGCGATCGACTTCACCGTCGACACCGACTCAGTCGACAGCGGTAACCGCAGCCTCGACGGGGTGCTCCGGTCCGGCCAGTTTCTCGACGCCCAGAACTTTCCGGTCGCCCGGCTGCAGGCCAACCGCTTTGTCGTGGAAGCGGGACGGCTGGTCGCCGTCGAAGGCACGTTCACGCTGCACGGGGTGACGCAGCCGCTGCGGCTGGAGGCCGACCGGTTCAGTTGCGGGCAGACCGTGCTGTTCGGCATCCGCCGCGACGTCTGCGGAGGCGACTTTCACGCCACATTCGCGCGCAGCGCGTTCGGCATGACGCGTTTCCTGCCCGATGTCGGCGATACCGTCACGTTGCGGATTTCCGTCGAAGCGGCGCCGGACGGTCCGGCCCCGTGACGCTTGCGCCCCATCCGGCGAAAAAGGGAAAACCACGACGCGCGATGACGACCGCGCGTCACCTTTGCGCGAAAAAAATTCAGTAAAATCAGCGCCTTCCCTCTTCCCATCCTGCCGCGTTTCGCCTATGCGTACCGGCCAGACGCGAGTCAAGATGAGCCTGATTTCCCCGAACGACGTCGTTGCGGCGTCGCTGGCTGCTGCCGGTGCCTGCGCCGTATGTAGCATTCCGTCCAATTTCCTGCGCCGGTTTCCACTCTGGGCCTTCCGTACCTACGGCCGTGGCGCCCTGCTGCTGCCACTGCTGGCCAGCCTGGTCGGCGTGCTGCTGGCCCGCGTGGCCATGGCCGGGCAGATCAATACCGATGGCGGCCTGGCGCTGGTGGCCGCCGCGGCCTTTCTGGCGCTGGTGCTGGCGTCGGCCGTGCTGCGCTTCTGGCTGGGCGACTACCGCAACCCGAGCCGCGAGCCCTGACCGCTGGGCGCGGCGGCGCACGTTCCCGCGCCGGTTTTCCATCGCGCCGCCGCCCGGATCACGTATGATGCGGCCTTTCGCGTGCCGGGCACGGTCCCGGGCACGCGCCGCAATCCCGATCCCATGGCGCTCAAATCCACGATCTTCAAGGCCGAACTGTCCGTCTCGGACATGGACCGGCCGTACTACGGCAGCCACACGCTGACCATCGCGCAGCATCCGTCCGAGAACGATGCGCGGATGATGGTCCGGCTGCTCGCCTTTGCCTGCGAGGCCAGCGAAACGCTGGCGTTCACGCGCGGCCTGGACGACCCCGACGAGCCCGACCTCTGGGACAAGACGCTGACCGGCGACATCGCCCACTGGATCGACCTGGGCCAGCCCGATGAGACGCGTCTGAAGCGCGCGGCATCGCGCGCGGACCGCGTCACGGTCTATACCTATCAGAGCGCCAGCGCGCGCGAGTGGTGGAAGGGCATGGCCGGCAAGGCCGGCAAGCTGCGCAACGTGACCGTCTACAATGTGCCGTCCGAAGCGGTCGACGCGCTGGCGCAGATGGCCCAGCGCGCCATGCGCCTGTCCGTCACGATCCAGGATGGCGACATCTGGGTCAGCGACGACGACCACAACGTGCAGTTGACGCGCGAAGTGCTCCAGCGCGCCGAAGACTAGCCGCCTCGGCCACCCCTTTATCGCCACACAGACAAGGAAGACCGCGATGCAAACCACTCCCTCCGGCCTGCAGTTCGAAGACACCGTCGTCGGCTCGGGCGCCGAAGCCACGGCCGGCAAGCACGTGACCGTGCACTACACCGGCTGGCTGTACGAAAACGGCCAGGCTGGCCGCAAGTTCGATTCGAGCAAGGACCGCAACGACCCGTTCGTCTTCCCGCTGGGTGCCGGCCACGTGATCCGCGGCTGGGACGAAGGCGTGCAGGGCATGAAGGTGGGCGGCACGCGCCGCCTGGTGATCCCGGCGGACCTGGGCTATGGCGCCCGCGGCGCCGGCGGCGTGATCCCGCCGAACGCCACGCTGCTGTTCGAAGTGGAGCTGCTGTCGGTCTGAGACCGGCCGGCGCCGGGCTGATCCGGCGCGCCACCCGCAAAAACGGACGCCTCGGCGTCCGTTTGTCATTCCTGGGGACCCGCGCGGCGCTCAGAAGCCGATCGCCGCGTTGCCCACGTCGATGCGCACCTTGTCGCGGTCCAGCAGCTTGCCGGCATGCCGGGCGAAGTCCTGGGCCCAGGCGGCGTCGGCGACAAACCGGTTCTCGCCCGAGAACTTGGCGACGTTGAGGATCTTGTCGATCACAAGCACCTTGCCGACCGGGCTGGACGCCTGGCAGTCCAGTTCCGCGTACTCGCGGTCGAACCAGCGCCAGGCGGCGTCGTCGGTCAGCGCCGCCAGATCATTGTCCGCGAGCGTGAATTCAAATTCCTTGCCGCTGCCAAACACCACGGTCAGGGTATGCGCCATGTCCGGTTCTCCGAAGGTCGCTGCACATTGCGCGACAGTTGCACGCCCGTTCGCCGTCAGTTGCACGGCAGTTCCCGGGCGTTAGGGCCCCTATTGTAGTGACCCGGCACCCGATCCGGCCAATCGGCGGCCCCTCGGGCCAGCCCCCGACCGTTGCCTGCTGCACACACCCGGACACGAATCCGTGGTTTGCTTGCGACGCATCAATGCGCTTTGGATTATTCTTTCAGCCATGGCCATCACAAGACAGGACCTCGAGGCAGACCGGCTGCGCACCAAGCTGTGCAGCTCGCCGGTCGCGTCCTCGCTGCTGCCTGAGGCCGACGTGGAGCGCTCGCTGGGCTGCGCGCTGGCCTGCCGGCCCGATACGGCCGACCTGAACGGCGACGTCTGGGTGTTCGGCTACGGATCGCTGATCTGGAACCCGATGGTCGTCCACACCGAGAGCCGGCTGGCCACGGTGCACGGCTATCACCGGGGCTTCTACCTCTATTCGAAGATCAATCGCGGCACCTGGGACAACCCCGGCCTCGTGCTGGGCCTGGACCGGGGCGGTAGCTGCACGGGCATGGTGTTCCGCATCCCGAGCCACGTGGTGGAGCAGGAATTCCGCGTGCTGTGGCGCCGCGAGATGATGACGGGCGCCTACCACCCGCGCTGGCTGCGCGTGAAGCTGGACCAGGCGCCGGACGCGCCCGAGCAGCGCGCGCTCGCCTTCGTCATGAACCGGTCCCACGCCGGCTACGCCGGGCGCCTGCCCGACGCGCGCGTGGTGGACTGCCTGCGCCATGCCTGCGGCCTGTACGGCCCCGCCCGCGAATACCTGCAACAAACCCTGCTGGGGCTAGCCACGCACGGCGTCGACGATCCTTACCTGGGCCGGCTCTGGCGCCAGCTCCAGGAGCGCGACGCAGCCGAGGCGGCCCGGGCGGCCTGCACCACTGCCACGCCGGTGGCCACCTCGGCCAGCGCGGCAACGCGCCCGGACGACGCCGTGGCCGCCACCGTCCATCCACACGAAACCGTCTGACCGCAGCCCAACGCCGATCATCATGACGCCCTCCCAGACCCGCCACCGCCGCCAGGCACTTGCCGAAATGCTCGGGTTGATGGGATTGCTGATGGCGGGCGGGCTGCTGGCGGGCCAGGGCGGCCAGACGCTGGCGCGATCGCTGGGCGGCATGCGCGATGCCTCGGCGCCCGCGCCGATGCCGCGCCCGCTGCCGGCCAGCCCGCCATCGCGCGGCGAAGGCATGACCGCGCTGGATCGCAACCTGGTGACAGCGGCCAGCATCGGCGACCTCGATCTCGTGAACCGGCTGCTGCGGGCCGGCGCGTCGCTGTCGGCCGTGGACGAACGCGGCCGCTCGGCGCTGGTGGCCGCCGTCTACAACCGCCGCGGCGACGTGGCGCGCGCGCTGATCATGGCCGGCGCCGACGTGAACCAGAAGGATGGGGAATCGAACAGCGCGTTTCTGCTGGCTTCGGCCACCAACCAGCTCGACATCGTGCGGCTGTCGCTGTCGCACGGCGCCGACGTCCGCAGCACCGACCGCTACGACGGCACCGCGCTGATCGCGGCCAGCCAGCATGGCAACGTGGAAGTGGTGAAGCTGCTGCTGAAGGCCGGCGTACCGGTCGACCGCGTCAACCAGCTCGGCTGGACGGCGCTGCTGGAAGCCATCATCCTGGGCGACGGCAGCACGCGCTACGAGGAAGTGGTGCAACTGCTGCTGGACGCCGGCGCCGACGCCAACCTGGCCGACCGCGAAGGCATCACCCCCTCACGCCACGCCCGCGAGCGCGGCTACAAGACGATGGTGAAGGCGCTGATGCGGGCCCGGGGGCATTGATTCAGGGAGGGTGTTGGCTGTTGGGGGTGGGGCAAGGCGGTTCTGCCGCGACATGTCGCATCTGGAACCTCAACGCCCCCATCCCCGACCCCGCTCCCGCAAGGCAGGGGCGGGAGAAATACAGCGAACGCCTCGCCCGCTACCTCACGCCGCTGCCGGCGTCTGCCGCGCGTTCTCGGTTTCCTGCAACTGTCGCCACATCACCTTGCCCGTGCCCGACTTCGGCAGGGCGTCGACGAATTCCACCACGCGCGGGTACTTGTAGGCGGCCATGTTTTCCTTGGCCCATTCGATGATGTCCTCGGGCGTGGTCTTGCCCTTGGCGTCGGCGCGCAGCACCACCACGGCCTTGACCGTTTCGCCGCGGTACGGGTCGCGGGTGCCGATGATGCACGCTTCCTGCACGGCCGGGTGCTTGTACAGCAGGTTTTCCACCTCGGCCGGCCAGACCTTGAAGCCCGACGCGTTGATCATCCGCTTCAGGCGGTCGGTGATGAAGTAGTAGCCTTCTTCGTCCATGCGGCCCAGGTCGCCGGTGCGGAAGTACGTCCGGCCCTCGAACTCGATAAATGCGTCGCGCGTGGCGTCGGGCTTGCCCCAGTAGCCCTTGAACACCTGCGGGCCGCGCACGATGATCTCGCCCACCTCGTTCGGCGGCAGTTCCTGCAGCGTGACCGGGTCTACCACGCGGGCGTCGGTGTTGAACGTCGGCACGCCCAGGCATTGCAGCTTGGCGCGGTCCGACGGGTTGCTGTGCGTCGGCGCCATGGTCTCGGACAGGCCATAGCCTTCCAGGTAGCTCAGGCCGAACTGCGTCTTCAGCCGCTCGGCCACGGCCTGCGGCATGGCCGCGCCGCCGCCGCCGATGTAGCGCAGGCTGCTGACGTCGAAGCTGGCCAGGTTCGGGCTGCCCAGGAAGTCGATCACCATGGTCGGGATGTTGGTCCAGTGCGTGACCTGGTAGCGCGAGATCAGCCGGCCGGCCACCTCGCGGTCCCAGCGCGGCAGCATGACCACGGTGGCGCCGGTGTAGATCGGGCCGTTCATGCCGTACTGCATGCCGGTCACGTGGAACAGCGGCAGCACCGACAGGATCACCGATTCCGCGCCGCTGCCGGACCACGTGGCGCCGCCGATCACGTTGTGCATGACCGAGCGGTGCGTGTGGATGCAGCCCTTGGGAAAGCCCGTGGTGCCCGACGTGTACGGCATCACGGCCATGTCGTCGGGCCCGGCCGTATGCGGGCCCGGCTGCTGGCCGGCGCCCAGCGCCTGCGCCCACGGCGTGGCGCCGGCCGGCAGCGGATGCTCGGCGGCCAGCCATGCGGGCGGGGCGTCCTCGGGGAATTCGTACGTGGCGGGCAGCGCGTCGGCGTACTGCGTGACCAGCAGGTGCTGGAGCCGCTGGTCGGCCGGGATCTCGGCGTCGGCCTGCATCACGCCGGCCGCCAGGTCTGCCGTGCAGATCGCCACGCGCGCCTGGGCGTCGGTCACGTAGTGCTTGAATTCCTCGGCCCGGTTCATCGGATTGACCGGCACGACCACGGCGTCCGCGCGCAGGATGGCGTAGTAGCTGATGATGAACTGCGGGCAGTTCTGCATGTACAGCAGCACGCGGTCGCCCTTCTTCACGCCGGCCGACTGCTGCAGCCAGCCCGCCAGCGCGGTGGCCTGGTCCTGCAGCGCGCGGAACGTGATGGCGTTGCCGAAATAGCGGATCGCGGCCTTGTCCGCGTAGCGGCGCGCCGAGACTTCGAGGTTGTACCAGAGCGAGGTCTCGGGCAGCACGATCTCGGTCGGCACGCGCTTCGGCCAGAACTGGAAGTGCGGGCGGGCGGGCGTGGTGGTCATGATGTCTCCTGCGGACGGTCTTCGAGGACCAGTTTTTTCGGAAGGCGGGTGTTCGCAGGGTGGGCCCCGCGTAGTGGTCAAGCAATATAACTGAACGACCGTTCTATTTTCAACCGGAGGTTTTCCCGCCCATCGCGCCGGGGGTGCCGGACAGCCGCCGGTTGCAATTTGGGGCTCCGCCCTCACAATAGGGACATTCGGCCGCTGGTGCGGCTCTCACATTCCAAGGTGCAGAACATGAGCGACGTCACCCTGCAGAACTTTGAAGCCGAAGTCATCAACAGCCCCGTGCCCGTGCTGGTCGATTTCTGGGCGCCGTGGTGCGGCCCGTGCCGCACGCTGGGGCCGATGCTGGAAAAGCTGGAAGCCGAGGCCGGCGGCACCTGGAAGCTCGTCAAGGTCAACGTCGACGAGAACCAGCAGCTTGCCGCGCACTTTGGCGTGCGCAGCATCCCCCACGTGGTGGCGTTTGCCGAGGGGCAGGCGGTCAACCAGTTTGTCGGTGTGCTGCCCGAATCGCAGTTGCGCGAGTTCATCGACACGCTCCAGCCCACCGACGGCGAGCTAGCCGTGCAGAGCGCCCAGGCGCTGGCCGAAGCGGGCGACCGCGAGGGCGCCAGGGCCGCCTGGCAGGCGTCGCTGGCCCACGAGCCCGAGAACGACGCGAACCGGCTGGCCTACATCAGCTTCCTGCTCGACGACAACGCCATCGACGCCGCCGACGCCGAATTCGGCCGTCTGACCGCGCGTGCGCCGCAGGAGGATGGCTACGCGGCGATCAAGACCCGGCTCGATGCGATGAAGGGGCTCGACGACCTGCCGGACGGCGCCGAGCTAAAGGCGCAGGTCCAGGCCGATCCGGCCAACCTGGCCGCCCGGCTGGACCTGGCGAAAGTGCTGATCGCGCGGCGCGAGTATCAGCCGGCGTTGGAACAGTTGATGGAAATCGTGCGCCGCGACCGCGGCTTCGAGGACGACATCGGCCGCAAGACGATGCTGTCGGTCTTCGACCTGATGGCCGATTCGCCAGAAGTGGTGTCGAAGTGGCGCCGCCAGCTCAGCACGACGCTGAACTGACGCGGCGCGGTGTTGGGAGGGTCGCCGGCTAGGCCGCCGGCGCCTCCACCAGCAGGAAGCCGTTGGCCTTCATATGCTCGACCATCATCGCGTCCATCGACTTGACGTGGTTGTCGAACCAGCCTGACAGCTCGTCCACCAGGCGGCGCCCCAGCGACAGCCCGCCCTTGCCCGGCCCTTCCGGGTCCTCCATTTCCTGCGCGATCTTGTCGCGCACGGCCTGCACCACCTGCAACACCCCGTTGTGCTCGTTCGTGTGGCAGAAGCGCGGCCCGAACTGCATCGCCTCCATCCACTGCTCTTCCTGGCCGAAATGGTGCCGGGTGTGGTCGATCCAGGCGTCGTAGGCGGCCAGGAAGCCGGCGTCGTCGGCCTTGGCGACCGCATCGAGCAACTGCAGGAATTCCGCGTGCGTGGCGTCGGTCACGGGCTCGCCTAGCCGCAGCGCCTCGGGCAGGCCTTCGGCGGAAAGCCCGGCGTAGGGATTCTGTTCTGCAGACATGGAATCGGGACTTTGTCTTTGAGATAAGCGGCAAGGATACCGATTTCACGGCCTGCCGATCTGATTTTCCGCAAACAACGGTTATGCTCGGGGTTCACGCCGCTGACGCAACCCCGCCCCGCCCCAGACATGCCCCGACTGATCTTCTTCTGCGGTCACGCCGGCACCGGCAAGACCACGCTGGCACACCGGCTGATCGCGCCGCTGATGCAGGCCACCGGCGAGCCGTTCTGCCTGCTCGACAAGGACACGCTCTACGGCCGCTACAGCGCGGCGGCCATGCGGGCCATCACGGGCGACGCCAACGACCGCGACAGTCCGGCCTACCTGGACAACCTGCGCGACCCCGAATACGAGGGCCTGCTCGATACCGCGCGCGAGAACCTGACGCTCGGCATCAGCGTGATCGTGATCGGGCCGCTGTCGCGCGAGATCCGCGCCCACCTGCTGACCGACCCGCAGTGGCTGCACGTGCCGCCCGGCACCGAGACACGGATCGTCTGGGTCCACCTGCCCGAGGACGCCGCCCACGCGCGGATCATCGCGCGCGGCAATCCCAACGATGCCTACAAGCTGGCGCACTGGGACGCGTACCGCCAGCGCCGCTTCGCGCCGGACCCGGCCGACTATCCCGAGCTGATCTTCTTCGACAACCTGGCGCCCGACGCCGCCGCCATCGACGGCCTGCTGCGCACGCTGGCCGCCTGAGCGTCAGCCCGCGGCCAGCGCGCCGATGACGGCCGACGCCGCCACGAAGCCGAACACCGCCGTCACCGCCACCGACGAGCCAAACCCGGCGCACGCCAGCCCCTGCGGGCCGCGCACCGGCGCGGGCGGCACCTCGTCGATCTCGCACGCCTGCTGCGCGGGCTCGGGATACTGCAGCGGCTCGTCGGAATACACGGCCTGGATGCCGAACTTCTTCTTCGGATCGCGCGGAAAGCCCCACTGGCGGCGCAGGTTGCCGCGCACCTTGGCGAGCAGCGGGTCCTGGATCGTGCGGGCCAGGTCGTCGATGCGCACGCGGGTGGGGTCGAGCTGGCCGCCCGCCCCGCCGCACGTGATGACCCGCGCGCCCTCGCGCCGCGCCCAGCCCAGGATGGCCGTCTTGACCTTGACCGCGTCGATGGCGTCGATCACGTAGTCGAAGCCGCCCAGCAGCGCGGCCACGTTGTCCTCGGTGACAAAGTCGTCCACCGGCGTCACGCGGCAGCGCGGGTTGATCGCCACGATCCGCTCGGCCATGGCGTCGACCTTGGCCCGGCCGTAGGCATCGCCCAGCGCGTGGATCTGGCGGTTCGTGTTCGACGGCGCGATGTGATCCAGATCGATCAGCGTCAGCCGGCCCACCGCGTTGCGGGCCAGCGCCTCGGCGGCCCAGCTGCCCACGCCGCCGATGCCGATCACGCACACGCTGGCCGTCTCCAGCCGAGCCAGCCCGTCGGCGCCATACAGCCGCGCCACGCCCGCAAAGCGGCGGTGGTAGTCGTCGTCGGCGGGGCTTTCGTGGGTCAGGGGCGCGGGCAGGTCCTGCTCCGCCGGGGGCGTGGAAGCGGTGGTCATCGTCGATCTCTGAAAATCTGCCGGCATTCTATGTCAGCGGCCGGTATCGTTCCCGGCCTCGCCGCGCCAAAAATAGGGTTCCGGGCGACCGCAATGTCAGCGGGAGGCCGACAACCGCACGCCGGGCCGGTTTCTACAATGAAACGAGCAGTGGTTCATCCGCCGCATGGCCGCCCACAGGAGCCCGCCCCTTATGCCCGCCTCGCGTCGACAGAAAATCGTCTTCTGGAGTGTGTTCGCGCCCCTGGCGCTGATCACGCTCGTCGTCATCGTCATCCTGACCTTCGACTGGAACCGGCTCAAGCCGTGGCTCAACGACAAGGTGTCGGAGTCCATCGGCCGCCCGTTCGCGATCAACGGCGACCTCAGCGTCACCTGGAAACGCCCGCAGGGCGAGACCGGCTGGCGCACGCTGGTGCCGTGGCCGCGGCTGTCGGGCAAGGACATCACGATCGGCAACCCGGACTGGGCAGAGGCGCCCAACATGGGCACCATCCGCGAGCTGATCTTCATCCTGCGCCCGCTGCCGCTGCTGGCGCACGAGATCAACGTGCCGACCATCGTCGTCGACAGCCCGGCCGTGTGGCTGGAGCGGCTGGCCGACAAGCGCAACAACTGGACGTTCGACACGCGCAAGGAGACCGATTCCGGCAAGTCGAAATGGCACCTGGACGTGGGCGAGGTGGTGCTGCAGCGCGGCAACCTGGCGCTCAAGGACGCCGCCGAGAAGATCGACCTGCAGGCCACGCTGGACACCATCGGCGACAAGGGCATCTACGACAAGGCGCGCGACGGCGCGCTGATGCCGTCCGACGCCTCGGCCGTGGCAGCGTCGCAGGCGGCGGCCGCATCCGCCGCATCCGCCCCGGACGCCCGGGCGCGCGACAACAAGACCGGCAACGACGACCGCTACGGGCTGCGCTGGAAGGCGGTGGGCCACTACAACCAGGCCACGATCAACGCCACCGGCAAGGCCGGCACGGTGCTGAGCCTGCGCGACACCAACACGCCCTACCCCATCCAGGCCGACGTGCGCGTGGGCGCCACGCGGGCGACCATCGAAGGCACCGTGACCAATCCGGCCCACCTGGGCGCGCTGGACGTGAACCTGGCGCTGTCCGGCGACAGCATGGCGTCGCTCTACAAGCTGACCGGCATCGTGCTGCCGTCCACGCCGCCGTATGAAACGCGCGGCCGGCTGGTGGCCACGCTGAACAAGGGCGCGTCGACGTACACCTATCGCAACTTCACCGGCAAGGTGGGCGGCAGCGACATCGGCGGCACGCTGACGTTCGCGCAGCGTTCGCCCCGGCCGCTGCTGTCGGGCGAGCTGGTATCGAAGCAATTGCTGTTCGCCGACCTGGCGCCGCTGATCGGCGGCGGCGCCAAGCCGGGCGAGGCGGCCAAGGACAGCCCGGTCAAGCAGCCGCCCAACAAGGCGCTGCCCGTGGCGCCGTTCCGCACCGAGCGCTGGGACGAGATCGACGCCGACGTGAAGTTCACCGGCAAGCGCATCGTGCGCGACGAAGACCTGCCGATCACGGACCTGACCACCCACCTGAAGCTGACCGACGGCGTGCTGCTGCTCGATCCGCTGAACTTCGGCGTGGCCGGCGGCAACCTGGTGTCGACGATCCGGCTGGACGGCAAGCGCGAGCCGATGGGCGCGATGATCGACATGACCGCGCGGCACCTGAAGATCAAGCAGCTGTTTCCGAAGGCGGACAGCGCCCGGGCCAGCGTGGGCGAGATCAACGGCAGCGCCAAGCTGTCGGCCACCGGCAACTCGGTGGCGCAGATCCTCGGGTCGTCCAACGGCGAGGCCCGGCTGCTGGTGGAAAACGGCACGGTCAGCAAGTTCATCCTCGAAGCCATCGGGCTCAACGTGGGCAGCGTGGTGGTGTCGAAGCTGTTCGGCGACAAACCGGTGCAGATCAACTGCGGCGTGGCGGCGTTCGGCTTCCAGAACGGCATCGCGCGGGCCCAGACCTTCGTGCTGGACACGCAGGACGCCGTGATCAACACCGAGGGCGCCGTCGACTTCAAGGACGAGCGGCTGGCGCTGACGATCCACCCCGACTCCAAGGGGCTGCGGATCATCTCGCTGCGCTCGCCGCTGTACGTGGGCGGCACGTTCAAGGACCCGTCGGTCAGCCCGAACATCGCCATCCTGGCGCTGCGGGCCGGCGGCGCGCTGGCGCTGGCGCTGACCGCGCCTGTGGCGATGGTGGTGCCGCTGCTCGACATCTCGGGCGGCGAGGAATCCAACTGCGGCAAGCTGCTGGCGGAACTCAAGAAGCGGCCCACCGCGCCGCCGCCGGGCAAGACCTACACGGGTCCGTCGGCCGGCAAGGGACAGCAGCAGGCCGGCCCGGCGATTCCCGAGTCGCCGACCAAGTCCGACGCGGCCCGTGGCGAGCCGGCACCGGAGCCCACCAAGCCGCGCATCCCCGCGCCGAACGTGCAGCAGAACCGTCCGGCCAACGACCGGCAGCTCTACCAGGGCGGCTGACCGCGCGCCCGTCCCCTCCCCCGTTGATCCGCAACGCTTCGCCGGCCCCCGCCGCGAGGTGTTGCGGATTTGGCACGCCCGGCTTCACCGGTGTTGTGCGCGGCCGCGGCCAGTCGCATAATCGGCGGGTCGTTGATTAAGCAAGTAATTAATGAACAGCGACGTGCAACGCCACCGTTGCCGGGTTCCAGTCCGGCCACCGGTGTCTTGTCAGGTGCGGCCCCGGCCGCACTGATTTTCTTTTTCGCGCATCTTGTCGCTGGATCGGAGACCCTTGCCGGCGGCGCGAACCACCCTCCTGCCCCGCCCCTGCCATGACGTTGCCTCACGCCGCCGTCCCCCCGATCAGCTGGCTGATCGCGTTGACGGTGTGCAATCACGTGGCGTTCAACGCCAGTCGCGTCGTCGTTTCCCTATTTGCCATCTCGCTCAAGGCGTCCACCGTCACGCTGGGCATCCTGATGTCGCTCTACGCGCTGCTGCCGATGTTCCTGGCGATCCGCGCGGGCAAGCGCATCGACGAGATCGGGCCGCGGCTGCCGATGACGGCGGGGTCGCTGATGGTGGTGGCCGGCACGCTGCTGCCGGCGGTGTGGCACGACATTGCGTCGCTCTACGCGGCCTGCGCGCTGATCGGCGTGGGCTTCATGCTCGTGCAGGTGGCCATGCAGTTGCTGATCGGCCAGGTATCGACCAACGAGACGCGGCTGCGCAACTACACGTGGCACGCGCTGGGCCTGTCGATCTCGGGCACGCTGGGGCCGGTGGCCATGGGTTACACGATCGAGCACGCGGGCTTTCGCACGGCGTTCTGCATCCTGGTGGGCGTGGCGCTGCTGGGCCAGGCCGGGCTGCAGTACGTGCGGCCGCGCCTGCCGGCCACGGGCGGCAACGCGGGCCGCCTCGCCATCGAGGACGGCTCGCGCCATTCCACGCTGGACCTGCTCCAGCATCCGGAGCTGCGCGCGGTGTTCGTGGCCAGCGCGGTGCTGTCGGCCGCGTGGGACCTGCACGCGTTCCTGATCCCCATCCAGGGCACGCGCATCGGGCTGTCGCCGTCGATGATCGGCTGGGTGCTCGGCGCGTTTTCCATTGCCACGCTGGCCATTCGCGTGGCCATGCCGATGGTGTCGCGCCGCTTCTCGGAATGGCGGATCATCCGGCTGGCCCTGCTGGTGGGCGCGCTGGCCTACCTGGTCTACCCGTTCGTGTCGCATTTCTGGCTGATGTGCGCGCTGGCGTTCGTGCTGGGGCTGGCGCTGGGCAGCGCCCAGCCCAACGTGATGAACATCCTCCATACCGCGTCGCCGTCCGGCCGCGCCGGCGAGGCGCTGGGGCTGCGATCGGCCGTGCTCAACACGAGCCAGGTGGTGTGGCCGCTCACGTTCGGCGTGGTCGGCACCGCGCTGGGCATGCTGCCGATCTTCCTGTCGATGGCCGGCGCCATGGGCATGGCCAACTACTACTCGCGCCGCCAGACCCGCAAGCTGCCGGCGCCGGCCCCGACCCAGCCGTAGCCACCCGGCAAATCTAGTAAAACGGCGATGCCGCTTGCCATGGCGCAAATGCGGTGTCCGGCGCATTGGCTATACTCGAAGCATCCTCGTCCGCGTGCCCCGACAGGCGGACCGACTCTTCGACATGCGATATGACCCAGCTCGCCGACCTGCGCCGCAACTACATGCTGAGCGCGCTTTCCGAAACCGACGTGGCCCATGACCCCATCCGCCAGTTCCAGCACTGGTTCGACGAGGCGCTGCAGGCCAAGCTGCCCGAACCCAACGCGATGACGCTGGCCACGGTCGGCGCCGACGGGCAGCCGTCCGCCCGCATCGTGCTGCTCAAGGGCATGGACGCCAACGGCTTCACGTTCTTCACCAACTACGAGAGCCGCAAGGGCCTGGACCTGGAAGCCAACCCGCGCGCCGCGCTGCTGTTCCACTGGGTCCAGCTGGAGCGCCAGGTGCGCGTGGAAGGCGTGGTCGAGAAGGTGGCCGATGCCGAGAGCGATGCCTACTACGCGTCGCGGCCGCTCGGATCGCGCCTGGGTGCGTGGGCGTCCGAACAAAGCCGCGAGGTGGCCGGCCGCGACGTGCTGGAAGCCCGCGAGGCCGACTTCCGCAACAAGTTCGGCGACAACCCGCCGCGCCCCCCGCACTGGGGCGGCTACCGGCTGCGGCCGACCTGGATCGAATTCTGGCAGGGCCGCCCGTCGCGCCTGCATGACCGCATCGCGTTCCGGCAACAGGCCGATGGCGGCTGGCAGATCGTGCGGCTGTCGCCCTGATTGAAACAGGCGATGACGCGGCGCCGGACGGCGCTGCGTGGTCAATGTCTGCATGTGCCGACAGGTACCGCGGCCGCGGCGGCCTGCACTGCACAATCCTGTTTTTTGGCGTAAAGTTCTTGCGTCGCCGCACCGGCCATGCATCGGTGCGCCCCCAAGGCCGGGCTGCGTTCACCACGCAGTCTTGCGCAGCCGACCATGGGGCATTTTTTCGAGAGGGATCACCAACCAATCGGGAGAAAGCCGCATGTTCTTCAAGCAAGCCATCGACAAGCAGCTCGATAGCTGGATCTCCGATGTCCGCGAGCACGCCAACCTGCCGGTCAGGCTCCGGCTCTGGAACGGCACCGAATACCAGCTCGGCAACTTCGACAAGCCCGACGTCACGCTGACGGTGCGTGAAGCCTCCGCGCTGCCGATGCTGCTTGCGCCGAGCCTCGATAACCTTGGCGAGGCCTACGTCCAGGAAAAGATCGACCTCGACGGCCGGCTGGCGGACATCATCAAGGTGGGATACGGGCTGTCGTCGGCCGCCGCGCGCAGCGCCGGTGGCGCACTGGCCAAGGTGGCCCAGCACTTCACGCACAGCAAGGCCGAGGACAAGGCGTCGATCCAGTACCACTACGACGTCTCGAACGCGTTCTACGCGCTCTGGCTGGACCCGCGCATGGTCTACTCGTGCGCGTACTTCGAGCACGGCAACGAAGACCTGGCCACCGCGCAGCTCAAGAAGATCGACCACATCCTGACCAAGATCCGCGTGCAGCCGGGCCAGACTCTGCTGGACATCGGCTGCGGCTGGGGCGCGCTGGTGATCCGCGCCGCGCAGAAGTTCGGCGCGCAGTGCGTGGGCATCACGCTGTCCCAGAACCAGTTCGACCTGGCCACCGAGCGCGTGCGGGCCGCCGGGCTGCAGGACCGCATCGAGATCCGGCTGCAGGACTACCGCGACATCCAGGGCCAGTTCGACCGCATCACGAGCGTCGGCATGTTCGAGCACGTGGGCAAGGCCAACCTGGTTGGCTACTTCGGCCGGATCCGCGACCTGCTCAAGGACGACGGCGTGGCGATGAACCACGGCATCACCGCCACCGACCCCGACAGCGGCGCGGTGCCGCTGGACGGCTCGGGCTTCATGGACCGCTACGTGTTCCCGCAGGGCGAGCTGCCGCACATCAGCATGGTCCTGCATACGATGGCGAAGGCCGGGCTGGAAGCGTTCGACGTGGAGCTGATGCGCCGCCACTACGCGCAGACGCTGCGCCACTGGGCCGACAACTTCGAGGTCAACGCCGACAAGATCCGCGCCATGGTGGGCGAGAAGAAGTACCGGATCTGGCGTATCTACCTGGCCGGCTGCGAGCATGCGTTCCTCCACAGCATCATGTCGCTGCACCAGGTGGTGTGCCAGAAGGCGGACCGTGCCGCCGACACGTTCCCGGTCTCGCGGCGCTATATTTACGCCTCTCCGATCGGTAACGACGCCTGACGCCTGACGCTTGACTGACAACCTCGACCTGTTCGGCGATGCGCTGGCGTCGCCGGACACGCCTCCCGGGCCGCCGCGCGCGGCCCCTTCCGACAAGAAGCCCCCCGCCGGCAAGGCCGTCCAGCCATGGACGCCCGACGCCGCGCTGACCGCGCTGGCCCGGCGGCTGCCGCCAAACCTGTACTTCGGCACGTCGTCGTGGTCGTATCCGGGCTGGCACGGGCTGGTCTACGACGGCCAGTACACCGAGAGCCTGCTGTCGCGCAAGGGGCTGCGCGCGTGCGGCCAGCACCCGCTGCTGCGCATGGCCGGCATCGACCGCGGCTTCTACGGGCCGATCCCGCTGACCGACTACATGAACTACGCGGCCCAGGTGCCCGAGGGCTTCCGCTTTCTGGTCAAGGCGCCGGCCAGCGTCTGCGATGCCTGGCTGCGCGGGCCCGATGGCGCCGGGCGGCTGGTCAACGCGGCGTTCCTGGACGCCGAGATCGCCATCCGCGATTTCATCGTGCCGGCCACGGGCGGGCTCGGCCAGCGCTGCGGGCCGCTGCTGTTCCAGCTCTCGCCGTTGCAGAGCGTGGCCGACGACGGCCCGGCGTTCCTGGCGCGGCTCGACGCCTTCCTGGCCGCGCTGCCGCCGCTGGACCCGACGCTCACGCCGCACGCCTGCTACGCCGTGGAGATGCGCGACCCGGCGCTGCTGACGCCGCGCTACATCCGCCTGCTGCGCGACCGTGGCGTGCGCTTCTGCCTGGCCGCGCGCGACCGCCTGCCGGCCGTGCCGCGCCAGGCCCACGCCCAGGCGCTCATGGACGACGGCGCGCCGGGCCCGCTGGTGCTGCGCTGGATGCTGCGCGAAGGCCGCTCGTATGCGATGGCCGAGCGCGCGTACATGCCGTTCGACAAGCTCGTGGACCCCGACGACGCCACGCGCGACGCCATCGCCGACGTGGTGGTCCGCACGCTGCGCACGGGCCAGCCGGCCTACGTGATCGTCAGCAACAACGCCGAAGGCTGCGCGCCGCACAGCATCGCCCGGCTGGCGTCGGCCATCGCCGACCGGCTGGAAGCGCCGGCATCACACGCAATGCCGGCGGCCGCCGCGCGCCCCGCATGACACCACCGGGGGCAGGGTCGCGCGGACGTCACTTCGGAACCAATGTCCTGAGTCCGTTACAATCGGCCCATCGGCGGCCGTGCCCCTGTGTGGGGCAGGCCACCGAAATTACGCACCGCGAGGAATAGGTTGGACGTGTTGCACGCGCGCCGGCCGTCCCGATATGAAGATCATGGATTTGTGTGGAGCCCGAGAGATGGGCATGCCAGAGGCCGAGGACCCCGACACCGGGAACCGCAAGGCCACCGCCCCCGATTTTGACAGCCAGCATTTCAAGCGCGCGCTGTCGCAGTTCGCCACAGGTGTGACGGTTATCACCACGCGCGCCGCCGGCCATCCGTATGCCAATGGCGCGCCGTTCGTCGGCATCACCGCCAGTTCGTTCAACTCGGTGTCGCTGGACCCGCCGCTGGTGCTGTGGAGCATGGCCCATCGTGCCAACAGCCTGCCGATGTTCCGCGATGGCTCGCACTACATCATCAACGTGCTGGCCGCATCACAAATGGACCTGTGCCAGCGCTTTGCCACACTCAAGGGCGACCGCTTTGCCGGTGTGGACTACCAGTTGTCCGAAACCGGGCTGCCGATCCTGGCCAACGCGCTGGCCTGGTTCGAATGCCACAACCGCAGCCGGTACGACGAAGGCGACCACGTGATCTTCGTCGGCGAGGTGGAGCGCTGCGGCATCCTCGACGCCGGCGGGCAGCCGCTGGTGTTCCAGGGCGCGCAGTTTTCCACGCTCTGCCCGCTCGACCGCTAGCGTCACGCCGCCGGCTGGCCCGGCTCCTTCAGGATCGCCAGCGGCGATCCGCCCGTCTTGATCCGCTGCAGCACGATGTTCGAGCGGATATCCATCACGCCCGGCGTGCGATACAGCCGGTTCACGATGAAATCGGAGTAGTGCTTCAGGTTGCGCGCCTGCACCCGCAGGATGTAGTTGCTGTCGCCGGTAATCACATAGGCAGTCAGCACCTCGGGCCAGGTCTGCACCACGGCATTGAACGTGTCGTGCCAGCCCTCCACGTCGTGCCGCATCGACACCTGCACGATCGCCTCGATCTCCAGCCCCAGTTGCTCGGCGTCAAACCACGCCCGGTAGCCGCCGATCACCCCGCCCTCTTCCAGCAACCGCACCCGCCGCAGGCATGCCGATGGCGATAACGCCACTTTATCGGCAAGGTCCTGGTTGCTGATGCGGCCGTTCTCCTGCAGCGCGGCGAGAATGCGCAAATCGATCGGATCGAGGGTCATGTCGCAGATTCCACGGTTTTAGCTTGTCTCCTTCGCATTTTATGCGAAAGCCAGCCCGGTGGACGGCCCATTTCGCAAGCCTCTTTCCGGCGGATTTGACTATGATTCCGGCACGCACCGCGTCCGCAGAAACGCGCCTCCGGAGACCCGCTTCCATCATGTCGACCGCCCCAATGCCTTCCCGCCGGATCTGGGACATCAGCCCGCCCGTTTCGAACGCCACGCCGGTCTGGCCCGGCGACACGCCGTTCCGCCACGAACCCGCCTGGCAGCTTGACGAGCACTGCCCGGTCAACGTCGGCCGCATCACGATGTCGCCGCACACGGGCGCCCATGCCGATGCGCCGCTCCACTACGCCGCCGATGGCGCGCCGATTGGCGACGTGCCGCTGGACGCCTACCTGGGCCCGTGCCGCGTGATCCATTGCATCGGCGCGGCGCCGGTGGTGGCGCCCCACCACGTGGAGGCGTCGCTGGCCGGCGTGCCGCCGCGCGTGCTGCTGCGCACCTATCGCGCCGTGCCGCAGGGCGCCTGGGATGCGGATTTCTGCGCCGTGGCGCCCGAGACCATCGCGCTGCTGGCCCGCCATGGCGTGCGGCTGATCGGCATCGACACGCCGTCGCTGGACCCCGAGACCTCCAAGACCATGGACGCCCACCACGCCGTGCGCGACCACCGGCTAGCCATCCTCGAAGGTATCGTGCTGGACGACGTGCCGGCCGGCGACTACGAACTGATCGCGCTGCCGCTGCGCCTGGCCACGCTGGACGCGAGCCCGGTGCGGGCCATCCTGCGCGAACTCTGACCCCTTCCGATTTCACCGACATTTGCCACGCATGACCAACCTGACACGCGAACGCTGCCAGGCGCTGGACCGGGACGACCCGCTCCGCGCACTGCGCGAACAATTTGCCCTGCCCGAGGGCGTGATCTACCTGGATGGCAACTCGCTGGGCGCCCGCCCGCGTGCCGCCGCCGCGCGCGCCGCCGAGTTGGTGAACGCCGAATGGGGCGATGGCCTGATCCGAAGCTGGAACACGGCCGGCTGGTTCGACCTGCCGGGCCGGCTGGGCAACCGGCTGGCGCCGCTGATCGGGGCCGGGCATGACGAGGTGGTGGTGACCGACACGACGTCGATCAACCTGTTCAAGGTGCTGGCCGCCGCGCTGCGCGTGCAGCAGCAGCGCGACCCGTCGCGCCGCGTGATCGTGTCCGAGGCCAGCAACTTCCCGACCGACCTCTATATCGCCCAGGGCTTGGCTGACCTGCTGCAACAGGGCTACGAGGTGCGGCTCGTGGACAGCCCGGCCGCCATCGACGCCGCCGTGGGCCCGGACACCGCCGTGCTGATGCTGACGCACGTCAACTACAAGACCGGCGAGATGCTCGACATGGCCGGCCTGACGGAACTGGCCCACGCCCGCGGCGCGCTGACGGTCTGGGACCTGGCCCATTCGGCCGGCGCGGTGCCCGTGGACCTGACCGCCGCGCGCGCCGACTACGCCATCGGCTGCACCTACAAGTACCTGAACGGCGGCCCCGGCTCGCCGGCGTTCGTCTGGGTGGCGCCCGCCCTGCGCGACCAGTTCTGGCAGCCGCTGTCGGGCTGGTGGGGCCACGGCGCCCCGTTTGCGATGTCGCCGCAGTACCAGCCGGCACGCGGCATCGGCCGCTTCCTGTGCGGCACGCAGCCGATCGCGTCGCTGGCGATGGTGGAATGCGGGCTCGACATCTTCGCGCAGACCAGCATGCGCGCGCTGCGCGCGAAGTCGCTCAAGCTGACCGACCTGTTCATCGAACTGGTGGAAGCCCGCTGCGCGGCCCACCCGCTGGCGCTGGTCACGCCGCGCGAGCACGCCCGGCGCGGCAGCCAGGTCAGCTTCTCGCACCCGGACGGCTACGCGCTGGTGGCGGCGCTGATCGAGCGCGGCGTGATTGGCGACTACCGCGAGCCCGGCATCGCCCGCTTCGGTTTCACGCCGCTGTACACGAGCTTTACCGAGGTCTGGGACGCCGTGGAGATCCTGCGCGACGTGCTGGACAGCGGCACCTATCGCGACGCGCGCTTTACCGTGCGCACGGCGGTGACCTGAGCGGAGCCCGACATGAGCGAGAACAAGGGATGCCCGATGGGGCACGGTGCCGGTGGCGACGAGCGCTGGCACGGCGCGCAGATGGATTTCTCGCGCGACATGAGCTACGGCGACTACCTGGGGCTGGACCAGATCCTCTCGGCCCAGCATCCGCTGTCGCCGGACCACAACGAGATGCTGTTCATCGTCCAGCACCAGACCACCGAGCTGTGGATGAAGCTGATGCTGCACGAACTGCGCGCCGCGCGCGACGGGGTGCGGAACGACCAGCTACGCCCCGCGTTCAAGATGCTGGCCCGGGTGTCGCGCATCATGGACCAGCTCGTGCAGGCGTGGAACGTGCTGGCGACGATGACGCCGCCCGAGTACTCGGCGATGCGGCCGTACCTGGGCGCGTCGTCGGGCTTCCAGTCGTACCAGTACCGCGAGATCGAGTTCATTCTGGGCAACAAGAACGCCGCCATGCTGCGCCCGCACGCCCATCGCGGCGAGCACCTGGCGCTGGTGGAGGCGGCGCTGCACACGCCGTCGATGTACGACGAGGCGATCCGGCTGATGGCGCGGCGCGGGTTCCAGATCGACCCGGACGTGGTGGAGCGTGACTGGACGCAGCCGACGCAGTACAACGCGTCGGTCGAGGCCGCGTGGCTGGAGGTCTATCGGAATCCGTCGGCGCACTGGGAACTGTACGAACTGGGCGAGAAGCTCGTCGACCTGGAGGACGCGTTCCGCCAATGGCGCTTCCGCCATGTGACCACCGTCGAGCGCGTCATCGGCTTCAAGCGCGGCACCGGCGGCACCGAAGGCGTCAGCTACCTGCGCCGGATGCTGGACGTGGTGCTGTTCCCGGAGCTGTGGAAGCTGCGAACGGATCTTTGAATTCGTAGCGTTTCGAAGATAGCGCTTGTCTGTTCCCCTCTCCCGCCCGCGGGAGTGGGGTTGAGGGAGAGGGCGTCGAGGCCCTGCTTGCCGAGCCCTCGGCAATCCGCACCCCTGCCGCTCCCCCGCACACGGGAGAGCGGAAGAGCCGCCCCTACCGCCCCTACCGCCCCTACCGCCCCGCCGGATCCGACAGCCTGGCCCCCAGCGCCATCAGCGCCGGCGCCAGCGTTTCGCGGAACGTTTCTTCGGCGACCGCGCCGTACGACGCACTGCAGCTCAGCAGGTGCAGGTCCTTCTCCCCGACCGGCTTGAATGCCACCGCGCAGGCGTGGATGGCCGGATGCCAGTCGCGGAACGACGCGGCGTAGCCGTCCCGCTCGGCCTGCGCCAGCGCGGCGCGCGTGGGCGCCTCCTGCTGCTTCCATTGCTCGGGATACGCCTGGGCGAACTCGGCCAGCACGCGGTCCCGCCGGGCGGCCGGCAGCGCGGCCAGGTAGGCGCGCCCCATCGAACTCGACACCAGCGACAGCCGCGAGCCCACGCCCAGGCCCAGCATCACGCCCGCGTCGTTCCGGATCGATTCCATGTAGATGACTTCCAGCCGCTCGCGCTTGCCCAGCGACACCGACACGCCGTAGCTCTGCGCGAAGGCCAGCATGTGCGGCCGGGCCAGCGCCACCACGTCGGACGCCGCCAGGTACGAAAACCCCAGCGCCAGCACGCCGGCGTCCAGCGCGTACTTGCCCAGGCTGTCGTCGTAGCGCAGGTAGCCAAGCTGCACCAGCGTGCCGGCCAGCCGGCTCACCGTCGCCTTCGGAAAGCCGGTGCGGCGTACGAAGTCCTGGTTGCCCAGCATCGCCTCGCCGGTCCGGAAGCAGCGCAGCAGTTCCAGCCCCCGGGCCAGCGCGGTGACGAAGTTCGGATCACTTTCCCGCTCCTTCTGCGCGGCGGCGGCGGGAGCGGCGGCGGTTGGGGCCAAGGTGGTCTCCAGGGATGGTCGATTGTCGAACGCAAACGTGCGGCGGTCCGGCTTCACCCCGTTGCAGCGAAAACCGGTTCGGCTATACTAGCTCATCGGAACAAGGTTCCGCAATGCGGAACCAAAACTTTTGATTCACCGGACCCGAGAAGGCGCGCAGCCTTCTACGCCCCATCCAAAGAAGGAGACCTCCATGGCTGCCAACGCCGAATTCCACTGGGCCGACCCGCTGCTGCTGGACCAGCAACTGACCGATGACGAGCGCATGATCCGTGACGCCGCCGCGGCCTATTGCCAGGACAAACTGATGCCGCGCGTGCTGCAGTCGTTCCGCAACGAGAAGACCGACGTGGAGATCTTCCGCGAGATGGGCGAACTGGGCCTGCTGGGCCCCACCATCCCCGAGCAGTACGGCGGCCCGGGCCTGAACTACGTGAGCTACGGCCTGATCGCCCGCGAGGTGGAGCGCGTGGATTCGGGCTACCGCTCGATGATGAGCGTGCAGTCGTCGCTGGTCATGGTTCCCATCTACGAATTCGGCAGCGAGGCCCAGAAGCAGAAGTACCTGCCCAAGCTGGCCACCGGCGAATGGATCGGCTGCTTCGGCCTGACCGAGCCCAACCACGGCTCGGACCCGGGCTCGATGGTCACGCGCGCCAAGAAGGTGGATGGCGGCTACGAGCTGATCGGCGCCAAGATGTGGATCACGAACTCGCCCATCGCCGACGTCTTCGTCGTCTGGGGCAAGCTGACCGGCGACGACGGCAAGGAAGCCATCCGCGGCTTCATCCTGGAAAAGGGCTGGAAGGGCCTGAGCGCGCCGGCCATCCACGGCAAGGTGGGCCTGCGCACGTCGATCACCGGCGAGATCGTGATGGACCAAGTGTTCGTGCCCGAGGAAAACCTGATGCCGGGCGTGAGCGGCCTGAAGGGCCCGTTCACGTGCCTGAATTCGGCCCGCTACGGCATCGCCTGGGGCGCGCTGGGCGCCGCCGAGTTCTGCTGGCATACCGCCCGCCAGTACACGCTGGACCGCAAGCAGTTCGGCCGCCCGCTGGCACAGACGCAGCTCGTGCAGAAGAAGCTGGCCGACATGCAGACCGAGATCACGCTGGGCCTGCAGGGCTGCCTGCGCCTGGGCCGCATGAAGGACGAAGGCACGGCCGCGGTGGAAATCACGTCGATCATGAAGCGCAACTCGTGCGGCAAGTCGCTGGACATCGCCCGCGTGGCGCGCGACATGCTGGGCGGCAACGGCATCTCGGACGAATTCGGCGTGATCCGCCACGTGGTGAATCTGGAAGTGGTCAACACCTACGAAGGCACGCACGACATCCACGCGCTGATCCTGGGCCGCGCCCAGACCGGCCTGCAGGCGTTCTTCTGACCGGCCGCGCCGGCGCATGAAAAAGCCCGGCTGGAAGGCCGGGCGGAAAGCACACTACCAAGGAGACGACGGGCGCTGCCCGCCGTGTTACGACATCGGTCACGCAGTACTGGGCCGGGCCGGGGCGACACACCCCGCGCCCGGCTTTTTCGTGCGCGCTTACTTGTTGGGCTGCGGCGTCAGGCGCAGGTACGGACGCACCGCCTTGTACCCCTTCGGGAATTTCTGGCGGATCACCTCCTCGTCCTTCAGCGACGGCACGATGACCACGTCGTCGCCGTCCTGCCAGTTGCCCGGGGTGGCCACGCTGTGGTGGTCGGTGAGCTGCAGCGAATCGATGACGCGCAAGATTTCGTTGAAATTTCTACCGGTGCTTGCAGGATAGGTAATGATCAGCCGGACCTTCTTCTTCGGGTCGATCACGAACAGCGAGCGCACCGTCAGCGTCTCATTCGCATTCGGATGAATCATGTCGTAGAGCGCCGACACCTTGCGGTCGCCGTCGGCCAGGATCGGGAAATTGACCGTGGTGGACTGGGTCTCGTTGATGTCGCGGATCCAGCCCTGGTGCGACTCCACGCTGTCCACGGACAGGGCGATCGCCTTGACGTTGCGCTTGCCGAACTCTTCCTTCAGCTTGGCGGTCAGGCCCAGTTCGGTGGTGCAGACCGGCGTGTAGTCGGCGGGGTGGGAGAACAGCACCCCCCAGCTATCGCCAAGCCATTCGTGGAAGCGGATGCGACCCTCGCTCGATTCTTGCTCGAAGTCCGGTGCGATATCGCCAAGACGCAGTGCCATGAGAGAAGTCTCCAAAAACTTTACGGAAGTAAGGAAAGGTAAGAGCCGGTGAACCAGCCTACTTGGATTGCCATCCAACCCAAACGAATATAAAGTCACTACAAAATCACTCGAAGTCATAAAGACTTCGGTGAACGGGCCGCGGCTCCCTCTCCGGGCGGATCAACGCCGGGATTTTGGATGGCCCGTTGCGTGACATCGTCGTGGTGGCGCGCCGGCGAGCTTGAAACGATGGCCGGCCGCCACATATGCTACGGGGAAGACAAGAAATGCCACAAGCCCGAGCGGGCAAGGCAAAATGTCACCCACTTGAATCAACCGCCCGCAAACAGGAGAAACTGATGAGCGATGTCAAGACCGTTCTGTCCGACGCCGAAGAACTGCTTAAGCAAGCGGCCTCGACCACCGGCGAGAAAGCCGCCGAACTGCGCGAGCGCGGCATGGGGCTGCTGAAGCAGGCCAAAGAGAAGGCACAGGACTTGCAAGACGCAGTCGTGACCAAGAGCAAGGCGGCCGCGCGCGCTACCGACGATTATGTGCACGACCACCCGTGGCGTGCCGTCGGCGTGGCAGCCGGCGTCGGCCTGCTGGTTGGCCTGCTGCTGAACCGCAAGTAAGACAGCGCGGCGCGACCCGCCAACGTCGCACGATCAGTTGTATCAGTACCCGTCGTACTGGCTGTACCAGCCCCGGCTGCGCATCTGCGCCGGGTGCATGAAGTTGAAGACCGACGGCAGCGGCCCATTCCCCGCTGCCGTCATTCCCTTGCAGATGCCGCCCATGCCGGCGCATCGCTTTTTCGCCGGAGCCGCATGAGCGAATCTCACTCCCCCAAGTTCCTGGACTCCCTCCGCAACCTCGGTGGTTCCATCGTGTCGATGCTGCAGACACGGCTGGAGCTGGCCAGTGTGGAGCTGGCCGAGGAGCGTACCCGGCTGATGAAGGTGGCGTTGCTCGCCTGCTTTGGCCTCGTATTCTTCGGCATGGCGCTGATGACCTTCACGCTGCTGATCGCCATCCTGTTCTGGGAAACCTACCGCTGGCAGGCCATTGGCGCGATCGTGGTGTTCTACGTCGCCTGCGCCGCCGCCTGCCTGCTCGTCGCGCGCCACAAGGTGCGCTCCGCCCCGCCGCTGTTTGAATCCACGCTGGCCGAGCTAGACAAAGACCGGGAGATGCTGCGCCAATGACCACGCCCGAAGACGATTCGATCGACAGCAGCCGTCCGCGCAGCGAGCATCCCCGCCCGGTCCGCTTCACGCGCGAGGTGCGCCTGCCGCTGGCGGTGCGCAAGGAACTGCTGATCACCCGTGCCGCGCTGGAACGCTACGACGCCGTGCAGGCGTTGCGGCAGGTCCGGGGCGGCGCCCGCCGCATGGCCAACCTTGGCACGTGGCTGCCGCGCATGACGCGGCCCGGCGGCTGGCTCAAGCTGTTCGGCATCACGCGCGACTACCCGGTGCTGAGCACGGCCATCACGCTGGCCCTGCCGCTGCTGCGCCGCACCCCGGTCGGCCGCATCGCCTGGAAGCTGTCGAAGGTCGGCATGCTGGCCGGCGCCGGCTACTGGGGATACAAGACCTGGAAGGCGTCGCAGCCGCGCAAGCCCGGCGTGGTGGTCGTACCGACGACGTCCGGCTCCACCGTGACCCTCGACACCGGCTTCCGCGACCCGCTGGTGCCCTCGCCGCCGGCCCCGGCCACGCCGCCGCCCGTCGCCCCCTAGCCCACCCGCACCCGGTTGCGCCCTTCCCGCTTGGCGCGGTAGCAGGCCGTGTCGGCCGCGCCCAGCGCCGCCTCGCGGCTGGCCGTCCGTTCGTCGATTGTTACCAGGCCGATGCTGACCCCCACCGCGAACGCCTGGTCGCGGCAGCGGTAGCGATAGTCGGCGATGGCGGCGCGCAGCGTCTCGGCCACGCGCTCGCCGTCGGCCGCGCCACAATACTCCAGCAGTACCGCGAATTCGTCGCCGCCCAGGCGCGCCAGCGTGTCGCTGCGCCGCAGTTGCTGGCGCATGACATCGGCAAGCTGGCAGATCAGCTCGTCGCCGGCCGCGTGGCCGCAGGTGTCGTTGACCACCTTGAACTGGTCCAGATCCAGGTACATCAGCGTGTGGACGCTGCCCGCGTGCTGCGCCCGCGACACTGCCGCATCGAGCCGCCGCTCGAATTCCAGCCGGTTGACCAGCCCGGTCAGCGGGTCATGGCTGGCCTGGTAGGCAAGCTGCGCCGCCTGCGCCCGCTCCAGGCTGACGTCGTGCAGCACCACGACGATGCCGATGGCCTGCCCCGCCTTGTCCCGGATCAGTGCGACCGACAGCTTGACCGCCGTGGTCGCCTCCTGCTCGGCCGCGTCGCGCCGGCGCAGCAGCATGACGACCTGACTGGGCCAGTTGCCGGCCAGCGCGCGCGGCACCAGGTCGTTGGCCGGCGCCTGCGTGGCTTCGTCGTGTAGCTGGCAGACCTGCTGCAGGAAACAGCCGGCGGCCTCGGCGTCGGTCCAGCCCGTCATCGTCTGGGCCACGGGGTTCAGCGACTGGATCCGGCCCCAGACGTCGGTCGTGATGACCGCGTCGGCGATGGCGTGCAGCGTGACCTGCGCGCGCTCCTTTTCGGCGAACAACTGCGCCTCGAAGCGCTTGCGCTCGGAAATGTCGCTCAGCGATCCGGCCATGCGCCGGGCCTTGCCCACGGCGCCGCGCACCATGCGGCCCCGCGCCCGCACCCACAGGTAGCCGCCGTGCTTGCGGCGCAGCCGCATCTCCACGTCGTACGGCATGCCCTTGCGCACATGGCCATCCAGCCGCCGCTCGAATTCCGGCACGTCGTCGGGATGCATCAGCGCCAGCAGCGTCTCGCGCGCGTGCGGCAGTTCGTCGGGCGCGTAGCCGAGCATTTCGGCGCAGCGCGGCGAGAAGTACAGCTCGCCGCGATGGGGATGCCAGTCCCAGAGGCCGTCGGTACTGCCCGCCACGGCAAGCTGCAGCCGCTCCTCGCTGACGGCCAGCGCCTGCTGCAGCAGCCGCTGGCGGCGCATCATCCGCGTCGACAGCCAGTATCCGCACACCAGCAGCAGCGCCGGCAGCGCGCCCGCGCACCAGATCAGCAGCACCCGCACCCGCCGCGACGCCTTGCCCAGCGCGTTCGAGAACGCTTCCTCCATCGGCGTGAGCAGCGCGTCGATGTCGGCGATATCGCGCTGCAGCGGCGCCACGCAGGCGGCGTCGCAGCCGGGCTCGTTCACGCGCGCGCGCAGGCGCCGCGCCAGCGCGTCGAGGCGCGCGATTTCGGCGTCGGCGGTGGTCCAGATCGAGATCGCCTCGTCGATCTCCGGCACCTGCCGGAAATAGCGATAGAGGCGGATCATGGCCGGAATGTCGTCGGGATGGTTGCCGCCCGTCAGCAGGCCCTGCACGGCCACGGCGCGGTCATAGTCGGGTTTTTCGAGTTCCAGGCGGGCGCGGTGATCGCCCAGCGGCACCGCGATGGCGGCCAGGTAGGCCTGGTAGTCGGCCTCGCGCCGGGTTTCGGCGTAGCGCAGCAGGTGCAGCACGGCCGCCTTCTGGCCCTTGGTCCAGAGGCTCTCGCCAGCCACGAAGCCCCGCGCCGCCGATAGCACGTCGACGCTGGCGATGCAGAACAGCGCCAACGCCACCACCACGGGGACAAACGGCCAGACGACACGCAGTACGTGCTCGTTGGCCGGCAGGCGACGCCCGCCACCAGCTTGCTGCATCCGAGACTTCCCGCGCCGGACGCTTTCCGGCTGTCGAAGATTTCACCCCGGTCGCCTGCTGGCGGCCGTGTCTGGTTGCATTGTCAATGAGGCGTTGCGGGGTGTCTCTAACTCAGACTGGTTAATTGATTCCGGGCACGTGTGGGCGCCATCCTCCCAGCAGGAAGACCAGCAGCGCGCCATTGAGCAGCGCCAGGCCGGTCAGGATGAACGCCAGCATCGGCAGGGTCTTGAGCCACGACAGGCCGCTGGCCGCCGACGCGAACGCGGCGTCCAGATAGCGCGACGCCTGCTTGCGGATGACCAGCCAGTAGAACGCGCCGCCGCCCGCCAGCAGCACCAGCACCCAGGCCATCCACGTGAAAGCCGATGCCGGGCCCGGCCGGTCGGGGCGTGGCCCGCGCGGCGGCAGCGGTGGCAGGGAATCGCGCAGCGACAGCGTGGCCGGCTCGAAACTCGGCGTCGCCGGGTCGGACGCCGACGCGGCCAGGTCGATCATCGCAAGGTCGGCATCGGTGTCGACAGCGGGCGTGACAACCGCGTCGCCGTGGACCGTGGCGGGATGGGGCGCCGGCATCGCACGCCGGGGCGCCGGGCGGGTGTCTGCCAGCGTCGGCGGCCTGGCCGGCGCGTCGCGCAGCGCCGGCCCGCGCCGGCCGCTGTGCCAGCTGGCGAACAACTGGTCCAGGCATCGCACCGTCGTGCACGCGTCGCGCTTGCGGCGCCAGGCGTCCAGTTCGGCGCGGCTCAGCGTACCGGCATGGCGGCCGCGCTGCTGGTCGGCGTAGATCGCCTCGTAGCTCTCGTGCAGCATCGCGTATTCGCAGATCAGTTGCCGCCCGTGCGGATGGATCCGCGCGGTGTCCTGGCAGGCCGTGCCGGCCGGCGCCGATACGTCGCAGCGCCCCCGGAACGTGGTCGGGCAGGCGATATCAGACGCCCACGCCACATTGACGCCCCACAGAACCAGGGCAACGAAGAGAGCCAGGCGGCTTGCCATCCGTTTCATGGGATCAACGCTTCGGCCTTTTTCGAACGGGAGCATCCATTCTAGGCAGCGGCGCCGCACGATGCCGGGTCTGTTACGTGCGGTAGCGCATGGACGCCCGGCACGCCACCAAGGCGCCATTTCGCGCGCCAAAAGCAAAAGGGCCCGTGACTTGCGCCACAGGCCCTTTTGAGGAAATGCTGGTGGGTCGTGCGTGACTCGAACACGCGACCAACGGATTAAAAGTCCGCTGCTCTACCGACTGAGCTAACGACCCGGAAAAACTGAATCCGCGATTATAGGGAGGCCCCCTGGGGGTGTCAAGACGCCGCCGGCGTCACGCCATACGCTCCAGGCGCCACATCTGGTACTTGAAGGCGAGCACGGCGCCCACCATGATCGTTGCGAACACGATGAACGAGCCGACCGCCAGCGTCGACACGCCCGACAGCCCCTGGCCGATGGTGCAGCCCAGCGCCGTGACGCCGCCGGCGCCCATCAGGATGCCGCCGACCATGTGGTTGGCCACGTCCTCGGCATTGCCGAAACCTTCCCAGCGGAACGTGCGCGACGCCAGCGCGTAGGCGGCGGCGCCGGCGATCACGCCGATCACGCTGACGATGCCGATGGTCAGCACCTTGCTCTTGTCGCTGAACAGCATCAGCCAGTCCAGCGTGTAGGCGTACGGCGCCACAAAGCTCAGGCTTTCCATGCGGCCGCTGTTGGTGCCGACGAACAGTTCCTCCAGCGTGTTCGGGTCTTCGGACACGTAGCCCAGATGGCCCGACACGTACCACATGCCGACGATGATCAGCCCCACGGCCAGCCCGCCCAGCAGGTTGTCGAACGTGCGGAAGCCGTTGCCGAGCAGCGCCCAGACCACCAGCACGGCGCCGATGGCCCCGCCCAGCACCAGTTGCAGCGTGCCACGCGCCATGCCGCTGGCCTGCGCCACCAGCGACGGCAGGTCCTGCGTCGACGGCAGCGCCACCGCCACCGCGTCGACGGTATTCACGCGCACCACGCCGAACAGGCCGCGCAGCGTCATGTAGGCCGACAGCCCCAGGAACACGAACACCACCAGCGACTTCAGGTTGCCGGCGCCAATGCGCACCAGCGTCTTGCTGCCGCAGCCCGACGCCAGCACCATGCCGAAGCCGAACATCAGCCCGCCCACGGCTGCCGACAGCCACGCCAGCTTCGCCGACGTGTAGATCGTCTTGGTCGGGTCGATCAGGCCGGCCCACGCCAGCACGCCCGTGCCGATCATCGCCACGCCGATGGCCAGAACCCACATCCGCATGCGGCTCCAGTCGCCAATGTTGACGATGTCCGAGATGGCGCCCATCGTGCAGAAATGCGTGCGCTGCAGGACGGCGCCGAACAGGAAGGTCAGGACGAAGGTGCTCAGCAGGACCGTGTGCGTGAGCGCGGGGATGTCGATGTCGGGCATGTCTCGGGGATGGCTCGTGGAACGTCTTGGTGTTCTGGGTACCGCGGTGTGCGGGGGCGCTCGGCGGCGCCCCTTCTTGTCTGGTCAGCCGGCCCGTCAGGCGGCGGTCTGGTAGCGCGTGGGGTCCGCCACGCCGGCCTGCTCGAAACCGGCCCGGCGGATGCGGCACGAATCGCACACGCCGCAGGCGCGGCCTTCGTCGTCGGCCTTGTAGCACGACACGGTCAGGCCGTAGTCGACGCCCAGCTTCACGCCGGCGCGGATGATGTCCGCCTTGGTCATGTCGATGATCGGCGCGTGAACGCGGAACCGGTCGCCCTCGACGCCGGCCTTGGTCGCCAGGTTCGCCAGCGTCTCGTAGGCCGACACGTATTCGGGGCGGCAGTCGGGATAGCCTGAGTAGTCCACGGCATTGGCGCCGAAGAACAGGTCGCGGCCGCCGATGGCCTCGGCCCAGCCGAGCGCCAGCGACAGCATGATCGTGTTGCGGGCCGGCACGTAGGTGATCGGGATGCCGCCCGTTTCGCCCGCGGTGGGCACGTCCAGCGCATCGTCGGTCAGCGCCGAGCCGCCAAAGCGGCGCAGGTCCAGGTCGATGATCTCGTGCCGCTTCGCGCCCAGCGCGGCCGCCACCTTGCGGGCGGCGTCCAGTTCGGACGAATGGCGCTGGCCGTAGCGCATCGACAGCGCGTAGGTTTCAAACCCGGCCGCATTGGCCATGGCGAGCACGGTGGCGGAGTCCAGGCCGCCGGATAACAGGACGATTGCGCGTTGGGTCATGATGTGCGGTGCGCGCGGAACAAGCGCGCTGTAGTCACGCCTCGATGGGCGAATCGCGTATTTTAGCGCGGTTGCCTGGCCTGACTGCTGCCTTGCTCCACTCTCCCGCATGCGGGAGAGGGAAGCCAGCCGCCGGCCGGTCTCCCACCTACCCACCACCCCCCCTAAAAAGAAAAAGCCCGCGAACGTCGCGGGCTTTTCCTGACTGCCTTGCTGCGGATACCGGTTACTTCAGCGTCTTCAGCCGGTTGCTGGCGGCCTGGGCGCCTTCGGTGCCGGGATACTTCGACACCACCGTCTCCAGCGTCTTGCGGGCCTGTGCCTTCTGGCCCGTTTCCAGCTGGTTGTTGGCGATGGCGATCATGGCGTCGGGTACCTTCGCATGCGTCGGGTACTGCTGCACCATGTTCTGCAGCACGAAAGTCGAACCCTTGTAGTCACGCTGCGCGTAGAGCGAATTGCCGAGCCAGAACTGGGCCAGCGGCAGGTACGGGCTCTGCGGATACTTCTTCGCAAACGCCGAGAAGGCGTTGCCCGCGCCCTTGAAATCGCCCGACTGGAACTGCTTCAGCGCGGCGTCGTACTCGGGTTTTTCGGTCGGCTGTGCAAGCCCTTCCTTGCCGTCGACGGTCACCTGCTGCGGCTCGAACTTCTTGAGGCGCGCGTCGAGGTCGGCGTAGTAATCCTTCTGCTGCTTCTGCAGCGTGTCCACCGTGTTCTGCAACACCTCGTTCTGGCCACGCAGCCGTGCCACTTCCTGACGCAGACCCTCAAGCTGGTTCTGCATGTCAAGCTGCTGACGGCTGTTCTGGTCGATCCGCTGCGATGCCGTGGCCTGGAAACCGTTGAACTGGTCCCGGAGCTGGATCACCGCCTTGCGCGCCTCGTCGTCGTCGAACACGCCGGCGTGGGCGGAACTGGCTGCCAGCAGGCCGCCAGATACAGCGGCCAGCCACAGCAGGGTGGAAACGCGAGCATTCATGAAGGATTATTCCGTGGATCAGTAGACGATGTCGGCGCGACGGTTCTCAGCCCACGAGGCTTCGTCGTGGCCGGTGGCCTTCGGCTTTTCCTTGCCTAGGCTCACAGCTTCCATCTGCGACTCGGGCACGCCCAGCGACGCCATCGAACGGCGCACGGCCTCGGCACGCTTCTGGCCCAGGGCCAGGTTGTACTCGCTGGTGCCGCGTTCGTCGGTGTTGCCCTGGATCAGGATCTTGCGGCTCTTGTTGGTGCCCAGGTACTGCGCGTGCGACTGCAGCACGCCCTGGTATTCCGACTTGACCGAGTAGCTGTCGAAGTCGAAGTACACGCTGCGCTTGGCCAGCGGGCTGTTCGGGTCGTTCAGCGGATCGGCGGCCACCACCGGCGCCACGGCGCGCGGATCGGTCTGGGCGCCGCCCGTGCCGGTGCCGGCCTTCGAAGCGTCGTCCAGCTTCACGCCGGAGCTGCAGGCGCCCAGGGCCAGCAGGGCAGCCAGGGCGAGCGATTTGGTCATCATTTGGGACATGGCGAGAGACTCCTCTTTTTCTACTGCATGAAAGGACCCCAGGACGGCTCGCGAACCTCGCCGGACTGGAGCGACAGAACCTGTTTCGTTCGGCCGTCCGTGGAGACCGCCGCCAGAACCGAGCGGCCGCCCACACGGGTGGCATACAGGATGTATTTGCCATTGGCGGCGAAGCTCGGGGCTTCGTCGTTGGACGTATCCGTGAGAGAAGTCACATCACCGTTGGACAGGTCCTGCAGTTGCAGGCGGAAGCCGCCCGAACGCGAGATGTAGGCCAGGTACTTGCCGTCCGGCGACACGCGCGGACTGACGTTGTAGTTGCCCTTGAACGTCACGCGTTGCGCGGCGCCGGATTCCTCGCCAGAGGCCGGCATCCGGTAGATCTGCGGCGCACCGCCGCGATCGCTGGTGAAATAGATGCTGCGGCCGTCCGGCGAGAACTGCGGCTCGGTATCGATCGCGCTGCTGCGCGTGATGCGGCGCAGGCCGGAGCCGTCGGCGTTGACCAGGTAGATCTGCGTGTTGCCGTCGCGCGACAGCGCCACGGCCAGCCGCTGGCCATCGGGCGACCACGACGGGGCGCTGTTGTTGCCCTTCTGGTTCGATACCAGCGTGCGCTTGCCGGTGGCCAGGTCATGCACGTACACCACCGGCTTCTTGGCCTCGAACGAGACGTAGGCCACGCGGCGGCCATCGGGCGACCACGACGGCGAGATGATCGGCTCGCTGCTGGACAGCGCCACCTGGGCGTTCTGGCCGTCCGAATCGGAGATCAGAAGCTGGTAGCGGCTGCCCACCTTCGACACGTACGACAGCCGCGTGGCAAACACGCCGCGCTCGCCCAGCAGCTTTTCGTAGATGTAGTCGGCAATCTTGTGCGCGGTCACGCGAAGCTGGCTCTGCGACACGTTGAACGCCAGGCCGCCAAGGCTCTGGCCCTTGACCGTGTCGTACAGGCGGAAGCGCACCTCGTACTGGCCATTGCCGCTCGGGGTGACGCTGCCGGCCACGAACGCATCGGCGCCCTTGGCCTTCCAGCTACCCAGGTCCACCTGGGCCGATTCGGGCACGGTGGCACCGGCGGGATCGATATTGCGGAAACGGCCGCTATTGACCAGGTCGGCGCGGATGACGGCGGTCAGGTTCTGCGCGCCCTGCCCTTCGCCCTGGAAGTTGGCCGTGGCCACGGGGAACTGGTTCGAACCAACGCCCGTGATTTCCACGTTCAGTTGCGCGTGCGCCGCGCCGGCCGACATCAGCGCCACCGCCAGCCACGCCATCAGCGCGTGGCGGCCCTGGTCGCGGGTGATCGTGGTGGTCTGGCGTCGGGACAGCCAGTTAGGGGCCCAAAGCTTTCGCATGCTGCTCCTCAGTCGATTTCAGGATTCATCGGTACGGCGGGCACAGCAAGCACGTCGGCACGGACGGCATGCAGCTTGGCGCATGTCCGTCGTGCGCGCGTGTTGCACGCTGCCGGCCGCGTCAGGCAACCGTTCATGGTAGCGATCGGACTGGCGGCCAACGATGAAGGTTGCATTATGTTGCAAATCATGGCACTCGACGCTCCGCCCTGTCAGTCCTTCGGACGGAACGTGATGGTGAACTCGAACGACGGCGCCTTGCCGTCTTCGTCGCGCGGCAGCGGGTCAGAGCGCTCCACGGCGCGCAGCACGGCGTTGTCCCAGTCGGTGTCGCCGCTGGACTTGGCCAGCCGCTTGGACAGGATCGACCCGTCCGGCGCCAGCCGCACCGCCACCACGGCGGCCGGATTGCCCTGCACGTCGCCGTTGAAGATGATGTTCGGCTTGACGCGGCGGCGCACGCGGTCCGAATAGCCCGGCGACGCCTTGCCGCCCGAACCCGCGCCCGAGCCCGTGGCGCTGCCGACACCGCCGCCGCTCGACGCGGCGCTGCCGCCGCCGGCCAGCGCCTGCAGCCGCGCCAGTTCCGACTTGCGCTGCGCATTGGCCGCGGCTTCGCGCTTGGCCTTGGCGTCCGCGTCGGCCTTGGTCTTGGCCTTGGCCTGCTTGTCGGCATCGGCGCGCGCCTTGGCCTCGGCGTCCTTGCGCTCCTGCTCGGCCTTTTCCTTCTCGCGCGCGGCCAGGGCGGCCTTGTCAGCCTTTTCCTTGTCAGCCTTCTTCTTCGCGTCTTCCTTGCGCTGCGCCTCCAGTTGCTGCTGGCGCTGTTCTTCCTTGCGCTGCGCTTCCTTCTGTTCCTGTTCCTTGCGCTCGCGCTCGCGGCGCGCGGCTTCCTCGCGGGCGGCGGCCTCCTCGGCCTGCTTGCGCTTCTTCTGTTCCAGCGCGATGTCGGCCTCTTCCTCGACCTTGCTGCGCACGGCCGGCTGCGGCGGCGCGGGCACCGGCTGCTCCACCGGACGCGGCGGCGGCGCCGGCGTGACGTCGGGAATTTCCTCCCACAGCTCGGCCTCGGCGCCGACCGGCGTGCTGCTCTGCCAGTGCACGCCGTAGTACAGCACGATGCCGAGCAACAGGTGCATCAGCAGCGCAAGCAGGAACGACCGCGTCGTGCCGCGTTCCTTGACCGGCTGATACGGATAGGCGGCGGCCTTCGCGCCCGAAGGGCTTGGCTGCGGATGACGTGACGGGATGCTGGCCACTTTGGGACGCAATGACGCTTACTTGGACTTGACCATCAGGCCGACGCGCTTGACGCCATCGGCCTTGAGCACGGACATGACGTCCAGCACGGCTTCGTACTTGACGGCCTTGTCGGCGGCGATCACCACCGGCTGGTCCGGATTCTCGTTCTGGCGCTGGTGCACGAAATCGATCAGGCCGCGCTTGTCGAGCTTGCGCTCGAACGACCCGCCCGAGCTTTCCTTGCCGCGCGCGGTGAGCTGGCCGTCCTCGTGCACGGTGACGATGATCGGCGGCGTCTGCTGCTGCGGCGTGGCGTTGGCCACCGACGGCAGGTCCACGACGGCCGGGTTCACGATCGGTGCCGCCACCATGAAGATGACGAGCAGCACGAGCATCACGTCGATATACGGCACGACATTGATGTCGGCGCTGGCCCGGCGGCGCGAACCGCCCCGGCGCTGGATGGCTGCCATGGCTGTGCTCCCCAGTCGGTTCAGCGGGTCTGCCGCTGCAGGATGTTCAGGAATTCTTCCATGAAGCTTTCGAACCGGATGGCCAGCCGGTCGATCTCGGTGGCATAGCGGTTATAGGCAATCACGGCCGGGATGGCGGCGAACAGGCCGATCGCGGTAGCGACCAGCGCCTCGGCGATGCCGGGGGCCACCGATGCAAGCGTCGCCTGCTGCACATTCGACAGGCCCCGGAACGCGTTCATGATCCCCCAGACGGTGCCGAACAGGCCGATGTACGGGCTGACCGAGCCAACCGACGCCAGGAACGGCAGGTGGGATTCGAGCACGTCCATCTCGCGCTGGTACGCGGCGCGCATGGCGCGGCGGGCGGCGTCGAGCAGCGCGCCGGCATCGTTGCTGCGCTCGCGGGCCTTCAGGAATTCACCCATGCCCGATTCGAAGATGCGTTCCAGCGCGCCGGTGTTGTGGCGGTTGTTGACGGCGCTGTTATAGAGCGCCTGCAGGTCGCCGCCGGCCCAGAAATCGCGCTCGAAGCCCTCGGTCTGGGTGCGCGCCGCGCGCAGCGCCAGATGTTTGCGGAAGATGTAGGTCCACGAGAACAGGGACATCACCAGCAGCAGGGCCATGACGGCCTGTGCCAGCAGGCTGGCGTGAAGGACCAGCGAAATGATCGACAGGTCTTGTGTGACGGTCACCGGATTCATCGAGCGTTTTTAATAGTGGCGAGAACAGGAGCAGGAATCGGGGCCGGACGGAATGTGACTTTATCGACACATCCCACACGGATTTTGCCGCTGGCCAGCATCACGTCCCCTCGCCAGGCTTCCTGGGTGAATTGGACCGATGCCGGCCCGACCCGTTCGACGAGCGTACGGATCTCCAGCTGGTCGTCCAGCCGGGCGGGCGCATTGTATTCCACCGCGGTACTGCGTACGACGAAGACCACGCCGGACGCATCGGCAAGGGTCTGTTGTTCAATGCCGAGCGAGCGCAGCCATTCGGTCCGCGCCCGCTCGAAGAACTTGAGATAGTTGGCGTAGAACACCACGCCGCCAGCGTCGGTGTCTTCCCAGTACACGCGCAGCGGCCACACGAAATTTGGCATGGCCCGCATTGTAACGGAGCGCACTGGTTAACCCGTACGCGACTTTGCAACAGCAAGTTGCGAGCCATGCGCCACAAGCCCTTGGCCGCGCAGGCCGCACGGCGGCCCCGGGCTTGACCTCGCGGGTTGCGGCAAGCGGCCCGTTCGCATAAACTCTGCGGCAACCATTCCACCTTGCGCGACTGGCGAAGTCAGTGGGTACTACCACGAGGAAGCGCAAGATCTTTGGGCGTGAAGTTGCAAGCGCCTGCCGCTCGCCTGGGCAGCGAATGGGAAGCAGGGTGCGCCCTGCATCGGTCAGCCGCGCGTTGCGGCTCACGATGCTGGACGCCAGTGCCTTCCCCGCGCGCCCTATCCGCGAAGTTTCCCGCTTCCATCCGAACGCCGATCCGCAACCGATCTTCATATCGACATTGCCGTCCGCTTTCCTTTTTACAGACGAGTCACGCCATGTTTGAACGCAGCCGTTTCACGATCGAACAGATCGATCCCGAAGTCTTCGCCGCCATCGAGAAAGAAAACCAGCGCCAGGAAGACCATATCGAACTGATTGCTTCCGAGAACTACACCTCGCCGGCCGTGATGGCCGCCCAGGGTTCGCAACTGACCAACAAGTACGCCGAAGGGTATCCGGGCAAGCGCTACTACGGCGGCTGCGAGTACGTGGACGTGGTGGAACAACTGGCCATCGACCGCGTGAAGCAGCTCTTCGGCGCCGAAGCCGCCAACGTGCAGCCCAATTCGGGCTCGCAGGCCAACCAGGGCGTGTTCTTCGCCATGCTCAAGCCGGGCGACACGATCATGGGCATGAGCCTGGCCGAAGGCGGCCACCTGACGCACGGCATGGCACTGAACATGAGCGGCAAGTGGTTCAACGTGGTCAGCTACGGCCTGAACGCCCAGGAAGACATCGACTACGACGCGCTGGAAAAGCAGGCCCACGAGACCAAGCCGAAGATGATCATCGCCGGCGCCTCGGCCTTTGCCCTGCGCATCGACTTCGAACGCATCGCCAAGGTTGCCAAGGCAGTTGGCGCCTACTTCATGGTCGACATGGCGCACTACGCCGGCCTGATCGCCGCGGGCGTCTACCCGAACCCGGTGCCGCACGCCGACTTCGTGACCACCACCACCCACAAGAGCCTGCGCGGCCCGCGCGGCGGCGTGATCCTGATGAAGGCCGAGCACGAGAAGGCCATCAACTCGGCCATCTTCCCGGGTATCCAGGGCGGCCCGCTGATGCACGTGATCGCCGGCAAGGCCGTCGCGTTCAAGGAAGCGCTGCAACCGGAATTCAAGACCTACCAGCAGCAAGTGGTGAAGAACGCCGCCGTGCTGGCCGAGACGCTGATCTCGCGCGGCCTGCGCATCGTGTCGGGCAAGACCGAAAGCCACGTGATGCTGGTGGACCTGCGCGCCAAGCAGATCACCGGCAAGGAAGCCGAGAAGATCCTGGGCGACGCGCATATCACGGTCAACAAGAACGCCATCCCGAACGACCCGGAAAAGCCGTTCGTGACCTCGGGCATCCGCCTGGGCTCGCCGGCCATGACCACGCGCGGCTTCAAGGAAGAAGAAGCACGCCAGGTGGCCAACCTGATCGCCGACGTGCTGGACAACCCGCACGACGCCGCCAACATCGCCCGCGTGCGCGAGCAGGTGTCGGCGCTGACGCGCCGCTTCCCGGTGTACGGCTGATCGGCCTGAACGGGCTGAACGGCCTGGACGGTCCTTCCGCGTACCGATAGTCAGTACGCACCAACAGCGCCGCCGCCTCCGGGCGGCGGCGCCGGTTGACCCGCCGCAATCCCGCAGCAGAATTCGAAGATGCAAAATGCGGGCTGGCACATTTCTTCAGGTGGTCAGGCATGAAATGCCCCTTTTGCGGTCATTCCAATACCCAGGTCCTCGATAGCCGCGTCTCGGAAGACGGCGAAACCGTACGCCGCCGCCGCCGCTGCGAAGCCTGCGACCGCCGCTTCACCACCTACGAACGCATCGAACTGTTCTTCCCGGCCATCGTCAAGAAAAACGGCTCCCGGGTGGACTACACACGCGCCAAGCTCAAGGATTCCATGCGCCTGGCGCTGCGCAAGCGGCCGGTATCGGCCGAGGCCATCGACGAAGCCATCCTGCGCATCGAGGAAAAACTGCTGGCGCTGGGCGAAAAGGAAATTTCGAGCAGCCAGGTGGGCGAGCTGGTCATGCGCGAACTGCGCAAGCTGGACAAGATTGCCTACATCCGCTTTGCCTCGGTCTACCGCAGCTTCGAAGATGTGTCGGAATTCCGCGACGTACTCGACGAGTTTTCAACCCCTACCCCACGAAAGGGGTAGCCACTTGGCCAAAAAAGCTGTCTAATCTGCACTAGCCTCCTTTGGGTAAGGAGGCGGGCGAGCGGGCGCGCGCTCCCGTCGGACCGGATCGGACCAAACCGAACCGGCACGAACGGCAGCGCGGCAACAAACAGCCGCCAGCGGAACCGGTCCCGTCAGAGGCCCGGACGCACACAGAATTCCAGCGCGCCGCGCAAAGAACAAAAAAGAACTGTCGTTTTTTGGACGGGAGTTACAAATGGGTCAATTCCGCTGCCGGGAGGCAGCCGGCTTCACCATGCTTGAAGCATTGGTTGCTATCGTCGTGCTCGCCTTCGGCGTGCTCGGCGTGGCCAACCTGCTCGTCAAGTCTTTCCGCTTCGCCCAGCAATCTTCCTACGACATCGTGGCGCTGCAGATCGCCAACGACATGGCAGATCGCATGCGCGCGAACGACGCGCTGACCCGGGCCGGGGCCTACGACAAGTTCGACACCAGCAATGGCGCGCCCGCCATCGCCGACAACGCCAATCCCTACGTCACGCCGTGCACCGGCGACGCCAAGACCTGCGCCCCCCTGACTGCGGCGTTCGACCAGGCCGAATGGGCTCGCATGATCGCCGCGAACCTGCCCAAGGGCCGCGCGGTGGTCTGCCGCGACGCCACGGCTTTCAACCTCGATACCGGTTACGACTGGGGCTGCGCCGTGGGACCCGGCGGCGCCACGGCTACGCCGCTGGTCGTCAAGATCGGCTGGGTCTCACGCTTTGCCGACACCGGCGGCACAGACGTGCCAGCCGGCTCGAAACTGGCCGATTCCCGCGACGCCAAGGGCGATGCCAAGCCCCAGATCGTGGTCACCATTCTCCCGGGGGTGGAGCAGTGATGCGCCGCACGATTCCAACCACCCGGCGCCGCTCCGGCGGCTACACGCTGGTCGAACTGATGGTCACGCTGGTGCTGTCGCTGCTGCTGCTGTCGGCCGGCCTGGCGTTCTACATGATGAGTCGCAACAGCTACGCGACCATCGATGACAGCGCCAACCTGCAAGAGCGTGGCAACTTCGCCATTTCGGTGGTCACCCGGATGCTGCGGCAAACCGCCTTCACCCCGCCTGCCAGCGGCGGCGGGGGCCTGATGACGGTCGACGACCCGATGATCGACGGCAAGGACCATTGCGCGGCGCCTCAGATCACGCCCGATGCAAACGGACTGCAGCGCGTGACCTGCGGCGGCGGCGTGGCGATCAACAACAGCGACGCAGTGATGATCCGCTTCTTCGGCATCTCGAATCCCGATGGTACGCCGGACGGCTCCGTCGTGGACTGCGCGGGCATAGCCGTCGGCGCTCTCGACGAGAAGAACAAGAACACCGCCGCCAAGCAACGCGGCCTGGCCCTGCTCTACGTCGACACGGGCAGCAACGGCAAGCCGGCGCTGATGTGCAAGTACCCCGAGCGCAAGAACGGCGCGGTGGTGCCAGACAGCTACGTCACTCAGGAACTGGTGCCCGGCGTGGAAGCGTTCCAGGTGCTGTACGGCATTGCTGTCAACGACGACGAAGTCCCGGACAAGTTCGTGACCGCGGACCAGATCGGCACGAACGAATGGGACATGGTCCTGACGGCCAAGGTGGCAATGGTCGTCAGGACCGACAACCTCAACGCCACCGGCACCGACGCCGGCACCTTCAATCTGTTTGGCACGCTGGGTTCGAGCCTGCCGGACGCCTCGTACGTACCGAAGGTCGATACGAAGGCCGCACGCAAGCTCTACACGGCCACTGTGCAGTTGCACAACTACCTCACCTGCTACAAGGGAGACGTCCTATGCTTCTGACGACCCGCGTCAACAGGCTGGCGCCCCGCCGGGAGCAGGGCATCGCACTGATCACGGCCGTGATCATGCTGCTGGTCATCACGATGCTCGCCATCGCCGGCGCCCGGGCCGCGCTCGACACCAAGCGCAGCTCGCGCAACCAGCGCGACTTCGAGATCGCCTTCCAGGCCGCCGAGGCAGCACTGCGCGACGCCGAGAAGGATATCGAATCCGGCAGCCGGGCCGACTCGTTCATCCCCACCGCGCCCAAAGGCTTCATGGTCGGTTGCGGCACGGGCACCAGCAAGGCCGACCCCACGCTGGGACTGTGCGACACCACGGACACCTGGACCACCACGAACATCTGGGACCAGGTCGACTGGACAACCAAGGTTGGCCAACGGACGGTGGAATATGGCACGTTCACCGGCCTGGCCTTCCCTACCGGCGCGGGCCTGACCCCGGCCCGCAAGCCCCGCTACCTGATCGAGATCTTCCAGGACACGGAATTGGGCGAGGATGCCACGGGCACGCAGTCGCCGCCGTCGTTCATCTATCGCGTCACCGCCGTGGGATTCGGGCCGAACGACACCACCCGCGCGGTGGTGCAGACCTACTATCGGCGGGGCCAGCTACAGCCGTCCGCCACGTGATGCGGGCCGCCGGCCCGATCTCCCAACCGCTTCGCTTCTGCCTACACGCAACGGGACCTACGTCATGAAGATCCTGAACCGATTGCTGCCGCTGGTTGCCCTGTGCTGGGCAACGCTCGCCGGCGCCGCCACGACCCCGACCGTCCCGACGGTCGATATCGCCAAGACGCCGCTCTATGGCAAGGTGCAGAACCTGCATCCGAACCTGATGCTGGCGCTGTCCGTGGAGTTTCCGACCACGGGCGCGGCGTACCGCGGCGCATACAGCGCCAACACCGAGTACGTCGGCTACTTCAACAGCGGCAAGTGCTACGCGTACGATGCCACGAACGGCTACTTCACGATCAGCGGCAATGCGTCGGCAACCCGCACCTGCTCTGGCCAGTTCAGCGGCAACTTCATGAACTGGGCGGCCTCGTCGGCCATCGACATGCTGCGCCTGGCCATGACCGGCGGCGACCGCGTGGTCGACACCCGCACCCAGACCGTGCTCCAGCGCGCCGTGCTGCAGGCAGACTTCTTCAAGAGCGGCAGCTATTTCCCGCTGAAGACACTGTCGAAGAATGCCAATGGCGTATCGCCCAGCGAAGTCACGCCATACACGTACTCCACCCTGTACATGGCGTCGTGTGGCAACCATATCTTCTTCGCCAACTCGGATAGCAACGGATTGAACTGCAGCAGCCTGGGCCAGTACGCAGACCAGGTCGACCGACGGGGGAACCTGACGGAACGCCGCTCGTACCGGGTGCAAGTGCAGGTCTGCGACAGCAACGAAGCCACGTCCCGGACCGATCTCTGCTACAGCTACGACGGCACCAACTACAAGCCGGTGGGCGAAATGCAGCGCAACGCCGAGCGCGTGCGCTTTGCGGCGTTCGGCTACCTGAACGACAACTACAACAACGGCAACCTGGCGCAGAACGAACGCTACGGCGGTGTGCTGCGTGCGCCGATGAAGTACCTGGGCAATTCGGCCGTCAACACCGACCTCAAGACCATCACGAACACCGCCAAGGAATGGGATGCCTACGGCGTCTTCGCGGCCAACCCGCTCGGCGACAGCACGGGCAACAGCGGCGTGGTCAATTACCTGAACAAATTTGGCCGAACGACGATTACCAGCCTTGGCAAGCCGACCGACAACCCGACTGGCTCGTACAAGACCTACGACCCGCTGAGCGAACTGTTTTACGAATCCATCCGCTACCTGCAGTTCCACAACAAGGGTCCCACACCGGAAGCGGTCAATAACCTGACCACGGCCAACACCGACAACTTCGCGGTCTACTCGTCCTGGAACGTCGACCCGATGCTGAACAAATGCCAGCGCAACTATGTGCTGACGATCGGCGACATCAACACCCACCAGGACAACTACGTGCCCGGCAACACCTACACCGGGCGCGGCGATCCGACGAGGGCCGTGGACAGCTACAGCGGCTTCGACGTTGTCGACTGGACCAAGCGCGTCCAGGCCATGGAAATGAACAGTCCCGACGTAGGCAACCCGTACGCGGATACCAGCACCACCATCGCCAACATGCTCTCGAGGGGGCACCCGACCTCGTCGAACTCGTCCTACTACATGGCGGGCGTGGCGTACTGGGCGCACACGGCCGCCTTCCGTCCCGACATGCCGGACGCCCGCGTCACCACTTTCGGCATCGACGTGAACGAGGCGGGCAACGGCACGGTAGGCGACGCGCAGCGCCGCAGCCAGATCTACCTGGCGGCCAAGTACGGCGGCTTCCTGAACGCCCTCAAGGACGGCGGCAACAACGATGGCAACCCGTTCCAGACACTGGTCAACGGCAAGCTGACCAAGACCAATACCGAATGGGAAACGGCCCCCGGTTCGAAACTGCCGACCAACTGGTTCCTGGCCAGCCAGCCGGCCGACATGATCCGGTCGATCCGCAAGGTGTTCGACGTGGTGGCCAGTTCCGGCGGCACACTGTCCGGCATCGCGCTGAGCAGCAACACCGTCTTCACCGACCAGACCGTCTACACCCCGGGCTTCGACAGCCAGTGGAACGGCAAGCTGATGGCCTTCCCGCTGGTGCGCGGCACCGACGGCACGGTGAGCGTGTCCGGCACCCAGAAGTGGGAAGCCGGTGCGAAGCTCGCGGGGCGCACTCCGGCCTCGCGCGTCATCTATACGCTGAACAGCCAGACCGGCACCGGCGCGCCGTTCCTGTGGGACAGCCTGTCGAAGGACCAGCAAACGGCGCTGAACCTGAATCCCGAAACCGGCAGCGCCGACGGCCTGGGCAGCAGGCGCGTGGACTACCTGCGCGGCGACCGCAGCCAGGAGAATGACGGCGCCGGCAACGGCGGCTTGTTCCGCCAGCGCCAGACCCGGCTCGGCGACATCATCAACTCGGGCCCCGTGTACGTTGGCGCCCCCGCCCCCCTGCGTCCGGGCACCGGCTACAGCACGTTCTACTCGACCTACCAGTCGCGCACACCGGTGGTCTACGTCGGCGCCAATGACGGCATGCTGCACGGCTTCAATGCCGAGACCGGCGACGAAGTGCTGGCCTACGTGCCCAACGCGCTGTACGGCACCCTGAACCAGCTGACCTCACGCACCTACAACCACCGGCCCTATGTCGATGCCACGCCGACAATCACCGAAGCCCAGATCGGCGACAAGTGGAAGTCGGTGCTGACCGCTGGCTTTGGCGGCGGCGCCCAGGGCGTGTTCGCGCTGGACGTGACCGCCCCGGACAGCTTCGGCGCCGCCAATGTGCTGTGGGAGTTCACCGACCAGCATGACAAGGACATGGGCAACGTCATGGGCCGGCCCCAGATCGCCAAGCTCATGAAGGGCAAGGACAGCAAGGGCGTGCCGCAGTATGGCTGGTACGTGATCGTGGGCAACGGCATCAACGCGAACCTGGAAGACAAGTCCTACGACGCCGACGCCCCCGCGGTGCTGTTCATCCTGTCGCTGGACAAAGCGCCCTCCGAGAACTGGCTGGAAGGCGTCAACTACTGGAAGATCAAGACGCCCGTGCCGGCCGCGGTCCCGCCCTACTCCACCGCCAACGGCCTGAGCACGCCTGCCGTGGTCGCCGGCGCGAACGGTACCGCGCTGGCCGCCTACGCGGGCGACCTGCAGGGCAACCTCTGGAAGTTCGCGCTCTCCGGCACCAGCGACACGTGGAACGCCGGCGAGAAGGGCGCCCTGCCGGCCTATGGCGGCTACCCCGGCAAGCCGATGTTCATTGCCACCGACAAGACCACGGGCACGCGCCAGCCCATCACGATGCAGCCTTCGGTGACCTATGCCCCGGGCGGCTACATGGTGTTGTTCGGTACCGGCAAGTACTACGAACTGGCCGACACCGCACCCAACCCGACGTCGGGCAACGCCTTCTACGGCATCTACGACGACAACACGCTGTCGTATGCCGGCAACCGCAGCGCCCTGAACCCGCTGACGCTGAAGTACAGCGCCGACGGCTCGACGATCCAGTTCACCGGCACGGCGATCGCGCCGGGCTTCGTGGGTCTGCGCAAGCCCGGCTGGGTAATGGACTTCCTGGACAAGACCGAGCGCCAGATCACCTCGGCGGCGCTGTCTGGCGGCCTTGTGTACTTCAACTCGATCTACACGGCCGTCGACGCCTGCAACACCGCCGGCGGCAGCCGCAGCTACACGCTGAACACGCTGACGGGGCTGCCGGTGAACGGCACATCGGGCATCCAGTCGTCCAACGGCCTGCTCGGTGCGCCGACGATCATCGTCGTGACACGCAGCTCGGACCCGCGCGGCTCAGTCGGCGGCTACATCCAGACCACCAAGACGATGGCCCTGAGCTTTGGCGCCGACGGCACCATCTCCACGTCGGGCGGCGGCCCGACCGACCCCGGCCAGAAGAAGCGCCCGGGCCGCCAGAGCTGGCGCGAAGTCCGCAACTTCAAGATTGACTGATGGAGCCCGCGATGCATACTCGACTGCGGGGCCGGCAAGCCGGCTTCACACTGATGGAACTGATGGTGACGGTCACCGTCATCGGCATCCTGGCCGCGATTGCCTACCCGTCCTACCAGGAATTCATCCGCAAGGGTCGGCGCACCGAGGCCAAGGCGGCGCTGATGGAAAATATGCAGCTTTTCGAGCGGCATTTTTCGCAGGTGAATACCTACTACGCCGCCGGCACGACCGTCACCTGGGACGGCTACAAGAAGTACTCGGGCGACAACCCCACCGGCGCGAAGTACACGATCTCGGCGATTCCCTGCACCGGTGCCGGGACACCCAACGATGGGCAGTGCGTGGAGCTGCGTGCAAAGCCGAATGCCGGCTTCGACGATCCCACGTGCGACGCGCTGGTACTGCGCAGCACCAACGAGAAGCTGGTCGCCATCGGCAGCACGGCGCCCAAGTCCGTCCCCAACTGCTGGTGACCGCCATGACCGCTACCCGGCAAAGGCTGCCGCGCCATCGCGGCTTCACGCTGATCGAGTTGATGACCACGATCGCGGTAGCCGCGGTCATCGTCGGCTTCGCCGTGCCCAGCATGGCCACGTTCATGAAGAACCAGCGGCTGCTGACCACGGCGGACAGCCTGAACGCGGCATTGACCAAGGCGCGCACCGTGGCAGCGGCCAGCAACAGCTACATCACGGTGGCGCCGGTCGACGAAGACTGGAAGAAGGGCTGGCAGGTCTTCAACGAGCATGCGTCGCCTGACGGCAAGTACAACGGCACGGACACGCTCATCGCGCAGTACGACCCGCTGCCGGACGGCATGGAGTACGCCTACGACGCCACGAACGGCTACAAGTACATCTCGTTTTCGCCAATCGGCTATTCGCAGTCGGCCAACAAGGCGCAAATGGCGATGGCAATCATGTTCACGCTGGGCGACGCGCGGCGACTCGTCGAAGTCAGTCCCCTCGGGCGGGCCCGAGTCTGCAATCCCGCCGCCGACACGCAGTACTGCGTGATGCCGACGATCAACCAGTAGCCTGGCTGGCGCGGCCCGGGGGCGGGAGCGGCCGCCCCCGGCCAGTTCCGAGCCCGGCTCGGACACACATTGACGCAACCCCGCAACGTCCCGACACGTTTCGACCCCGCTTTCGCCGCTATCTTGGCCATCCGTTCCGACCGAACCGATGCGCCATGTCTTCCGCTGTTTCCTGCCCGCTGCACCGCCCTGCCCTACGGCCGCTTCGCGCTCGCGCGGGCGGTGACGTGCTTGTTGAATCGCTGGTCTGCCTGGCGCTGGTGGGCCTGGGCGCGCTGCCGCTTGCGATGCTCGGCAGCAGTTGGCTACGCTGGAGCGGCGATCTCGAACGGCTGAACGGCACGCTGCGGGTTGTCGCCGAACAGGCGGAAGCCGGCCCGGACCGCTGGACACTGATCGGCGGCGATGCCGGCGGCGTCGCGCTGTGCGGGGCCCCGGCCGCCGGTGACGGTTGCGCGCCGGGAGAGCGGATCGCTGTCGCCCGGCTGCCGTCGGCCCGCGCTGGCTCGACGTTCGACATGGCGGCGCCGGCCACCCACGTCGCGTTGTGGGTGCGGCCATGATCGGACGCCGTCGCGCGGCGGGCTTCACGCTGGCCGGGATGATGGTCGGCGTCGCGCTGGGCATGTTGGCGATGCTGGCCGTGCTGGCCTGCCTGCAGGTCGTGCGCGACGCCTACGCGAGCGTGGTCGACAGCGTGCTGATCGAAGAACGCGGGCAGCGGGCGCTCGCCATCGTGTCGCACGCAATCCGGCAGGCCGGATGGATTCCGGCGCATGTCGCGCTGGCGCCCGCTCACGCCGCGCCGGCGTCGCCCGTCGAAGGGCGGGACGATTGCGCGCAGCCGTGGCTCCAGTCCGGGCTCCAGTGCGGCCGCTCGGGCGTGCATGCCAGCGACGCGTTGCTGGTGCGCGTATCGGGCAGCGGGCTCGCCGCCGATGCCACCCTTCCCGACGGCACGATGACGGACTGCGGCGGGTACCCGCTGCCGGCCCGCGCCGTGGCGGCCGAGGGTAGCCGGCCGCCCTACCACGCATCGGCCAATCTGTTCTATATCGGCACCGGCGGCGACGGCGTGCCGCAACTGCTCTGCCGCTATCCGAGCCGGCAGGGAAACCGGGTGCGGTCCGACGCGCATACCGCCGGGACCCTGGTGCGCGGCGTGGAGACGATGCAACTGCGCTATGGCGTCGACATCGACGGCGACGGCGCGCTCGACCGCTTCGTGCCGGCCGACGCCTGGCACGCCCAGGGCCCGGCTGGCTGGCACCGGGTGCGGGCCGTCCAGGTCGCGCTGGTCGTGCGCGGCGACCGGCCAACGCTCGCGCCAGGTACGGTGCAGACGCTTCGGCTGTTGCCGATGGACGGTACCGATACTGCCGACGCGTACACGTTCCAGCCGACGACCCATCCGCGCCTGCGGCGCCGGGCCTTCCTGACGACCGTGCGGCTGCGGAATCCGTCGCCCTGCCAGGAGTCACTATGTTGACCCGCCACCACAGCCAGGGCACCGCGCTGCTGGCATGCGTCGCCATGCTGCTGCTCCTGATGGGCGGCGTCAGCGTCGCCGCCCTGCACTTCCTGCTGGCCGGGCGGCACCTCACGAGCCAGCCGCTCGACCGCGAGATCGCATTCCGGGCCGCCGAGGCGGCCCTGCGCGATGCCGAGGCGGACCTGCTCGCCGCCATTGCCGCCGACGCGGAGCGAATCGCCACGTGGCCGGCCGCCGGTACCTGCGGCCTGGGCGCCCAGCGCGGTCTCTGCGCGGCCGATGGCGACCGCAGCGCATGGCGCGCATGGCTTGACGGCACCGCGCCGGGCGACCTCGGCATCCCGGTTGGCACCTACACCGGCGCCACGCTGCCGGCGCTGCCCGACGGCGTCATCGGCGCCACTGTCGCACCGCGCTACCTGATCGAGATCATGGACGACCCGCCGGCCTTGGGCATGTGGCCGCGCATGCGAATCGTCGCGCTGGGTCTGGGGCGTGACCCGGATGTCCGCGTGCTGCTGCAGACGGAGTTCCAGCCATGAACGTCTGCCGTCGATTCTTGCGTCTGCTTGTTGGCCTCGCGCTGGCGGCCGGAGCCATCGACAGCGCCGCCGCCATGCCCGGACAGTTGCCGCTCGGCTATCGGATTGCGGCCGGTACCTATCCCTGGACCGGCCAACTGCACGCGCTGGCGTTCCGCACGGCGAACCTGTCTTCGCAGGCGGTGCTGACGCAATGGGAAGCCGGCGCTCAGCTTGACCGACAGGACATTCACGCCAGGCGGGTGTATCTCGGCGGCAGCCGGCTGACGCCGCTGTACTGGACGGCCCTCGACACCGAGACGCAGGCCGTGCTCGACGGCATCGAGCCCAACGGGCTGGGCGCGGCGCGGCTGGCGTGGCTGCGTGGCGACCTGCGCGACCGCACCCTGAGGCGGCGCGACACGCGCCTGGGCAGCGCCGCGGGGTCGCGCGTCCACGTGGTGGCGCCGCCGTCCTGGCAGCCGATGCAGCCCGGCCATGCGGAATTCCGCCAACGCCATGACCGACGCTCGACCATGGTCTGGCTCGGCACCCGTGACGGCTTGCTGCATGGCTTCGACGCCGTGACGGGCCGCGAGCGCGCGGCCTTCCTGCCCCGGGCGATGCTGCCGGAAGCGGCCGCTTTCACCGCCCCCGACGGGGCCATGCCTGCCGCGCCCTGCCCGCGACCGTCGAGCATCGATGCCGATGTCTCGGGCATGTGGCGGACGCTGCTGCTGTGCGCCATCCCCGCAGCCAGGACGACGACGCCCGCGCGCCCGGGCACCGTGTTTGTGCTCGACGTCACCACGCCGGACGCCGACACACCGATCGGCCTGCTATGGGAAGCCGGCCGCAATCCGGCGTTGCCGTTGTCAGGCAGCGGGCCCGTTGGCGCGGTGATGTGGAAACAGGACGGGATACGACGCTGGGCGGCGGTGGCGCTCGTCGCTTCGGACCGGGACGCGGGACAACGGGCCGGCCTTGCGCTGCTGCCGCTAGACCGGCCGCCCCAGCGCTGGTCGGGCACGCATGCGGTGCGTCGCATGGCGCTGCCAGCATCTGGCTGCGGCGCGCCGACCGACGCGACCGAACTGCTGGCTGTCACCGTGCAATCCGCAGCCAGCGGCGTGGCCCGCGCGGCGTATGCGACGGATCGGCAAGGCCGGCTCTGGCGCTTTGCGCTCGACGATCTGGCCAGCCCTGCGCCGGGGCCGGCGGCGACGTGCCTCCATCGGCAGCGCGGCGTGGCCGGGCAGGCCGTGGAAGCGCCAGTCGTGGTGCAGACCGGCCAGGGCGCGCTCATCGTCTATGGCACGTCCGGCGAGTTGACGGCGGTGGCCGATGGCGCAAACCCGGCGGCATCTGGCACGCCCGCACGTATCCAGGCGCTGCCGAGCGGCGACGGCGTCGTGCTGCGCTCGGAACGGTCCGACGCCGCCTCACGTGGAGACGGCTGGACGCTGACGCTGCCGCACGCCGGCGAGCGCATCGAGACGCTATCCAGCGCCACCCCGGTGCACCTTGGCTTTACGACACTGGACGAACACGGGCAAGCGCGCAGCTATCTCGTCGATGCCGGGACCGGCGAATCGGTCGTCGTGGCCGGCACCGATGGCTTGCCGGCCCACGCGGTCACGGGGCTACCGTGGTCCGGTGGCACTGGCGTGCCGATCGGCGTGGTGTCGCCAGTGGCCACGGGCCCGGCCACCGCGCCGGGGACGTCGGTGCGCGACACCTTCTCGCTCGACCAATGGAATGTCCGTGGCGATGTCGCCGAGCCGTTGCAGCAGGCGCGCTGGCATCGGCGCCGGGGCCGGCTGGGCTGGCGCGAACTGATCCGGACCTCGCCATGACCGTGCCACGTGCCAACCCATCGCGCCGGCCCGGGTTCAGCGTCATCGAGCTGCTGATCGTGCTGTGCATCGTCGTAATCCTGACGGCAATGGCCGTACCGGCGTGGCAGCGGCACGTCGAACGGAGCTGGCGGATGCAGGCGCGAGCCGAGCTGCTGTCCGCGATGCTGGCGCTCGAACGCCACGCGCTGCTGACGCTGTCATTCGCGGCCACGCCCGGCGGCGCACACGCCGCTGGCGACTGGCCGAGGCCAGTCCCCCCGCCGCCGGCCCGGGTGCGGCACTGGCTGACGGCGACCAGTTGCGCCGGCATGGACCTGTCGCGTTGCGTCGAAGTCCGCGCAGCGCCGACGCAGCCCGACCCGCGCTGCGGCACGCTGGTGCTCCGCAGTACGGGCGAGTGGCTTTCACTGCCCCCGGCAGGCGATGCGGCAGTGCCAATGCCGGAGGGGTGCTGACATGGCGCGCGCTGACAGGCGACCTTGGCCTCGCGGCATGACGGTCATCGAACTGCTCGTATGCCTGGCGGTGGCCGCGGTGCTGGCCGTCGTGGCGTGGCCATCGGTCGGCGCGATCCTGGCCGAACACCACGCATCCCATGCGGCGGACCGGCTGGCGGCGTCGCTGGCGCTGGCCCGGACCACCGCGTCGGCCCGGCGCATGGAGGTCAGTCTGGCGCCGATTGCCGGCGCCGACACGCTGGACCGGGGCTGGCAGCTGGCCGTGGTCGACCCGGCGGGCGGCGAAGGGGCCGGGCCGGACCCGCCATTCCTCGTGGTGCCGCTGCACGAGCGATGCCTGCACATTGCGTTGCGGGCGCCCGGCGGCGTTGTAGCCAGGCAAAGCCTGCGCTTGACACCTGTGGGATACTCACGGTCTGAGCGGGGCGGCTTTCTGGCGGCCACATTCCAGGTGCGCTGCGGCAACGCGCAGCGCCAGGTCCGGCTGGGCGCGCAGGGGCGCATCCGGATCTGCCGGCCCGGCGCCGATGCCGATTGCCAATGAGATCCAGCGGACGCGACCTGCGTTGCCGCGGACCCATGACCATCCACGCTGTCCCCTGCCCGCCGTTTCACCCGACGCACTTTCAGGCCCGACTCGCCACACCATGTTCTCCGATTCCGACCACACCGCCATGGAGCAGGCCCTCGCACTCGCGGCGCGGGGCATGTTCACCACCACGCCCAACCCGCGCGTCGGCTGTGTCCTGATGAAGGATGGGCAGGTCATCGGCCAGGGCTACACCCAGCCGGCCGGCCAGGACCATGCCGAGATCCAGGCCATGAAGGACGCCATCGCGCATGGCCACGACCCGGCCGGCGCGACGGCCTACGTCACGCTGGAGCCGTGCAGCCACTTCGGGCGCACGCCGCCGTGCGCCGATGCGCTGGTCCGTGCCCGCATCGCGCGCGTGGTGGCGGCCATGGAGGACCCGAATCCGAGCGTGTCCGGGCGTGGCCTGCAGCGGCTGCGCGACGCGGGCATCGACGTCCGCTGCGGCCTGCTGGAAAAGGAAGCGCGCGATCTCAATATCGGCTTTGTCTCGCGGATGACGCGCGGCCTGCCCTGGGTGCGCGTCAAGCTGGCGGCATCGCTGGACGGCGGCACGGCGCTGCACGACGGCACCAGCCAGTGGATCACGGGCCAGGCCGCGCGCGACGACGGGCACTTCTGGCGCGCGCGCGCCTGCGCCATCCTGACCGGCATCGGCACGGTCCGCGACGACAATCCCGCGCTGACCGTGCGGGCAATTCCCACGCCGCGCCAGCCGCAGCGTGTGCTCGTCGATTCCCGGCTCGAAGTGCCGCTGGACGCCCAGATCCTGCATCGCGATACCGGTGAGTTCGCCAAACCCGTCCTGGTGTTCTGCGCCGTGGAAGACCGCGCCCGCCAGCGCGCGCTGGAGGATCGGGGGGCCGATGTCGTGGTGCTGCCCAACCGCCACGGCAAGGTCGAACTGCGCCGCATGCTGGAAGTCCTGGGCCAGCGCGGCATCAACGAACTGCACGTGGAGGCGGGGTTCAAGCTCAACGGTTCGCTGATCCGCGAACGTTGTGCGGACGAACTGCTGCTCTACCTCGCACCGCGGCTGCTCGGCGATGCCCAGGGCATGTTCAACCTGCCGCCGCTGGCCCGGCTGGACGACGCGGTGCCGTTCCGCTGGCACGAGATCCAGCAAATCGGCGACGACCTGCGCCTGATCGCCCGCCGCGAGGACAGCATGGACTGACCCCGGCCGCGCGATCCGCATCGCGCCCCGAATCCAAGCCATCAACGCATTCAGACAAAGGCAAGCATGTTTACAGGCATTGTGGCGGCCGTCGGCCGCATCGAATCCGTTTCCCCGCTCGGCGACGCCGATGCGGGCGTCCGCCTGCGCGTGGCCGCCGGCGACCTGGACCTGTCCGACGTGGGCATCGGCGACAGCATCGCCATCCAGGGCGCCTGCATGACGGTCGTGACGCTCGCGGCTGGCCACTTCGACGTGGACGTGTCCCGCGAATCGCTGGACAAGACCGTCGGGCTCGACCAGCCCGGACGCGTTAATCTGGAGAAAGCGCTACGCCTGGCAGACCGTCTCGGCGGGCACCTCGTGTCCGGTCACGTCGACGGGCTGGGCGAAGTGGTCCGCTTTGCCCCGGTCGGCGAATCGCACGAACTGCGCATCCGCGCTCCGCGCGAGCTGGGTCGCTACCTGGCGTACAAGGGCTCGGTGGTGGTCAATGGCGTGTCACTGACCGTCAACAGCGTCAGCGACGAGGCCGATGGCTGCGAGTTCTCGATCAACCTGATTCCGCATACCGTGGAAGTGACCACGCTCAACGAACTGGCCGCCGGCAAGCGCGTAAACCTGGAGATCGACCTGATCGCGCGCTACGTCGAACGGATGCTGTCGGCCGCGGACGCCGACGCCAAGCGCTGATCAGGCATCGGACGGATCGGTCGGCAAGAACCGCGGCGCCCCGAGGGTGTCGAGCGTACCGTCCGCCTGCTCGACGAACAGCCCGCGCGCCACATTGTGCGGATGCCGGGCGGCTTCGGCGATGCTGAGCACTGGCGCGTAGCAGACGTCCGTGCCACCGAGCAGGCTGTCCCAGTGGGCGCGCGGCTGGCTCAGGAACCGGGCCGCAAAGCGCTGCTTCAGCGCCGGCCAGGCGGCGTGGTCGTACTGGCTGGCCGGGTCGACGTCGTCGAAGCCGAGCTTCTGCAGCAGCAGCGCGTAGAACTGGGGTTCCAGTGCGCCGATGGTGACAAAGCCACCGTCGGCGCAGGCGTAGACATCGTAGAACGGCGAAGCGTGGAACGGGCTCGGCGCCGGGCCGTCGAGCTGGCCATTGTTGCGGACCCACAGCGCGATGCTGCCGAGCATGCCGACCATGTCGACGATGGCCGCGTCCACCACGCGCCCGCGTCCGGTGGCGCGGGCGTCGAGCATCGCGCAGACCATGCCGAAGGCCAGGCCGAGGGCGCCGCCGGCGTCGCCCAGGACCGTCGGCGGGGTGATCGGCGCCTGGCCGGGCCGGGCCGACAGGGACAACATTCCGGTCAGCGCCACGTAGTTCAGATCGTGCCCGGCGGTCTGTGCGAGCGGGCCGGCCTGGCCCCAGCCGGTCATCCGGCCGTAGACCAGCCGAGGGTTCCGGGCGGCGCAATCGGCCGGGCCGAGGCCCAGCCGCTCCATCACGCCGGGCCGGTTGCCTTCGATCAGGCCGTCGGCGGCGGCCACCAGGCACATCGCCTCGGCGTGGTCGGCCGGCTGCTTGAGGTCCAGCAGCACGATGGTCTTGCCGCGCCGCAGCGGGCTGGGCTTGTCGCCGCCGAGCTGGTTGGCCACGGCGCCGCGCTGGGGCCGGGCGACGACTGTCACCTCGGCGCCCATGTCGGCCAGCATCCGGCCGGCCAGCGGTCCGGGCCCCAGGCCCTCGAATTCGACGATGCGGATGCCCTGCAATGGCGGCTTCATGCGCAAACTCCCGGCCGGTCAGTCCCGGCGATGGCTGGCGTGCGGCGACGCGACCCTATCGATATGCCGCCGAATCCACTTGTGCGCAACCCGGGCCAACCCGCCCCCCGGGGCCCGGCGGCACGGCTTGCGAACGGGGCGATGGGGGGCGGCATGTCGTACAATAGCGGCCTTGATTTCGCCGGTATCGCGGCATCCGCGCCGGCCTGCCCGCCTGATTGCTCGCATTCCGCATCCCCGCCTGCCACTGAACGCCGCCCCAAGCCATGACAATCGCCCGTACTGAAGACATCATCGCCGACATCCGCGCCGGCCGCATGGTCATCCTCGTCGACGAGGAAGACCGCGAGAACGAGGGCGACCTGGTGCTGGCAGCCGATTTCGTTACGCCCGAGGCGATCAACTTCATGGCCAAGTACGGCCGCGGCCTGATCTGCCTGACGCTGACCGCCGAACGCTGCCGCCAGCTGGAGCTGTATCCCATGGTGTCGCGCAACGGCACGGTGCACGGCACGAACTTCACGGTGTCGATCGAGGCCGCCGAAGGCGTGACCACCGGCATCTCGGCCGCCGACCGCGCCCGTACCGTGCAGGCGGCGGTGGCGCGCGACGCCAGGGCGTCGGACCTGGTGCAGCCCGGCCACATCTTCCCGCTGACGGCCCAGCCCGGCGGCGTGCTGATCCGCGCCGGCCACACCGAGGCCGGCTGCGACCTGGGCGCGCTGGCCGGCCTGACCCCGGCGGCCGTGATCTGCGAGATCATGAAGGACGACGGCACGATGGCGCGCCTGCCCGACCTGGTCGAGTTCGCGCGCGAGCACGATCTCAAGATCGGCACGATTGCCGACCTGATCCACTACCGCAGCCGCACCGAGAGCATCATCGAACGCATGGGCGAGCGCGACATGCAGACGCCGTGGGGCCAGTTCCGCAGCGTGATGTACCGCGACAAGGCGTCGGGCCGCGCGCACCTGGCCTTCGTGAAGGGCCAGCCGCACCCCGAGCAGGAAACGCTGGTGCGCGTGCACGAGCCGCTGTCGGTGCTGGACCTGCTCGAAGCCAGCCGCACCACCCATTCGTGGAGCGTGCCGGCCGCGCTGGAAGTGCTGCACGGCGCCGAGCGCGGCGTGGTGGTGCTGCTGAACTGCGGCGACGCCCCCGAGCAGTTGTTCGAACAATTCGCGGCGCTGGACGCCCCGCAGGAACGTCCGCGCCGCAAGCCGGACCTGCGCACCTACGGCGTGGGCGCCCAGATCCTGCGCGATGTGGGCGTGGGCAAGATGCGGGTGCTGGGCTCGCCGGGCAAGATGCCCAGCATGACCGGCTACGACCTGGAAATCGTCGGCTGCCAGCCCATGGAAGGCGAGCCGGCCTGCGACTGATCGGCCGGGCGGCCTCTGTCCCGCCCGCCATACGGCATCACACGGCATGACGCGGCATCGGCCCCAACCCGCCGGTGCCTGACCCCAACAACGGAGAAATGACAATGGATCACGGCTTCTACGAGAGCAACCTCGACGGTGAAGGCCTGCGCATCGGTATCGTGCAGGCGCGCTTCAACGAGCCCGTCTGCGACGAACTACGCGAAGCCTGCACGGCCGAGCTGGAAAAGCTGGGCGTCGAGGGCGAGGACACGCTGCTGGTGACCGTGCCGGGCGCGCTGGAAGTGCCGCTGGCCCTGCAGAAGATGGCCGAGAGCGGCCAGTTCGACGCGCTGATCGCGCTGGGCGCCGTGGTGCGCGGCGAGACCTACCACTTCGAACTGGTCTCGAACGAATCGGGCGCCGGCATCACGCGCGTGGGGCTGGATTTCAACGTGCCCATCGCCAACGGCATCCTGACCGTCGACACCGACGCGCAGGCCCATGCCCGCACCCGCGAGAAGGGCCGCGACTGCGCCCGGACCGCCGTGGAAATGGCCAACCTGGTGGTGGCCCTGGATTCGCTGCGCGAGAACGATGGCGACGACGAAGACGACGAGGAAGATGATGAGTAATGCGCCCGACAACGGCGACGCGAACGACGTTGGCGCCAAGCCGGCCGGCGCGAAGCCCCGCACCGAACCGAAGGCCCCGCCCAAGAGCGCGCGCCGCCGGTCCCGGGAACTGGCCCTGCAGGGCCTGTACCAGTGGCTGCTGAATCGCAACGATATTGGTGCGATTCAGGCCCACCTGCATGACGCGCAAGGCTTCAACAAGGCCGACCGCGAGCATTTCGATGCGCTGCTGGGCGGCGCGGTGCGCGAGGAATCGCGCCTGACCGCCGCGTTCGAGCCGTTCCTGGACCGTACGGTCGACGAACTGTCGCCGGTGGAGCGCGCTGCGCTGCTGGTGGGCAGCTACGAACTCGTGCATTGCCTGGACATCCCGTACAAGGTCGTCATCAACGAGGCCGTGGAGCTGACCAAGACCTTTGGCGGCGTCGAGGGCTACAAGTACGTGAACGGCGTGCTGGACAAGCTTGCCGCCCAGGTGCGCGCGGCCGAGGTGGCGGCGCGGCGCTGAGCGTCGTCCTGGCGCCTGCCCGGCCATTGCCCGGCCGTCAGGTTGCCGTCCCGATAGTTGTTGCCTTCCGGCCGATGGCATCCGATGATGCCTGTTGACGCCCGTTGGCCGGCATGACACCCGCCCCGGCGGGTGTTTTCATTTGAACCGCTGATCTTTCGCCCTTCAGTCATGGACTACGCCCGCATTGCCACCGCTTCCCGCCTTGCCAACATCGAGGCCTTCCATGTGATGGAACTGGCCAAGCAGGCGGCCGAGCTGGAGCGGGCTGGCCGGCACATCATCCACATGGGAATCGGCGAGCCCGATTTCACGGCGGCGGCGCCGGTCGTCCACGCGGCCGAGGTGGCCATGCGGCGCGGCGTCACGCAGTACACGGGCGCGCTGGGCATCCACGCGCTGCGCGAGGCCATCGCCGGCTACTACAAGACCGCGTACGGGATCGACATTCCCGAGCGGCGCGTGATCGTGACGGCCGGGGCGTCGGGCGCGCTGCTGCTGGCGTGCGCGGTGCTGGTCGAGATTGGCGCCGAGGTGCTGATGCCCGACCCGAGCTATCCGTGCAACCGGCACTTCGTGGCGGCCTTCGACGGCCACGCCAAGATGATCCCGAGCGGCCCCGCCGAACGCTTTCAGCTCACCGCCGCCCAGGTGGCCGCCAACTGGGGCGAGAAAACGCGCGGCGTGCTGCTGGCGTCGCCCTCGAATCCCACGGGCACATCGATCCTGCCGGACGAACTGAAGGCAATTCTGGCGGAAGTGCGAGAGCGCCGCGGCTTCGCGATCCTGGACGAGATCTACCAGGGCCTGTCGTACGACGCCCCGCCGGTCTCGGCCCTGTCGCTGGACGACAACGTGGTGACCGTCAACAGCTTCTCGAAGTACTTCAACATGACAGGCTGGCGGCTCGGCTGGCTGGTCGTGCCCGATGCGCTGGTCCCGGCCTTCGAGAAAGTGGCGCAGAACCTGTTCATCTGCGCGTCGGCCGTGGCCCAGCACGCGGCAGTGGCCTGCTTCTCGCCGGAGGCACTGGCGATCTACGACGAGCGCAAGGCCGAGTTCCACCGCCGCCGCGACGCCATCCTGCCCGCACTGGAGGCCCTGGGCCTGCGCGTGCCGGTCAAGCCCGACGGCGCGTTCTACGTCTACGCCGACTGCCGCCACGTGAACCACCCCGCCGCCGGCAACGCCGACAAACTGACGCAGGCCATCCTGCACGACGCCGGCGTGGTCATGGTGCCCGGCACCGATTTCGGCCCGCACACGGCCAACGACTACATCCGCATCTCGTATGCGACGTCGATGGCCAATATCGAGGAAGCGATGGACCGGATGCATCATTTCCTGCGATGAGGCGGGTTGGCGGCCCCTGCGGCACCGGCGTCGCCATCGTCATCGCCAAACGAAAAAAGGCACCCCGAGGGGTGCCTTTCCTTTGCCTGCGCACTGGCGCGCTGGCGGGCCAGCCGTGGCGGGCCCGAGCGGGGATCAGGCCGCCTGTGCCGTGTTGCCCGATGCCTCGAGCTTCTCGCCGTTCTGGTGGTGCTCGGCCTGCGTCTTGTCGTCGCCGGCCGCCTTGGCGGTGGCCGTGTCGGCATTCGAGAGGCCCAGCAGGGCCCGCAGCCGCGCACGCTCGGCCAGCACCTTGGCGCCGTAGCCGCCGTCGGTATTGGTCGTGGCGCCCACGTAGTACTTCAGGCCGCCTTCGATCGTACCGGCGCGGGCGATGCAGTCCTTCAGCACCAGCGCGCCGATCTTGATGTTGGCGTACGGGTTCAGGGCCGCGGTCACGCCGCCCACCGCCTCGTACTTGTCCTGGTGGACCTTGGTCATCACCTGCATCAGGCCCTGCGCACCGACACCGCTTTCGGCGTACGGGTTGAAGCTCGACTCGATCGCGATCACGCCCAGGATCAGCAGCGGATCGATGCCGACCTCGCGGCCGGTCATGTAGGCCGCCTTGACCAGTTGCGCGGTCGCCTGCGTCGCCACGCGATACTTGCGGGCGATGTAGTCGGCCACGGCCGCCTGCTCACGGGCGGACCCGAGGGCGCTCGTGTTGCGGGCGTCCAGCGCCACGCGCTGCACCGGAATCTGGGCAGCCAGGTGCGCCACCGACGGTACCTTGCCGGCCGGCGTCTGGCTCCACTCGTCCACGCCCGACACGGTCGGCAGGCCCTTGGCCTTGACCGGGGTCGTGGCCAGCAGGCGCGCGGCGGCCGCATCGGCAGACATCGACGGCACGGGCGTGCTTGCCACGGCGTTGATCGTGCTGACCGCCTGCGCGTTGGCCACGGCGGCGTCCACCAGCACGGCAGGCGCTTCGTTGCCCGCCAGCGCGCCGGCCAGCGAGGTGCGCCATTGCTGGCTGACGGTGAGAGTGACCGCTGCGGCCACCGACAGCACCCCGAGGCTGTTCAGGGTGTACTTCAAGGTTGTGCGGCCGCCGCGCAGCAACGCGCGGCCTGCCACCGGATGGGCCAGACGCACTTGCAGCGCGCGGCTCACACCGGGTACCGGCTGTCTGAAGCGGACCTGCAATGCCCGCCCGATGCCGGGAAGATGAAGGGTTTTCCAACCGCTCATGCTTACCTCCATCCGTCGCCCGCTGCGCGCGCCCGACAACTGCGCGTGCCCGATCTCAACGTATTCAAGTAAGGATGCTGCGCCACCTAGCAGGGGTGTCCAAGCATCTGTTGGCGGGCGCTCCCCATGCGCCCAACGAGAAACAGGGTACAGCTTGGGGAGCCGCACCCTGCCACGAATCACTCAATACGACCCCAGCCTCCCGCCGGGGGACCGCGCGCCGGGCACCTCGGAGGGGCCGCTTGGCTGGCGGTCGATGGGGACATGTCGACGCTGCTTTTTTCGCTGGCACCTCTTGACAGCAGGCGCCCGGCTATGTTGCAACGCAACACCCCACAGAGCAGACCGGATTGTAGGAACGCTTTTATAACCCGTCAAGCATAAGAACTCGAAAAATTACTACTTCAAGCAATATGTAACAATGACTTTTACAGCACCTCGCGACAAGTCAGTTTCCCGGAATCGCAGGCCCGACCTAGCCTCGCAAATGTCTGGACAAAGGCCCGAACTCGTAACTTGCTTACAATTTCCTGGCGCATTTCGACACGATTTTTTTGCGCCGTTGAGGCCGCGTGTGTATCGTCACACACACCGCATCCGCCCGTCCTGCCTTGGCGCGGCGCCACATCCCGAACCAAAATCACCATGCAATACAAAGATTTACGCGATTTCATCGGCCAGCTCGAACAGCGTGGCGACCTGCGCCGCGTGACCGCGCCGGTGTCGCCGAACCTGGAGATGACCGAGATCTGCGACCGACTGCTGCGCGCCAACGGCCCGGCGGTCCTGTTCGAGGCGCCGCGCCGTGACGATGGGGATATCTATAAAGTACCTGTTCTGGCAAATCTGTTCGGGACGACACAAAGAGTGGCACTGGGCATGGGCGCGTCCACGCTGGAGGACCTGCGCGACATCGGCCGCGTGCTGTCCGCGCTCAAGGAGCCCGAGCCGCCGCGCGGCCTGAAGGAAGCCGGCAAGCTGTTCACACTGGCAAAGTCCGTCTGGGACATGGCGCCCAGGCGCGTCAGCAGCCCGGCCTGCCAGGAGATCGTCTGGGAGGGCAACGACGTCGACCTGGCGCGTCTGCCGATCCAGACCTGCTGGCCCGGCGACGCCGCCCCGCTCATCACCTGGGGCCTGGTCGTGACCAAGGGCCCACACAAGAAGCGCCAGAACCTGGGCATCTACCGCCAGCAGGTGATCAGCCGCAACCAGGTGATCATGCGCTGGCTGGCGCATCGGGGCGGCGCGCTCGATTTCCGCGAGCACGCGCTGGCCAACCCCGGTCAGCCGTTTCCGATCGCCGTGGCGCTGGGCGCCGACCCGGCGACGATCCTGGGCGCCGTGACGCCCGTGCCCGACACGCTGTCCGAATACCAGTTCGCCGGCCTGCTGCGCGGCAGCCGCACCGCGCTGGCAAGCTGCCTGACGCCGACGCTTGGCGACCTGTCGGTGCCGGCATCGGCCGAATTCGTGCTCGAAGGCCATATCCAGCCCGATCCGAACCATCCGTCGGGCTACCAGCACGCGCTGGAAGGTCCCTACGGCGACCACACCGGCTACTACAACGAGCAAGACTGGTTCCCGGTCTTCACGATCGACCGCATCACGATGCGGCGCGACCCGATCTACCACTCGACCTACACCGGCAAGCCGCCCGACGAGCCGGCCGTGCTGGGCGTGGCGCTCAACGAGGTGTTCGTCCCGCTGCTGCAGAAGCAATTCCCGGAAATCACCGATTTCTACCTGCCGCCCGAAGGCTGCAGCTATCGCATGGCCGTGGTGCGGATGAAGAAGCAGTACGCCGGCCACGCCAAGCGGGTGATGTTCGGCGTCTGGAGCTTCCTGCGGCAGTTCATGTACACCAAGTTCATTATCGTGGTGGACGACGACATCGACGCTCGCGACTGGAAGGAAGTGATCTGGGCCATCACCACGCGCGTGGACCCGACGCGCGACACCGTGATGGTGGACAACACGCCGATCGACTATCTCGACTTCGCCTCGCCGGTGTCCGGGCTGGGCTCGAAGATGGGCATCGACGCCACCGACAAGTGGCCCGGCGAGACCACCCGCGAATGGGGCACGCCGATCCAGATGGACCCGGCCGTCAAGACCCGCGTCGACGCCATCTGGGGCACGCTGTTCGAAGCCGGCAAGTAGCCCGGCAGCCACTGCGGCGGTCCGCTATCATCTGCGGACCGCCCAACACTCTCATGGCCCGCGTCAGACGGGCTGCGGAGGAGACCCATGACCCAGGCAGGGACACTGATGTGGACGCCGTCCGCGGCGTTCGCCCATGGCAGCCAGCTGGCCGCCTTCATGGCATGGCTGCGCCGCGAGCGCGCGCTGGACTTTGCCGACTACGCCAGCCTCTGGCAGTGGTCGGTGACCGATATCGAGGCGTTCTGGCAGGCCATCGTCGACTATTTCGACGTCCGCTTCGACACGCCGCCCCGCGCCGTGCTTGCCGCGCGCACCATGCCCGGCGCGCGCTGGTTCGAAGGCGCCACGCTGAACTACGTGCAGCAGGTGTTCCGCCATACCGGCACGGGCGCAGACCGCCAGCGCACCGCCATCCGCCATGCCGGCGAGGCGCAGCCGCTGGCCGACATCAGCTGGGCCGCGCTGGAAAGCCAGGTCGCCTCGCTGGCGCATGCGCTGCGGCAGATGGGCGTGGCGCGCGGCGACCGCGTGGCCGGCTATCTGCCCAACATCCCCGCCACGACCATCGCGTTCCTGGCCACCGCCAGCATCGGGGCGATCTGGTCCGGCTGCGCGCCGGACATGGGCCAGGTGGCCGTGATCGACCGGTTCCGGCAGATCGAGCCCAAGGTACTGATCGCCGTGGACGGCTACCGCTACGGCGGCAAGGACTATGACCGCGCGCCGGTGATAGCCGACCTGGTGACCGCCCTGCCCTCGCTGACCGATATCGTGATCGTCCCGTCCATCGGCAGCGACGTCGCCGTGCCGCCGCGCCTGCGCCGCCACGCCTGGGCCGACGCCATCGCCCACGACGTGCCGCTGCAGGTGGACCCTGTACCGTTCGACCACCCGCTGTGGATCGTCTACTCGTCGGGCACCACGGGCATGCCGAAGCCGATCGTCCACGGCCACGGCGGCATCGTGATCGAGCAGTTGAAGCTGATGGCGTTCCACAACAACCTCGGCCCCGACGACGTGTTCCACTGGTACAGCAGCAGCGGCTGGATCATGTGGAACGCCCAGGTGGCCGGCCTGTTGCTCGGCACGACGATTGCGCTGTACGACGGCAACCCCGCCTGGCCCGACGCGGGCGTGCTCTGGCGCTTCGTCGACGACGCCCGCGTGACGATGTTCGGCGCCGGCGCGGCGTTCTTCGCCAACTGCATGAAGGCCGGCGTGGAACCGGCGCGGATTGCCGATGTGTCGCGGCTGCGCGGCATCGGCTCCACGGGCTCGCCGCTGTCCGAGGACGCCTACGCCTGGATCTACGGCCACGTCCGCGACGACGTGTGGCTGGCGCCGATGTCGGGCGGCACGGACTTCGCCGGGTCGTTCGTGGCCGGCTGCCCGATGCTGCCGGTCTACGCGGGCGAGATGCAGTGCCGCTGCCTGGGCGCCAAGGTGGAAGCGTTCGACGACCACGGCCACGCGCTGATCGACGAGGTCGGCGAACTGGTCTGCACCGAGCCGATGCCGTCGATGCCGCTGTTCCTCTGGGGCGACGCCGACGGCAAGCGCTATCGCGACAGCTATTTCGACGTCTACCCGCAGACGTGGCGGCATGGCGACTGGATCCGCATCACGCCGCGCGGCGGCGCGGTGATCTACGGCCGGTCCGACGCCACGATCAACCGCCACGGCATCCGCATGGGCACCAGCGAGCTGTACCGCGTGGTCGAGGAACTGCCCGAGGTGCTCGACAGCATGGTGGTCGACCTGGAATACCTGGGCCGCGAGTCGTACATGCCGCTGTTCGTGGTGCTGCGCGAGGGCCGCGTTCTCGACGACACGCTGCGCGAGACGATGCGGGCGCGCATCCGGGCCGCGCTGTCGTCGCGCCACGTGCCTAACGAGATCGTCCAGGTTCCCGGCGTGCCGCGCACACTGTCCGGCAAGAAGATGGAAGTGCCGGTCAAGAAGCTGCTGCTGGGCCACGCGCCGGACAAGATCGCCAATCCCGACGCGATGGCCAATCCGGACTGCCTGCCGTGGTACTTCGCCTACGCGGCCGACTATCTGGCGCGGCAGCCGCGCGTGGCATGAGGGGCAGGGGTGGCGCGAGTGGCGGCTCGGGGCTCAGCGGTCCACGTCCAGTTCGCTGATCTCGCCGGGCTCGTCGCGCGCGCCGCGAATCCACTCCTGCAGCTCCGGCATGGCCAGGATCGTCTTGCAGAACGCCACCAGCGGCGGCTCCAGCTTCACACCGTAGGTGACAAACCGGGTGACCACTGGCGCGTACATCGCATCGGCCATCGTGCGCTGCTCGCCGAACAGGTACGGCCCGCCGTAGCGGTCGAGGCACTCAGTCCAGATCGTCGAGATCCGGTCGATATCGGCCTGCGCCCGCGACCACACCTTGAGCCCGGGGAAATGCCCCTTCAGGTTCATCGGCAAGGCGGCGCGCATGGCGGCAAACCCCGAATGCATCTCGCCGCAGATGGCGCGGCAGTGCGCGCGGGCGGCCAGATCGGCGGGCAGCAGCCGCGCTTCCGGCCGAATCTCGTTGAGGTATTCGCCGATGGCCAGCGTGTCCCAGACCGTCACGCACTCGTGGCGCAGGCACGGCACCAGGAACGAGGGCGAGAGCAGCAGAATCTCGGCGCGCACCGCGGGATCGTCCGGCGTCACCAGCACCTCCTCGAACTCCAGCCCCGCGAACCTGGCCAGCAGCCAGCCCCGCAGCGACCACGATGAATAGGTCTTGCTGCTGATCGTCAGCGTCGTCTTGGCCATCCTCTCTCCTCCGCCCAGCCCTGGGCGCGATGGTTCGCTTGCAGTATCGGCGGCCCGTCGCCGTTTCGCCAGCTTGCACCGTGGCTGTGCGCGGCGGGTGGTCTGGCGGCTGCCGAAGTGCCGCAAAATTCACACATTGCGCTTGGCTTGGCGCCGCGCAGACATCGGTCGTCCTGCGTTCGCAACCCGCATGCCACCTCGCCGGGCGCTGCCGGATTGCGCTACGCTCCAGCTTTCCCTTTGCGCGCAGGGCCACGATGACCATCACACAGCGTTTCCAGGGCCAGGACCTGCTCCGCGTCGGCCGCGACGACAACTTTCTGCTGCTGGCCCCGGCCCACGGCGGACGCCTGGTCCGCTGGGTCTGCCGCGACGAGGACATCCTCTACTGGCCCGACAACGCCGACTGGTCGCGCGTCGCCAAGGTACGCGGCGGCAACCCGCTGCTGTTCCCGTTCATCGGCCGCCATTTTGTCGACGGCGAGGCCGGCAAATGGCGCGACGGCGCCGGCGCCGTCCACGACCTGCCCCAGCATGGCTTCGCCCGCGACCTGCCCTTCGACGTATCGGCCCTCTCCGATGAAGCGGTCAGCCTGTCGCTACAAGCATCCGACGCCACACAGCCAGGCTACCCCTTCAAATTCGTCTTCACGGTCACCTACCGACTCATACCGGACGGCCTGGCGGTGACGCTGCATACCCGGAACACCGGCAACACCCCGCTCCCCTATTACGCCGGCCACCACTTCTACTTCGCCCTGCCCCACCAGGCGCGCAGCCAGAGCCGCCTCGCGCTGCCGACATCGACGCGCGTCCGCCAGCAAGCTGATGGCAGCCTGACCCCGCCCGAAAGCGGCGAGCCGGGCTACGCCCTGGACGACCCCCGCCTGCAGGACACCTTCCACGTGCTGCAGCACGCGACGGCACCCACACGTCTTGAACTCCCAGGCCGCCGCATCGACCTGGACCTCGACATCGAAGGCTCGACACCATGGTACGCAGTGACCACGTGGACGGAACGAGACGATTCTGATTTTTACTGCGTGGAGCCATGGCTGGGTTTGCCAAATGCGATTCACCATGGCAAGGGGCTGCGGTGGGTGGCGCCAGGGGCGGAGGAGTCGGCGAGCTGCCGGGTGATGGTGGGATAGCGGCACCAGTGCGCCGAGTCACCGCCGACACAAAGCCGCATGTGATCGGACACCTAATTTAACAACGCATCGGGCCAATCCGCGCCACAATCGTGGCTGGCATGAAGCATATGGAGGGTCGCATGCGGTGCGAAGGCAAGTGGATGGACGGCGGTACGACCAGTGGGCGGACGGGCGCGAGTACCGCGGTCTTTGGAGCGCTAGACGCCCTGGACAAGCGCCTCGTCCGGATCGACGCCAACCTCGAAGTCATGGACGATCGGCTGCGCAGCGTCGAGAACCGGGTCGAACGGATCGAGGAGCGCGTGATCTTCACCGCGACCAAGGCGGACGTACTGCAGTGCCAGACCGACGTCTACCGCGCCATCAACATGCAGACCTGGCGGCTGGTGACCTTCGTTTCGGGCTTCGGCGCGCTGCTGACCGCGGCGACGTTCTATATCGCGCGGTCCATCCCTTGACGGCATGGGTGCCGGCGACTTTGCCGCAACTGGCATGAGGCCCCTGGGACCATGCTACAATCCGCCCCCAGTAAGCCATAGCGGGCGTCGTATAATGGCCATTACCTTAGCTTCCCAAGCTAAAGACGTGGGTTCGATTCCCATCGCCCGCTCCAGTTCTCACCTGACAAGCCGCCCTGGCACCCGGTCGAAGGATGACCGGTAGACTGCCCGGCGGTTTTTTGTTGCCATGCTTCCCCAAGACACGCATACCGACACGCTGCCCGGCGACGATGCCGACGGCGCCAGCGGAACTCCCGCAGACGCTTCCAGCGCTCCCACCCAGCCCGGCGAAGGGGTCGCGCACCCGCGCCGCATCCGGTCGTTCGTGCGGCGGGCCGGCCGGACGTCGACCGGACAACAGCGCGCCATCGACGACCTGGGCCCGCAGTTCATCGTGCCCTACCGCCCCGAGCCGCTGGACTGGACGGCCACCTTCGGCCGCCAGGCGCCGTCGATCCTTGAAATTGGCTTTGGGATGGGTGAGACGACCGCGCATATCGCCGGCCTGCGTCCGGATGACAACTTCCTTGGCTGCGAGGTACATGAGCCGGGCGTCGGGGCGCTGCTGAAGCTGATCGGCGAGCGGGACCTGCAGAACGTGCGCATCATGAACCACGATGCCGTCGAGGTGATTGCGCACATGCTGACTGAGCAGTCACTGGACGGCGTGCATATCTTTTTTCCCGACCCGTGGCACAAGAAGCGTCACAACAAGCGCCGGCTGGTGCAGCCGCCGCTGGTCAAGCTGCTGGCCAGCCGACTCAAGCCGGGCGGCTACTTCCATTGCGCCACGGACTGGGAGGAGTACGCGCACCAGATGGTCGAGGTGCTGTCGGGCGAGCCCACGCTGGTGAATACGTCGCAGGCGCCGGGCGGCTTTGCCGAACGGCCGGACTACCGTCCGGTGACGAAGTTCGAGAAGCGCGGCTTGCGGCTGGGCCACGGGGTCTGGGACGTCGTGTTCCGCAAGGCGTAAAAAAAGGGGCCGGATCGGCCCCTTTTTCATGGGTGGTGCGTTCCGGCACGCCTCAAGCGTGCCACGACACCAGCCCGGTCCACGCCGTCAGCAGCACGATAATCCCGAAAGCAATCCGGTACCACGCAAACGGCTTGAAATCGTGCGTGGCGACGAATCGCAGCAGCCAGCGCACGCACAGGAACGCCGACAGGAACGCGAACACGAAGCCGATCGCAAAAACGCCAAGATCGTCGGCCGACAGCACGGCGCGCGCCTTGTAGAGTTCGTACACCGTGGCGCCGAAGATCACGGGGATGGCCAGGAAGAACGAAAACTCGGTCGCCACTTGCCGCGACAGACCGAACAGCATCCCGCCGATGATGGTCGCGCCCGACCGCGACGTGCCGGGCACTAGCGCAAAGCACTGGGCGGCGCCCACCTTGAGCGCATCGCGCCACGTCAGGTCGTCGATCGACTCGATGCGCGGCGCGCCGGCCTTGGCCGCTTCCAGCAGCGCGTTGCCCTGCGGATGCGACACCATGCCCCGCCGCGCCTCGCGCCATTCGGCCCAGAGGATCACCACGCCGCCGACGATGAATGCCATCGCCACCGAGATCGGGTTGAACAGATGGGCCTTGATCCATTTACCGAACACGAACGCCAGCACGATGGCCGGCAGCGTGGCCACGATCACGTTGATGGCAAACCGTTGCTGCTTCGGGTCGGACGCCAGGCCGCCCAGCGCCGCGCCGATGCGGCGGCGGAATTCCCAGCAGACCGCCAGGATGGCGCCGAACTGGATCACGATCTCGAAGATCTTGCCCTTCTCGTCGTTGAAATCGAGCAGTTGCCCGGCGAGGATCAGGTGCCCGGTGCTGGAAATGGGAAGAAACTCGGTCAGTCCTTCGACGATGCCGAGAATGACGGCCTTGAGGGCAAGTGCAATATCCATATGGACTCGAAAAAGTACGCGCGAAAGGCGGTCTGACCCGCCCGCGATGCCGGGCACCGCAATATTGTTGATCTGGATTTACGGCCGATTGATCTTGACGTTGATACCGTCGGGCAGGACCGTGATTGTACCGGGCTCCACGCTCGTGCCGGCCAGCCGCAGTTGCTCCGGCTTGAACGTATAGAGCGGATATCCCTGCAGCAGCTGCTCGGACAACAACCCGCCCAGCGCATTGAGTTGCCGCGAGAACTGGCCCGGCAGCCCCTGCACGTCGAACTGCTTGACCTCGGGGTCCTGCAGGACCAGCGAGTGCGTGGGCGGGTCGTAGCGCAGCGCGCTGTCCAGCGCAAAGCGGCCGGTCAGCGGCTGGCGGAAGAACAGCCGGTTGTCGATGGTCGCGTCGAAGCTCACCAGCACCCGGTTGCGGGGGCTATCGAGCACCAGTTGCGGATTGGCCAACTGGATGTCGAACACTTCCATATAGCGCTTGTTGAACGGAAACTTCCGCGCCAGCGCATCCTGCAACTGGCTCTGCGAGAACGTGTACTCGCTGCGGAAGACGCTGCAGCCGGCCAGCCATCCCGCGCCGGCCAGCGCGGCCATGCCCGTTGCGGCCAGCCAGCGCCGGCGCGTCATTGCGATCATGCATGCTTCTCCATCTGGGGCGGGACGTCAGGCGGCCAGCGCACCGGGCGCCGTCGCCTGCTCCAGCCGGGTCAGCCACACCAGGGCCGCTTCCCGCGAATCGCCACACATCTCGGCCGACGGCCGCAGGCCGCCGCAAAACGCCGGGCGCTCGGGACGGCCGAAGACCGCGCAGCGCATGTCCGGCATCAACTGGACGCACCGCTGCCCGGCCGGCTTGCCATCGGGCATGCCCGGCAGGGGCGACGTGATGGACGGGGCGATGCAACACGCGCCACAGCCATCGCGGCAGGTCGGTTCAGACTGGCAGGACATGGTGAAGGTTTCAGTGGCGGATGCCGACAATAGCGGCAGCGCAGTCGCGCGGCCGAGGCGCCATTGTGCCTGAGCGGGCGCGGCCGACCTGCAACAAAGGGCAACATGCGTGCGATACCGCACTTTCACCGTTCGTCGCACGCCGCTTGACGCGCCCAGATCGGCCCCCTACATTACTGACCGACAAGTTATTTAATGCCGCGGCAACCCGTGCGCCGCCTGTCCCGTGACCCCTGCCCTGCCCAAGAAAGACGCCGACACCCGCCGATGGAGCCGCCGCAAGGCCGCGCGCCCGCAAGAACTGGTGGCCGCCGCGCTGACACTGTTCGTCGAGCGCGGCTATGCCGCGACGCGGCTCGAAGACGTGGCGGCCGCGGCCGGGGTGTCCAAGGGTACCGTCTACCTGTACTTCGCCAACAAGGAAGAGCTGTTCAAGACCGTGGTGCGCGAAAACATGGTGCCGGCGCTGGCCAAGGGCACCGAGGTCGTCGACACGTTCCAGGGCTCCACGCCCGAACTGCTGCGCGAGTTGCTGCTGGGATGGTGGGGCCTGATCGGCGCCACGCCGGTGGCCGGGCTGACCAAGCTGATCATCGCCGAATCGGGCAATTTCCCCGACATCGCCCAGTTCTACCAGGACGAGGTCATGGGCCCGGGCGACGAACTGTTCGCCCGCGTGCTGGCGCGCGGCGTGGCGCGCGGCGAGTTCCGCGAAGTGCCCGCTAACCCGACCACGACGCTGCTCTGCGCCCCGCTGGTGTTCCTGATGCTGTGGCGCAACGCGTTCAGCCAGTTGAACGTGCCGGCCATCGACCCGGATGCCTTTGTCGACCAGTTGCTGCAGGTGCTGCTGTTCGGCCTGACCACCGGCACGTCGCGCGATACCCCGCTGCCGGCGCCGCAAGGCCCGTTCATCTGGGAGAAGATCCGCGACGAACTGAACGCCGAGCGGGCGGCCACGGCATTGCAGGACACCGCCGAAGACGACACCGACCCCACCCGGCCATGAAGACCCCCCTCGCCCGCCCCGCCCCCGCGTGCCGCCACGCAACGATAACGGTTTGTAAACATGCCAGCCGGGTCCGCAGGGGTAAAATAGCGGGCTTTTGCGTAACATCCCGGCCAGCCGCGGCAGCGCGCCCGGCCGGGACACGGCAAACCCGGCATCACTCGACACAACAGCGCTGACGGCAAGGCTTACCGGCCGGCCGCGCCACCCCGCAAGCATCTGGAAGGAAAGGCAAGATGGATCTCGAAAAAGCCCGATTCAACATGATCGAACAGCAAATCCGCCCGTGGGACGTGCTGGACCAGGAAATCCTGGACCTGCTGGCCGTGGTCAAGCGGGAAGCGTTCGTGCCGCAGGCGTACGCCGCGCTGGCTTTCGTCGACATGGAAATCCCGCTGCCGGGCGGCGAGAACATGATGCCCCCGCGCGTGGAAGCCCGTGTCCTGCAGGACCTGAACGTGCGCAAGCACGAGAACGTGCTGGAAATCGGCGCCGGGTCGGGCTACATGGCCGCGCTGCTGGCCAACCGCGCCCGCCACGTGCTGACCGTCGACATCCGCCCCGAACTGGTGGCCCTGGCGCGCCAGAACCTGGCCAACGCCGGCGTGACCAACGTGGAAGTGGCCGAAGGCAACGCCGCCGACGGCTGGGCCGTGGCCGCGCCGTACGACGTGATCTGCATCTCCGGCTCGATGCCCGAGCTGCCGCAGTCGATCCTGTCGCAGGTCAAGGTGGGCGGCCGTATCGCCGCCATCGTCGGCACGGCGCCGGTCATGGAAGCGCGGATCATCACGCGCGTGTCCGAGACCGCGTACCAGGTGGTGAACGTGTTCGAGACGCTGGCCAAGCCGCTGCAAGGCGCCGCGCAGCCGTCGCGCTTCAAGTTCTGAACCGGAGCCAGCCATGCAGGTGATTACCGCCCCCGAACTGGCGCAGTGGCTGGCCGATGCCAGCCGCGCCAAGCCGGTGCTGCTGGACGTGCGCGAGGATCTGGAGATCCGCACGGCCGCCATGCCCGGCATCACGCATATCCCGATGGGCCAGATTCCGGCCCGTCTGAATGATCTCGACGAAGACGCCGAGATCGTCTGCATCTGCCACCACGGCGCGCGCAGCATGCAGGTCGCCAGCTTTCTGGAGCGCCAGGGCTACGCGAAGGTCTACAACTTGACCGGCGGCATCCACGCCTGGTCGACCCAGGTCGATCCGTCCGTTCCGCAGTACTGATCCGGACCCGGTGCCGGCCCGTTCCGGGGCGGGACCGGGCCACCGCGCCGCATCCCGCCTGTCCGCAGTACCCGCCGTACCCGCAGTTCCTGCAGCACGCCGTACCCCGCCCTGGCTGCCCTATCCGTCGCACTGAACCGAACGTTGGCCGCGCGCGCCGCAGGCCGAGCTGGAGATGTCATGAGTTTTGCGCTTTCCGCCGTGCCCGTTGCGGCCAGGAAACCCCTGGTGCTCGCGGCTGCCCTGCTCACCTGGCTGCACGTGCCGTCCGCGCTCGCGGCCGACCTGCTGCAGGTGTACCGCGACGCGCAAGCCAATGACGCCCAGTTCGCCAGCGCCCGCTCCCAGTTGCTGGCCACGCGCGAGAAGCTGCCGCAGGGGCTGTCCGGCCTGCTGCCGCAGGTAGCCGGCACGGCCGGCGCGCAGCGGACCATGGCCGACTACAGCTCGCCGGTGGAAGTCACGCGCTATTTCAACGCCAATACGTGGGCGCTGCAGCTTACCCAGCCGCTGTTCCGCTGGGACCGCTGGGAGACGTACAAGCAGGGCGAACTGGCGGCGATGGCGGGCGAGGTGTCGTTCCAGCAGGCCCAGCTCGACCTGATCACGCGGGCATCCCAAGCCTATTTCGACGTGCTGGCCGCGCAGGACAACCTGTACCTGGCCGGCGCCCAGAAAAAGGCGATCGCCGAGCAACTGGAGCAGGCCAAGCGCAATTTCGAGGTAGGCACGGCGACGATCACCGACGCCAACGACGCCCAGGCCCGTTACGACCTGGCCACGTCGACCGAGATCGCCGCGCAGAACGCGCTGGAGATCACGCGCGCCACGCTGCAGCAGGTGACCGGCAAGCCCGTCGACGAACTGATGGGATTGCGTCCCGAAGCGCAGATCCCCGGCCCGCTGCCGGCCGACGTCAACGCGTGGGCGGCGCAGGCCGAGCAGAGCAATCCGCAGGTCAACCTGGCCAACTACAACCTGGAGACCGCCCAGCGCGAGACGAACAAGGCCAAGGCGGGCCACCTGCCGTCCGTGGATCTGGTGGCCTCCTACGGCTACACCAACGCCCAGGGCACGGCCACGCAGCTCAGCAACGTCGGCAGCCGCTACAACTCCGGCGTGGTCGGCGTGCAGCTCAATATCCCGATCTTCACCGGCGGCTTCACCCAGTCCCGCGTGCGCGAGACGCTGGCCCTGGCCGACAAGGCCGCCAGCGACCTGGAATTCGCCCGCCGCACGGCTGCCCAACAGGCCCGGCAGACCTACTCGGGCGTGTTCAACGGCTTGGCACAGGTCAAGGCCCTGGAAGCGGCCGAACGCTCGGCGCAGAGCGCGGTGGAGTCGAACCAGCTGGGCTACGAGGTGGGCGTGCGGATCAATATCGACGTGCTGAACGCCGAGGCGCAACTGTTCTCGACCCGACGCGACCTGGCCAAGGCCCGCTACGACACGATCATGAACGGGATGCGGCTCAAGGCATCGACCGGCACGCTGTCCGAGGCCGATGTGGTGCAGATCAATACGCTGCTGACGCAGTTGCCGGGGGCGATGTACCGGTTGCCGGAAAAGGCGCGGGTGGGGGCGGTGCCGCAGTCGGCGCCGGCACGCCGCGCGGGCGGCCGGCGCGACAGCCTGGCGCCGGTCCCGGCGCCACGCTCCTGAGCGGACCGATTCAGACGGCGCCGACCGCGGCCATCCGGATCGCGTTGGGCGATACGCTGGCGCTGGCCGCCGGCGTGGCCTGATGGCGCTGCGCCAGGCGCGCTTCCCGCGCCGCCAGTCCCAGCAGCATGCCAGTCAATCCCGCATAGAAAACGACATTGGCCTGATGTGCCAGGGTCACCTGCGTCAATCCGCAGATCAACGCCGATAGCACCACGCCCAGCCCACCGCCGCCCAGGCTCACCCCCTTCGGGCAAACGTTGGCGCGGCACGCACGCATCACGCGCGCGAAGAGGACGGCGGGGACGATGAACAGGCCAAGGAAGACGATCAGACCGGGGATGCCGGTGGTCGATGCGGCTTCCACGAAATCGTTGTGCGCATGTTCGAGCACGCAGGCCGTCGACTCGTTCTGCTGGCAGAACGTTGAGGCGTGGAGAATGCGGGCGAACTGGCCGACACCGATCCCGGTCCAGGGATGCTCGGCGAAATACTGCATGCCCAGGTGCCAGATCTTCAGCCGCACGCCTACCGACGTCTCGATCTGGCCGTGCTGGTACTGCTGCACCTCTCTCACCGCGTCGTCGACCCGGGCCGAGACCGGGCTGTCCGGCACGAAATAGGCGGCGGTGCCCAGCAGGGCGGCGCCGGCCAGCGCCACGACAAACATCCGGAAACTGAGCCGGCGGTAGCGCACCATCAGCATCGGCACCACGGCCACGAGCATCGCCACCACCGCCCCGCGCGTGCCATTGAGCATCAGGATCATCGTGCCGAGGATGACGTTGAGCCACGCTTCGGCATGGGCGAACCGGCTGGTACCCGGCCGGGCAAAACCGACCAGCGACAGCGCCGCGACCATGTTGGCAAAGGCAATGGCCTGGACCCAAGCACCGGGGCGCGGGATGCCCATCACGAACTTCTGATAGATCACGATCATCAGCGCGCCGGCCAGCGCCACCGTGATGCCGCGCCAGAGATGGGTCGGATCCGACGCCGTGCGCACCATCACCCAGCACGCGAGGATTGCCAGCAACGCACGAGATGGATTATCGATCACATTCCAGGGCGTGTCGTGGTAGAACTTTGAGAACACGAAGACCGCCAGGAACAGCCCGACCGACACCGCCAGCGGCACCAGGAAATCGGCATGTTCACGCCACGCCCGCCCCATGCCACGCCAGCCCAGCAGGATCAACAGGCCGACGCCGGCCAGGAAAACGCCCGCGCCGCGCGGCACGCACAGAACGAGGATGGGAAACGCAAAGACCAGAACATCTGCGAGCGTCGAGATCCCGTGTTTGCTGAAGTTCATCATAGCTAGAGGTTTCGAATGCCTGTCAGCGACCACTTCGTCACTTGCCCGTTTGAGCCGACCCGGCATTCTAATCGATCCCCCTTTCACCTCCCTTGACGCCGTTCCACCACCTCCAGCAACTGCCACCGGATGGCCGATGCATCGGCCGGCGGGTTGGGCACCTGGTATTCGCGCACGCGCAGCTTGTAGCCGACGCCCGGCTCGAAATCGAGCCCCTCGATCGGGCCGTACCAGAGCTGCCACGGGGCGTCCGGCGATTCGCGCCAGCGGTAGCACTGCATCTTGCCGACCCCGGTGCATTCCACGCGCTGGGAGTCCAGGTAGACGATCTTCTCGCGGCCCGGCACGGCGCCGGTGGCCGGGTCGACCTTGTCGCCGCGCCGGCCCACGCCCTCGCGCTCCACAAACTGCAGCAGCTCGCCGTCGGCCGTCTTCCAGATGATCTGGCGCCCGGTGGTGCCCGCCGAGGGCTGGGTGCCGACGGTCGTGAACGGCGACTGCATCGCCTTGAGCAGCGCCGATTCGATTTCCATCCGCGTGCCGGGGCAGGCCATGCGCGTGCCGGCCACGCGGTCGAACTTGATGCCGCTGCTGGTCTTGCCATAGCCGCCCGTGAACCGGTTGCAGCCGCTGGTGCCGCTGACGGTGCCTTGCGACGAATCGATGCCGTCGCTGAAGTTGAAGACGATGGGTTCGCCGTTGTCGCCATGCGGGATGTCCCGCAGGCTGCCGTCCTCGCGCTGCCAGCGCACCAGTTCCCAGCGGCTCGGGCCGCCTGAGCGGGTTTCGTTCAGGGTGGGGCTGGCGGACGGGTTGTCGGGCATCGGGCCGGTGGCGCAGGCGGACAGCAGGGCGGCTGTCGCGGCTGCCATCAGGGCTGCGGCAGCAGTACGAAACATCGGACGATTCGGCATGGGGGCTCCTCGGCGGCTCTGGAAGCGAACGGGCCCTGTGCGCCAACCGCCACCCACAGCGTTTGGGCGGCGCCAAGCGGCGCAAGGACCACTACCGGATCAGTCTAGCCCCCGGCGCACGCTTTGTATGTCAGCGCAACACCGGCGCGAGCGCGCCAAGTGTACGGGCCGTCGCACCGCGATGCAGGCCCGCGAAGGTCAGCGCGTTGGACCGCATCTCGGCCAGCCGCGCCGGATCGTCCAGCACGCCGGCCGCCGCCGCCATCAGTTCGTCGGCATTGGCCACGCGCAGGCAGGCGCCCGCCGCGATGGCGTCTTCCGTCGCCTGGGCGAAGTTGAAGGTGTGCAGCCCCATCAGCACCGGCGTGCCCACGGCGCACGCTTCGATCAGATTCTGGCCGCCCAGCGGGATCAGGCTGCCGCCGATATAGGACATGTCCGATGCCGCGTAGTACATCGCCATCTCGCCCATCGAGTCGCCGAGCACGATGTCGGCCGTGATCGGTTCCGCCGCCTGGTCGATGTCGAGTGCGCTGCGGCGCTGGACCGAGAACCCGGCGCGCATGGCCATCGCGGCAACCTCGTCGAACCGCTGCGGATGGCGCGGCACCAGCAGCAGCGCCGGCCGCCGGGCGCCCGGCCAGCGCGAGAACGCCTCCAGGATCAGCGGCTCCTCACCCTCGCGCGTGCTTGCGGCGGCCAGCACTTGCCGCCCGCCAAAGGCCCGCCGCAACTGCGCGCCGCGCGCCAGCCCGGCCTCGGGCGGCTGCATGTCGAACTTGAGGTTGCCGGTGATCTGCACCGCGCGCACGCCGAGCGCGCGATAGCGTTCAGCATCGCCGGCCGTCTGCGCCAGCACCATCGTGAAATCGTTGTACAGCGCCGCCGCGGCACCGCCAAAGCGCGCGGTCCGCCGGAAGCTGCGCGGCGACAGCCGGGCGTTGACCAGAAACAGCGGCACGCCGGCACGCCGGGTCACGTGGACGAGGTTCGGCCAGACTTCGGTCTCCATGATCATTCCCGCCTCGGGCCGGAAATGGGCCAGGAAGCGGCGGACCATGTAGGGCACGTCGTACGGCAGGTAGCACTGCTGCACGCGCGGGTTGTCGCCATAGAGCTGCGCGCCGGTCTGGCGGCCGGTGGGCGTCATGTGCGTCAGCAACAGCCGGTGGTCCGGGTAGCTGGCCAGCAGCGCATCGATCAGCGGCTGCGCGGCCCGGGTTTCCCCGACCGACACGGCATGGACCCAGAGCCACGGGCCGTCGGCCGGCACGTCGTCATAGCGGCCCAGCCGCTCGCCCACGTGCTGCACGTAGCCCGGCTCCTTGCGCGACCGCCAGGCCAGGCGCAGCAGCGCCAGTGGCAGGATGACCAGCCACAGCAAGGTATAAATGATTCGAAGCATCAGAGACTGACTCCGCGCACGCGCCGCGCGGCGGCATGGACCTCGTCGACGTCCGGCACGATGCCGTCGTCGCCCACGTTGGCGATGCGGTCCGACCAGTAGCCCTCGGTCTTCCAGCGCCACGTGGCGGTATAGATTTCGACGGTCGGCCGGCACAGCGCCGCCGCGATATGGACCAGCCCGGTATCGACGCCGATCACGACCTCGGCCCGGTTGATCAGCCCGAACCCCTGCATGACCGAGAAGCGCGGCAGCACCTGCGCGCGGGGGATGCCCGCGGCCAGCGCCTCGGCATCGCGCTTCTCCGCTTCGCTGCCCCAGGGCAGCAGCACGGTCAGCCCTTCGGCGTGGAGCTTTTGGCCCAGCGCATGCCAGTTCGCCACCGGCCAGCGCTTTTTGGCGCCCGCCGTGGCGTGGAAGCACACGGCATAGCGGGCCGGCAGGCCGGCCCAGAGCGGATCATCGACATGGAGCGTGCTGGCGGCCGGACCGAAGAAACGCGGCGGCTCCGGCGGCGTCACGCCGGTCAGCGCCGCGCCCAGCAGGCGCGAGCGGCGGACCGAGTGGGTCTGCCGGGGCACCTTGACCGGCGCCGTGTAGAACAGCCGCGCGGCCGGCTCGTAGCCCGAGCCCTGCGTGGCGTTGCCCAGGCCGATCACCGGCGCGCCATCGGCGCGCGTGGCCGTGCGTGCCACGATGGCGGTCTTGAGCAGGCCCTGGGTTTCGAGCACGGCATCGTAGTCGTGGGCGCGGATGGCCGCTCGCAGCGCCGCCACCTCGGCCCAGGTCTCGCCCTGCCAGAACCGCTTGCGCCAGCGCCGCAGCGCGAACGGGATCACGCGGCGCACTTCGGGCAGCAGCCTGACCAGGTCGACATAGCCCTCCTCCACCACCCAGTCGATCTCGGCGTCGGGCCAGCGGGCGCGCAGGTCATGCACGAGCGGCATGTTGTGCACCACGTCGCCCAGCGACGACACCTTGACGATCAGGATGCGCGGCCGCGCCGGCAGCGCAAAGGCCCCCACGGCCGCCAGGGGCTGCGGGGGCGTGCCGGGCTGCGCCTGCACGGCCTCAGAACGGGAGCTTTGCATCCGGTTTTTCCGCCAGGATCACGCGCTTGAACTCGGCCTGGATGCGCGCCAGCGCGGCATCGTTGTCGGCTTCGAAGCGCATCACCACGACGGGCGTGGTGTTGGACGGCCGGGCCAGGCCGAAGCCGTCGGGGTATTCCACGCGGACGCCGTCGATGGTGATCACTTCCTTCGCACCCTCGAACTTCGCATTCGCGCGGATCTTGTCGAGCAGCGTGAACGCCTCGCCTTCGGCGACCTTCAGTTGCAGTTCCGGCGTGCAGTTGGAATTCGGCAGCGCGTTCAGCACGGCGCTCGGGTCGGCGTGGCGCGACAGGATCTCCAGCAGGCGCGCGCCCGTGTACAGGCCGTCGTCAAAGCCGTACCAGCGGTCCTTGAAGAACACGTGGCCGCTCATCTCGCCCGCGATCGGCGCGCCGGTTTCCTTGAGCTTGGCCTTGACCAGCGAATGGCCGGTCTTCCACATCAGCGGCTCGCCGCCGTGCTGGCGGATCCACGGCGCCAGCTTGCCCGTGCACTTGACGTCGTAGATGACCTGCTGGCCCGGGTTGCGCGACAGGATTTCCTCGGCGAACAGCATCAACTGGCGGTCCGGGAAGATAACCTGCCCGTCCTTGGTGACCACGCCCAGCCGGTCGCCGTCGCCATCGAAGGCCAGGCCCAGCTCGCAGTCGGTCTCGCGCAGGCACTTCATCAGGTCCTGCAGGTTCTCGACGTGGGCGGGATCGGGATGGTGGTTTGGGAAGTGGCCGTCCACGTCGCAGAACAGTTCGACCACTTCGCAGCCGAGTCCGCGGAACAGGTCGCCCACGAAGGCGCCGGCCACGCCATTGCCGGCGTCCAGCGCGATCTTCATCGGCCGGGCCAGCTTGACGTCGCCGATGATGCGGTCCAGGTACTGCTGGCGGACGTCGACGAGCTTGTAGCTGCCGCCGCCCTCGGTGAACTTGCCGGCGTCGATGCGCTGGCGCAGCGCCTGGATCTGGTCGCCATAGATGGCCTTGCCGCCCAGCACCATCTTGAAACCGTTGTAGTCGGGCGGATTGTGGCTGCCCGTGACCATGATGCCCGACGTGGCGCGACGGCCGTCGAGCTCGATATTCGTGCCGAAGTACACCATCGGCGTGGCGACCATGCCAAGATCAATGACATCGAGCCCGGCGGCGCGCAGCCCTTCGACGAGCCCGCCCAGCAGGTCGGGACCCGACAGTCGGCCGTCCCGGCCCACCACGATGGCTTTTTCGCCAAGTTCGACGGCTGCCGAACCGAAGGACAGGCCGATGTAACGGGCCACTTCCGGGGTCAGCGTCTTGCCGACGATGCCGCGGATGTCATAGGCCTTGAAGATCGAGGGATCAATTTGCATGTGGCTTCCTGGAGACAAGGTTCATCGTGCGTATCCCTCCGGTGTTCCGGCCTGCCGGAGGGGGCGCGGGCAGGGCGCCAAAAAGACGTATTGTGCCGGATTGCGCGTGGCGCAGGCGCTATAATCGCCGTCACCGCCCACTCAGGGGAATTGTTGGGCCCTTTTCGGGTAGATTCGGTCCGCCGGCGCACGTAGCGGCGGCGCTCCAGTCCAACCAGGCAGGCGGTGCTCGCGGCGCCCCCACATCGACATCGCCGCGCCATTTGCGCCGTTGCCCCTTTGATCCAGCTCACGTTGCCAGATTTGCCGCAAGACCGGCCGCGCATCGCCTATCTGATCACGAATTCCGAGATCGGCGGCGCCCAGACCCACGTAGCCGACCTGCTGCGCGCCATGCGCGGGCAGGTGGATGCCGTGCTGCTGGCGGGTGGCGACGGCCCCTTGTTCGATCTGGCGCGGGAATCCGGCATTCCATCGATCCGGCTCGCGGCGATGGACAATGCCCTGTCGCCGGTCAAGGCCATCGGCGCGCTGCGCGAGGTCATGCGGGCGCTGCGGCAGGCCGCGCCGGACGTCATCCATACCCATAGTGCCAAGGCCAGCGCGCTGGGCCGGCTTGCCGGGCGGCTGCTCGGCATCCCGGTCGTCTATACCGTCCATGGCTTTGCCTTCAAGCCGGCGGCGCCGTGGAAGCAGCGGTCGGTCGCCCGCCTCGCCGAATGGCTGCTGGCCCCGCTGACCACGCGCCTGATCTGCGTGGCCGACGCCGAGCGCGCCCTGGCGGCACGGCTGCCGATGCCGGCGCAGCATATCCGCGTGATTCCGAACGGCATTGCCGACGTGGCGGCGCGGGCAAAGCCGGCCGAGCCGCTGCGCCGGATCGTGGCCGTCATGCGACTGGCCGCGCCCAAGCGTGCCGATGTGCTGATCCAGGCATTCGCGCAGGCCAACCTGCCCGCGTGCGAACTGGTGATCGCGGGCGATGGTCCGCAGCGCGACGCGCTGGAGTCCCTTGCCAGGCAGGTGGCGCCGGGCCGCGTGCGTCTGGCCGGCAACATCGACGACATCCCGACATTGCTCGCGGGCGCACAAGTCTTCATGCTGGCTTCCGACCACGAAGGATTTCCGCTGTCGGTCCTCGAAGCCATGCGGGCCGGGCTGCCGGTGGTGGCCAGCGATCTGCCGGGTATCAGGCACCAGCTGGATGACGGCGAATGCGGCGTGCTCGTGGCCAACGACGCGGCAGCCTTCGCCAACGCCCTGCGCGCGCTGGCCGATCATCCGGACCGGCGGGCCACGCTGGGCACGGCCGCACGCCAGCGATGGGAAGCCCGCTTCGGGATCGAGCCGATGGTGCGCGCCACGCTGGCGGTCTATCGCGAGGCGGTCTCGGCCACGCGCCCCGTGGGCACGCGGGTGTCGGCATCATGAATTCCACCCACACCGACGCCCTGCGGCGCAATGGCACCGGCGCCCCCGCACGGTCGGAGACCACCCGGCGCGCCAGCCGCATGATCGGATGGGCCGCCATCGGGCTGGTCCTGTTCGGCATCAACGCCGCCCTGTCTGAAGTGGCCCACCAGGCCGGGCTTGTTACCTATGTCTTCCCGCGCACGCTGCTCTGGTCGATCGTGCCCTACCTGGCTGCCTTCCTGCTGCTGCACCGGGCGCTGCATCTGCCGGCCATGGAAGGCGCCAGCATCGTCGGGGTGGCCACCACCCTGCCCTTCGCGCTGCTGCTGATCGTCTATGCCGGCTTCCATATCGAATACTCGCGCGGGGCGGTGCTGGTGGGCTACGGCACGACGCTGGCGTGGATCTGGTTCGGCTATCGGCGCTACGTCCAGAACTACGTGCCGCTGTTTGGCTATCTCGATCCGCAGACGCTCCAGCATCTGAACCGGATCATCGAGATGCCCGGCGCCACGCCGCCGGCCAAGACGCGCTTCGAGCAGATCGGCTCGATCGAGGAGGCCCTGCACTGCGACGGCATCCTGGTCGAGCGCGGCCTGACCGCCGACCCGGATCGCACGCGGCTGCTGACGCAATACCGGCTGGGCCACCTGCGCATGTATTCGGTCGAGCGGATCGGCGAGATGCTGACCGGCCGCGTGGGGCTGGACCATATCGACGAGAACTTCTTCGACGACTACGCCGACCACTACCTGTTCGACTACATCAAGCGGCTGATCGACATCGTGGCCGTGGTGGTCCTGGCGCCGCTGGCCGTGCCGGTGGGGCTGGCCGTGGCATTGGCCGTCAGCCTGGAGACCGAAGGCGGCGCGCTGTTCCGGCAACGGCGCGTGGGCCTGTTCGGCAAGCCGTTCACGATGCTGAAGTTCCGCAGCATGGGTGTGGACCGGCACGCGCCGGCCCAGTTTGCGCTGCGCCAGGACCCGCGCGTGACCCGCGTGGGCCGGGTTATCCGCAAGTACCGGCTGGACGAGATTCCGCAGCTCTGGAACGTGCTGGTCGGCGACATGAGCTTCATCGGCCCCCGGCCAGAGCAGGTGCCGATGGTCGAGGAGTTTTCGGAAACCATCGCCTACTACCCGTACCGGCATCTGGTGCGCCCCGGCCTGTCGGGCTGGGCGCAGGTGCAGCAGGGTTACGTCGGCACCCATGCCGAGACGGTCACCAAGCTCAGCTATGACCTGTACTACGTCAAGCATTGCTCGTTCGCGCTGGACCTGCTGATTGCAGTGAAGACCGTGCGGACGCTGCTGACGGGGTATGGGGCGCGGTGATGGCATCGAACGATGGGGCGGGACGCGCACCGATGCGCATCATGCTGGTCACCACCGGCCTGAAAGTCGGCGGAGCGGAACACCAGGTGGTGGCGCTGGCGCACGCCTTCCTGGCCATGGGGCATGCCGTTGCCATCGTCAGCCTGTCGCCGGGACGCGAGATCGAAGTACCGGCGGGCGCGTACGTGGTGGAGATGGACATGCGCAAGTCCGTGGCAGGAATGGCCCGCGCCTTGTGGCAGGCCCGCCGGCTCGTCAAGTCGTGGCGGCCCGACGTCCTCCACGCCCACATGATTCACGCCAACATCTTTGCGCGGCTGCTGACGCGGGTGGCGAGCTGTCCGCCGCTGGTTTGCACGGCCCACAGCTTCCGTGAGGGCGGGCGGCTGCGCATGGCGGCCTATCGGCTGACCGATCGCTGGCATGCACTGACTACCCATGTGAGCGAGGACGGCCGCGCGGGCATGGTCGCGGCCCGTGCGGTGCGCGCCGACCGGATCGTCGTGGTGCCGAACGGCATCGACGTCGACCGGTTCCGGCCCGCGCCGGCGTTGCGCGGCGCGATGCGCGCGCGGCTGGGCATCAGTGCCGGCACGCGGCTGGCGCTGAACGTCGGACGGCTGGTGCCCGAGAAGGCGCAGGCGCTGCTGCTGCAGGCGTTTGCGCGCATCGACCCCGTCACCCTGCCCGTCCATCTGCTGATTGCCGGCGGTGGTCCGCTGCAGCAGGCACTGGCGGACCAGATCGCGTCGCTGGGCCTGGCGTCGCGCGTGACGCTGCTCGGCCCGCGCCACGACGTGCCTGCCCTGCTGAACGCGGCCGATACCTTCGTGCTGTCATCGGATATCGAAGGACTGCCCATGGTCCTCGTCGAAGCGCTGGCCAGCGGCTGCCCCGTGGTGGCGACCGACGCGCCGGGCGTCCGCGAAGTGCTGGCCGACCAGGGCACCCTCGTGCCGCGCGGCGATGCGGGCGCCTTGTCGGCGGCCATGGATGCAGCGCTGCGGCAAGGGCGCGGATCGCCATCGGACGAAGCCTCGCGCCGGGCCCACGTGATGGCCAGGTTCTCGATCGACGCCGTGGCGCGGCGCTGGCTGGCGATCTACGCTGGCCTGGCCGGCACCGTGGCCGCGCACCAAGCGGAGATTGCCTGATGCGGACGCGGGTGGCGGGCAATCTCCTGTGGATGCTGGTCGAGCGGGGCCTGCAGGTAAGCGCGGGGATTGGCGTCGTCGCCATGCTCGCGCGCGGACTGGGGCCGGAGGGGTTTGCCCACTTCCAGTACGCCCAGGCGGTGGTGCTGATCGCCGCGTCGCTGGCCCTGGTCTGCAGCGGCGAGGTCGTGGTGCCCCGGCTGGTGGCCAACCCCGCGCCGGCCGCCCAGCATCAACTGCTGACCCAGGCGTTTCTGTTGCGATTCGTCGGCGCCGCCATCGGCTATGGGCTGCTGTGCGTCTATCTGGCCGCCACGTCGGCGGTGACCGAGATCTGGCTGGCCGCGCTGTGGCTGGGCACTGCCATCTTCCTGCGCGAGCCATTCGGCGTGGTGACGGCCTGGATGCAGGCCCACACGAACAATCGTCCCGGCACGCTGTTCAGCCTGGCCGCGCTGACGGTGAAGGTCGTGATCGTCGCCGTGCTCTACGCCAGCCATGTGCGGGAGGTGTCCGGCTACGCCGTCGCCTTCGCCCTGGAAGCGCTGATCGTGGCCGCGCTGCTGGCCGCCTATTACTTCCGGGAGCGTCCACTGGGAGGCATCGGCTGGCAGCCGGCGCTGGCGCGCGAGCTGGTGGGCGCCGGTACGCTGTTCTGGGTCAGCTTCATCCTGATGATGGGCGCGCGCCGCGTCGACCAGTTGATCCTGCAGCCGTCGGTGCCGACCGCGGAGTTTGGCGCCTATGCCGCCTGCATGCAGATCCTCGACAACTTCACGATGGTCGCGACGATCCTGGCCGCCGGCATCGCGCCGAGCTACGTGTACGCCCGCGCGCGGTTCGAGGACGCGCACGCGAATATCGGCCGGATCGTGCTCGGCATGGGCGCCGTCGGGCTGGCCGGGGGGGTGGCCATTGCGGTCTGCGCGCCCTGGATCGTCAAGCTGCTCTATGGCCAGGCGTTCGAGGCCACGGTGGGACTACTGCGCATGGCGGCCGTCATCTCGGCGCTGGTGTTCGCCGACGTGGCGCTCACCCTGCTGATGGTGCACCTGCGCAAGCCGCGCTGGATCGCCATCAAATGGGCGCTGGTGCTGGCCACGATCCTGGCATGCGACCTCGTCCTGATTCCCCGCTTCGGCAGTTGGGGCGCGATTGCCGGCTATGCCTTCGGCAACGGGGTGGCCGTGCTGTTCGGGGCGGCGCTCTGGTGGCGGTTCCGGCCCGTTTCCGAGATGGCATCGGCATGACTTCGCGCCCGACCGTCTGCTTTCTGACCGGTACGCTCAATGCCTTTGCCGGTGCGGAGCGAATGACTGCCGTCATCGCCAACGCGCTGGCCGAACGCGGTTATCGCGTCAGGATCCTGAGCCTCTGGGACCAGGCGTCCGTGTTTCCGCTGCACCGCGACATTGTCCACGACGCCCTGTTCGCGTCACGGCCGTCATTCAAGCGGCAGTACTTCGCCACGGTGGCGGGGATTCGCCGCTTTGTCGGCCAGCAGCAGATCGACGTGCTGGTCGAAGTAGACACGATGCTGACACTGTTCACGGTGCCGGCCACGCTGGGCATGACCGTGCGCCGGATCGCCTGGGAGCATTGCCATTTTGACGAGGATCTGGGCCGGCGGGCGCGGCGGGTGGCGCGGTGGGTAGCCGGCCGATTCAATCAGGCGATCGTGGTGCTTACCCAACGGGACCAGCAAGTCTGGCTGGCCCGCGTCCGGCCGCGGGGCCGCGTGGAAGTGATTGCCAACCCGCTGCCTTTCCCCTTCCCTGCCGCGCCGTCGCCCGGTACGGAGCACTGCGTGCTGGCGGTGGGCCGGCTGACCCGCGCCAAGGGCTTCGACGTGCTGCTGCAGGCGTGGTCAATGGTCGCGCCCTCTGCGCCCGGCTGGGTGCTGAAGATCGTTGGCGAAGGCGAGGAACGTGCCGCCCTGGAGCGGATGGCCCTCGCTCTGAACCTTGGCGACGCCGTGACGATGCCGGGCGTGCAGCATCGCGTCGAAGACTGCTATCGCGATGCAGCAATCTTTTGCCTGAGCTCGCGCTACGAAGGGTTCGGACTGGTCCTGATCGAAGCCATGTCTTTCGGGCTTGGCATCGTATCGACCGATTGCGAGGCAGGCCCGCGCGAGATCCTTCGGCACGGGGACAATGCCCTGGTCAGTGCCAACGGAAATCCCCGGGCATTGGCCGAGGCGTTGAAGCAGTTGATCAAGGACGAGGCATGTCGCCGACGGCTTGGCCAGGCGGCACGCGCCGATGCCATGGCCTATTCGCTCGACAGGGTCGTCGGCCAATGGATCGACGTGCTTGCCATCGATGCGGACGAGGCAGGCCAGCGCAGCCTTCAGGCTGAGTCGTGAAGCAAAAGCGCTACAATACCGCCTCCCGGAACGAGCGTCTCACCCCATGCAAGATCGCCCCCGCACACAAAACACTATATTTGCAGACTTGCGCCTGGCCTACGCGCGCTCGATCAGAATCGTCGTCGTCACCGCGATTATTGGCGCGATTGTTGGCTTCGCGCTCTTCCAGCTTCATGAGCCGCGCTGGACGGCAAAGATGCTGGTCAAGCTGGGGCAAGTAACCGCTTTCGTCGATGCCGGCGTCGCCATCAAGCCGCTGGATTCCCAGCTGACGACCGTGGAGCTGGTCAACCAGCCGAACTACCGCTTCGGCGTGCTGGACGCCGTGGGCCTGCCCAAGCCCTATGAGGGCCATGCGGAGTCCACGCTGGTGTTCGAATCGCTGCGTGCCACGCCCGGCCGCGGTGCGGATCTGGTGGCAGTCCAGGTCAATGCCAACTCGCCCGAGCAGGCAAAGAAGGTCCTGAGTGCTTCGTACGCGCTGCTGACGCGCGAACACACGAACATGTTCAACGATGCGGTCGACAGGATGAAGAAGGACCTGGCGGACACCAACGCCCGGCTGGCCGCAGCGGAAGAGGAATATGCGAAGGTGTTCGATGCCATGAAGACGTCGCAGGCACGGGAAGGCACGGCGATGCGTGACCTGTTCGCGACCAACATCGCGGCGACCGTGTCGCGCCAGGTGCTGGACCTGCAACGGCGCAAGACGCAGCTCGAGTACAGCCTGGAGCCGGTCCGCACCTACCCGAGCCGGCTGGTCGACGCACCGTACGTGCCGACCGCACCCACATCGCCGGGCCGGACGGTCTATATCGGCCTCGGCGCGCTGGTCGGGATCATCTTCGGGATCGCGCTGACCGTTCTCTCGCGCCTCCGGTCCTGATCGCCGGGCGCAAGCCCCGCCTGAAAAGACAATGCCGCGGCATCGGATTCCGATGCCGCGGCATTTTTTTTGTTTCAGATGTCCTTGCGGCTCTGACCCAAAAACCGCCAGCCCACGAACTTGGCGATCATGCGAAGCTGGTTGACGAAGTAGCTCGGGTTCTTCCATGAATTGATCACCATGGCCTTGGCGAACGCCCAGCCCAGGATCGAGAAGAAATGCAGGTCGTGGATGCGCGAGGCGACGGTCTTCGGCGGCAGGTGCCGCATCACGTTCTCGTCGATATCGCACTCGATCACGATATGGACGCGCGTTTGGTCGCTGCGATTTTCCACGCTGTGCAGGTACGACGTGTCGAGCGACCACAGTTGGCCCGGCAGCATCCTGACACGCTTGCGCGAGACCTCGAAGAACACGTTGTCGTTGGTGATCACGGGCACGTGAAAGCGGATCCGCGCGTTCGACGACGCACCCGTGAGGTCGCGGTGCGGATGCAGCATCGCACCCGGCGACAGGTAATAGAACACGCACAAGCCGTCCCGCTTGGCACCAAGGAAATCGTAGATCTTGCCGAGAAACGGATGCTCCTCGGCTACCAGATCCACCTTGTGCCACTGCAAGTCCTTGTAGCGGCCGGCTTCATGCACATTGCTTTTCTGCTTGTCTAGCTGCAGGCAAAGCTGCCTGATGGGCTCCAATTCCTCGGGCGAGAAGAAATTGTCGCGGATAAGAAACGACCCGTGATTCATTTTTTTTATCACTCCCTGAAACCCGGCACCCCGGGCGCAAAACAGTTACTTCCGTTCAGGCCAGCGTGGTATCGCCGCAGGCCAGCTCCCGCTGGCCGTAGCCCTGAACATACTCGCCAAAAATACCTCTCAGCACTGCATCGTTGCTCTGTTCGGCGGCAAGGCGCATCGACGCCAGCACCCTGACGAACGACTCCCACTCCACGTATTCCTCGCGCGCCTTCATGATGCGCTCGTGCGCAGTCGGCTCGGGATTGTCGCCAATCAACAGCTCTTCATAGAGCTTTTCGCCGGGCCGCAGGCCGGTGACCTTGATCTCGATATCGCCGGCCGGATTCGACTCGTCGCGCACCGTCAGGCCGGACAACTGGACCATGCGCCGGGCCAGATCCATGATCCGAACCGGCTGGCCCATGTCGAGCACGAACACTTCGCCGCCGTGGGCCATGGCCCCTGCCTGCAGCACCAGTTGAGCCGCCTCGGGAATCGTCATGAAGTAGCGCGTCACTTCCTCATGCGTGACGGTCAGCGGTCCGCCATCCTGCAACTGGCGGCGGAACAGCGGCACGACGCTGCCGCTGCTGCCCAGCACATTGCCGAAACGGACCATGGCGAAGACGGTGCGCGTGCGCGACACCACGCAGGGACGGTTATCGAGCGGCTCGAAATCCAGCGTCTGCGTACCGGCCATCGCCTGGAGCACCAGCTCCGCCATGCGCTTGGTCGCGCCCATGACGTTGGTCGGGCGAACGGCCTTGTCGGTCGAGATCAGGACGAAGTATTCGACTTCGCTCTCCAGCGCGGCGCGCGCCATGTTGAGCGTGCCGAAGATGTTGTTCAGCACGCCTTCGGACGGATTGCACTCCACCAGCGGCACATGCTTGTACGCGGCAGCGTGATAGACCGTCGCCGGGCGGTATTTCTGGCAGATCTCGCGCAGGCGGCCCAGCTTCGACACGCTCGCCAGCAGCGGAATGATGTCGACGGCGAGATTGTTTTCCCTGCACAGCGCCTCGAGTTCGCTATGGATCGTGTACAGGCCGAACTCGTTATGTTCGACCAGCAAGATCCGGCGCGGCTTTTCCAGCACGATCTGCCGGCACAGTTCGCTGCCGATGCTGCCGCCTGCGCCGGTGACCAGCACGCACTTGTCAGCCAGGTTCCTGGCCAGCAGCGCCTGGTCCGGTGGCACCGGGGCGCGGCCCAGCAGATCCTCGACGTCGAGTTCCTGGAAGTCGCGGATGGTGACCCGGCCAGCCGCCAGATCCGCCATGCCGGGCAGCGTGCGCACGTGCACCGGCAGTTCGCGCAGCCTGGCGATGATCTCGTTACGCCGGGTACGGCCCAGCGAGGGAACGGCAAGCAGGATGTCGGTCACACCCATGCTCTCCACCGCGTCCTGCACCTCGCCCGGACCGATGATGTCGAGGCCATTGATGGTGCGGCCGATCTTCGCGGGATCGTCGTCGACAAACCCGAGCAGTGCAAACTGGCACCCCAGCGCAAGGGCTGACGCGGTCTGCACGCCCGCATCGCCAGCACCGTAGATCAGGAGCCGCCCTTCCCACTGGCGGCTGCGCGCGATATTGCCGGCCAGCCAGATACGCGCCAGCGCGCGGCTGGCCCCGACCAGCAGCAGGAAGAGGATAGGCTGGATCAGGCCCACGCTTCGCGGCACGCCGTCCCATTTGACGAGCAGCAGCGCCGCGAAGAACAACACGCCGTAGATGCCCACCGCCTTGGCCGTCGTTGCCAGGGCCGCCATGCCCGTGTAGCGGAAAATGGCCCGGTAGAGGCCAAAGCGGACAAACAGCGGGAACGCCAGGATCGGTGCAAGCAGATAGACATACTTCTGCTGCAGCACGGGCAGGCCGGTCTGATCTATCCGCAGATAGAACGCCAGCCAGACCGATGCGACAGACAGGACCAGGTCGACGGCCACCACCACGCATCGCTTTGCAGGACGCGGCAATCCCAACAAGAGAGCGATCAGTTTGTTCACCGGGTGGCCTGTTCCAGTACGTTGGCGATCACCGCGCAGGTCTTCTCGATTTCGGCGCTGGTCAGCGTCGGATGCACCAGGAACATCAGGCTCGTCTCGCCCAGTTCCCGAGCCACCGGCAGCCGCTCGGCCGGACGCCAGCCCGTGTTGTCGAAGGCCTTCTCCAGGTACACCTCCGAGCAGGAGCCCTGGTAGCACGGCACGCCGGCGGCGTTGATGGCTTCGGCGATACCGTCGCGCGTCCAGCCGGCCGCAAGGTGCTCGGGCTTCACGTAGACGTAGCACTTGTAGTGCGCGTGCTCCACGCCCTGCGGCACCTCGGGCACGCGAATCGACGCGAACGGGCGGCAGGCATTCCAGATGGCTTCGGCATTGGCGGTACGGCGAGCCGTCCAGTCGCGCATGCGCCGCAACTGGATCCGGCCGATGACCGCCTGCATCTCCAGCATGCGCCAGTTCGTGCCGAAGCTCTCGTGCAGCCACCGGAAGCCGGGCGGATGCTGGCGCTCGTACACCGCCTCGTAGCTCTTGCCGTGGTCCTTGAAGGACCACATCGTCCGCCACAGGGCCTCGTCGTCGGTGGTCACCATGCCACCTTCGCCGCCCGTGGTCATGATCTTGTCCTGGCAGAAGCTCCACGCGCCGATGTGGCCGATCGATCCGACCGCTCGGCCGCGATAGCGGGCGCCATGGGCCTGCGCGCAGTCTTCTATCACCTTGAACCCGTGCTTGGCCGCAAGCGCCATGATCGGGTCCATGTCGCAGGGCCAGCCGCCCAGATGGACGCAGATGACCGCGCGCGTGCGCGGCGTGAGCACCCTGGCGATCGTCTCTGCCGACAGGTTGCCGCTATCGGGCTCGACGTCGGCGAACACGGGCGTCGCGCCGGCGTTCACCACGCAGGAAATGCTGGCGATGAACGTGCGCGGGGTGACGACGACTTCATCACCGGGCCCGATATCGAGCGCCTTGAGCGCGACATCGAGGGCCAGCGTGCCGTTCGCCAGCGACAGTGCGCGGCGCGTGCCGGTCCACTCAGCGAATTCCTTCTCGAACTCGCGGCACTCGGTGCCGGTCCAGTAATTGACCTTGTTGGACAGCAGTACGCGCTGGACGGCTTCGGCCTCTTCCGCGGTAAAGCTGGGCCATTGGGAAAACGGGGTATTCAGCATGGCGTCTCCGACCGGCAGCTTAATTCGTACGGCGTTCGAGCGGTTTGGCAGGATTGCCCACCACCGTCACACCAGGAGGTACGTTCTTCGTCACCACCGCGCCCATGCCGACCACCGCGCCACGACCGATGACAAGGGGCTCTCCCGGCTTGCCCTGCTTGAGGATGGCGCCGGTGCCAATGTACGCGTGATCCTCAATCACGACATTTCCATTGCATTTCACGCCCGGTGCAAGCGTGACATAGTCGCCGACCACGCAGTCGTGGGCCACATAACTATAGATATTTGCGTGGAACTGGCGACCAATGCGCACGTTGCTGGTCAGCATCACGAACGCGCACAGGATGGCGCCCTCGCCCACGGTCACGTCGTCCATCGTCACCACGTTGGCGGCGCGCGGCTCGACGAACGCCACGCCGTCCTGCACGCATCGCGCCGCCAGCTTCTCGCGAACCGCACTGTTCGCGATGGCCAGGCTGATGCCACGATAGCTCGCCGGCTCGGCCAGCCACTGCGCGTAGGTCAGCACACGATGACCATTCAGGCTTTCGGCGCCGGGGTTGTCATCGACGAACACGAGGTCCCACGGTTCCGACTCGGTGCGCTCCAGCTGTTCACGAAGCACCGGCATGACTTCACGGCCGAACCCGCTGGCTCCAAAAATCGCAAATCTCTTCATAGTTATCGTGGTCGCATTAATGTTTCGAACCGGTGAACCGGGACATCGTGGCTTCTCCCGCTGCGCTGACGCCCTCTCGGACCAGCACCTTGCGTACCGTCAGCCACAGGATCCTGATGTCCAGCCAGAACGACCGGTGATCGACGTACCAGACGTCCAGCGCAAACTTCTCTTCCCAACTCAGCGCGTTGCGCCCGTTGACCTGGGCCCAGCCGGTCACGCCCGGCCGCACTTCGTGGCGTCGCGCCTGCTCCGCCGAGTACAGCGGCAAGTACTCCATCAGCAGCGGACGCGGGCCCACCAGGCTCATGTCGCCCTTGAGCACGTTCCACAGCTCCGGCAGCTCGTCGAGGCTGGTGGAGCGCAACAGGCGGCCAAATGGCGTCAGCCGGTCGGCATCGGGCAGCAATTTACCATCGCTGCCCCGGGCGTCGGTCATCGTGCGGAACTTGACCATCCGGAACGGCTTGCCGTCCTTGCCCGGCCGCGTCTGGGCAAACAGGACCGGGCTGCCGAGCTTGACACGCACCAGCACCGCCAGGCAGCACAAGGGGATGGCCAGCACCACAAGCGCCGAAAAGGCGACGCAAACATCGAAAAAGCGCTTCATGCCGAGGGATCCCGTGCCAGCTTCCTGAAAATATCCCCGAACCGGGACGTGCCGACTTCCAGACTAAGGTGTTGACGATAATACGCCTGGGCACGGCTGCCCATGGCGTCCCGCTCGGCGGGCGGCATTGCCGCCAGGCGCTCCGCGGCATCCGCCAGCGACACGGCATCTTCCGATTCCGCGACCACGCCACAATCCGCCGCCTGGACAAGGTCGGCGGCATCGCCGTCGACCGCCATCAGCAGGGGCTTCCCCTGCGTCATGTAGGCCTGCGTCTTGGACGGGATCGTGATCCGGAACAGCGGATCACGACGCAAATGCACCAGCAAGGCGTCCGCCGCATTGAGCAGCGTCCCGACTTCCCGCATCGGCACCGGCGGCAGGAATGTCACGTTATCGAGCCCTCTTTCGATGGCCAGTTTCGATAGCCGCTCCGCGTCGAGGCCTCCGCCGACCAGGACAAAGTTCACCGGCGCGCCGCGCGTCTTCAGCAGCGCGGCGGCGTCCAGCACGACGTCCAGCGCCTGCGCCCGGCCCATGTTGCCCGCGTAGACGATACGGAAGCGTTCCGGCCCCGGGAAACCCTGTGGCAAGACCCCCGACGGCTGTGCCAGCGACGCCTCGTCAGCCCAGTTGCAAATGATGTCGATCTTGCTCGCCGGGACGCCGCGTTCCACCAGGAGCTGCTTGAAGCCCGGCGACAGCACGACGATGTGGTCGACGCGCCGGTAAACCCACGCGCAGACCTTGCCCACGATATCGAGCACCCGCGGATTGCCGATCATGCCGGTGGCGCGCAGCGTGTCGGGCCACATGTCCTGGATATCGTAGACCACCGGTGTACGGCGGACGAGCCGCAGGATCGACGCGGCGATGCCGACCGTCAGCGGTGGATGATAGGCATAGACCACGTCACACGGCCGGGCTGACAACCCGTGCAACAGTGCGGCCGCCGCGAAGCTGACATAGTTCAGCACGCGCTGGATCGCGGAGTTGTCGTGACTGGGGTACAACGGAACGCGGGTCACCCGCACACCGTCGATCAGTTCCCGCTGGCGCCATCGCATGCGATACCCGGGGTACAGCCGGCCCCCGGGGTAGTTCGGGAACCCGGTCAGCACATCCACCTCGAAACCCTGCCGCACGAGTTCGCGCGCGAAGACGAGTCCCTTGAAGGTGGGTTCCGGATCGAACCACTGTGTCAGGAGAAGAACGCGAGGCGCCATGGATCAATACTTCTTCCAGACGATACGGTTCACGTAGTCGGTATAGCTCTGGATAATGCGAAGCACCTTGTCCGAGACGTTCGGCATGCTGTAGTCCGCAACCTGGCGCAGCAGGCGCTGCTCGCCGCGCGGCTGGTCTTCGAGGATCGCAAGACCCTGCATGACGCGGTCCACTTCCAGGCCCACCATCATCACGGCGGCCTCTTCCATGCCTTCGGGGCGCTCGTGCGCCTCGCGCAGGTTCAGCGCCGGGAAATTCATGATCGACGATTCCTCGTTGATCGTGCCGCTGTCGGACAGGACGGCGCGGGCGCTCACCTGAAGCTTGTTGTAATCCGTGAACCCGAGCGGCTTCAGCAGCCTGACGTTGCCGTGGAAGCGCGCGCCCATGGCATCCACGCGCTTCTGGGTGCGCGGATGGGTGGACACGATGACCGGCAGGTTGTAGTGCTCGGCGACAGCGTTCAGCGACTGCACCAGCTTGCCAAAGTTGGCGTCCGAGTCGATGTTCTCCTCGCGGTGCGCGCTCACGACGAAATACTGGTGTTCCTGCAGGCCCAGCCGCGTCAGCACGTCGGAGGCCATGATGCCCGGGCGGTAATGTGCCAGCACCTCGGCCATCGGGCTGCCGGTCTTGATCACCATGTCGGGCGGCAAGCCTTCGCGCAGCAGGTATTCGCGCGCGATCGAGCTGTAGGTCAGGTTGATGTCGGCCGTATGGTCGACGATCCGCCGGTTGGTTTCTTCCGGAACGCGCAAGTCGAAGCATCGATTGCCGGCTTCCATGTGGAAGATGGGGATCTTGCGGCGCTTGGCCGGAATCACGGACAGGCAGCTATTCGTGTCGCCCAGCACCAGCAGCGCCTCGGGCTTCTCGCGGCCCAGCACCTCGTCCATCGCAATGATGATCTTGCCGATGGTTTCCGCCGCGTTGCCACCGGCCGCGTTCAGGAAGTGGTCCGGCTTGCGGATGCCGAGATCGTCGAAGAAGATCTGGTTCAGCTCGTAATCGTAGTTCTGGCCGGTGTGGACCAGCACGTGGTCGCAGTACTCGTCCAGGCGCGCCAGGACACGGGACAGGCGAATGATCTCGGGTCGGGTGCCGACCACGGTCATGACTTTGAGTTTCTTCATCGTAGATTGCTTCTGTCTGAGAGGTCCCGTCACAGCGGGCAGGCGAAGGTGTCCGGGCGAGCCCGATCGAAGACTTCGTTCGCCCACAGCATGACCACCATTTCGTCTTGCCCGATGTTCGTGATGTCGTGCGTCCAGCCGGGCACGGTCTCGACGATCTCGGCCTTGTCGCCACTGGTCACCAGCTCGTGGGTCTCGCCGGTCTGCATGTGGCGGAACTTGAAACGGGCCTGGCCCTTGATGACGAGGAATTTCTCGGTCTTGGTGTGGTGGTAGTGGCCGCCACGGGTGATGCCGGCATGGGCCGTGAAATACGAGAACTGCCCGCAGTCGGGCGTCTTCAGCATTTCGACGAACACGCCGCGCGCATCGCCATACTGGGGTACGGGATAGGCAAACGACTCCACCGGCAGATAGCTCACGTAGGTCGCGTAGAGCGCGCGCATCAGCCCGGTGCCGACACGATCGGTCATCAGCGTGTTGCGGCTTTCGCGGAACGCCCGGATGCTGTCGGCGAGTTCGCCCACCGTGGTGGAGTACTGGGGCGTCACCGTGGCAAAGCCGCGGGCGTCGACCTGGGCATCTGCGCCGTCCATCAGCTGCACGAACCGCTGCACGACGTCGTCGACATACACCAGCGTCACCGGCGCCGCGGGGTCGTTGACCTGGATCGGCAGATCACGGGCGATGTTGTGGCAGAACGTAGCCACCGCCGAGTTGTAGTTCGGCTTGCACCACTTGCCGAACACGTTGGGCAGGCGGAACACATGCACCGGCACCTGGTGGCTTTCCTGCAGGTCGAACAGGACCTGCTCGGCGTCGCGCTTGCTCGCGCCGTAAGCATTGCCAAGTTCGGCCTGCGTGGACGACGTGTAGATGACGGGCACGCGCCGCTGATTGGCCACGGCTTCCTGCCGCAGCGCATCGGCAAGCGCCTGGGTCAGGCCCGCGTTACCCGACACAAACTCGGCCGGGTCCTTGGGACGGTTCACGCCCGCCAGGTGAAACACGAAATCGACCGCGCCCACCCGCGCCGGCAGCGTGGCCGGATCGTCCGCGCGCGTGAAGACACTGACCTCGACATCTTTGCGCTCGGCCAGGACGAGCCGGAGGTTCTTGCCGACGAAGCCGTCGGCGCCAGTGATCAGGACTCGCATGACGGACTCACTCCTCCGCGACGGCATGCTCGCCACGCGCAATGCGCTGCATGAAGTCTAGCTTGAGCAGAAGCGTCTTCATGCCTTCCACGTCCAGACGCGTCGTATTGTGGGAGTTGTAGTCCTCGCCATGCAGGCTTTGCGTAATGCGCTGCTCGCCCTTCTCGAAGAACTTCTCGTAGTTCAGGTCGCGGCCATCGGGCGGGACCCGGAAGTATTCGCCCATGTCCTCGGCGCACGCCATCTCCTCGCGGCTGAGCAGCGCTTCGTACAGCTTTTCGCCGTGACGCGTGCCGATGACATTGACGGTGTGCTCGGGCTTCTTCATCAGATCGAGGATGGCCTTGGCCAGCACTTCCACGGTGGCGGCCGGCGCCTTCTGGACGAAGATGTCGCCGTTGTTGCCGTGCTCGAACGCGTAGAGCACTAGATCCACTGCATCGGCCAGCGTCATCATGAAGCGGGTCATCGTCGGATCGGTGATCGTAATCGGGCGACCGGCCAGCACCTGGTCCACGAACAGCGGAATGACCGAACCGCGGGACGCCATGACGTTGCCATAGCGCGTGCCGCAAATGACGGTGCCAGTGCCTTCCAGATTGCGGCTGGCCGCCACCATGACCTTTTCCATCATCGCCTTGCTGATGCCCATGGCGTTGATGGGGTACACGGCCTTGTCGGTGCTCAGGCATACCACGCGCTTGACGCCGGCATTCACGGCCGCTTCAAGCACGTTTTCCGTGCCGAGCACGTTGGTACGTACCGCCTGCATCGGGTGGAACTCGCAGGACGGCACCTGCTTCAGTGCGGCGGCATGAAATACGTAGTCGACGCCGCGCATCGCAGCGGCAACGCTGCTGATGTCGCGCACATCGCCAATGTAGAACTTGAGCTTCGGATCGGCATAGCGCTTGCGCATGTCGTCCTGCTTCTTTTCATCGCGGCTGAAGATGCGGATTTCGCCGATGTCCGAATTCAGGAAACGGCGCAGCACTGCGTTACCGAACGAGCCGGTTCCGCCCGTGATCAACAAAGTCTTTCCGAGAAACATTTCGCACACCCTCAAGTACAAAGATAGCTAACCAAACGACTGTCGCGACGTAATAATCTGGACTCTGTGCCAGTTGATTATTCGCGGGCAAATAGACGATGAATATCGACAGCAACGCAAATACCATGATCCCGGACAGGCTCCGCCATGCGATGGCGGCCATCCACGCGCGCGAATAAATAGCGCCGATCAGGAACATGAGGGGCGGTACGCCCCAGAAAGTCAGGTCCGATGCCAGCCACGGAAACGCCGAGGACCAGACATAGCGGTCATCCCATCCGGATGCCCGCAGGGCATACATCAAACCGTCCTTGTAGATCGCGTCCGTGTCGATAAACGAACTGAAGAATGACACCAGGAACGACGAGTGGCCGATACCGTAGGTCCAATTGTAATCGGTATTCAATGCCAGACTCAGGCCGTAATAGCCCTGGCTCAGATACGCGGTCAGCATGCCGAACGCAAAACGGACCAGATTGATAATGTCTGAGCCGCTATCGACCGTGAAACACGCGACGTCGTTGTATAGGCAAAACGACAGCGCGCCCTGCATGCGGGCGGCCTTGCGCAGTGTAAACAGGGTCACGAAGACCAATACCACGCCGACGGCTAGCAGGTTGCCGCGCCGGAATGCCCGGACATTCATCTGGATGCCACGAATCGCCCGATATCCCGCGGCAATACCGAGGCCGACAAAGAAGAAGACCAGCAAGTCCCCCATTTCCTTGTCAGTGCCCCGAAACAGGGAAAACAACAGGAAACATGCCACGACGCCAAGCACTGCACGGCGGGCCAGACGATCGAGATCCGGCCAGTAGACCGCCGCCGTGGGCAGGACCAGGAGCACGATAGGCGCCGCGAGCCCCCGCAACGCCGACATCAGCTTGCGCAAGGGCGATGACTGCTCAAGGCCCGTAAGCAACTGCAGATAGACCTCGCGCTGGTTCAGCACGGATTCCACCTGCCAGACATGCTTGCCGGTGTACGCATAGATCGACGGCTCGATCAGAATGACGGAAAGCAGGCAGGCGCCAAGAAACAGGCGATTGATCCAGGGATGCGGGGCCGGCGCCAGCTCGACACGCGGCGCGGCGGTCGAGGCAAACAGGACATAGCCCATCGCAAATGCCAGGACACACGCGAAGATGAAGCCCACCAGCGCGTCCGGCTGGCTGAGCCGAAAATCAAAGGGGCCCCAGAAAATCAGGAACAGGGGCAACAGGGTCCAGCCGCAAAAGAAAACGAGCGGCGCAAAGCGGACGCCCACCGAAGTGGCGCGCCATGCTTGCTCGGAAGCCAAAAACCCTGATACCCCGGTTTGCATTCAGTGGCACCCTACCGTTTCCAGCAGATGGTCGGACACCCGATCCACCTGAAAACGCTGCTTGGTCTCTGCAAATGCCCGCGCATCCTTCCAGGGAGCGGACGGTCCGGCAGAAATCATTCGGTCAATGGCGTCGACAAATGCCTGGGCATTCCCGGCGGGCACCGACAGTCCGATCCCGCTGGCCTCCACGAACTCGCCAAAATCGGTCGCCTCTTCCACCGAAGCCAGCACCGGCAGACCGATATTGATGTAATCCAGCGTCTTCGAAGGGAAAGTCGGGACATCGACGCCGCGCACCGTGCTGACAATACCAATGTCGCACGCCGACAGCAGGGCAAGGTACTTCTGGCGCGTCAGGCCGGCCATGTGCATGACATTATGGGCACCTGCGTTGATGGCATCCTTGATCATCCCTTCCTGCTCACCATTGCCGACAATCAAAAAGATACACGGAAGCGCCCGCTCCGCTGCCGCCTGGGCCGCACTCAGGATGTCCTCGATGCCCCGTCCCTTGGACAGTTGTCCACCGAATACCAGAATGGTGGCGTCGAGCGGCAAACCGAACGCCTGCCGCGCGGCATCCCGCGCCTCGCTCGAAGACGCGGGAAATGACGACCAAATTGGCAATTCTACAATTTTCTGCGTTGGCGACAGATCGTAGTTGTCGCGCAGGTACGCAATATTCCTGGGCGACATGCAGCCGATCACTTCGAAGCGCCGCATTAGCCAGGTTTCGAGTTTTTTCAGACCGCGCACGAGCGCCTTGCCGTTGAGCAGACCAATCTGGGCGTGATGGTTGGGAAAGAAATCCCACTGCACAAGAAAAGTCCGCGCCCGAGTAAATGCCGTCATGACGATAATCGGCACCAGCATGGCGGTGGCAGGAGAAAACCCGATGACGACGTCCGCGCGGTTTTCGCGCCGGAACTTCAGCAATTGCCCGGCAACGCTGACCGAAGACAGCGTCCACTTCGCGATTTTCCTGATCAGCGGCGGACCAAAGCTGAGCTGGAATGGGTCGGCGATAAAGACGCTCAGTCGCCCGTTGCGCACGGAAACCGGTTTGCCGTACGGCCGCTTCGACCAGTTCACGACGAAGACACTGACGTCGTGGCCCTTGCGAACGAACGCCTCGGCCATTTCATCCGACAGCGAAGGAGTTTCCGCATCCAGCGAATAGCCGGTGCTTAGCAGCACGATCTTCATTCCGCGGACATCCTGAATCGCAATCGGTACATCAGCATCATACCCACCATGAGTCCGAAATAGGTTGCGCCATAGGCATAAACCGGGGCGCGGCCACCAAAGTGATCCACCAACAGGGCCGTGCCAGCAAACAGCAGCACCCCCTGCAGGATTTCGTACACCAGGGAGACCCGCACCGTGCCACGCGCCATGAACAGCGTGGAAATACTTACTGCCACGACCCGAAAGGCATCCCCGATCAACTGCGGCACCAGCAGTGTGCTGGCCCCGACAAATTCCGCCGAATACAGCAGGCGATAAAGTTCATGACGGACAAGCCACAGGAACAGTCCGCCCAGAAAGAACAGCACAAGGACCTTGCCCTGAATCCCTACAAAAGCCCGGCGAATCTGCCGGTCTTCCATGCCAGCCAGCTTCGGCATCGCATAACTCAGCAGGAAAACGCTGACGAACTGCATGTAGACGTCCGAAATCCGGATCGTCGATTGCCAAAATCCGACCTGGTCCCAGCCCGAGACCGCGCCGACGAGATCCCGCACCGCCATCTGCCCCAGCGTAATGCTGGCCGCACCCGCAAGCGTAATGGCCGAGAACGAGAACATATGGCGCACCTTGGCCATGTCCACGCGCCTGTAGTCCACGGCTACGCGCGACCGCACGCTCCGGAACTTCATGACCAGGAGGGTTGCGCCAGGCATAGCAGGCAACAACACGACGCCCAACGCCGCCCCGGCATACCCGCCGTAGTGAGTCAGCGCCGCCAGCAGGGCGATGCCGATAACGGCGCCCGCAGCGTTTGACGCCAGAATGACGCCATACCGTCCATAAGCCGACGCGAACGCCTGGTAAAGGGCACAAAAACCGACCAAGGCCTGGGTGACACCGAGCAGCGCGACAATCCACCGATAATCCTGCGCTCCGAACACCAGCGTCGAAAGTGCCGACGAGCAAACGAGGACGGCCACGGCCATGACAACCGTGGTTGCCACGTAAATCTGCGTGATGACGTCGATCCAGTCCTGCTCCCGCTCGCTACCCTTGTGCGCCGCGATGGCCCTGGTGACGCCCGGCGCGATACCGCCTGCCGCGAGCATCCCGGCAAAGGCAGTAAGGGCCATGAACTGGGAAAGCTGACCAAATTGACCCAGGCTTACCGACGTGGCAATGATTTTTGCGGTAGCCAGTCCGGCCAGCGCCTTGACCAGCGTAGCACCGGCAAGCAAGCCGATTACTCTGAAGTCACGCATGAGCCAGGTTGTGGAGGCCGGTTCTGTTCATAGTTATAGAGTTGCCATTCCGTTGGTATCGCCTCGACCAAGGCCGGGCGAATGACGGGAATCACCGGCAGCCAGGCTACTGCCACCTTGTTGCTGCGAAGCAGCATTTCTCGTCCACCAGCGGACCGAAAGCGTGGCGCCGCCCGTTTTAAGTGGCTTATAAGCAACTTGCAAACGACAACTTCGTTCTCGCCACGTCACGCCAATGTCATGTCGGGCGACATTCTATCCGACGTGGTGCACCGCTTCCGACCAAAATCGGACATTTGTAGCGGGGTGTTACTGACCACCCCATAAGCCGTCACAAAGCCACATTCAGCAACAACTTTTCACGATCCACACCGTAGCTGGTCGTCATTGCCCGTTCGAAAGGTCGACGCAGCAGAGATTGCCTTCGCGTCGCATACGCGGGGCGAAGACCGTGGGGAACATGGTGCACTGGGCGATGATCCCCGGCGCCCCCAGGCGTTTCAGCAACGCCGGCAGCGCATCGCCCTTCAGGTCGACGCCGAAGCCCTGCTCGTAGAGATAGTCAGACTGCAACGGCTCGCGGAGATCGTCGAAGGCAAAGTACGTGAGGTTGTCGACGACCAGATGGCGCGCGCCGTCGCCCTGGATGTTGCATTGGCGTGCAAATGCGCGTATCCCGGGTCGCTGTTTCGCGTAGTCGAGCGCCGGGATGGACAGGCCCTGCCTGGGCAAGCCGAAGCCTGCCGACCGCGACGATTCGATGGTCGGCGGTAACGCCCGAAGCACCAGGACGGCTGCACTGGCGAGGAACAAGACCAGCACCGGAGACAGTACGGCGGCGACAACATGGCCGGTACGCGCGGTATCCGCCGCACGCCAGCGGTCGAGCAGCGTAGCGATGGCGAAGACAAGGCACCACAACGCGATCGGCAGCAGCAGCGATGCGGCATAGAAATTCCACGTCTTGAACAGTGCGGCGTGCCCCACCAGGGCGAGCCAGAACGCTGCCATCCACCACACTGCACCCGCCGGCGCCCGCCGAATGGCCTGGACGACGATCAGCACGGGCGGGAACAGTAGCGCGGCCCAGTAGGTGCCGCGCACGACATAGCCGATGCAGGCGTTAATCGATGCCACCGGCTGCCATTGCTCCAGCCCGGGCACCGAAGCCAGCCAGGCCGACTGATAGTTGTCGGCAAACACGATATGCCGCAACATCGCTTCAGGCGCGGCCTGGACGTTTGCGATCAGCGTTTGCACGAAGGCGCCAGGCGCAGCCCAGGCACCGCCGAGCGATACCGTGTTTCCGGCGAGGATCGCCGACATCTGGGGCGCGCCCGGACACGAGGACACCTGGGCCGCGAACTTCAGCGTCTGCCAGGCCGCGCCGAGGACCACCGTGGTGACAATCGCCGTCCAATACCGGCTTCGCGGTCCAAACGTCGCCACCCCCGAGAGCAGTACCAGCGGAATGAAGAAAACAGCCTTGGGGTGGGTATAGAAGAACAGGCTGGTAACAAGGCAGAACGCCGCGGCCAGCCCTGCCGTGGTGCCCTGATGGCCGGCCGCTCCGTCCCGCCTGAGAACGAGCGGCAGGACGAGCAGCACCGACAGCAGGAACAGCATCATCTGTTCTCCGCGCATCATCACCAGCGTCAGCGGCAGCACACCCACACCCAGCACCGCGACGAACCCCGCAAAGAGCCAGATCCTCAAGACATCGGAACGGATCAGCGCCCGGAACACCATCCATGTCGCCAGGAGCCAGGCGAAACCGATCGCGAGACCACGCACCCGGACCCCCAGCGGTGTGCCGGCATGCATGATCAGATCGGATACAAGTGCGCCCGGCAGATGCAGCCATTGCACGGACTGCAAGAAGCCCGGACCGCATTGCGGCATCAGCGTGTTCAGGCGCCAATCATTGGCGAGGAACATGCCGCGCATCAGCACACCGGCGGCTTCGTCCGCGTAGACCGGTACGAAAATGCCCGTGGCGAGCACCACCCCGAAGACCGCAACAATTGCCCACGCCGGCCACGCCCAACGGTTGCCTGTTTTCACGATATGCAAAGTGGTCAGAAAAGCTGCGCTTGAGAGAGGGGGACGCCCAGGCGCGTTGTTGCCATGATGAGCGGGACACCCGGATCCGGCCATGCCACGCCGATGTTTGGGTCATCCCAGCGAATGCAGTGCTCCGTTTCGGGATGGTAGTAATCGGTCGTCTTGTACAACACGTCGGCGCCATCGGAAGTCACGACGAAACCATGCGCGAATCCTTCGGGCACCCACATCTGGCGATGGTTGTCACCGGAAAGCGTCGCGCCCACCCATTGCCCGAAAGTCGGCGAACCTCTGCGAATATCCACGGCAACATCGAAAATCTCGCCGGACACCACGCGTACGAGCTTGCCCTGGGGATAGGGCAACTGGTAGTGCAAGCCCCTCAGCACACCCCGCCGCGACCGCGAATGATTATCCTGTACGAATTCGCGTTGCAGCCCCGTGGCTTTGGCGAAGTCCGCCGCATTGAACGCTTCGAAAACAAACCCGCGCGGGTCGTGATAAACCTGCGGCTCGATCAACATCACCTCGGGCAATGCCAGCCGCGTCGCCGTGATCTTCAAGGCCGCATCTCGCCGGAAAGTTCATTGATGACGCGCAGCAGATACTGGCCGTAGGCCACCTTGCGCAGGGGCTCCGCCAACTCGACCACCTGCTCGGCGGTAATCCAGCCACTCCGGTAGGCAATCTCCTCCGGGCACGACACCATCAGCCCCTGCCGGTTCTGCAGCGTCGCAATGAAACTGGCTGCCGTCAGCAGCGATTCGTGGGTGCCCGTATCCAGCCACGCATGTCCGCGGCCAAAAATCGTGACGTCCAGTTGGCCCGCTTCCAGATAGCGCTTGTTGACATCGGTGATTTCAAGTTCGCCACGCGCTGACGGCTTGACGTCCGCCGCGATGTCGCAAACCTGGTCATCGTAGAAATACAAGCCGGTCACGGCGTAGTGCGAACGCGGATGAGCGGGTTTTTCCTCTAGCGAGATGGCGCGGTACTCGTCGTCAAACTCCACGACACCGTAGCGATGCGGATCCTGCACGTGATAGGCGAAAACCGTGGCTCCGGCTTCCTTGGCCGAGATGGCGCGCAGCTGGCGAGCCAGATCATGACCATAGAAAATATTGTCGCCAAGCACGAGTGCGCACGGCTGGCCGGCGATGAAATCACGACCGATCAGGAACGCCTGCGCGAGTCCGTCCGGCGAAGGCTGCACTGCATAGGAAAGATTGAGCCCCCAACGCGAGCCGTCACCGAGCAGTTCAACGAAACGCGACGACTCTTCAGGCGTCGTGATGATCAGAATATCCCTGATACCAGCCAGCATCAGCGTGGTCAGCGGATAGTAGATCATCGGCTTGTCGTATACCGGCAGCAACTGTTTGGAAACGCTCCGTGTCACCGGATAAAGACGCGTCCCGGATCCACCGGCAAGAATGATGCCCTTACGCATGGGTGCTTTTTCCCCAGATGATTTGTTCCAGCAGCCAGTGGACGCCCTGCTCCCACGGAGGCAGGTGCAATCCAAAGGTTTCACGCAGGCGGTCGGTATTCAGCACGGCATGGGCGGGGCGTGACGCCTTGCCGCCAACCTCCCCCGCCGTACAGGGCTCCACGTCTGTGGGTCCCGATTGCAGATTCGCGCCACAGGCCAGGGCGTACCGGAGGATCTCGCATGCGTAGCCGTGCCGGGAGACCTCGCCGCCCGCGGCGACATGGTACAGACCGGTCGGAAACGCGGCACGTGCGGCGCCCCCCAGCCAGTGCCGGGCCACGATCTGCGCAGTGACATCGGCGACCAGCGCGGCCGATGTCGGCGTGCCGATCTGATCCGTCACGACGCGCAGCCGATCGCCGGCAAGCGCGCGCGCGAGAATCGTCTTCAGGAAGTTTGTCCCGTGCAGACCAGCAAGCCACGCCGTGCGCAGCACGAGCGCCGGCCCGCCGGCAGCCATCACCGCCCGCTCCCCTTCGAGCTTTGTCGCGCCGTAGACTGACAGGGGCGCCGGGACGTCCGCTTCCGTGTAGGGGCGTCCGCTGCGGCCCTCGAACACGAAATCGGTCGAATAGTGGACAAACAGCGCGCCGGCATCGCGCGCGGCTTCCGACAGCCAGCCCGGCGCCGCAGCGTTGATCAGGAAAGCCGCGTCCCGATCTCGTTCCGCCTGCTCGACATCCGTGTAGGCAGCCGCATTGACGACGACGCTCGGCCGGTGCTGCGCAAGCACTGCGCGGCAGCGGTCGGGTTCGGCGATATCGCAACCGGAACGGTCGAGTGCCACCACCTCGCCCAGGCAGGCCAGGCTACGGCGCAGTTCAAAGCCAAGCTGTCCGTTGGCGCCCAGTACAAGAAGGGTTGGCCGCTCTCTACGCTGCATAGTGCCGCGCAATCCATTGGCGATACTCGCCCGACGCCACCGAATCCACCCAAGCCTGATTGTCCAGATACCAGCGGACGGTCTTGCGCAGCCCGCTCTCGAAGGTCTCCAGCGGGGCCCACCGCAGCTCGCGGGTCAGCTTGCCGGCATCGATCGCATAGCGTCGATCGTGTCCGGGCCGGTCCGGCACGAAAGTCATCAGGCGCCGTCGCGGTCCCTCTGCATCCGGGCGCATCTCGTCAAGCAGGTCGCAGATGGTGTGAACGACATCGAGATTGGTCCGTTCATTCAGGCCGCCAATGTTGTAAGTCTGGCCAGGAACGCCGCGCGCAAGCACCTCGCGCACCGCGCGACAATGGTCCGAGACGTGCAGCCAGTCCCGCACATTGAGACCATCGCCGTAGACCGGCAGCGATTTACCGGCCAGCGCGTTGGCGATAATCAACGGGATAAGCTTCTCGGGAAACTGGTAAGGACCGTAGTTATTCGAGCAATTGGTCGTCAGGACCGGCAGGCCATAGGTGTGGAAATACGCCCGGACCAGATGATCGGATGCAGCCTTGGAGGCGGAATACGGGCTATTCGGCGCGTATGCGGTGGTCTCGGAGAACGGGGCATCGTCAGGCCCCAACGATCCGAAGACTTCGTCGGTGGACACATGCAGCATCCGGAACGCCTGTCGCGCATTTGCATCCAGCGTCCCCCAATAGGCGCGGACCGCCTCCAGCAGCGTGAAGGTGCCTACGATATTGGTCTCGATAAAGTCGGCTGGCCCGTGGATCGACCTGTCGACATGGCTCTCCGCAGCAAAATGGACCACCGCGCGGGGCCGGTGCGTCGCCAGCAGGCTATCGAGCGCGGCGCGATCGCAGATATCCACGCGCGCGAACACATGCCGGGCATCGCCATCGAGAGGTGCCAGCGTCTGGAGATTGGCCGCGTACGTCAGCTTGTCAACATTCACCACGCCGTCGGCTTGCGGATCCGCCAGCCAGTCGAGCACGAAGTTGGCTCCGATGAAACCGGCTCCCCCGGTGACGAGAATATTGGGCAATTGCTGTGGCTCCGTACTGGGTCTCGAAATCCTACCGGTCCGGCACGCGAGCGCCGCACAGCGACATTTCTGCTGACGGGAGAAGGACGGTAGTGGCGGCGCTACCTCGATATGGCTTCCGGTTTACACCGGTTGAATGGCAAAATTGGCGCGTCCGCTTTGAGGTGCCGCATATTCTATCCGAAGTCCGGACCCGATCCGGGCGCGCCGCGTCCGGCCTCGCATGACCCCACCAGCCCCCGGCCTGCCCGGGCGACGCCATGCCAATGACTGCAAACTCCCCGGAAACCGGCCTGTACGCCATCGGCGACCTGCAGGGATGCCACCCTTCCCTTCAGGCGCTTCTAGATCGGGTGCCGGCCGACGCCGGATTGTGCTTCGTCGGTGATCTCGTCAATCGCGGGCCCGATTCGCTGGCAACCGTGCGCACTATTCGTGACATGGGTGCCCGGGCGCGGTCGGTGCTGGGCAATCACGATATCCACTTGCTTGCGGTGGGCGCAGGCGTCCGCAAGGCCGGCAAGTCGGACACGCTGGACGCAATCCTCGCGGCGCCCGATCGCGACGCGCTGCTCGACTGGCTGCGGTGCCGTCCGCTGGCCGTACGTATCGACGATTTTCTCGTTGTCCACGCCGGTGTGTTGCCGCAATGGAGCGCGGCACAGGTAATGGACCTCGCCGCCGAAGTGGAAGACCAGCTCCGTGGCGCCAACTGGCATGGCTTTCTTGCCGATGTGTTCGGCAACGCGGCCGACCGCTGGCATGATGGCCTGCGGGGCATTGAACGCCATCGCGTGATCGTGAACGCGCTGACGCGGCTGCGCTACTGCAATGCGGATGGGGTGATGGATCTGAAGACCAAGGAAGGCCTGGGCAGCGCGCCCGATGGCTTCATGCCCTGGTTCGACGTTCCGGGACGTCGTACTGCCGATGTGACCATGGTGGTGGGCCACTGGTCGACGCTGGGGCTCGTGATGCGTCCCGACTTGATGGCACTGGACACCGGCTGCGTCTGGGGCGGCCAACTGACGGCAGCCCGGCTCTCACCGGACCCCGCCCGCCGCGATGTGATTCAGGTCGATTGCCCCGCTTATCGCGATCCGCTGGCGTAATCGCAGGCGATGAGTTGTCCGTCGCAAAGACCGTGACAACCATCCCCGTGCCGCGCAACGTAGAATGGCCGCCGGCTGAGCCCCCGATCAATCAGAAGGCCACGGAATATTCCTTCGATGTACAAGAATCACTACGAGAACAGTGTTGGCGTGCCGCGGACCCGCGGGCACCAGCATCTCCTGCTGGCAGTTGGCACTGCAGTTGCGCTGGTTTTCCTGCTTTCGGCATGGTTCATGCCCATGTGGGAAACCAACGATGACGTTGGCATGTCGATGATCGCCCATGGCTACGGATTTGTTGCCGAAAGCTCGCCCAACCTAATTTTCTCCAACGTCATCTGGGGCCGTATCGTGCGGGCCATGCCGCAGTTCGGCGGCGTCGTTGGCTACACTGTCGCGTCGACGCTTGTCATCGTGCTGGCGGGCGCCGCCATCCTGTATTTCATGATGCGCCTGGGGGTGGCACGCCTCCATGCAGTCCTTGCCGTCGCGCTGATATTCCTCTGGCCGGTGCTGTTTCCCCAGTTCACGCTGAACGCGGGCTTGCTGGCGGTGGCGGCGGTGCTGGGCTGGCGAACGTTCGCCGAGACTGGCGAGATGTCGAGCCTGGCCGTGGCCAGCCTGCTCGGCTTTTTCGCCTACCTGATACGGGACCAGGAGTTCTGGCTCGTGCTGGCCGTCGGCCTGCCATTCCTGCCATGGAAAGCGCTCGCCCGTCAGCGGGCCATGCAGGCTTCCGTCGTCCTTCTGGCCGTGATGATCGGTGGCGCCGCGTACCTGAACAAGGCTGCCTACGACACCGAAGCCTGGAAGAGTTTCCACGCATTCAACATCGCCCGCGCGCCTTACACCGATTTTCGCGCCGGCGTCCAGGTGAAGGGGCGGCCGGATGTCCTGGCCCGGCACGGTTTCTCGGCCAACGATATCGATCTTGTCAGCGACTGGTTCTTTGTCGACCCGCACCTGATGGACCCGGCCAAGCTTAACGGCATGCTCGACGACATCAAGCTGCACGAGTGGGTGCAGCGTGGCTTCGGTTTGGGTATCGAGTCGCTACGCCAACTGCTGGTGGACCAAATGTGGCCCTTGCTGGCTTGCGCCTGCCTGATCGCGTTCGTCAGCCCGTCGCGCGTCGTGATCATGCTTGGCGTGCTGGTGGTGGCCGCGGTGTTTGCGCTCGGCGCCATTGGAAGGCCCGGCGTGACTCGCGTCTACTATCCGCTCGCGGCGTTCCTGCTCGTTGCCGCCATCTGCGCATTGCCAGCACGCCCTGCACGGTCACGCGGCATTGCTACGCTGGCGCTCGTTCTGGCAGGCGCGGCCGCCCTCCATGCCGCCTGGCCCCACCAAGTGGAAGCCAGATCGCGCGTGGCGCAGACCCGGCTGCAACTGGAAGGCGTTCCCAAAGGAACCCTGTTTGTCTGGGGGCCGGCATTCCCCTACGAGGCCGCGTTCACGCCGTTTCACGGCATTCCTGACGCCCGGTCGGTACAGATCTATCCGATGGGTGTTTCGACGCTTGCACCGTTCTCCGTAGCCATGCAGGAAGAACAGGCCGGACGGGGCTTTCTGGCGCGCCTGACGACGGAAGCGGGGTTGAATATCAGCATGCCCTACGGGCGGCTTGAGCGCCTGCGCACCTATTGCCGGGAACACCTGCAATCGACGCTCGACGACAAGGTGATTCATGAACGCCCGGGCTTCGTCATCCATCACGTGCGTTGCCTGCGCCCCGGGTCTACGCGCGGCACGCAGGCTGCGGTGGACAAACACTGAGTTGGCGCGGCATCCCCGGATACCGCCCACCTGGGCGACTACGCCGGGCCTGCGCCGCCCTTCCTGACGACGATGGTGAATTCGTAGAGTCCGTAGTCGTGCAACAGCGCGACGTTGCGCGAATAGCGCCGCTTGCAATGGTCGAATAGCGCGCAAGGGTCCGCGTAATAAAGCGTGTCGCGCATCTTGTCGGCATCGGAGTACGAGGTCAGGCAATTAAACGCGAAACCCAGGCGGCTGGTCCTGTCCATGATGTCCAGCACGCCTTTGATGTAATCCAGCCACTCCGCGTCTCCACGAGCCATCCGCACGTTGAAGATACCGCTGGCGATTCCGAAATCGGCTACCGCATCGGGTTCGCTTCCCACGATGAACCGCGTGGACGGATCGCCGCCCAGGCGCCGGGATGCAGCCTGGATCATCTCCTCCGCCACATCGATGCCGGTATATCTGAGCTGCGGGTAGCTTTTGCCGAGGTATTCCCTGAGTGCGCCGTAGCCACATCCCAGGTCATTTACGCTGAACGGCTCGGTTCTGTCGCCAATGACCCTGCTCAGTTGCGCAAAGCGAAGAAACTGGCTTTCCTCTCCATTCCAGTCCACGCCTTGCGCGGTCTCGCCGTGCTCCGCAAGTCGTGCGGAGTAGTATCCGGCCACCTCGCCCAGCAGGTCTGTGCGTTCCTGGTTCATTCCCGGCCCTTCGTATCGTTACCCATCGTTTGTGCGATCGTCTGCGCCATGGCGTGCGCGATCTTGCCCGGCATGTCGGCATCCATGCCCACCCATAGCGGCAGACGGATCAGTCGCTCGGATTGACGATTGGTGACGGCCAGCGCGCCATGCGCCCGGCCGTACCGCTGGCCCCCCGGCGACGTATGCAGCGGCACATAGTGAAAGACAGACGAGATACCCGATGCCTTGAGTTTTTCAAGCACGGCTTGTCGATCGATGCCGTCAGGCAGCAGCACGTAATACATATGGGCGTTGTGCTCACAGTGCGTCGGTACGATCGGTCTGCGCAGCCATTCGCGGCTCTCCAGCTCGGAGAATGCCGCGTGATAACGGTCCCAGCTCGCCATGCGATCGGCGGTCACCGCATCGGCATGTTCCAACTGGGCCCGAAGGAATGCTGCAATCAGTTCACTGGGAAGGAATGAAGAGCCCACTTCCTGCCACGTGTACTTGTCGATTTCGCCGCGAAAGAAGCGGCTGCGGTCCGTACCCTTCTCCCGAATGATCTCGGCACGCGCAACCAGAGCCGGATCATTGACGAGCAACGCGCCGCCCTCTCCGGATATCACGTTCTTGGTTTCGTGGAAACTGAACGCGCCCATATCGCCGAGCGTTCCCAGCGGACGGCCGCGATAGCTTGCCAGCACGCCCTGCGCGGCATCCTCCACGACCTTCAGGCCGTGACGGCGCGCGATCTCGTTGATCGTGTCCATCTCGCACGCCACGCCCGCGTAGTGCACCGGAACAATTGCGCGCGTCCGCGGCGTAATCGCTTCCTCAAGCAGGCGCTCATCGAGATTCAGCGTGTCCTCTCGAATATCCACGAACACCGGCACACCGCCACGCAATACGAATGCGTTGGCAGTCGAGACAAAGGTGTAGGACGGCATGATGATTTCATCGCCCGGCTCGATATCGAGCAGCAGCGCCGCCATCTCCAGCGCCGCCGTACAGGAATGCGTCAGGAGAGCCCGCGCGCAACCCGTGCGCCGCTCTATCCAGTCGCTGCACCACTTCGTGAATTGCCCATCGCCGGCCAGCTTGCGCGTGCGGGCAAGTTCGGCCACGTACGAAAACTCATCCCCAGTGAGATGAGGCGCGTTGAATGGAATTTTTTGATCGTTCATTGAATTTACCCGCGTGCCGCGACTACGGTGCCCAGCATGATCAGTGCCACACCGGCCAATTTAGGTCCGGAGAACGGCTCGCCCAGGAACCAGATGCTCAGGCACAGCACGATGGCGAAATTCAGGCTCATGAAAGGGTAGGCCTGACTGAGGTCGAACTTCGTCATGGCGGCCATCCAGGCCAGCGACGCCAGAAAGGCAGCAAAGAATCCCGAGAAAATAAGCGGATCCAGCAGCAGCAACACCAGGAAGCGCAGCTTCTCCAAAGGGGCCTGCGGCATGGCGCCGAACTTGCCGATGCGCCATTTCAGGATGAGCTGACCGTACGTCGTCAGCAAAATCGTGGCGAGAATGTAAAGATAATCGAGAGCGCGTGTCATTTTCTCAATCCAGCACGGCAAGACCAAAACCGGTCGCACCGTAACCGTTGCCGTTGTAGAGCATATAACGCCGCCCGGCATGGTCGAACACGAAAGGATACTCGATCATGTCGGCATCCCACCCGCTCTCCGATACCTCGATACCGCTCTCTTCGTCTTTCCGGACCCAATGGATGCCGTCGTCCGACTCCGCATAACCGATGCGGTAACGATCGATGCGGTGGGAGTACCACATGCGCCAGCAATCCGGGTCCCGGATCACCGAAGGCCGGGAGATCGCCACCTCGGCGTCGCTGGCATAGTCGATCGCCACGGTTCCGTCGCGTTGCCAGTGGATACCATCATCGGACGTCGCGTACCTGATGTGATAGCGATGCTCCGGCCCTTTTGCCGTCTGCCGCCATTCCGTACAGGCGAGATACCACATGCGCCATCCCGTCTCGTCGCGCAACACGCAGCAGCTTGCGCAGAAGTGAGGTTCGCTGGCGGTCCGATCCACAATGGGACCGCGCGCATAGCGCTCGAATGCATTCGGGTTACGCGCCACCGCCAGGCCGATGGCGTTCCGGAATGGCACCGTCACCCCGAGGTTCCAGCCAATGTAATAAAGCCGGTCGCCATCGGGCGCCTGCGTCAGCCAAGTGGCCATGGCGCCGCTGTCGTCGAACGCGCCGAGTTCGCCAGGGGATAACACCGGTTCCTTGCCACACGCGAGAATAATTTCAGGTCGCGTGATATCGATATCGACATAACCGGTATGGCTTCGGCTGGCAGCGTCCCGCGCACTGAAGTAGATGCGATACAGATCGCCACCGAGCGGTTGCGCGATAGGCACCGCCGCATGGGTGCGCATCCATTCAACCGAGCCGTCCGGACAAAAGATCCGACCCAGTTTGCGCCATTGCCCGGTCCTTCTCATATTTTCCGCAGCCTCGAACTGGGTACGGCAGAGCGTGGCGTGGCCTGCTCGACATAGACGCCTTCGCTTTCGGCGTCCGCGAGCATCAGCGTGCCCGCGCCGATCACACATCGTTCGCCAATGGTGATGTGATCGCGTAGCGTGGCATTGACGCCGATAAAGCACTGGGGCGCGATGGTTACCCCACCCGACACCACGACGTGCGACGCCAGAAAGCAATGGTCCCCGATCGTCGAATGATGGCCGATGTGATTGCCGCTCCAGAGCGTGACGTTGTTGCCAATTGTCACGAACGGCTGGATCACGTTGTTTTCCAGGATGAAGCAGTTCTCGCCGATCTGCCCATCATTGAGCACTGTGGCGCGCGAACTGACGTAGCTGGCGAGGCGATAGCCCTTTTCCCGCACGGCTTCGTATTTTGCCCTGCGTACGCCATTGACCTTTGCGTAGCTCATCGCCACGAACATGGCATGACGGTCGGCCGGAAAACGGGCGTCCACGTCCTCGAAGGGCACCACAGGCAGGCCGCAGAATGTCTCTTCCTTCAGGAAGGCCGCATCGACACAGAAAGCCACCACCTCGTACTCTGAATCATGGCCAAAGTAGTAGTGGGCCAACTGCGCGATATCACCCGCTCCGAAGATAACCAAGGGTGTTTTCATTCGCCGATCTCCCTGTTTGCGCACGGTGACGATGACATGACAGGCGCGCGTGCCATTTCCCCACGTCTGCCATAGATTTTCCTCACGATCGTATAGGGCCGGCGCTTTGTCTCGGAAAAGACCTTCGACAGGTACAGGCCGACCACGCCGATGAACGAGATAATCAGTCCACCGAGCAGCCAGATCGAGGCCATGACGGAAGTCCAACCGCTCATGGGATGCGAAAGGAACATCCAGTTCAGGATCAGGTACGCAATATAGACGAGGGCGACCGCGGAAATGGCCAGCCCGAAATAGAAGATACCAACGAGTGGAGCGTTGCTGAACGACGTGACCGAGTTCACCAGCAGCGACATCTTCCGGCGCAACGTATAGGTCGTCTCGCTGGTACTGTGCTTGCGGACGGTCTGCGGGCACTGGGCAAATCCAGTGATATGCCACAGCCCTGCCATGAAGACTTCCCGTTCTTCATGAGAAATCAGTGCATCGACATAACGCCGGCTCATCAGCCGCGCGGTGACGACATTCTCGGGCAGCGACAGGCCGGTCAGCAAACGCACCAGGCGATAGAACCACTGACCGCTCCACCGTTCAAACCATCCACCCTTGCGGGCTTCCTGCACGCCGTACACGACATCACATGCCTGCGCCTGGCGTTGGGCGGCAAACGTCAGCAGCCATTCGGGCTCCTCCTCCAGATCTACGTCGAGAAGGAAAACCTCGTCGCCGCGCGCATGGGCGAGCCCGGTCATCATTGCCTTGTGGTGCCCGAAATTGCGCGACAAGTCCACGACGACGACATGCGCATCGCGCTCGGCGCGTTCCACCGCAATTTGCAGGCTATTGTCGGGCGAACCATCGTTGACGAGAACGATCTCGAAATCCTCGCCGACCAGTTCTCGCGCGCCCGCACTTGCCCGGGTACAGAATTCCTCGATATACGGCGCCGACTGGTAAAGCGTGGCAACAATCGACAGCTTCATGGCTGGACGTATTTCATATAGCGACGCGCGTCGGCGCCACAGTTGAACAGCAGGTCGAGAATGGATACCCCATGCGTGAATTCGCCCCAGAGCTGCGGGTATTCCGCATAACCGCCGTAATCGAACCAGTGGAGCTCAATACCGCGATCGGCAAAAACGGCTTCGTCGACATAATCTCGCGCGGCAGGTCCGGACACGTATCTCGTGCCCCCCGCCTGGGCACAAAGGTCTGCCAGCCGCTCGGTCTTGCCATCGGTGAGCACGTAATCCCAGGAGTTCGAGATCCTGGTGTCGATCCGAAGGTACGCGCAAATGGCCTCGATAAAGACGCGATTCATCTCGGACAAATTGCCGTAGACCGCGTCGCAATACAGCGGGGCCACCCATTTCGCCACTTCGTCGAAGTGAGCGGCACGCCGATAGTTCTGTTCCAGCGTACGCCAGTGTGTCCGGGCCCATTCCGTCGACGTGTCGATTTCAGTGTCGCGGATCTTCTGGTCGTAACGGCCCTTGACCTGAACAGGCACCGTCAGCCACTGCACACCCTGGGGCGTCTTGATCTGATTTCGGTTACGCCAGTCCCGACGCGTGTATTGCATGTCGTCGTAGAGAATGAACTCGTCGACGCTGGCAATCATATCGAAATAGCCCTTCCACGGAATGTAGTTGGACTGGACGATAGCCACGGATTTCATGTCGTTCCCTTTCGTGACGCCTTACGTGCGGCGCAGGCGGTGTCGGTCTTGCCAGTCATACCGTTATGGGGAATCGATTGCGCAAGCAAACTGCAACGCTTGCGATAAAGCCGGGTAGTTTACCCGAAGCGGAATCGCTGGCCGCGCGTGCCCTGGCCGCGCTGCGACCTGTCAGGATGTGGCGGCCGCCGCCGTGGGCGCGTCGTCCTTCGCGGCATGGTGCAACCGTTCGGCCACACTCCCAGCCGCCTCCGGCATCCCCCCCACCAGATGCACCACCACCTCGCGCGCCGCCTCCGCCAGCTCCCTGCGGCTTGCCGACTGCGCCAGCAATTGCGGCCCCAGCGTCAGCCGTACCGTGATGGGTGGCGAGCGCAGGATGGCGTCGAGGCATTGGCCTAGCGAGATATCGTCGATATACGCCGGGGCCAGCGTCGGTTGGCCCGTTGCGGCGTCCAGGTAGCTCAGGCCCACCGGCTGCACGGGCAGTCCGCCGGACACCGGCGCCTGCATCAGGTTGGCGTGGAAGGGCAGCACCTTGCTGCCGTCGGTGGTCGTGCCTTCGGGGAACACGCAGACCAGGTCGCCCTGCCGCATCACGTCGGTGATGTGGTGCAGCACCCGGTGGGCGTCGCGCTTGCTGGCGCGTTCGATGAAAATTGTGCCGGTTTTGTCACAAAGCCAGCCGATCACCGGCCAGCTGCGGATTTCCGACTTGGCGACGAACCGCACCGGCTGCCAGCTATGGATGACGTAGATGTCCAGCCACGAGATATGGTTGGCCACCAGCATTGCCCCGCGCGGGGCGCCGCCCGGTGGCAGCCCGTGCACTTCCACGGTGATGCCGCAGATGGCCAGCAGCTTGCGCGACCAGCCGCGGATCAGCCGCTCCCGTACGTGAGCGCTCGCCCACGGGAAGACCGTTGCGCAGACGAAAATGCCGCGCAGCAAATGGAATCCCAGCCGCAGCTTGCGTAGCCAGATCATCATCGAATCCTGGAGCCTGCCGGCAACCGGCGATCAGCGCTGCTCGTACACCACCTGGCCGTCGACCAGCGTGGTGCGCACGCGCCCTTCCATTTCGTAGCCCAGCCACGGCGAATTCTTGCCCTGGCTTTTCAGCGCGGCGCGTTCCACCTTCCACACGTGCTTCGGATCGAACACGCAGACGTCGGCGGCGCTGCCCGTGGTCAGCGACCCTGCGTGCAGGCCGATCACCCGGGCCGGCTCGCTGGTGATGCGGGCCAGCGCCTTCACCAGCGGCACCTTGTGCTCGCCGGCCCAGCGCAGGGTCAGCGGCAGCAGCAGTTCCAGGCCGGTGGCGCCCGGCGTGGCTTCGGCGAAGGGCAACAGCTTCTCGTCGTCGTCGACCGGTGTGTGGTCGGAACACAACGCATCGATGGTGCCGTCGGCCAGGGCGGCGACGATGGCGTCCCGGTCGCGCGCGCCGCGCAGCGGCGGCGTGAAGCGCATCTGGCTGTTGAAGAAGCCGATGTCCATGTCGGTCAGCGAGACGTGGTGGATATTCACGTCGCAGGTCACCGGCAGCCCTTCCTTGCGGGCCTGGCGCACCAGCTCCAGCCCGGCCGCCGACGACAGCCGGCACAGGTGCACGCGCGCGCCGGTGGCGCGCATCAGTTCGAAGATGGTGTGCAGCCGCACCGTCTCGGCGATCACGGACACGCCCGACAGGCCCAGCCGCGACGCCACCGCGCCGCTGGCGGCCACGCCGCCGCCCAGGAACGGGTCCTCGGGCCGCAGCCACAGCGTGAAGCCGAACGTCTGCGCGTACTGCATCGCGCGTTGCAGCACCTTGGTGTCCTGGATCGGCATCTCGGCCTGGCTGAAGCCCACGCATCCGGCCTCGGTCAGTTGCCCCATCTCGGTCAGCGCCGCGCCCTTCAGGCCGACGGTCAGCGCGCCCAGCGGATAGACGTGCGTCTGGTTCAGCTTGCGGGCGCGGAACTTGAGCATTTCCACCAGGCCCGGCTCGTCGAGCACGGGGTCGGTATCGGGCGGGCAGACCAGGCTCGTGACGCCGCCCGCGGTGGCCGCGGCCACCTCGGATTCCAGCGTCGCCTTGTACTCGTAGCCCGGCTCGCGCAGGCGCGCGGACAGGTCCACCAGACCCGGGCACACGATCAGGCCACGCGCGTCGATGGTCTTGTTGGCGTTGAAATCGGCCGGCGCCTGGCCCACGCCCACGATCTTGCCGGCGGCGATGTACAGGTCCTGCTCGGCGTCGACGTTTGCGGCCGGATCGATCAGGCGGCCACCCTGGATGCGGATCTTCATGTCTTCCTGCGATGTGCGGTTCGTTGTACCCAAGGTGCTGCTCAGTCGTTGTTGCCGGCGACGATGCCCATCACGGCCATGCGGACCGCGATGCCGAACGTCACCTGGTTCAGGATCACCGACTGCGGACCGTCGGCCACGGCGGAGTCGATCTCCACGCCGCGGTTCATCGGTCCCGGGTGCATCACGATGGCGTCGGGCCTGGCCAGCGCCAGGCGCTCGGGCGTCAGGCCGTACGCCTTGAAGTATTCCTGCGCGGACGGCAGCAGCGCCCCGCTCATCCGCTCGTTCTGCAGGCGCAGCATGATCACCACGTCCACGCCCTTCAGGCCCTCTTCCATGTTGTGGAAGACGCGCACGCCCATCTGCTCCAGCCCCGACGGCAGCAGCGTGCGCGGGCCAATCGCCCGCACTTCCGGCACGCCCAGCGTGGTCAGCGCGTGGATGTCCGAGCGGGCCACGCGCGAGTGCAGGATGTCGCCGACGATGGCCACCGTCAGGTTCGTGAAGTCCTTCTTGAAGTGCCGGATCGTATACATATCCAGCAGCCCCTGCGTCGGGTGCGCATGGCGGCCGTCGCCGGCGTTGATCACGTGCACATGCGGCGCCACGTGCTGGGCAATCAGGTACGGCGCGCCCGAGCTGGCGTGGCGCACCACGAACATGTCGGCCGACATCGCCGACAGGTTGTTGATGGTGTCCAGCAGCGACTCGCCCTTGCTGGTCGAAGACGCGTTGATGTTCAGGTTCAGCACGTCGGCGGACAGCCGCTTGGCGGCAATCTCGAACGTGGTGCGCGTGCGCGTGGAGTTCTCGAAGAACAGGTTGAACACGCTCTTGCCGCGCAGCAGCGGCACCTTCTTGACGTCGCGGTCCGAGTCGGACAGCGAGACGAACTGGCTGGCGGTGTCGAGGATGTGCGTGATCATGTCACGCGACAGCCCCTCGATCGACAACAGGTGCTTGAGCTCGCCGTTCCGGGTGAGCTGCGGGTTGCGGAACATCTTGGTCATGGCAGGTGGGTCGGGGCGCGATTCGGTCTGGCGGGTTCGGTCGGGCGGATACGGTCTGGGTACGGCTTCGGTGCTTGACGTTCAGGCGGCGGCGCGGGTTGACACTCAGGCACGGGCCTCGGTGGCAAACGCAAAGCGCGTGGCGGCGCCCTCGCCCTGGCGCGACAGCACCAGCGTCCTGTCCTGCGGCAGTTCAAGGGTCGCCGCGGCGTAGTCGGCGGCAAACGGCAACTGGCGGCCGCCGCGGTCGGCCAGCACGGCCAGCGCCACGCGCGCGGGGCGACCGTAGTCGAACAGCTCGTTCACGGCGGCGCGGATCGTGCGGCCCGTGGCCAGCACGTCGTCGATCAGCAGGATGTTGCGGTCTTCCACCGAAAACGGCAGCGTGGTCGGCTGCGCCTGGCTGTGCAGGCCCTTCTTGGCGTAGTCGTCACGGTGGAAGGCGACGTTGATCACGCCGTGCTCGCCCAGCTTCAGGTCGGCCGCCAGCCGCTCGGCAATCCAGGCGCCGCCGGAGTGGATGCCGGCCACCGACCAGCGGGCGCGGTCCGCAGACGGCATCAGGGCCTGGGCCTGGTCGCGCAGCGCGTGGTAGAGCGCCTCGGCATCGGGAGTCGAAGTCTGGGTCATAGCGGGATTTCGTCGAAATACTGTTGCAGGATGATCCGGGCGGCTTCGGCGTCCAGCGCCCCGCGCCGCGCCCCGGCCATCGAGGCCGCACGCGACGAGTAGCGCTCGTCCACCCATTCCACGGGCAGGTTGAAGCGCCCGTTGAGCTGGTTGCCAAAGCGGCGCGCCAGCCGCATCGACGCCTGTTCCGCGTCGTCAGGCCCGGCTTCCGGGTTGACCGGCATGCCGACCACCAGCCGCACCGGCGTCCATTCCCGGATCAGCGCGCCCACGGCCTCGAAACGGCCTTCGACCGTCACATTGGGCAGGATGGTCAGCGCCGAGGCTTGCCGCGTGATGAAATTTCCCAGCGCCACGCCGATTTTCTTCTCGCCGTAGTCGAACGCGAGCACCGTGCCGTCGCGGGGCGTCTCGCGCCCCGGCAGCTCAGGCATGCCCGGCCTCGCCGGACAGCATCGTCACGTCGATGCCGAGCAGGCGCACGGCCGCCGCGAAGCGTTCCTCGGGCGGCACACTGAAGATGATTTCGGGATCGGCCTGGACGGTCAGCCAGCCATTGCGGCTCAGCTCTTCCTCCAGCTGCCCGGCGCCCCAGCCCGCGTAGCCGAGCGTCAGCAGGAACCGGTGCGGGCCGCTGCCGTTGGCCACGGCCTCCAGCACGTCCTTGGAGGTGGTCATTTCCAGCCCGCCGGGCACCGCCAGCGACGACACGTAGATGCCGACCGGATCATGCAGCACAAAGCCGCGCTCGGTCTGCACCGGGCCGCCGAAGTAGACCGGCTGGTGGGCAACAGGCTGGATTTCGAGCTTGAGATCGATCTTGTCGAAGAGCGTGGCCATGTCGATGTCGATCGGCCGGTTGATCACCAGGCCAAGCGCGCCGCGCTCGTTATGCTCGCAGAGGTAGACAACGGAACCCGAAAACGTCGGATCTGCCATGCCTGGCATGGCAATCAGGAACTGATTGGTGAGATTGATGGAAGCTTCGGGCGTCGCCATGGCTTGCATTCTACCAAATCACACCCCGGCTGCCGCGGAAAACTTCTGCCGCCGCCGTCACCCGCCGGGCACGCCGGCCGGGCTTCAGTCGCCCGCCGACTTCAGCGCCACCATGTCCTCAGGCGTCAGCCAGCGCCACTCGCCGGGCGCCAGCGCGGGGTCCAGCCGCAGGCCGCCGATGGCGCTGCGATGCAGGGCCGTCACATGGTTCCCGGCCGCAGCCACCATGCGCTTGACTTGGTGGTACTTGCCCTGCAGCAGCGCCAGCCGCAGGCTGCGCTCGCCAGTGGCCTCGCAGGCATGGGCGGCGATGGGCGCCGGCTCGTCGTCAAGCTGCACGCCGTCGCGCAGGGCCTGGACCTGCTCCGGCGTGACCGGATCGAAGGTCGCCACCTCGTACACCTTGGGCACCTGTTTTTTGGGCGACGTCTGCGCATGGATGAACTGGCCGTCGTCGGTCAGCAGCAACAGGCCGGTCGTGTCGTGATCGAGCCGGCCCACGGCCTGCACCTCGCGCTGGCGCAGCGGCACCGGCAGCAGGTTGTACACACTGGGATGGTGGCGCGGCTTCTGCGAGCACTCGTAGCCGGTGGGCTTGTGCAGCATCAGGTACGCCTTGGTGCACGCCAGCCATTCCTCGCCGTCCACGGTCAGGCGCAGGCCGTCCACCTCGAAGCGTGCACCCGGGTCTTCGCACAGCTCGCCATTGACCTCGACCAGCCCGGCCTCCACCAGGTCGCCGCAATAGCGGCGGGTGCCGAAGCCTTGGGATTGCAGGATGCGGTCGAGTGTCGTGGCCATGGATGAACTGCGTGTCGGTGATGTGAAGGGTATGCGGGCTATGTTAGGTTATGGCGATGCCAAGATCACCTTCTCCCGTCGCCCCCGCGGGCGCGCGCCTGCCCTACCGGATCGACCGTCGGTACGCGCGCGGCCTGGTCTGGTTTCGGCGCGACCTGCGCGCCGACGACCACGCGGCGCTGCATTATGCCCTCAAGCACTGCGAGCAGGTGTGGTGCGTATTCGTGTTCGACCGCGAAATTCTCGATCCGCTGCTGGAACGGGGCCTGAAGGCCGACCGGCGCGTCGAGTTCATCCTCGCATCGCTGGCGCCGCTGCGGCAGGCGCTAGCCGCGGCCGGCGGCGGCCTGATCGTGCTCGACGACCGGGCACGCGACGCCATCCCCCGACTTGCGGCAGCCCTTGACGCCGAGGCCGTCTTTGCCAACCACGACTACGAACCGGCCGCCAACGACCGCGACGCGGCCGTGCGCCAGGCGCTGGAAGCCGAATCGCGCACGCTGCTGACGTTCAAGGACCAGGTCATCTTCGAGGGCGACGAGATCCTGACCGGCCAGGGCCGGCCGTTCAGCGTCTTCACGCCGTACAAGAACGCCTGGCTGCGCGAGGTGACGCCGTTCGACCTGCGCGCCTACCCGGTCACCGCGTACCGGAAGGCGCTGGCGCCCGTGCCGTCGCGGCTCGACAAGCCGCTGCCGACGCTCGCGTCGCTGGGCTTCGCGCCGAGCAACCTGCCCGACCTTGCGCTGCCCACCGGCACCGACGGCGCGCAGGCCCTGTTCGACGACTTCCTGACCCGCATCGGCGAATACGACCGCCGCCGCGACTACCCCGCGCTGCGCGGCCCGAGCTACCTGTCGGTCCACCTGCGCTTCGGCACCATCTCGATCCGCACGCTCGCCCGCACCGCCCACCAGGCCATGGAGACCGGCGGCGCAGGCGCCACTGGCGCAGCCGTCTGGCTGTCCGAGCTGATCTGGCGTGATTTCTACTTCATGATCCTGCACCACCATCCGCACCTGGCGGACGGCAAGTCGTACCACCCGGAATACGACGGGCTGCGCTGGGTCGACGACCACACCGGCGACGGCTACTTCGACGCCTGGTGCCGGGGCCAGACCGGCTACCCGCTGGTCGATGCCGCGATGCTGCAGATCAACCAGAGCGGCTACATGCACAACCGGCTGCGCATGGTCACGGCCAGCTTCCTGATCAAGGACCTGGGCGTGGACTGGCGGCGCGGCGAGCAGTACTTCGCCGACCAGCTCAACGATTTCGATTTCTCGGCCAACAATGGCGGCTGGCAGTGGGCGGCGTCCACCGGTTGCGACGCGCAGCCCTACTTCCGCATCTTCAATCCGGTCACCCAGTCCGAAAAGTTCGACCCGCAGGGCCGCTTCATCCGCAAGTACCTGCCCGTGCTGGAACGGCTGCCGGACCGCTACCTCCACGCCCCATGGACCGCGCCGGCCGACGTGCTGGCCGCAGCCGGCGTGAAGCTGGGCGAGAACTATCCGCACCCGATCGTGCAGCACAAGGTGGCGCGCATGGAAGCGCTGGAGCGCTACGGCGCGGTGAAAGGCGCGAAGGCGAAGGCGGTGGAGGACTAAGACGCCAGGCACGGCCCGGGTTTGCTTCAAGCCGCCAGCATCGCACTTTCCCGATAGTGCTTCTGCGCATCCTCGGGGCGGTCGGTTTCCTCGAACATCCGCGCCAGCGCCAGGTGGCTGCGCACGCAGATCGGCCGCTGGCTTTCGCGGTTGGCGTAGCGCAGCGCCCGTTCAAAGTTCGACTGGGCCTTGCCCCAGAGCTGCTCGCCCAGGCACAGCACGCCCAGCGTGTAGTACAGGTCGGCATCGTTCGGATGTTCGACCAGCCATTTCTCGGCCTGCTGGATCTGCGGCAGCGCCTTGCCCGGTTCCGCGCAGTCGGCGTAGCGTTGCACCAGCCGGCTGTCCCAGTTCACCTTCAGGGCTTCCTCGACGATCCGGCGCGCTTCGTTCTGCCGGTTCAGCGCCGAGAAATAGCGCGCGGCCTGTTCGGCGATGCGCACCGCGTGCCGCTCGTCGGCCGACAGCGACCGCCAGAAGTGGTACAGCGATTCCGCGTCGTGGCGGCGCTCTTCCAGCATCGCCTCCACCGCCATCTGCTTGAGCCGCAGCGCCAGCACCGGATGCAGCGCGTTGCGCTTTTCCAGCGTGCGCGCCAGCCGCAGCACCTCGCTCCAGTTCTTCAGGTGCTGGTGCGCGCGCAGCGCGATCCGCTGCACGTGAATCTGGCGCCCGCCCTTTTCCTGCAACTGGGCGATGGTCTCCAGCGCCCCCTCGGGGTCCCGCGCGTCGACCAGCAGTTCGGCCATCGACACCAGGCGGGCCTGCTCGCGCTCGGGATCGGTGACCTGCGACATCCAGGCGTCGCGCCGTTCCGATTCCTGCATCCGATGCGCGGCCCGCGCGCCCACCAGCGCCGCCGTCTGCGCCTGCTCGGGCCACGACTGGGCCTCTTTGGCGGCCCGCTCGGCGCGCGCAAAGCGCCCGGCAAACAGGTTCTCGATCGACTCGCGCAGCGCGGCCTGCGCCTTGCTCATGCGGCTGCGTTCGCGGTACGCGGCGGCCCGGCGCGGCATTTCCGACAGGTGGCGCACCGTGGACATCACGGTCCAGACAACGAAGAACATCAGCAGCAGCAGCGCCAGCGCCAGGTTCAGCGACATCTCCACCCGGTACGGCGGATAGAACAGCACCACGTTGCTGTGATTGAACTGCGTGAACAGCGCCAGCCCGACCGCGCCGCCAAACAGTACGGCTACCCAGAAAAGCAGTCGCATGCGGCTACTCCTTCTTCAGCGCGCGCAGCGCACCCAGGCTCTCGGCCATGGTCGGCAGCGACACGCTCACGGCGCTGGCCTGCGCCTGCTTCAGCAGCGTCAGCACGCCCTGCACGCGGCGCGAGCGGGTGTCGAAATAGCGGCCGATCATCGCCTGGGCGGCGGCCAGGTCGTTGCGGAAGACCGGCTCGTTGCGCGACAGCAGCGCCAGCCGGGCGTTCAGCAGCCGCAGCTTGACGTTCTCGCGCAGGAACCAGCCCTGGTCGCCCGACAGCAGCAGTGCGTTGGCGTCTTCCACCTTGCGCACGCGGATCACCTGGCCCAGCTCCGCCAGCACGTAGTCCCAGGTGCGGGTCAGCACGTTGCCGCCGCTGGCCGATCCGGCCGCGGCCGGCGCCGAGGCCCCCTTGGCGCCGGGGCCCACCGCGCGGTCGGTCTCGCCCGGCACGCGGTCCAGCATGCGCTCGCCGGACAGCAGCGGCAGCGCGTCGATCTGGTTGATCGATTCGTCGAGCTTGATCGCGGCGCCGGTCAGGTCCGTGTCGGGCACGGCCTTCATGCGCGCGATGTCGCGGGCCAGCGCGCGGCGCAATTGGTTGTACTGCGGCTTGTCCGCGCGCGCCAGCCGGGCGTCGGCGCTCTGCAGCGCGGCCAGCGCCACCTGGACGTTGCCGGTCAGCTGGAGCTGCTGGCCGGCATTGGTCAGCAACTGCTGGATCTCGGCGATTTCCCAGTCGTCGCGGTTGCGCATCAGGTCCTGGTAGACCTGTTCCAGCGCCGCCTGCTTGTCGCGGGCTTCCACCACCTGGCCGTCCAGCGCGCCAACCTTGGCCTGCAGTTCCTTGACGATGTCCTGCGCGTTCCTGGACAGCACGCGCGTTTCCTGCACCAGCGCGTCGTTGCTCTGCTGGCGGCGCGCCAGCTCTTCGGTCAGGTGCTCCACGCGCATCTGCAGCCAGAAGAAGCCGCCGGCAATGGCCAGCAGCAACACGGCGGCGATGACCCACCAGGCCGCCATGTTGCGGCGGGCGGCCGGTCCAGCCGCGTGGGACGTGTGGGTAGCGCCGGCGGCACCGGACGGCGCGGCATGGCTCGACGAGGGGGACGTGGTGTCTGGCGTCACGCGTTCGACCTTCGTTGTCGTGGGTCCGGGGGACCCTGTTGGTTCTGTATCGGTTGGGGCGGATGCCGGCGCGGCGGCCGGTTCGGGCTGCGGCACGGGCACCGGCACCGGATCGGCCATCGCCACAGGCGCCGCCGGGCCCGCATGTGCGTTGCCCCACTGCGTGCACGTGGCCAGCAGGCCGGCATCGCCGGGCGCGGCGGGCAGCACGTGCGCGAAGCCCAGCGCCTGGGCCTGCGCGGCAATTCTCGCATGCGGCGCAATGCACTGCATCTGCTTCAGACGCTCGTGTTCCTGCGGCGACAGGTGCAGCCGCGCCAGCGCGTCGAGGTTGCGTACCGCTTCGGAACTGGTCAGCAACCACGCATACGGCGGCGCGCCGGGCCGCAGGCTGTCGCGCACGGCCTGCCATTGCATCGTGGTGGGCTCGGGCAGCGTCCGGCTGTAGGCTTCCACGGCCTCGACCGTGGCGCCCGCCTCGCGCAGCCGGTCACCCAGCCAGTCGCGCCCGCCGTTGCCGCGGATGATCAGCACCTGCCGGCCGGAAAACGCGCCGGGCGCGGTGTCGAGCTGGGACCAGAGCGCCTCGGAGTCGAAACGCGGGGTATCGGGGGCCGCGTCGGTGCCGTCCTGCGCGCCGGCCGGGGCGATCACGCGATGGGTGGGCGGCGCGATGCCGCGCTCGGCCAGCGCCGCCACGCTCGACGGCCCGACCACGGCCACCGGCACGCCGGCGGGCCACTGGGCGGCGCCGGCCGTGTTCTGGACCTGGGCCAGCGCATCGAGCGCGAACGACACCGCGTTGGGGCTGACAAAGACGACCAGGGCATAGGTATCGAGCCGGGCCAGCGCCGCGCGCAGCGGCGCGTCGTCGGCGGCCGGGCCGATGGCCAGCAGCGGAAAACCAAGCACGTCGAGGCCCGCGTTGTGCAGGGCCTCGGTCAGTTGCCGGGACTGCCCGGCAGGTCGCGTGACTACGACGGTCGGGCGGGGCATCGGGCGATCCTCAGGCGGGTCCGGCGGTCGACAGGGCGGCCAGTACCGCGTCGGCACCCTGCCCCAGCAGGTCGCCGGCCACGGCGGCGCCGAGCTGTTCGGCGGCCTGGACCGAATCCACCGGCGCGGTGGCGTGGGCCCGCACGTTGCGGCTGCCGTCGGGCAGCGCGACGAATGCATCCAGTTGCAGTGTCGTGCCGTGCCAGCGCGCATGCGCGGCCAGCGGCACCTGGCAGGACCCGCCCAGCCGGCGCGACACGGCGCGCTCGGCCGAGACGGCCAGCAGCGTCGGCACATCGTTGAGCGGCGCCAGCCACTGGGCCACCTCGGGCCGGTCGGCGCGGATCTCGATGCCCAGCGCACCCTGTCCGGCGGCCGGCAGCGAGCTTTCGGGCTCGATCAGCGCGCGGATGCGTTCGCCCAGCCCCAGCCGCTTCAGGCCGGCCGCGGCCAGGATGATCGCGCCGTATTCACCACGGTCCAGCTTGCCCAGCCGGGTGTCCAGGTTGCCGCGCAGCGGCTTGATGACCAGATGCGGATAACGGCTGCGCAGGGCGGCCTCGCGGCGCAGGCTCGACGTGCCGACCACGGTGCCCGGCGGCATCTCGTCGAGCGAGGCAAACTGGGCGGACACCAGCGCATCGCGCGGGTCCTCGCGCTCCATGACGGCGGTCAGCGCAAAGCCCTCGGGCAGCTCCATCGGCACGTCCTTGAGCGAATGGACGGCCAGGTCCGCGCGCCCTTCCGCCATGGCCACTTCCAGCTCCTTCACGAACAGCCCCTTGCCGCCTACCTTGGACAGGGTCCTGTCGAGAATCTGATCACCCCTTGTCGTCATGCCGAGAATGGACACATCGCACTGGGGATAGTATTGTTGCAACGCAGCACGGACATGTTCGGCCTGCCACATCGCCAGCCGGCTTTCGCGCGACGCGATGACGAGCTTTTGTGGCAGGCTGCGTGACGTAGCAGCGGACGAAGACGACGGGTGGGCGGGTGCTTGCATGCGCGCATGTTAGCACGCACCCCCTCGCAAAACCGCCACAATGGCCGGCCCGAAAGTGACTTTCCGGACGGTTGTTGATGCCGGTTGGCCCGGGGCACCTGTCCGGGGTTCGATACATATATAAGACGTACCGAGAAGAGGAGATAGTGAATGACGCAGCCTGCTGCGCGCCCCACCGGCCGTACCCGTTCCACCAGCCGCAAGCCCACCTCGCCCGCATCGCCCGCCTCGGGCCAGCATGACGCGCCGGGCGCCGCCCCGGACGCCACCCCCCGCAAAGCCCCGTCCCGCAACGCCGCCCCGCGCGCCAAGCCCACGCTGTCCGTGGTGACCGCCGAAGGCAACACCGTCGCCCCGGCCCGCCGCACCGCCGACAAGGACGTGCCGCTGCGCGAGGACATCCGCTTTCTGGGCCGCCTGCTGGGCGACTGCGTGCGCGAGCAGGAAGGCGATGCCGCGTTCGACCTCGTGGAAACCATCCGCCAGACGGCCGTGCGCTTCCGCCGCGAGAACGACCGCGCCGCGGGCGCCGAGCTGGACCGCCTGCTCAAGCGGCTGTCGCGCGACCAGACCAATTCCGTGGTGCGGGCGTTCAGCTACTTCTCGCACCTGGCCAACATCGCCGAGGACCAGCACCACAACCGGCGCCGCCGCGTGCACGCGCTGGCCGGATCGCCGCCGCAGCCGGGCAGCCTGGCCCGCGCGCTGGAAGCCATCGACGCGGCCGGCGTGACCGGCAAGCAGGTGCGGGACTTCCTCAACGACGCGCTGATCATGCCGGTGCTGACCGCGCACCCCACCGAGGTGCAGCGCAAGTCGATCCTGGACGCCGAGCGCGAGATTGCCCGCCTGCTGGCCGAGCGCGACCTGCCGATGACGGCCCGCGAGCGCGACCACAACACCGCGCAGCTGCGCGCCCGCGTGACCACGCTCTGGCAGACCCGCATGCTGCGCAACACGCGCCTGATGGTGGTCGACGAGATCGAGAACGCGCTGTCCTACTACCGCACCACGTTCCTGCAGGGCATTCCCCGGCTGATGGCCGACCTGGAGGAAGACCTGGCCCAGGTGTTCCCGCGCCGCAGCAAGGCCGGCGCCGTGCCCGAGCCGCTGGCGCCGTTCCTGCAGATGGGGTCCTGGATCGGCGGCGACCGCGACGGCAATCCGAATGTGACGGCCGAGACGCTCCAGCACGCGGCCCAGCAGCAGTCGTCGCTGATCATGCAGTGGTATCTGGACGAAGTGCACGCGCTGGGGGCGGAACTGCCGCTGTCGTCGCTGATGGTCGACGCCAGCGCCGAGCTGCTGGCGCTGGCCGATGCCTCGCCGGACCACTCCGACCATCGCGCCGACGAGCCGTACCGCCGCGCGCTGATCGGCATCTATGCGCGGCTGGCCGCCACCACCGAGCGCCTGACCGGCCACGTGGCCCCGCGCCATCCGGTGGCCGACGTGGCGCCGTACGACAACGCCGAGGCGTTCGCGGCCGACATCCGCATCGTGCTCGATTCGCTGCGCCAGCATCACGGCGAGGCGCTGGCCCGGGGCCGGATCGACGCGCTGGTGCGCGCGATTGCGATCTTCGGCTTCCACCTGGCGTCGGTGGACATGCGCCAGGTGTCGGACGTGCACGAGGCCGTCATCGCCGAACTGTTCAAGGCGGCCGGCATCGCGCCCGACTACGCGGCGCTGCCCGAGGCCCGCAAGCTGGAACTGCTGCTGGCCGAACTGCGCCAGCCGCGCCTGCTGATGCTACCGTGGCACGATTATTCCGAGCAGACGCGCAAGGAACTGGCCATCTTCGCCATGGCGCGCGACCTGCGCGCCCGCTACGGCAACCGCGTGGCGCGCAACTACATCATTTCGCATACCGAGACGCTGTCCGACCTCGTGGAAGTGATGCTGCTGCAGAAGGAAACCGGGCTGCTGCGCGGCACGCTGGGCAGCAAGACCGATCCGGCCCGCATGGAGCTGATGGTCATCCCGCTGTTCGAAACGATCGAGGATCTGCGCAACGCGGCCGGCATCATGGAATCGCTGCTGGACCTGCCCGGCTTCGACGCGGTGATCCGCCACCATGGCGTGGAGCAGGAAGTGATGCTCGGCTACTCGGACTCGAACAAGGACGGCGGCTTCCTGACGTCGAACTGGGAGCTGTACAAGGCCGAACTGGCGCTGGTAAAGCTGTTCGAGGCGCGCCGCGTGAAGCTGCGGCTGTTCCACGGCCGCGGCGGCACCGTGGGGCGCGGCGGCGGCCCGACCTACGAGGCCATCCTGTCGCAGCCGCCGGGCACCGTGAACGGTCAGATCCGGCTGACCGAGCAGGGCGAGATCATCAATAGCAAGTTCGCCAATGCGGAAATCGGCCGGCGCAACCTGGAAACGGTGATCGCGGCCACGCTGGAGGCGTCGCTGCTGCCCACGCAGAACGCGCCGGCCGGGCTGGCCACGTTCGAGGGCATCATGCAGCAGTTGTCGGATCGGGCCTTCCGCGCCTACCGCCACCTGGTCTACGAGACGCCCGGCTTCAAGGACTACTTCTTCGCCACCACGCCGATCACCGAGATTGCCGACCTGAACCTGGGCTCGCGCCCGGCCTCGCGCAAGCTGATGGACAAGAAGCACCGCAAGATCGAGGACCTGCGCGCCATTCCGTGGGGCTTCTCGTGGGGCCAGTGCCGGCTGCTGCTGCCGGGCTGGTACGGCTTCGGCAGCGCGGTCAAGGCGCTGCTGGACGAGGCGCCGGACGAGAAATCGCGCAAGGCATGCGTGGCCACGTTGAAGCGCATGGTCAAGACGTGGCCGTTCTTCCGCACGCTGATGTCGAACATGGACATGGTGCTGGCCAAGACCGACCTGGCCGTGGCGTCGCGCTACGCGGCGCTGTGCGACGACGCCGCGCTGCGCAAGACCGTGTTCTCGCGCATCAGCGCCGAATGGCACCTGACCTGCGACATGCTGAGCCTGATCACGGGCCGCACCGAGCGCCTGGCCGAGAACCCGCTGCTGGCGCGGTCGATCAAGAACCGCTTTGCCTACCTGGACCCGCTGAACCACCTGCAGGTGGAACTGCTCAAGCGCTACCGCGCCGGCAAGGACGCCGACGACGTCCGCGTGCGACGCGGGATTCACTTGACGATCAACGGCGTGGCGGCGGGGTTGCGCAACAGCGGGTGAATCGTCGCTGATGCGTGCCGTAGCCGGCGGTTTTCTCCTCTCGCCCGCGCAGCGGGAGAGGGGAGCCAGCCGCCAGCGTTTGTCCCCCTCCCAGGCGATATAATCGCCGTTTCCGATTTTCCGCCCTGCCCCTGCCATGACCTCCCAACTTGCCAAGAAAGGCGAAGCCTGGTCCGCCCGCTTCTCCGAACCGATGTCCGACCTCGTCAAGCGCTACACCGCGTCGGTCTTCTTCGACAAGCGCCTGGCGCTGTTCGACATCCAGGGCTCGCTGGCCCACGCGGCCATGCTGGCCAGGCAGGGCATCATCGCCGAGGCCGACCGCGCCGAGATCGAGCGCGGCATGACGCAGATCCGGGGCGAGATCGAGGCCGGCCAGTTCGAGTGGAAGCTCGACCTGGAGGACGTCCACCTGAACATCGAGGCCCGCCTGACCGCGCTGGTCGGCGACGCCGGCAAGCGGCTGCACACGGGCCGGTCGCGCAACGACCAGGTGGCCACCGACATCCGCCTGTGGCTGCGCAGCGAGATCGACAACATCATCGGCCTGCTGGGCGACCTGCGCGGCGCGCTGCTGGACCTGGCCGAAAAGAACGCCGACACAATCCTGCCCGGCTTCACCCACCTGCAGGTGGCCCAGCCGGTCACGTTCGGCCACCACCTGCTGGCCTACGTCGAAATGTTCACGCGCGACGCCGAGCGCATGGCCGACTGCCGCCGCCGCGTGAACCGCCTGCCGCTGGGCGCCGCCGCGCTGGCCGGCACCAGCTATCCGATCGACCGCGAGTTCGTGGCGCAGCAGCTCGGCTTTGACGGCGTGTGCCGCAATTCGCTGGACGCCGTGTCGGATCGTGATTTCGCCATCGAGTTCGTCGCGGCGGCGTCGCTGGTGATGACGCACGTCTCGCGCTTCTCCGAGGAACTGGTGATCTGGATGAGCCCGCGCGTCGGCTTCATCGACATCGCCGACCGCTTCTGCACGGGCAGCTCGATCATGCCGCAGAAGAAGAACCCGGACGTGCCCGAGCTGGCGCGCGGCAAGACCGGCCGCGTGTTCGGCCACCTGAGCGGCCTGCTGGTGCTGATGAAGGGCCAGCCGCTGGCGTACAACAAGGACAACCAGGAAGACAAGGAACCGCTGTTCGACACCGTGGACACGATCGTCGACACGCTGCGGATCTTTGCCGACATGGTGCCCGGCATCAGCGTCAAGCCCGACGCGATGCGCGCCGCCGCGCTGCAGGGCTACGCCACGGCGACCGACCTGGCCGACTACCTGGTCAAGCGCGGCCTGCCGTTCCGCGATGCCCACGAGGCCGTGGCCCATGCCGTGCGCGCCTGCGACGACCGCCGCTGCGACCTGGCCGACCTCTCCGTCGACGAACTGCGCCAGGCGTCCGGCCTGGGCGACAAGGCGTCGCTGATCGGTGACGACGTGCACGCCGTGCTGACGCTGGAAGGCTCGGTGGCCGCGCGCAACCACATCGGCGGCACCGCGCCGGACCAGGTGCGCGCCGCCATTGCCGCGGCCCGCGCCACGCTGGCCGGCTGACCGCCGCGCCACACCCTGCCGGGGCGGCGCATCCGCCGCCCCGCGCCCCCCCGGCTGACGCCACCTCTTCCCCTGCTTTCCCGCTGCTGTCCCGCTCGTTTCCCGCTCGTTTCCCGCCTACCTTACGCGGACCTTACGCCGGTCTGAAAGCCGCTCGCCACGCCACGCGCGCCCTGTCCCGCCGATGCAAAAAAGTGACGCACTGGGGATTCACCCTAGCGTCGCCCCGCGCCGAAACCCGTAGACTGACGCGCCACCTTTTTGTATCTCCACCTGGGACGATCACATGTCTTTCCTCATGAAAATCTCGCGGCTTATCGACGCCGTGAACGATTTCATCGGGCAGTGGGCGAAATGGCTGATCCTGCTGGCCGTGCTGATCTGCGCCGGGAACGCCATCATCCGCTACGCTTTCAGCATCAGCTCCAATGCCTGGCTCGAATTGCAGTGGTACCTCTTTGCGGGGGTGTTCCTGCTGGGGGCGCCGTACACGCTGCGGCGCGACGAGCATGTGCGCATCGACGTGGTGGCCGGCCACCTGTCCGAGCGCAAGCAGGTCTGGATCGACATCTTCGGCATCCTGTTCTTCCTGCTGCCGATCTGCTCGATCATCCTCTGGCTGTCGATCCCGTACTTCTGGCTGTCGTACGCCGGCCACGAGATGTCGGGCAACGCGGGCGGGCTGATCCGCTGGCCGGCCAAGTTCCTGATCGTGGCGGGCTTCTTCCTGATCATCCTGCAGGGCCTGTCCGAGCTGATCAAGCGCGTGGCCTACCTGAAGGGCCTGCTGCCGTTCTCGGCGTTCCGCAAGCACGCCACCGACCCGGCCGAGGAGATTGCCGCCATCGCGCAGGCCAACTCGCTGCCGCCGACACCAAAACAATAAGGGACGCGCCATGATGTCATTTGTCGCCGCGAACATGGCGCCGATCATGTTCGCCAGCCTGGTGGTATTCCTGCTGTCGGGCTTCCCGATCGCGTTTGCGCTGGCCGCCAACGGGCTGCTGTTCGCCTTCATCGGGATCGAGCTGGGCATGCTGCCGCCCGAGCTGCTGCAGGCGCTGCCCAGCCGCCTGTTCGGCATCATCGAGAACGACACGCTGCTGGCCATTCCGTTCTTCACGTTCATGGGACTGGTGCTGGAACGCTCCGGCATGGCCGAGGACCTGCTGGACACGATCGGCCAGCTCTTCGGCCCCATCCGGGGCGGCCTGGCCTACGCCGTGATCTTCGTCGGCGCGCTGCTGGCGGCCACGACCGGCGTGGTGGCCGCGTCGGTGATCTCGATGGGCCTGATCTCGCTGCCGCTGATGCTGAAGTACAAGTACGACAAGCGGCTGGCGTCGGGCGTGATCGCGGCGTCGGGCACGCTGGCGCAGATCATCCCGCCGTCGCTGGTGCTGATCGTGCTGGCCGACCAGCTTGGCCGCTCGGTCGGCGACATGTACAAGGGCGCCTTCGTGCCCGGCCTGGTGCTGACCGGCCTGTACATGCTCTACGTGCTGCTGGTGACGCTGATCCGCCCGAACGCCGCGCCCGCGCTGCCCCTGGAGGCGCGCACGTTCCGTGAGCCCGGCGGGCAGACCGGCAGCCGGTCGGTGCTGGTGCTGACCGTGTTGTCGGTGGCCGTGGCGGTTGCCGTGGACAAGCTCTACAAGCCGGAAGCCCCGCTGGACGAGCGCCTGGTCATCAGCGTCGGCGCCGGCATCACGTTCGCCTTCCTGGTGGCCGTGATCAACAAGGGCCTGAAGCTGAACCTGCTGTCGCACATGGCCGAGAAGGTCACCTTTGTGCTGATTCCGCCGCTCGCGCTGATCTTCCTGGTGCTGGGCACGATCTTCATCGGCGTGGCCACGCCGACCGAAGGCGGCGGCATGGGCGCGCTGGGCGCGCTGGTCCTGGCGCTGATCAAGGGCCGGTTGAACCTGAGTCTGACCAAGCAGGCGATGGAATCGACGCTGAAGCTGTCGGCGTTCGTGATCTTCATCCTGATCGGCGCGCGCGTGTTCTCGCTGACGTTCTACGGCGTGGACGGCCATATCTGGGTGGAGCACCTGCTGACCGCGCTGCCCGGCGGCCAGCTCGGCTTCCTGATCGCCGTCAACGTGCTGTTCTTCCTGCTGGCGTTCTTCCTGGACTTCTTCGAGCTGGCGTTCATCCTGGTGCCGCTGGTGGGCCCGGTGGCCGACAAGCTCGGCATCGACCTGATCTGGTTCGGCGTCCTGCTGGCCGTGAACATGCAGACGTCGTTCATGCACCCGCCGTTCGGTTTCTCGCTGTTCTACCTTCGCTCGGTGGCGCCGCGCGAAGTGAAGACCACCGACATCTACTGGGGCGCGGTGCCGTTCGTCGTGATCCAGCTTGTCATGGTGGGCCTGATCATCGCCTTCCCGGGCATCGTCAGCACCGGCACCGGCCCGAAGCAGGACCGCAGCATCACGCGCGACCTCAGCATCGACCTGCAGCAGTCCGCGCCGGCCCCCGCCACGCCGTCCGGGCCCGCGCCCGAGGCGCCGTCGCTGGGTGGCGGCGCGGAAGGCAAGGGCCAGCCCGAGCTGCCGTCGGCCCCGCAGGAAAGCGAGCCGGCCGCGCCGCAGTTCCAGTTCGAGAAGTCGAAGTAACCCGCCAGCCAGAACAAAAAACCCCCGCGCCGCGAGGCCGGGGGTTTTTTCTTTGTCCGCCCAGAACTGGCGAAACCGCTACGTCACTGCTTCACGCAATCGACGAAGTACGCCTTCTGGCCGTCGACCTCGTCTTCCACCAGGCCGTGGATGTCGGTCTCGAAGCCCGGGAACAGCTTGTTGAACTCGCGGGCGAACTTCAGGTATTGGACGATCGTCCGGTTGAAGCGCTCGCCCGGGATCAGCAGCGGGATGCCCGGCGGGTACGGCGTCAGCAGGATGGCCGTGACGCGCCCTTCCAGCTCGTCCACGGGCACGCGCTCGATCTCGCGGTGCGCCATCATCGCCCAGGCGTCCGACGGCTTCATCGCCGGTTCCATGTCCGACAGGTACATCTCGGTGGTCACGCGGGCCACGTCGTTGGCCTTGTAGACGCTGTGGATCGCGTCGCACAGGTCGCGCAGGCCCATCCGCTCGTACTGCGGGTACTTGCCGACGAACTCGGGCAGCACGCGCCAGAGCGGCTGGTTCTGGTCGTAGTCGTCCTTGAACTGCTGCAGCTCCGTGACCAGCGAGTTCCAGCGGCCCTTGGTGATGCCGATCGTGAACATGATGAAGAACGAGTACAAACCCGTCTTCTCGATGATGATGCCGTGCTCGGCCAGGTACTTGGTGACGATGGCCGCCGGGATGCCGCGCTCGCTGAACTCGCCGTCCACGTCCAGCCCCGGGGTGATGATCGTGGCCTTGATCGGGTCCAGCAGGTTGAAGCCGTCGGCCAGGTCGCCAAAGCCGTGCCAGCGCTCGTTGGCCTTGAGCAGCCAGTCGTCGCGCTCGGCCATGCCTTCCTCGGACAGCGAGTCCGGGCCCCAGACCTTGAACCACCAGTCGCCATTGTTGACCACGTCGTAGTCGGCCTCGACCTTGCGCACGGCACGGCGGAAGTCCAGCGCCTCGGCAATGCTTTCCTCGACCAGCGCGGTGCCGCCCGGCGCTTCCATCATCGCCGCGGCCACGTCGCACGAGGCGATGATCGAGTACTGCGGGCTGGTCGACGTATGCATCAGGTACGCCTCGTTGAAGCGGTACCGGTCCAGCTTGCGCGACTCGGAATCCTGCACCAGGATCTGGGACGCCTGCGACAGCCCGGCCAGCAGCTTGTGCGTGGACTGCGTGGCAAACACCAGCGCGTCCTTGCTGCGCGGCCGGTCGCGGCCAATCGCGTGCATGTTGCGGTAGAAGTCGTGGAACGCCGCGTGCGGCAGCCAGGCTTCGTCGAAATGGAGCGTGTCGATCTCGGACGCCAGCATCTCCTTGATCTGCTCGGCGTTGTACAGCACGCCGTCGTACGTGCCCTGCGTGATCGTCAGGATGCGCGGCTTCTGGTTCTTGGCCTTGCTGGCGAACGGGTGGTTGGCGATCTTGCGGCGGATGGTCTCCGGGTCGAACTCGCTCTTCGGGATCGGGCCGATGATGCCGTAGTGGTTGCGCGTCGGCATCAGGAACACCGGGATCGCGCCGGTCATCATGATCGCGTGCAGGATCGACTTGTGGCAGTTGCGGTCCACCACCACGATGTCGCCCGGCGCCACGTTGGCGTGCCAGACCATCTTGTTCGACGTCGACGTGCCGTTGGTCACGAAGAACATGTGGTCGGAATTGAAGATCCGGGCCGCATTGCGCTCGGACGCCGCCACCGGGCCAGTATGGTCCAGCAGCTGGCCCAGTTCCTCCACGGCGTTGCAGACGTCGGCGCGCAGCATGTTCTCGCCGAAGAACTGGTGGAAAACCTGGCCCACCGGGCTCTTCAGGAACGCCACGCCGCCCGAGTGGCCCGGGCAGTGCCACGAGTAAGAGCTGTCCTGCGCGTAGTCGATCAGCGCCTTGAAGAACGGCGGGGCCAGCGTGTCCAGGTAGACCTTGGCCTCGCGGATGATGTGGCGCGCCACGAATTCGGGGGTGTCCTCGAACATGTGGATGAAGCCGTGCAGCTCGCGCAGGATGTCGTTCGGAATGTGACGCGAAGTGCGCGTCTCGCCATACAGGAAGATCGGCAGGTCGGTGTTGCGGCGGCGCACCTCGTTGACGAACGCGCGCAGCTTCTCGATCGCGGCGGCCTCGGGCTGGTCGTCGGCGCGGACGAACTCGTCGTCGTCGATCGACACAATGAACGTGGATGCCCGGCTGGCTTGCTGCGCGAACGACGTCAGGTCGCCATAGCTGGTCAGGCCCATCACTTCCATGCCCTCGCGCTCGATGGCCTCGGCCAGCGCGCGGATGCCCGAGCCGGAAATGTTCTCGGAGCGGAAGTCTTCATCGATGATGATGACGGGGAAGCGGAATTTCATCGGGCAATCCTTGATGAGGTGCTTGTAAAGACTTGAGCCACATGGCCCGCGGCCTTGCTGTGCGGCGGCGGCATGTGGCTCGTGGGTCAGGTCCGGCGCCGGGCCGGTTCATGGCCGGCGGCGCCCCCGGCGGCGTCGGGCCGCCGGCATTCTAGTCCGGGAAGATGACAGGCCGTCAGGTCTTGGGCAGCGTCACCCCGTGCTGGCCCTGGTACTTGCCGCCCCGGTCGCGGTACGACGTCTCGCAGACCTCGTCGGACTCGAAGAACAGCACCTGCGCGCAGCCCTCGCCCGCGTAGATCTTGGCCGGCAGCGGCGTGGTGTTCGAGAACTCCAGCGTCACGTAGCCTTCCCACTCGGGCTCGAACGGCGTCACGTTGACGATGATGCCGCAACGCGCGTAGGTGCTCTTGCCCAGGCAGATCGTCAGCACGCTGCGCGGGATGCGGAAGTACTCCATCGTCCGGGCCAGCGCGAACGAGTTCGGCGGGATGATGCAGACGTCGCCCTTGAAGTCGACGAACGACTTCTCGTCGAAGTTCTTCGGATCGACGATCGTGCTGTTGATGTTCGTGAAGATCTTGAATTCGTCGGCGCACCGGATGTCGTAGCCGTAGCTTGAGGTGCCGTAGGAAACGATCTTGCGCCCCGCCGACTCCCGTACCTGGCCGGGCTCGAACGGTTCGATCATGCCGTGCTGCTCCGCCATGCGGCGGATCCACTTGTCGGATTTGATGCTCATATAGACGTGGCAGGGTGGACGGGCGGCGGGCCGGCCCAGCCGGGCGCCGCACGCGAATTGGGGCGCATTGTACAACCATATGGCCCGTCTCCCCCGCGGGGCGGCCCCCTCCCCCGCGCGGCGGGAGAAGGGTCGCGCGGGCATGCCCGGCTACGAGGCGGCGATGACCCCGCACGCGATCCGCCCGCCCGCGTTGCCCGTGGGCTGGGTGCGGTAGTCGTCCGGGTCCTTGTGGACGATCACGGCCTTGCCGATCACGCTGTTCGGGCCGGGGCCCACCGTCACGTCGGACATCATGAACTGGGCGCGGGCGTTGCCGGCCGAATCGGCGGTCAGGTTGTTCATGTCGCCGGCGTGGTGGTCGGCCATCGACATCTGGCCATGCGGCTTGCCGCCCGGGTTGAAGTGGCCGCCCGCGCTCATGGCGTCCGGCGCCGAGCAGTCGCCCTTCTCGTGGATATGGAAGCCGTGCGTGGTGCCCGGCGGCAGGCCGGTCACGGCCACCACGACCATCACCCCGCCTTGCTGCTGGTCAAACGTGACACGGCCCGACGTGTTCGTGCCGCTCTTGGGCGTCAGCGGCGCCGCGGCGCGCGTGGCACCCGGCGCGGCGGCGGCGGCCGTGGCGGCCATCGGCGCGGCGGACGGGCTCTTGCCCGGCTGCGAGCATCCCGCTGCCAGCACGGCGGCGGCGCCCATGGTCAATCCGAAAAGTACCCGTTTCATGCGTTCCTCCTCTTCTTGCTTGTGAGCGCGATCGATGCGCGTGGTTGCGACGCCCTGCCGGGTGGATTGTAGGACAGCCGCCCGGCACGACAATGTCGGACGGCGTCCCATTTTGGCCCGGCCGGCTCGGTGCTCAGGTGTTCTGGACGACGATGCTCGGGAACTTGTTGCTCATGTCGCGCGCCTTGTCGGCCACCTTGATCGCCACCTTGCGGGCCATCTCGCGGTAGATGGCGGCAATCTGGCCGTCGGGGTCGGCCACCACGGTCGGGCGGCCCGAATCGGCCTGCTCGCGGATCGACAGGTTCAGCGGCAGGCTGCCCAGCACGTCCACGTCGTAGTCCTTGCTCATTTTTTCAGCACCGCCGGCGCCGAAGATGTGCTCGGTGTGGCCGCAGTTCGGGCAGCAGTAGACGGCCATGTTCTCGACGATGCCCAGGATGGGGATGCCCACCTTTTCGAACATCTTCAGGCCCTTGCGGGCGTCCAGCAGCGCGATGTCCTGCGGGGTGGTCACGATCACGGCGCCCGTGACCGGCACCTTCTGGGACAGCGTGAGCTGGATGTCGCCGGTGCCCGGCGGCATGTCGACGATCAGGTAGTCCAGGTCGTTCCAGTTGGTCTGGCGCAGCAGTTGCTCCAGCGCCGACGTCACCATCGGGCCGCGCCACACCATCGGGTTGTCCTGCTCGATCAGGAAGCCGATCGAGTTGGCCTGCAGGCCGTGGCCCTGCAGCGGCATCATGGTCTGGCCGTCGGTCGATTCCGGGCGGCCGGAGATGCCCAGCATCATCGGCAGGCTCGGGCCGTAGATGTCGGCGTCTAGCATGCCCACGCGGGCGCCCTCGGCGGCCAGCGCCAGCGCCAGGTTCACCGCCGTGGTGGACTTGCCCACCCCGCCCTTGCCGGACGCCACGGCAATCACGTTGCGCACGCCGGGCAGCAGCTTCACGCCGCGCTGCACCGCGTGGGCCACGATCTTCATCGACACCGTCACGTTGACGGCCGCCACGCCGTCGAGCTTGCGCACGGCGTCGGTGACAAGCCCGCGGATCAGGTCGAACTGGCTCTTGCCCGGGTAGCCCAGCTCCACTTCCAGTGACACGTTGCCGCCGTCGACCCGCACGTTGCGCGCGGCGCGCGTGGAGACAAGGTCCTTGCCCGTGTTGGGATCGATGACGGTACGCAGGGCTTCGGTTACCTGTTCAATGGTGGCAGTCAAGACGGACTCCGCTCTGTATTGGAATAGTGGGGATTCAATGGGTACGGCAGGCGCGCCATGCCGGCACGCCGGGACAGCGGCCAAGGTAGCAGGTCCGGCCGCCGTGCGGGGCATCGCCCCGTTTTAACCTTGGCTTAAGTGGGGGATTACAGACATTTACATCTCTCACATTCTCAGGCTTGTGCCTGGCACGCCATGTGCCTATTGTAGTGCCGCCAGCCTGACTGCAAGGCCGCCCGACGTGTCGGCGCGGCCCGGGTCTTGAGCGTTTTCATACGCAATGTTGAATCTTGTCGCGGGATGGCCGCCGATGCGCGGCCCGCGTTACCATGCGGCAGGCCGTTGGCAAAAATTTCACGGGAAACTCAGAAGGAGAAAGCATGAACTTCAAGCTCGTCACCGTTTCGATCGTCGCGGCGGCCGCCCTTGCGGGTTGCGCCACGGAGCAGCAGACCAACACCGCGGTGGGTACCGGCGTTGGCGCGGCGGTCGGCGCAGGGCTGGGCAACCTGATCGGCGGCAACACCACCGGCACGCTGGTGGGCGCGGCCGTGGGCGGCGCGCTGGGCGGCGCCACCGGGTACAACTGGAACGCCATCCGCGGCAAGCTGAACAAGGACACGGCCGGCACGGGCACGCAGATCACCGAGCAGCCGGACGGGTCGCTCAAGGTCAACATCCCGAGCCAGGTGACCTTCGATACGGACAGCGCCACGATCAAGCCGTCGTTCCGCAGCGTGCTGGACCAGGTGTCGCAGACGCTGAGCCAGCACCAGGATGTGGCGGCCAACGTCGTCGGCCATACCGACAGCACCGGCAACCCGAGCTACAACATGCAGCTTTCGCAACGTCGCGCCCAGAGCGTGGCGTCGTACCTGGGTGACCACGGCGTCTCGCGCAACCGCCTGACCGCCGAAGGCCGGGGCCAGACGCAGCCCGTGGCCGACAACGGCACCGAGGCCGGCCGGGCCCAGAATCGCCGTGTCGAAATTTTCTTGAAACCAATTTCGGGGTGACCAGTCATAGAGTTCAGGTACCGCTTGCCACCGTTGCTGGCTCGCGATGGGTGGCTGACCTCCCGGGCGGTACCTGATTTCTCCTCCTTTTCCGTTGTGGAAAGCTGCGCCGGTGACTAACCGGCGCTTTTTTTTGGCCGTTCGCCGCCGAATCGGCCAGTTCTGGCCCGATTCCCGCCCCTGGCGGCCCGATTGTGCCGCCCCGGCCGCCATCCCGAGCAATCCGGCGTCGCAGTTGCTAAAATAGCCGGTTCCTTCGTCCGGCAGCCGCCGGGCGCGCACCGATCCCCACTGAACGGCCACTTCATGACCGCACGCCGCATCCTTGTTACCTCCGCCCTGCCGTACGCCAACGGCCAGATCCACATCGGCCACCTGGTGGAATACATCCAGACCGACATCTGGGTGCGCTTCCAGCGCATGATGGGCAACGAGGTCTACTACGTCGGCGCCGACGATACCCACGGCACCCCGGTCATGCTGCGCGCGGAAAAGGAAGGCATCACGCCCAAGCAGCTCATCGACCGCGTCTGGACCGAGCACAAGCGCGATTTCGACAGCTTCCTGGTGTCGTTCGACAACTACCACAGCACCGACGCCGACGAGAACCGCGAACTCTGCGAGAAGATCTACCTGGCGTTGAAGGACCAGGACCTGATTGCCGAGCGCGAGGTCGAGCAGTTCTTCGACCCGGTCAAGAACATGTTCCTGCCGGACCGCTTCATCAAGGGCGAATGCCCGAAATGCGGCGCGAAGGACCAGTACGGCGATTCATGTGAAGTTTGCGGCACAACCTACGTGCCGACCGACCTGAAAAACCCGTACTCGGTGGTGTCCGGCGCCACGCCGGTGCGCAAGTCGTCGACTCACTTCTTCTTCAAGCTGTCCGATCCGCGCTGCGAGTCGTTCCTGCGCGAATGGGTGGCCGACCTGGCGCAGCCCGAGGCCAGCAACAAGATGCAGGAGTGGCTGGGCGCCGAGGGCGAGGCATCGACGCTGTCCGACTGGGACATCTCGCGCGACGCCCCCTACTTCGGCTTCGAGATCCCGGGCGCCCCGGGCAAGTATTTCTACGTCTGGCTCGACGCCCCGATCGGCTACTACGCCAGCTTCAAGAACCTGGCGGCCCGGCGCGGCATCGACTTCGACGCCTGGGTGGGCCCGCACTCCACGGCCGAGCAGTACCACTTCATCGGCAAGGACATCCTGTACTTCCACACGCTGTTCTGGCCCGCGATGCTGAAGTTCTCGGGCTACCGCACGCCGACCAACGTCTTTGCGCACGGCTTCCTGACCGTGGATGGCGCCAAGATGAGCAAGTCGCGCGGCACGTTCATCACAGCGCAGAGCTACATCGACACCGGCATGAACCCGGAATGGCTGCGTTACTACTTCGCCGCCAAGCTCAACGCGAGCATGGAAGACCTGGACCTGAATCTGGACGACTTTGTCGCGCGCGTGAACAGCGACCTGATCGGCAAGTACGTGAACATCGCCAGCCGGGCGGCCGGTTTCCTGGTCAAGCGCTTCGACGGCAAGGTCGACGAAGCCGCACTGGCCAACCCGCTGCTGGAACAGCTTCGTCAGGCCGCGCCGCAGGTGGCCGCGTACTACGAGGGCCGCGAGTACAGCAAGGCGCTGCGCCTGGTGATGGAGCTGACCGACGCCGTCAACGCGTTCGTCGACACCAACAAGCCGTGGGAACTGGCCAAGGACGAGGCCAAGCGCGACGCGCTGCACGCCGCCTGCTCGGTCTCGCTGGAAGCGTTCCGCCTGCTGACGGTGTTCCTGAAGCCCGTGGTGCCCACCGTGGCCGCCGGCGTGGAGGCGTTCCTGAACGTCGAGCCGCTCGACTGGCGCGCCATCGACCGCCAACTGTCGGCCGACCGTCCGATCCAGCCCTACCAGCACCTGATGACCCGCGTCGACGCCAAGCAGATCGAGGCGCTGCTGGCCGCCAACAAGGAATCGCTGCAGGCCGCCAACCCGGCCGGCGCCCCGGACGCCGCCGGCGCAGCCATCGAGCCGATCGCCGACACGATCACGATCGACGACTTCGCCAGGATTGACCTGCGCGTGGCCAAGATCGTCGCCTGCCAGAAGGTGGAAGGATCGAACAAGCTGCTGCAGTTGACGCTGGACGTGGGCGAAGGCAAGACGCGCAACGTGTTCTCGGGCATCCAGTCGGCCTACACGCCCGAGCAGCTGGTGGGCAAGCTGACCGTGGTGGTGGCCAACCTGGCGCCGCGCAAGATGAAGTTCGGCATGTCCGAAGGCATGGTCCTGGCCGCCTCCGCCGCCGACGAGAAGGCCAACCCGGGCCTGTACATCCTGGAACCGCACAGCGGTGCGGTGCCGGGGATGCGGATCCGCTGACACCCTTCGTTGTGACTGCCGCCAGTGGCCGGGACCGGCCACTGGCCATGCATAGCCTGAACCGCGCGTCCGAGAATCTGCCCGGACCATTCGCCAGCGCTCCTACCGGGCGCATCTTCCCTCCCGTTCGTCCCAAAGCCTGGGCGCAAGCCTGCCGCCATCAACAGATCGACGGTTCGTCACGCAGGGGCGTTCAATTTCGTAAAGCGGCTATTCACGAGCGCGTGCGCAGTTTCTAGCGTGGATCCGGCATACACCTCCGTATGCCGCATACGCCAAGGAGTTCAGCATGCCAAAAGTGATTCACCGCTGGTTGGATACCTGTGTGCTTGCCCGGGTCATCTCAATCGCAGTCGCATTGTTCATGCCCTTGTTACTACCCAGTCCTGCGCAAGCCCAGGTTGGGCCCGATCTTAAGGTCTGCTTCTACGAGCACGCAGGGTTCCAAGGCGAGCGATTCTGCGTGGGACCGGGCAAACTCCACGATGTACTCCCCCCGTGGATCGACCGGAAGATTTCCTCGGTTCGGGTGCCGCGCGGCTTGAAAGCCTTGCTGTTCACCGAACAACTTGGCGATGGCCGAGGGTTAGGCACAGACCGCGACCTTGACTACCCGGTTCTGGCCCGCATCGGCATGAATGACTTGACCCGATCGCTCCAGGTTTCCCGGCTGCAGCCAGACTGCACCAAGAATTGCCAGATCCTTCTTGGGAACGCCTATGACCTGCAAACCCAGTTCGAGAAATACTGGACCCAATCCAAGGCCGGACATGTGAGTCTGGCATTCGAATTGCGCCGCGACCGCCCATTCACAGTCCAGACGTTTGGCATGAGCGTCAGGTTCGATGGCTCCAGCGCCACCATCGAGACCATGCCATCGCTCCCACGCTCCGTGACCCGCCTGAGCACCATCCAGGTCGCGCCATCTGCCGCATACGGGGTCGTCGCCTTCGCCACGGATGGGCGAAACTTCATCTCGACACAAGTCTTCCTGACAGACAAGAACCGACGGTATCTGAATGCCACGCCGATCATTACCAGATCGCTGCAAATGGGGGCCAATTCGACATTGGCCATTCACAACACCGTGGTACCAGGACGTTCGCTGGGCACGCTATCGCTGACCGCCGCCTCGTTCGCCGTCGAGGACCAGCCTACCAGCCGGCGCGTCCGCAGAGGCACCCATTGCTGGAACACTCCCATACTGGCTGTCATCAATCTCTTTTCCGGAAACTGTTCGACGCCCAGTGCCGATAGTTTCTACGCTGACGACCGGGATAAACCCGAGAATAACCTGACACTCATCGCCGGGGAAAAAGCAAACGAATCAGCCGCATTTCCTGCCGTTCATAAAAATGCCGGCACTACCGCGCTGCTCGATGAAATTATCGGCATCGGGCAGAACCCCATGGCGATTCACGCGGCCGCGCGCGTCTGCGACAAGTCGCTGGCTGCGGTCATCCGATCGCGCGAGCGTCGTGGCGTTGATGACCAAGTCGATTGCGGTTTCCAGACGGCAGCCATTATCACGCTTTACCAGGCAGCGTTCAGCGAATACTGGAACCAGCAGGATTTCTGGACCATTATCGATAACATCCGCCGTACAGGTCGCGCTGGTTACCCCACCAACGACGAGCGCAGCGCAGAGCGCCTGGCATCGGCCGTCATGGCCCGCGTCACCGAGTTAGAGCAGATCAGGCAAAGCTTCCACGAAGCCAACGTTCTGTATCAATACTCGACGTATGGCTCGATGGATTTCGAGAACATCACCGCCCAGTACGCTGCGGCGCGTGCCGCCATGCCGCCAGGGCCTGGCCCAAGTACCCGCTTTGCAAACGTCACGCAGGCCGCATCGGCTGCCTTGGGCCGGTACACGCTCGACATGCGCGACTATCGCCCGCCCGCCTCTCGACCGCCGCGCCTATGGTCGAATGGCCAGTGGGTAGAAACGCAAGACGCATTCTCCTCGGAAATTCTCGTCAGCACTGATACCCAGCGACTGGGAGAAATCAGCACAGCCCTTGCGCAATGGGAAACCGACTACCGGGCCGCCGCGGCTGCCGCAAGCACCGGCGGAGACAGCAGCTATGCGCGACTCCTGCAAATGGGCGTGTCCCTGAGCCGTAGCTTGCAGCAGCGTATGGCGATCGGACCCCGTCCCAACATCGTCGTCGTAGCCGTATCGTTCCGCGGCCAGGTCGTGGCGGTACTGCGCGGTTATTTTTTCGGTGACGGGACCAGCGCTGATATCGGGTCTGCCGTGAGCATGCCGTCGAATGTCCAGTTGCCGTACCGTGAGGGTGCGTTGCGTGGCGCCGGTGGATTCGCGCTTGCGGCCTTCCTGGACTACGCCCGGCAGCGTGGCGTACGCATCGTCAATACCAATGTGGCAACCGCGCCATCCGCGGAGATTGCCCGCGTTGGATTCCGCTTCTCCGATGAACTCTAGGCGGGACCTGAAGATGCGCGGACGCCTGGGCTGACTAGCCGCCGCCCATCTTCGACGGATCGTCGCTCCGCGACGTCGTGCCGACCGTGCCATCAGGGTTGAAATGAACGTTGAAAAACGCACGGTCGGTCGGGGTTTCCATCCAGCGGTAGCCCCAGACCTCTTCCTGCTTCAGCCGGAACGCCTCCACCTTGGTCGGCTTGCCCAGCAGGCGGCGAATCTGGTCTTTGGTCATCCCGGGCCGCACCCTGGCGAAGTTCGCGGCCGTCAGCGCCTGTTCGATGGCGCGCACGGTGCCGTCGGGGTTGGTCGTGACCATCCACGTCGACGTGCCTTCGGGCCCGCGCGGGTATTCGAGCCGGCGGCCGCCGTCCGGCTCTTCCCAGACGATCTCGGGCTTGCCGGCCTGGCGCCGCACGTCGTCCTCGGTCGATTTGCCGATCTCGATGCCCTTGAACAACTGGCTGTCCGGCTTGACGCTGTTCCACGTGTCGGTGGCCACGTCGCGCGCCTTCTTCATCGCTTCATCCACCTTCTGCTGGTCGCACCCGAACAGGGCGAGCAGGCTGGCTATCAGTCCCATGGCGGCTAGGCGTCTGCGCGACGCGCGGTAGAAAGGTTTCATCGCAGGCTTCGATTCATCGTTTGATCGCTTCGACCGGATCGCCGGCCGGCGCGCTGGCGCCTTCCACGGCGGCCTCGGCCGCCGCGTTCGAACGCCGCCCCGACCCGCCGGAAAACAGCGTACTCCAGTTGTTGAAGCGCCGGTTGAACAGCACCGACAGCCCGTTGATCGACCCGCCCTTGGCAATCAGCGACCAGCGCCGCGAGAACGCCCAGGTCAGCTTGACCACGTTGGATGCCGACGTCAGGCTCTGCTCGTAGCCCACCGAGATCTGGTCCGACACCGCCTTGCCGATGCTCACCACCTGCTGGTCGTTCAGGCCCGCCGTGCTGGGCCCGATCGAGAATTCGTCGATGCCGAAGTGCGACACCACGCTCTTGCCGGCCTTGCCGCCGATCATGCCCAGTGCCGCGCCGCCCAGCGCGCTGCCGCTCAACTGCCGCTGCTGGCTCGACCCCGCGCTCTCGGCGCCGTAGCCGAACATCAGCCACGACAGCTTGTCCTCGTCGGGCACGTTCGGCTCGGACACCAGCCGCACGCGCGGCAGCCGCACCGTGCCCGTCACCTCCACGCCGGCCTCCACCTCCTGGTTGCGGCGCATGGCGCGGATGAACATGTTCGGGTTGTCCACCGGGCCGTTGAAGTTGATCGTGCCGCGGTCGATGTCGAGCTTGCGCCCGAATGCCTCGTAGGTGCCGTCCACCACGCGCACCGTGCCCGTCGCGCGCATCGGCGACAGCGGCTCGCTGCGGATGCCCAGTTGCCCGGCCAGCAGGATGTCGGCCCCGGCCCCCCGGAAGCGGAAGTCATTGCCCAGGTCGATCGTCACGTCGATCAGCGGGCTGAAGCGGCTGGCGGGCTTGGACTCCGGCACCACCGGCGTGGCCGCCGTCTTCAGTTCGCGCTCGTCCTTGCGGCGCACCACCACCACGTCGTCGCCCAGCACCGGCGCGCTGGCCTTGGGCAGGTCGAACAGCCCGCGGTCCACGCGGAACTTGCCGCGGATGGCAAGCTGCTGGTTCTCGTTGGCGATGCCGGCCTCGCCCGAGACGATCAGCGTGCGCTCGGGGCTGGCAAACAGCTGCAGCCGGTCCGCCACGATCCGGCCCGTGATGTTCGGATCGGTCTGGCCCAGCTTGACCGCGCCCGTGGCCGTCAGCGTGCCGTCGCCGCCGCGAAAGCGCACCTGCCGCAGTTCCACGGTGTTCTGGTCCAGCACCACGTGCACCTCGCCATCGGTCAGGCGGATGCCAAGGTCGTACAGCGTGATGCCGATGTCGCTGCCATCCACGGTGCCGGTCAGCAGCGGATTGCCGACCGTGCCGGCCAGCCGCAGCGCCGCCGCCAGCTTGCCCTGCAGCGCGTACTGCGGCCCGGTCAGCGCTTCCAGCGACTTCAGGCGCGGCACGTCGGCGGTGACCGTGCCGCCCAGCGCCGACGCCGGCCCCACCGTCAGCAACCCCTGCTCGGTGACCAGCCCGGCCGACGCATCGACGGCCACCTTGCCGATCCGCTGCGACGTGGTGCCGCCGCGCAGCGTCACGCGGTTGCCGCCAAAGTCCGCGCGCAGCGCCGTCTCGCCCAGCCCCAGCGTGGTCCAGCCCCGGCCGGCGTTGACCGACGCGTCGCCGCTGCGCCGCCGCACCTCGGCAAACCCGGTGGCCGTCTCGGCCAGGTTCAGGTTCCAGTTGGCGTCGAGCACGAGGTCCGAGCGCACCGGCGGCGCCTCGCCCGTCCACGTCTCCATCAGCTTGAGCAGGTTGGCCACCTCCACGCCGTTGAAGTTGCCCTGCGTGCGGATGCGCCCGTGATCGAACTCGAAGCCGTCCACGCGCATCGTCGCCCGCGCGAACTGCAGTTGCGCCGGGCCCAGCCGGATGCGCTGGTCCGCCACCATTAGCTGCGCCGGCGCCAGCAGCCGCACGTTCACCGCGCCGCGCTCTTCCAGCGTGCGGATCGTGCCGTTCCAGCCCTGCTCGCCGCGCCAGGCGCCCTGCCCGGCCAGCGCCAGCTGCATCGCCTGGCCGTGCATCGTGCCGGCCGCGCGGGCGTCGAACGTGTGATTGGCCTGCGTGCCGCTCAGCGTGGCGTCGAGCGTGCGGATCGACGCCTGCGGGCCCTGGTAGTCGCGCGCGGCCAGCCGGGCGGCCAGCGTGCCGTCCAGCCCGCCGCGCAGTTCCACGTGGCCATCGGCGCTGGCCACCTTGTGCGGCCCCACCACCAGCGCCTGTGCGCTGTAGTCGCCCACCACCTCGGGCTTCTTCAGCGTGCCGGTGACCACGGCGTCCAGCCGGGCGCGGCCGCCGACGCCGAATTTCAGGCGATCCAGCTGCGGCGCGTCGACGTTGACCCGCAGGCTGTCGCCCCGCGCGCCAAAGCTGCCCTTGAGGTTGACCTGGTTGCCCGCCATCAGCAGCGACGCCTCGCTGGGCAGCAGCCGCTCGCCCTCCACGCGCACCTTGCCGTTGCCGGTCATCGGCAGCCCCGCGTACTCGCTCTCGCCCAGTGCAAAGTCCAGCGCCACGCGCAGCACGTTCGCCAGCGACCCCTTGGCCGAGAAATCCGCGTTGATGCGGCCCGGCGCCACCCTGGCCAGCCGCGCCGGGTCGAAGTTGGTCAGCTTGCCCTTGAAGTCGAACGCCTGGGCGTCCTTGAGCCCGAGCTTGCCGTCGGCCGTCAGCGTACCGCTGCCCAGCCCCGCGCGCAGCGCCGCCAGCGTGACCGCCTCGGCATCGATCCGCGCATCGGCGAACAGCTTGATCTCGCCGCCCGCCACGTCCAGCGCCACGCTCTGCCGGCCCGGCTCCAGCCGCACGATGACCGGCCCGGACAGGTTGGTCGCCACCATGCCCGTGTGCAGCGCCGCGGCGTCCAGCCGCCGCACGTCCAGGTCAAAGCCGCCGCGCCCATCGTGCAGCGTGCCCTGCCCGACGATCTCGGCGCGCCCCGGCAGCGTGATGCGCAGGTTGCGCAGCGTCTGCGTCATCTCGCTCATTTCCACCCGCGCCTGCACCGCGTGCACGGGCAGCCGTTCCTTGTCGATCGGACCCGGCTCCAGGTTGCGGACCGTGACCTCGCCGGCCACGGCCAGCGGGTTCCTGGTCGGTGCGGCCGGCGTGGGCACCGGCGCCGACGCCGACGCGGCCGATGCAGCCGCCACGGCGCTGGCCGTCGATTCGCCGGGCCGGGGCTGGGCCACCTGCGGCGGCGGCGCGATGGCCTCCACCGGGCGCAGTTCGGCATGGACGGTCAGGTTGGCCTGCGGGGCCGTGGGGCTGAACAGCCGGGGGTTGATGCGCTCGCCATCGACAATCAGGTGCGTGAACGGCACCTTGCCGAACGGCGTCACGTCGGCGTTGCCGCTCGCGCGGATGCGGTCGCCGTTGGCTTCCAGTTCGGCGCGCAGGCTGTCCAGCGACCCGCTGGCGGTGGCGGAAACGGCATACGTCTCTTCCTTCCAGCGCCCTTCCAGCAGCGCCTCGGCCGACAGCGGGAACGGCGTGGTGCCGCCGATCTGGGCGTTGGCCTGCAGCTTGCCGTACGGCGTGACCAGCCGGTCGACGACCACGCGATGCCGCTGCCCGTCGCTGTGCAGCGCGCCGGACAGGTCCGACAGCACGAGCGGGCTCGACGTGGCCGGCGGCCCCTGCAACAGCGACAGCTCGGCCACCGTCAGCGTGTCTACGTCGACAGCCAGCGGCAGCGTCAGCGAATCCGGCATCCGGGCCGGCTCGGTGCTCGGGGCCGACGCCGGCAGCCGCGCGTCGATCTTGCCCAGCCGCAGCCATTCCACGTGCAGCCGCCGCGGCGACCACGAAAGCTGCCAGCGCGCGTCGATGCGGTCGACCGTCACGCGCGTGTCGCCGCTGGCGTAGACCACGTCGCGCAGCCGCAGCCCGCTGGCCACCGATCCGCCCTCGTACGTCCCGGCCAGCATGCCGGCCGACAGCCGCGTGGCGATGTTCCACAGGTGGCGCGTGCCGGTCTCGGTGCGCAGCGCCTGCACGGCCGTGACGGCCAGCGCCACCAGCAGCGCCAGCAGCACGGCCACGGTCCAGCCCAGCACCTTCCAGATGCGGCGGCGGGGCCGGCGCGGCTGGCGCGGGGCGTCGCGGTCCTCGCGCGGCACGGGCGGCATGTCCGGCATGTTCATCAGAACGCCACCCCGAGCGAGATATGCGGCCGGAACTGCCGCTGCTGGATGCCGTAGCCGATGTCCAGCTGCACCGGCCCCACCGGGCTGCGCCAGCGCGCGCCAACGCCCACGCCGTGGTAGATCGTGATGCCGTCGAGGTTGTTGGTGGCCGTGCCCATGTCCCAGAACACCGCCGCGCCCCAGTCCGGCTTGAACCAGTACTGGTATTCCAGGCTGCCGGTGCCCAGGTAGCGCGCCGGCAGCACGCTCTGGCCGTTCGGCGTGCCGATCGACTGGTAGCTGTAGCCGCGGATCGAATCGGTGCCGCCGGCGCGGAAGCGCAGCGTGGCCGGGATCAGCGACGGGTCGTCGGAGGTCATGTTGGCGCCCAGTTCCAGCCGGGCGACGAACAGGTCACGGTTGCCCACCGGCACGTACTGCCGGATGCGGCCGTACACGCGCAGGAACGTGGCGTCGCTGAGCGCGCCCTTGGCGGCCACGCCCACCTGTGTGTTGATCACGTTGCCCCGGCGCGGAAACACCGGGTTGTCCACGTCGCGGCGCGTCCACGCGAACGCCGGCACCAGCGCCTTCGAGTACTGCGATGGCTGGCCGTACGGCGTCAGGATGTCGTAGTAGAAGTCCAGCGAGACCGTGGTGTCGTACTTCTCGCGCGAGCGCGACCGCTTCAGGCCGGCGCGCCAGCTCTTGGTGTCGGTGCTCTCGATGTCAATGGTCCGCTCGTAGCTCGTGTAGAGGCTGTTGCGGTAGGTGTGCGAATCGGGCGGCATGGCCATTTCCGCAAACGCATACTGGCGCTTCTGCTCGATCCGGGCCTGCGAGTCGAACACCCAGGCGCGGTTGAACAGGTTGTAGTACGAGTAGCGGCCTTCGACCTGGGCGCCGGTATCGGTCGTGAAACCGACGCCGGAGCTGAGCCGGTGCGTCGGGTACTCGCGCACCTTCACGCGCACCGGCGCCGTCACGGTCTGCTGCTGCGCGGCGGCCTCGGCCGAGGTGGCGGCGGGCGGCTCCTCCAGCTCGACCTGCACGTTCGAGAAATAGGGCTGGTTCTGCACCGCGCGCTGGAATTCCAGCAGGCGCTCCACGCGGTACGGCTCGCCCTCGCGCAGCGGGTTGACATTGCGGATGATCTGCTCGGGATAGCGGCGCGTGCCCTCGATCTCCAGCGGCCCCAGCACATAGGCCGGCCCGCTCTCGTACTTCGCGCTCAGGTCGGCGGCGTGCTCGTCGGGCTCGATCCGCGCCCGGGACGACGCCAGCCGGGCGCCGTAGTAGCTCTGGCTCTGCAACTGCACCAGCGCGTCTTCCTTGGCCTTGTCCCAGTCAGCCTGGCGGAACGGGTCGCCCACGGGCAGGCCCCACTTGCGGCGCATTGCCTCGATCTGCGCCGGCGACTGGGTGGCCGCCGGGCCGGCCACCTCCACGTCGGCCCGGCGGATCAGCGTGCGGGCGCCGGGGTCGACGGTGATGTGGACCACGCGGCTGTCGCCCTGACCTTCCACGGTGGCCTTGGTGACCGGGTCGAACCAGCCCTCGGTGGACGCGAACTGGCGCACCTGGTCGCCCACGGTCTCCACCATGTACTGGAACTGGTCGTCGGAAATGTCGGTGCGCGTGGTGTAGCGGGCCAGGTCGAGGTGTTCCTCAAGGATGTCCTTGAGCGCCTTGGGGGCGTCGATCTCCACCTTGTAGGCGGCCTTGGCCGCGTGGGCGTGGCCCGGGGCGCCCAGCAGCGCCGCGATCAGCAGGACGGCCAGGCACAGGGCCAGTGCCGCGGCGCGCGCACGCCGGCCGGCACCGCCATGGATGCGCCGCGCCTGTGCTGCGACGGTCGGTTCGGCCAGCCGGCCCAAATCAAGCGTCATCCGTCCTAGTGGCTCCCGAATCAAGTCGCTATTTGACCACACCACCGGCCGCGCCAGACCATCGTCCGGGCAAATTTGACGTTTTCAGCGGGGTGACCGGCAGCGCCCCGTGCCGATACGGTAAAATCCAGCCCCGTCATCCCCAACGCCGCCCCCTGCGGGCACAGGTTTCACCATGGCCATGTACGAATCGGATATCACCCAGTTCCTGAAGACCCTCAAGCAGGAGCGCCCGTCCCTGGAAGCCGAACAGCGCGAAGGCCGCGCCCTGCTGTGGGACAAGACCCCGATCGACCTGGAAGAACGCGCCCGCGCCAATGCGTCGCGCGTGGCCCAGAAGCCGTACGTCTACTCGTCCGACAACTGATCTGCCACCCGGCCCACCCCCTCCCGCACCCGACACGATGCCGCCGAGCGACCCGCTGGACCCCGCCGCGCAGGAAAAGCTGACCCTGCCCGTGGCGCTGCCCAGCGTGGGGCAGCCCGGCGCCGGCACGGCCAATCCGGCCGACATGGTCGACGGGCTGGCGTTCGCGCGGCTGTACGGCGAGCCGCTGTTCAAGCTGCCGCAGGACCTGTACATCCCGCCCGACGCGCTGGAAGTGTTCCTGGAGGCGTTCGAGGGCCCGCTGGACTTGCTGCTGTACCTGATCCGCAAGCAGAACTTCAACGTCCTGGACATCCCGATGGCCCAGGTGACGCGCCAGTATCTCTCGTACGTCGACCAGATCCGGCAGCGCAACCTGGAACTGGCGGCCGAGTACCTGCTGATGGCCGCGATGCTCATCGAGATCAAGTCGCGGATGTTGCTGCCGGTCAAGAAGGCCGACAGCGACGAGGAAGCCGAGGACCCGCGCGCCGAACTGGTGCGCCGCCTGCTGGAATACGAGCAGATGAAACTGGCCGCCCAGCGGCTGGACACCGTGCCCCAGCTTGGCCGCGATTTCCTGCGCTCGCAGGTCTACATCGAGCAGAGCATCGCCCCGCGCTTTCCCGACGTGGAAACCGTGGACCTGCAGTCCGCCTGGGCCGACGTGCTCAAGCGCGCCAAGCTGAACCAGCACCACAAGATCTCGCGCGAGGAACTGTCCGTGCGCGAGCACATGAGCCAGATCCTGCGCCGCCTGCAACACGCCCGCTTCATGGAGTTCAGCGAGCTGTTCGAGGACGCCATCCGCTCCGGCAAGGGCGTGCCCGTGGTGGTGGTGAACTTCATCGCCATGCTGGAGCTGTCGCGCGAGGCGCTGGTCGAGATTACCCAGGCAGAGCCGTTCGCACCGATTTATGTGCGATTGGCGTACACGCCGGCCTGATCCTTCCACCGGGCGGAACAATTGCCGCGGGCTGCCGGCCTGAACCGGCGCGGATGCTCTACAATCCGCCGACAGCCGGCCACTGTGTTCCCTAGAGTCCGGCACGCACGCTGCCACGCAGCGGCACGCTCAACCACGACGGCACACCACATTTCATGAAAGTCATTTCCTCCATCCAGGCGCTGCGGGACCAGCTCCGCGGCCAGAACCGCGTGGCCTTCGTGCCCACCATGGGCAACCTGCACGAAGGCCACCTGTCGCTGATGCGCCTGGCGCGCCAGCACGGCGACCCCGTGGTGGCGTCGATCTTCGTCAACCGCCTGCAGTTCGGCCCGAACGAGGATTTCGACAAGTACCCGCGCACGCTGCAGGACGACATCGAGAAGCTGCAGAGCGAGGGCGTGTACGTGCTGTTCGCCCCGACCGAATCGGACATGTACCCGGTGCCGCAGGAATACCGCGTGGACCCGCCGCACGACCTGGGCGACATCCTGGAAGGCGAGTTCCGCCCGGGGTTCTTCAAGGGCGTCTGCACCGTGGTGATGAAGCTGTTCTGCTGCGTACAGCCGCGCGTGGCCGTGTTCGGCAAGAAGGATTACCAGCAACTGATGATCGTGCGGCGCATGGCGCAGCAGTTCGCGCTGCCCGTGGACATCATCCCGGCCGAGACCGTGCGCGCCGAGGACGGCCTGGCGCTGTCGTCGCGCAACCGCTACCTGGGCGAGGCCGACCGCAAGGAGGCGCCGGTCCTCTACAAGACGCTGCACGAGGTGCGCGACACCGTGCTGGGCAACGGCAACGTCGACCTGCTGGCCGTGGAAGCCGACGCGCTGGCCCGGCTGCAGGCGCGCGGCTGGAACCCCGACTACGTGTCGATCCGCAAACGCAGCAACCTCCAGGCCCCCACCCGCGAGGAATTCGCCGCCGGCGAGCCGCTGGTGGTGCTGTCGGCCGCCAAGCTGGGCAACACGCGGCTGATCGACAACCTGGAAATCTGAAGCGCTTTCCGCTACCCCCGCTTCAGCCGCGCCCGTTCGCGTTCCAGATGCCGCTGATGGCCGCTGCGGCGTTTCCACCAGATCAGCACGCCCGTCAGCGCAAACGCCAGCGGCATCAGGCCGAACGCGGTGATGAACACGCGGCCGTAGGTGCCGAACGCCTCGCCGGTGTGCAGCGGGAACAGCCAGAAGATCAAGGCATCGCCCGATTGCGCGTCGCGCGGGTCGCGGGCGCCTAGCGGGCGGCCGGTGTAGGCGTCCAGCCAGAGCCGCGTGGCGCCGCTGTCGGCCTGCAGCTCACCCTCCTGGCGCAGCCGCACCTCATAGGCGTCGCCGGGCTTGCGCGGCAGGCTGATCCGCGTGACCTGCGCGCCCGGGAACTGGCGCTGGGCGGCCGTCATGGCCTGCGCCGGCGTGATCGCGTGGGCGCCGGGCGGCGGCGGGTCCGACTGGTGCTTTGCCGGCGCGCTCACCGTCATCACGCTGCCGATGATCGGCGTGACCCACTTCGGCAGGTTCAGGTACCAGCCCGAGAACGCGATCACGGCCAGCACCGGCGCGGCGAAGATGCCGCCGGCGCGGTGGAACGTATAGGTGAAGCGCGACCACGACCCGCCGTGCGCAATCCGCACCGACTGCTTCCACGCGCGCAGCCGCGACTTCGGCCACCACAGCGCCACGCCCAGCAGCACGCTCAGCAGCAGCACCATGCCGGTCACGCCGACGATGGTCTTGCCGGTCTCGCCGGACAGCAGGTAGCGGTGCAGGTGGAACAGCGTCGGCATGATCTGCTGGCGCGACAGCCCCGGCACGCCAAACAGCCGCTCGCCCTTCACGGCCAGCGTGATCGGGTCGATCATCACCTGCCGCGACCGCCCCGGCGCCGCCTGCGCGCCCTGGATCGGGTAGTAGGCGATGAACACGTCGTGCTCGTCGATTGGCAGAATCAGCAGGTTCGGCTTGCCATAGCGCGGGTCGGCCATCAGCCTGGCCGTGACGGATTCCACGGTCGCGGCCCCCACCGGGATGCGGGTGGCCGACACGCCCTGCAGCAGATCAGGATTCAGCCATTTGTCGATGTCGTCGCGCCACGAGATCAGCGTGCCGGTCAGGCCCATCAGGACGAAGAGCAGGCCGAATACCAGGCCGATGTAGAGGTGAAGCTTGACGAGGACGGTGCGCAGGCGGCCGGAGACCATGTGACTCTTTGTTCTGGGATGCCGCGCTGGCCGCGGGGCATCGGGCATTTTGGCCCTCGCATCTGTGCGCCAGCGCGCTAATGCAAATGCGAAGAATTCGCGATTCTAGCAGCGTGACGTTAAGATCGTGGCCGCACCGCATTCCAACGTCATCCGGGTGCCGCCCCCGCCCTGCCATGCCCTTGATCGAACTGCTTCCCGCCTCTCCGGCCGATGCCGACCTGCTTGCCGCCATGCACGCGGACAGCTGGCGCCACGCCTATGCCGGCCTGGTTCCCGCCGAATATCTTGACGTCCACGCCCCCGCCGAACGGCTGGCCACCTGGCGCGCCCGCATGCTCGAAGGGGCCGAGGCGCCGCTGGAAGCCACCATCCTGCGCGTGAACGGCAACCCGGCCGGCTTCTCGTGCCTGATGCCACTGGCCGAGCCCGGCTACGGCATCTACCTGGACAATCTGCATGTGATGCCGGCGTACCATGGCCGCGGCTACGGCAAGACGCTGATGGCCTGCTGCGCCACGCGCGTGGCCAGCCAGTGGCCGGGCCGGCCGTTGTTCCTGTACGTGCTCGATGGCAACACCCAGGCGCGCGATTTCTACCGGCGCCTGGGCGGCGTGGAATCGGACGTCTTCGAAGACCCGTTCCCCGGCACCGACCTGATGGTGGCCGTGCGCCGCGTGAGCTGGGACGACGTGGACGCGCTGGTCAGCCGCCTGGCACCGGGGCCGTAGCCGCCAGCGGGGCCAGCATCGCGCGCAGGTCCAGGTGTTCGGCCATGCTGGCCGCCAGCCGGTCGATCGATGCCTCGCGCAGCGCGTCCAGGTCCACGCCGCCGGCGTGCGCCAGCCCGGCCCAGCGCAGCAGCGCGCCGCAGGCGTCCGGCTGGTCGAACAGGCCGTGGACGTAGGTCGCCATGACCTGGCCGTCTTCGGACACCGCCCCGTCGGGCCGACGCCCCGCGCCCGCCTCCCCCTCCGCCAGCCACAATGCCGGCCGCGCCAGCGCCGGCCCCTGCGTCACCCCCAGATGGATCTCGTAGCCCGCCACGGCCGCGCCGCCGGCCGCCAGTTCACCGTGCACGCGCCGTAGCTGCTTCTCGGGCGCCAGCGTGGTGTCGAAGTCGAGCAGTCCCAGCCCGTCGCTGCTGCCGGCCGGCCCCTCGCGGCCATCGGGATCATGGATGCGCCGCCCCAGCATCTGCATGCCGCCGCAGATGCCCAGCAGCTTGCCGCCATAGCGCAGGTGCCGCAGCAGCGCGTGGTCCCACCCGTTGGCGCGCAGGAACGCCAGATCGGCCCGCACGCTCTTGCTGCCGGGCAGGATCACCAGGTCCGCCGGCGGCATCGGGCGGCCCGGGCCGATGAATTGCAGGTTGACGTCCGGATGGGCGCGCAGCGCGTCGAAATCGGTATGGTTGGAGATGCGCGGCAGCACCGGCACCACCACGCGCAGCGCCTGGCCGTCGCGCCGGGCCACCTGCGCGCTGGCAATGGCGTCCTCGGCGTCCAGGTGCAGCCCGTGCAGGTACGGCAGCACGCCGAACACCGGCTTGCCCGTGCGCGCGGCCAGCCAGTCCAGCCCCGGCTGCAGCAGCGCGATATCGCCCCGGAACCGGTTGATGACGAACCCCTTCACGCGGGCCCGCTCGCTGTCGGACAGGCAGTCCAGCGTGCCGACCAGATGCGCGAACACGCCGCCCCGGTCGATATCGGCCACCAGCACCACCGGGCAGTCCACGCGCTCGGCAAAGCCCATGTTGGCGATGTCGCGGTCGCGCAGGTTCACCTCGGCCGGGCTGCCGGCGCCTTCCACCAGCACCACGTCGTACGCCCGTTCGAGCCGCCCATGGCTTTCCAGCACCGCCGCCATCGCCTGCGGCTTGTAGGCGTGGTAGGCGCGGGCGTCCAGGTCCATGCGGGCGCGGCCGTGGATGATGACCTGCGCGCCGATGTCGCTGCTGGGCTTGAGCAGCACCGGGTTCATGTCGGTGTGCGGCGCCAGCCCGGCCGCCTGGGCCTGCAGCGCCTGCGCGCGGCCGATCTCGCCGCCATCCACCGTCACCGCGCTGTTCAGCGCCATGTTCTGCGGCTTGAACGGCGCCACGGCCACGCCGGCGCGCGCCAGCACGCGGCACAGCCCGGCCACCACGGTGCTCTTGCCGGCGTCCGAGGTGGTGCCCTGGACCATCAGGGTGCCGCGCAGGGCACGCGGCGCAAACGGGAACGGAGGATTTTGCATCGCGCGATTATCGCAGCAGGGTTGGCGCGGCGGGCGCCGGCCTGCAAAAACCGTGCGTGCGGGGCGCGGATGCGGCGGCTACAATACGCCCGATGAAGACCCCCGCCACGCCTCGGGCGCTCAATCTCTCGGCCACCACCGAGCCGGCTTCGGCAGGCGCGGCCGCGGACGTCGAACCCGACACCGCCCCGGCCCCGCAGCCGCAGGCCGGCACCGCCGCGCCGCGCGAGCTGACGCTGGTGCTCGGCGGCGCGCGCTCCGGCAAGAGCCATTTCGCCGAGCAACTGGCCACCGACCACGCGGCGCTGACGCGCGGGCCGGTCACCTACATCGCCACGGCCCGGCACAACGCCGAACCGGCCGACGAGGAGATGGAAGTCCGCATCGCGCTGCACCGGGCACGCCGCCCGGCAGACTGGACGCTCGTCGAGGAACCCGTGCACCTGGCCGACGCGCTCTACGCGCACGCGCGCCACGACGGCTGCATCCTGGTGGACTGCGTGACGCTGTGGCTCAACAACCTGATCTTCGGCGACGGCCGCGACTACCCCGAGCACGGCGTCATCACGCCGCCGCCGGCCTTTACCGAGGAAATCGACGCGCTGATGACCGCGCTGCCGATGCTGCCCGGCCACGTGATCCTGGTCTCGAACGAGATCGGCTTCGGCGTGGTGCCGATGGGCGCCATCACCCGCTTCTACGTCGACGAACTGGGCCGGCTCAACCAGAAGCTGGCCGCCACCGCCGACCGCGTGCGGCTGCTCGTGGCCGGCATCCCGGTCGCGATCAAGGACCCACCCCCTTCCCGCCTGCACGCCGCACGATGATGCTGTTGTCCTGGCCGGCCTGCGTGGCCGCCGCGCTCGCCGGCGTGCTGCTGGACCGCTGGCTCGGCGAGCCGCGCCGCTGGCATCCGCTGGTCGGCTTTGGCCGCCTGGCCACGGCTGTTGCCAACCGCCTGAACCGCCCCGGCAGCCACCCGCTGCGCCAGCGCGCGGCGGGGCTGCTCGCGTGGTCGGCCGTGGTGCTCGGGCCCGCCGCCGCCGTGGCGTGGCTGGTCGGCATGGCCGGCGCCGTGCATCCGCTGCTGGCGTGGACGCTGCACGTGCTGGCGCTCTACTTCGCGCTGGGCGCCTGCAGCCTGGCGCGCCATATCGCCCCGATTGCCGATGCACTGGCCGCCGACGACCTGCCCGCCGCGCGCACGCTGACCGCCCGCATCGTGTCGCGCGATACGGCCGATGCCGACGCCGAGGCGCTGGCCCGCGCCGCCTGCGAATCGGCGCTGGAGAACGGCAACGATGCCATCTTTGGCGCGCTGTTCTGGTTCCTGATCGGCGGCGCGCCGGCCGTCATCGTGTTCCGGCTGGCCAACACGCTCGACGCGATGTGGGGCTACCGCACGCCGCGCTGGGCCATGTTCGGCTGGGCGGCGGCACGCATCGACGACCTGCTGAACCTGATTCCCGCGCGGCTGACCGCGCTGTCGTATGCGCTGCTGGGCGCCACCGCGCAGGCGCTGCGCTGCTGGCGTACGCAGGCCCCGGCGTGGTCCAGTCCCAACGCCGGCCCGGTGATGGCGGCCGGCGCCGGGGCGGTGGGCGTGGCGCTGGGCGGCGGCGCGCGCTACCACGGCGAATGGGAAGCCCGCCCGCCGCTGGGCGTGGGCGATGCGCCGCGCGCCGCCCACGTGCTGGCCTGCCTGCGGCTGGTGCAGCGCACGCTCTGGCTGTGGCTTGGCGTGGCGATGCTGAGCGTGCCGGCCATCCATCTGATCTCCGCTTCATGACGTTCACCATCCGCCACGGCGGCAACCTGCGCCAGGCCATCCGTGAATTCGGCGGGCCGGCCGAGGACTGGCTCGACCTGTCCACCGGCATCCATCCCGACGGTTACCCGGTGCCCACGCTGCCCGCCGCCGCCTGGCACCGGCTGCCCGAGGACGACGACCTCGCCGCGCTGGCCGCCCGCTACTACGGCGCGCCGCACGCGCTGCCCGTGGCCGGCTCGCAGGCGGCCATCCGCACGCTGCCGCGCCTGCTGCGGCCCGGCCGCGTGGGCATCGCCGCGCTGGGCTACAGCGAGTACGCGCCGGCCTTCGCCCGTGCCGGGCACACCGTCGTGCTGCTCGATGAAGCCGACTTCGGCCGCCACGACCTGGCCGACGCGCTCGACCATCTGGTCGTCGTCACGCCGAACAACCCGACCACGCGCCGCGTGCCGCCGGACACGCTGCGGCACTGGCACCGCCGGCTGGCGGCGCGCGACGGCACGCTGCTGGTCGACGAGGCATTCATGGACGCCACGCCCGGCGGCTCGCTCGCGCCCCACGCCGATAGGCCGGGGCTGGTCGTGCTGCGCTCGCTGGGCAAGTTCTTCGGGCTCGCGGGCGTCCGCTGCGGCTTTGTGCTGGCGGCGCCGGCACTGCTTGACGCGCTCGATGCCGAACTGGGCCACTGGGCCGTCTCGGGCCCGGCCCGCGCCATCGCCCGGACCGCGCTGGCGGATGCCGGCTGGCAGGCCCATGCACGCGACCATCTGGCCGCCAGCGGGCACCGGCTGGCGACGCTGCTGACCGGCCACGGCCTGGCAGTGGCATCGCACCCGCTGTTCTGCTGGGTGCCGCACGCCCACGCGCGGCGCCTGCACGTGGCGCTGGCGACGTGCCGCGTCTGGACCCGTTATTTCGATGCCGCCGGCGGCCAGCCGCCGAGCCTGCGTTTCGGCCTGCCGCCGGACCAGCCCCGGGCGTGGGACCAACTGGCCCGCGCGCTCGACAAGACCCTTCCCCTGCCCGATGCCGATGGCCTTTAAATCCTTCATGCTGGCCGCCCTGCTGGCCGCCACCCTGCCCGCGCACGCCGCCATCACCGTGGTCGACGACGCGGGCCAGACCGTCACGCTGGCCCAGCCCGCGCGGCGCGTGGTCTCGCTGGCGCCGCACGTGACCGAGATGATCTACGCGGCCGGCGGCGGCGAGCGCATCGTCGGCACGGTCAGCTACAGCGACTACCCGCCGCAGGCGCGCGACATCCCGCGCGTGGGCGACAACAAGGCGCTGGACCTGGAACGCATTGCCGCGCTCAAGCCGGACCTGATCGTGGTCTGGCGCCATGGCAACGCCCAGAAGCAGACCGACCGCCTGCGCGCGCTGGGCATGCCGGTGTTCTACAGCGAGCCGCGCCGGCTGGAGACCATCCCCGAGAATCTGGAAAAGCTCGGCACGCTGATGGGCACCGAACCCGTCGCCCGCCGCGCCGCGAGCGACTTCCGCCAGCAGGTGGACACGCTGCGCCGCACCTACGCGGGCCGCTCGCCGGTCACGGTGTTCTACCAGGTCTGGCAGCAGCCGCTGATGACGCTGAACGGCCAGCACCTTGTGAGCGACCTGCTGACGCTCTGCGGCGGCCGCAACCTGTTTGCCACCGAGGCGCCGCTGGTGCCCACCGTGTCCGTCGAAGCGGTGATCGCCGGCAACCCCGAGGTCATGCTGACGGCCGCCATGGGCGCCACGCGCCCCGACAAGCCGCTGGCCGATTTTTCGATATGGGAGAAGTGGAAGCAGGTCACCGCCGTGGCGCGCAACAACCTGTTCACCATCGACGGCGACCTGGTCAACCGCGCCGGCCCGCGCGTGGTGCAGGGGGCGGCGGAAATCTGCAAGGACCTGGAGGTGGCGCGGGGGCGCAGGGGGCGGTGAGGATGCCGGTGGTGCGGGACGCGCTGGCCCGCTCCACCGGCCCCGCTCCCGTTTGCGGGCGAGGGGAGCAAACCGGCAGCATCTGAATTACCGATGGTTTCCATCTCCCACAACGTGGCAGAAGGGTCGGGGGTGAGGGCCAGCCTCCGATCAACCCGCCACGCGATTCCACCACCCCAGCCTGACCGTCCCACCTTCCAGCACGAACTTGCACGTCGCGGCGAATCCCAGCGACCAGTGCAGCGTCTGGGCCAGCGGCAGGCCCAGCCAGTGCGCGGCCAGCATGCGCATCGGGCCGGCGTGGGTGACCGCCCAGAGCCGCGCGTCGGCGCCCGCATCGAGCGCGTCGGCCCAGGCCGTCACGCGCGCCATGGCCTGCGCGGGGCTCTCGCCGCCGTGGGGCCGGGCGTGCATCAGGTCGGCGGCCCACAGGTCCAGCGCGTCGCGCGGAATCGCATCCCAGCGCTGGCCTTCCCAGGCGCCGAAATCCATCTCGCGCAGCGCCGGCTCCGCCTCGCAGACCGGCGGCGCGGCCAGGCAATCGGCCAGCAGCGTGGCGGTGTCGCGCGCGCGGCGGGCCGGGCTGGTGACGATGCGCGCCGGCGGCGCGAGCTGGGCGACGATCGACGCCAGCGGCGCCACGGGCTGCGCCAGCGCGAGGTCCAGCCGGCCGTAGCAGACGCCCTCGGCCACGTCGGGCTGCGCGTGGCGGATCAGTACCACTTCCATGCGGCCGCCACGAGGTAGATCGACAGTTCGGCCAGTTGCTGCGCCATGCCCAGGCAGTCGCCGGTATAGCCGCCGATGCGGCGCACGAAGTACGCGCCCAGCGCCGCGCGCAGGCCCGCCAGCACCAGCACCACCACCGCCGCGAACACCGGCGAGATCAGCAGCAGCGGCACCGCGCCGCAGGCGAGCGCGAACAGCAGGCTGCGCGTCTCCAGCCGCTGCGCCACGGGCTTGGCCTTGCCTTCGGCGCGCACGTAGTCGTGCGTGGCCAGGAACGTGATCGCCATGGCGCGGCTGGCACCGTGCGCGGCCACCAGCACGGCCACCAGCAGCCCGGCATCGGCGCGGTCTTCCACCGACACCAGCAGTTGCCACTTCAGCAGCAGCGCCACGACGAGGGCAATCGCGCCAAACGCGCCGACGCGGGAGTCGTGCATGATTTCCAGCACGTCCTCGCGCCGGTAGCCGCCACCGAACGCATCGACGCAATCGGCCAGCCCGTCCTCGTGGAACGCACCGGTCAGCAGCAGCGTGGCCGCCATGCCCAGCACGATGGCCACCGGCGGCGACCAGAACTGCCACGCAAGACCCGTGACCGCCGCGCCGGCCAGGCCCACCAGCAGCCCCACCAGCGGAAAGTAGCGCGCGGCGGCGTTCAGGTAGTGCGGCGCAAAGCCGACCCAGCTTGCCAGCCGCTGCGGCAACGGCACGCGCGTGAAGTAGCCCACGGCGGTCAGGAAGAAGCGGAGTTCGTCGGCCATGCTCGCCCCCTTGCCGCTATGCCGACGCGTTGCTGACGCCGGCGCCGCTGAACGTGGCCATCTCGCGCAGGAAGGCCGCCGCCGAGGCCACCAGCGGCCACGCCAGCGCGGCGCCGGTGCCTTCGCCCAGGCGCAGGTCCAGCGCCAGCAGCGGCTCGGCGCCGAATTCGGCCAGCAGCGCGCGGTGGCCCTGCTCGTGCGAGCAATGCGAGAACACGCAGTACTGCAGCACGTTCGGGTCGATGCGCGCGGCCACCAGCAGCGCAGCAGACGCGATGAAGCCATCCACCAGGATCACCATCCGGCTGGCCGCCGCGGCCAGGTAGGCGCCGGTCATCGCCGCGATCTCGAAGCCGCCGAACGTGGCCAGCACGTCGAGCGGATCGGTCACGCCGGCATGGCACGCCAGCGCCTGCGACAGCACCGCGCGCTTGTGCGCCACGCCGGCGTCGTCCAGCCCCGTGCCACGGCCGATGCACGCCTCGATGGGCAGCCCGGTCAGCCGGCTCATCAGGCAGGCCGCCGCCGAGGTATTGGCGATGCCCATCTCGCCAAAGCCGATCACGTTGGTGCCAAGCTGCGCATGGCGCAGCACGCGCGCGATGCCGGCGTTGAGCGCCGCGCCGGCCTGCGCCGGCGTCATGGCCGGGGCGTCGACAAAGTTGCGCGTACCATTCGCCACCCGGCAGTTGACCAGCCCCGGCGCGGCCGGCAACGGCGCGCGCACGCCCACGTCCACCACTTCCAGCGCCAGCCCGTGCAGCCGCGTGAACACGTTGATCGCCGCGCCGCCGTCCAGGAAGTTCAGCACCATCTGGGCGGTGACCTCGGCCGGGAACGCGCTGACGCCGGCATCGGCCACGCCATGGTCACCGGCGAACACGATGATGGCCGGGCGGGACAGCGCGGGCGCCGCGTCGCCACGGATCAGGCCGATCTGCAGCGCCAGCGATTCAAGCCGGCCCAGCGATCCGGGCGGCTTGGTCTTGTCGTCGATGGCGGCCTGCAGCGCCGCGCGCAGCGTCTGGTCCAGCGGCGCGACGGGCGGCAGCGTCAGCGCGACATCGGCAAAGGGGGTCATGGTCATCGGACGCTTCCCGGGCTACATTTCCACGCCGCGCTGGGCCTTGATGCCCTGCTGGAACGCGTGCTTCACCGGCGTCATGTCGGTGACGGTGTCGGCCGCCTCCACCAGCGCGGGCGGCGCGCCGCGGCCGGTGATGACCACGTGCTGCATCGGCGGGCGGGCCCGCAGGTCGGCAATCACGGTGTCGACGTCCAGGTAGTGCAGCTTCAGCGCGATGTTCAGCTCGTCCAGCAGCACCAGCCCGACCGACGGGTCGCGCAGCATGCCGCGCGCAATCTCCCAGGCGGCCTCGGCCTTGGCCACGTCGCGCGCGCGGTCCTGCGTTTCCCAGGTGTAGCCCTCGCCCATCACGTGGAATGCGCACTGGTCCGGAAAGCGCCGCAGGAACAGTTCCTCGCCGCTGGGAATGGCGCCCTTGATGAACTGGACCACGCCCGTGCGCATGCCGTGGCCCATCGCCCGCACCACCATGCCGAAGCCCGAGCTGGACTTGCCCTTGCCGTTGCCGGTGGTGATGACGATCACGCCGCGCTCGGCCTGCGCGGCGGCGATCTTTGCATCCACCACTTCCTTCTTGCGGACCATGCGTGCCTTGTGGCGCGCGTCGCGGCCGTCGGCGTCGGCCGGGTCGATTCGTTCAATGTCGCTCATGGGGGTATCCGTCGGGGATCAGCGCGGTGTGCGTGCCGTCGCTAAGACTGATGATCGGGGTGCGCAGCGCGCGGGAGCACTGCGCGGGAGTCAGGACTTCGGGCGCGGGGCCGTGCAGCGCGGGGCCGTCCTCGGCCATCAGCAGCGCATGGCTGGCGTAGCGCCGCGCCAGGGTCAGGTCGTGCAGGATGACCACGGCGGCGTGGCGGCCTGCGGCGGTCAGGCGGCGCAGGACGTCCAGCACCATGATCTGGTGCCGCAGGTCCAGGTGCGACACGGGCTCGTCCAGCATCAGCAGCGGCGCCTGCTGGGCCAGCACGGCGGCCAGCGACACGCGCTGGCGTTCGCCGCCGGACAGCGTGAGCACGTCGCGCGCGGCCAGCGCGTCCAGGTCCAGCGCGGTCATCACGTCGCGCACGATGCGGTCGTCGTCGCGCCGGCCCCAGCCCCAGCCGCTCAGGTGCGGATGGCGGCCCACGCGCACCGCATCCTCCACGGCCATCGAGAACGTGTCGTGCACGGCCTGCGGCAGGTAGGCGCGCTGGCGGGCCAGCGCGGCCGGCGCGATCTGGCCCATGGCGGCGCCGTCCAGCGCCACGGTGCCGCCGTCGGGCGCGCGCAGGCCGGTCAGCACGCCCATCAGCGTGGACTTGCCCACGCCGTTCGGGCCGACGATGCACCAGAGCTGGCCCGGCGCGATCGACATCGACAACCGGTCGACCAGCACGCGCGGGCCGGCCTGCAGCCGCACGTCGCGCAGCGCCAGCTGCGGGCAGGCCGCCAGCGGTTCGTACCACGCGCTCATCGTGGCCTCCGCAGCAGCAGGTAAAGAAAGGTGGGCACGCCCAGCAGCGCGGTGATGACGCCCACCGGCAACTGCGCGGGCGCGATCACGGTGCGGGCGATCAGGTCGGCGGCCATCAGCAGCGTGCCGCCCAGCAGCACCGACGCCGGCAGCAACTGGCGCTGGTCGTTGCCCCAGGCCAGCCGCACCATGTGCGGCACCACCAGGCCGATGAAGCCGATGGAACCGGCCGTGGTGATGGCCGCCGCAATCGACACCGACGCGATCAGGAACGTGGCCAGCCGCACGCGGCCCACGCGCACGCCCAGCGACTGCGCCACCGTTTCGCCCAGCAGCATCACGTTCAGCGCGCGCGCCATCGGCATGGCCAGGGCCAGCGCCACCACCAGCGTGGTCATCGCCCAGCCGTAGCTGGCCGTGCCGCCCAGGTCGCCGGTCAGCCAGAACAGCATGCCGCGCAGGCGCGATTCCGGGGCGATGGCCAGGATCAGCATGATGACGGCGCTCCAGCCGGCCGCCAGGATCACGCCGGTCAGCAGCAGCCGGGCGCCGGCCTCGTGGTGGCCGCCCTGCACCTGCGGGTGAAGCAGGTCGCGCCGCGCCAGCGTGGCCACCAGCAGCATCGACGCCAGCGCGCCGCCGGCCGCGCCGGCCTGCACCATCCAGACCGGCAGCGTCAGCAGCATCGCCATCAGCGCGCCGGTGGATGCCCCGCCGGACACGCCCAGCACGTAGGGCTCGGCCAGCGGATTGCGCAGCAGCACCTGCATCAGCGCGCCGGACAGCGTCAGCAGGCCACCGCAGGCAAACGCCGCGGCCGCGCGCGGCAGCCGCAGCTCGCGGACGATGGCGCCGGCCGTGCCGCTGTCGGCGCCGGAGAGCGCCTGCCAGAGCTGCCCGGCATCGAGCGCCACGCTGCCCGCGGCCAGCGACAACGCGAACACGGCCGCGCCGGCCAGGGCCAGGACCGTCCAGACAGCCAGCGCGCGCCGCAGGTCAGTCATCGGTTACTTCTGCCTCCAGCCAAGCGTGATGAAGCCGGCCCGGCCCTGCGTGTTGTAGGGGTAGGCGAGCATGTAGTCCTTGTCGAACAGGTTTTCCACGCGGGCGGCGACGAACCATTGCTTGTCGATGTTGTAGCGGGCGGTCAGGTTGACGATACCGTATCCGCCCAGCCGGCGCGAGCCGGAATCCATGCGCGACGACGACAGCAGCCACTCGCCGCCGAAGCGCCAGTCGCCGAAGTTGCGGCCCACATCGAACGACGCATGGCGCCGCGCGCGGCGCAGCAACTGGGTGTTGCTGCTTTCGTCCACCGGGTTCTGGAACGTCACGCTGGCGCCCAGGTCAGTGCCCAGGACCGTGGCGCGCCACGACGCCTCCACGCCCTGCACCTTGGCCTTGTTGACGTTCTGGGCCAGGTAGATGCCGCTGCCGACGCCCACCGGCGTGGACACGATCAGGTCGTCGTAGCGGGTCTCGAACGCGGTCACGCGCAGCAGGCCGGCGCTGACGGTATCGACCTGCACGCCGGCCTCGGCCGACTTGGCCCGCTCGGGCTGCAGGTTCGGCTGGCCAAAGCCGGGGTAGTACAGCTCGTTGAACGTGGGCGCGCGGAACGCGTTGCTGACGTTGGCGATCAGCTTGACCTGATCGGTCACGTTGAAGCCGTAGCCGGCGAAGAAGCTGCCCTGGTTGCCGAAGTCGGAATAGTGGTCGTTGCGGCCGTTCAGCTGGAGCTGGTGCCGGCCGATGCGGCCCTCGTAGCCGCCGTAGACCGAGAACACGTTGCGCGACGGCGCGTTGTAGGCGCTGGACGTCAGCTCCTGCTGCAGCCAGTCGGTGCCGAACAGCAGTTTGTGGCCGGCCGTCAGCGCGTATTCGTTCTGCCAGTTGAACTGGCGGTTGCGCGTGCTGAACAGGCTGTCGAACAGGCCGTTCTTGCGGCCCTCGCTACGGTCCTCGCTCTGCGCCACCTTGAAGTGCGTGGTCCAGGCCGACGTCAGCCGGCCGTTGGCGAACGCGGACAGCGTGTAGAGCTTGCTGAGCAGGCGGGTATCGTCGGTGCGGCCGCCGCCGTCATAGGACAGGTCGCTGTCGGAGTAGTACGCGGCCACGCCGGCGTCCCAGTCGGGCGTGAACTTGTGGCGGAGCTGGCCGGAGACGCTCTTGTTCTCGTACGGGTTGTCGTTCGGGTTCGCGGTCGGGCGCAGTTTGGTATTGATCGACGAGAAACCGTCGGTCTTGAACATCGACCCGGTCACGTTGAACGTGGTGTCGCCGATCTGGCCGCCATAGCCCACGGAGCCCTGGCGCGTGTTGTTGCTGCCGTATTCGATCTGCGCGTTGGCCGCCGGCGCGTGGCCGGCGCCGCTCTTGGTGAAGATCTGCACCACGCCGCCGATGGCGTCGGACCCGTACAGCGCCGACACGTTGCCGCGCACCACCTCGATGTGGTCGATCTCGTCGGGCAGGATGTTGGCAAGCTGCGCCGTGCCGCTGCTGGCGCCAGACACGCGCACGCCATCGATCAGGATCAGCACCTGGTTGGAGTTGGCGCCGCGCATGAACAGCGACGTGTTGGCCCCCATGCCGCCGTTGACGGCGAATTCCACGCCGGCCTGGCCGCGCAGCAGCGAGCGCAGGTCGGGCGCCTGCGAATTGACGATGTCCTCCTGGGTCACCACCGTGGTGTGCGGCAGCGCCTCGGTCACACTCTGCGCGGTGCGCGAGGCGGTGACGACGACGGGCGCCAGGGCCGGCGGCTGGGATTGCGGCTGGGATTGCGACGGCGCGGCATCGGCCGGCGCGGTCTGGGCAAGGCCCGGCACCGGGGCGGCGGACAGGACGGCAACGGCCGCCACGATGGCGGACGTGGATAGGCGGACCGGCGGCTTTGCCGCGGCAGTCGACCTGGAAGGCGTGGAACGCATGAGCAGGATGGAAGAGAACGGCCGGGTCCGTTCCCCCGCGGACCTGTTGGCGAATGGGCGCCGCAAGGGGCGGACGCCCGCGTTCTTCAGGCCGGTATCCGGGCTGACGACATCAGGCAGGCCGCCTTCCCGATCGGATCGCCAGAGGCTGACGAAATTGGATCAGTGGCGCTTGGCCGGCCCTGCGGGCGACGCTCGTCATGAGCGTGTCCGCGGTCGCTTACCGTTGCGGGGGCAGCACAGGTTGGCCCGCGCCGCGCTGTCCAGGCTGGCGATATCCAGTCTGGCAGCGGCACCCCGGCTCCCTGTTTCCCGTTGAACTGCAGCGCCTGCGAAAGGGCTGCGAGCACCTGGAACGTGCGCGAGTGTAGGGAGTTTCAAAGTTGGCGTCAATGCGATGGATCAGGTTGCCGATAACCACCGGATGACGCGCGCAATCGGGCCGATCGGCGGCGATCCGTGCAACTTCCGTGCGGCACGCAAGTCTCACCGGGCTTGTTGCAGGTAGCCAGCGTGCGTGCATCGGCTAGAATCCCGAAACCTGACCCTTACTCCTTACCGGACACGACAGGCACTATGCTCAACGAACTCGAACAACTGGCCGCCAAGATCGGACGTGTGCTGCACCATGCGGACACCCTGGCGGCGGAAAACCAGCGGCTGCGGGCGGAGATCGACCGCCTGCAGGCCGAGGCGGGCCAGTTGCGCGCGGACCGCGAAGCCATGGCGGCCGACCGCGAACTGCTCAATATCAAGATCGAGGAAGCCCAGTTGCGCATCCAGTCCATCCTGGACAAGCTGCCCACCGCCAGCGATGCGCGCCAGCTCGACCTGCTGGGCGACGGCCCGCGTGCCGCGGCGGAAGGTTCGCAGCAAGCCCCCGGAGAACATGCATGAGCAACAAGCAAGTGGAAGTGAACATCGCCGGCCAGCCCTATCGCTTCGCGATCTCGCCGGACAACGAGGCCGCGCTGCTGGAGGCCGTGGCGCTGGTCGACGACAAGATGAACAAGCTCAAGGGCAGCGTGGCGGCCAAGGGCGTGGAGCGCGTGGCCGTGATGGCCGCGATCAGCATCGCGTCCGACCTGCTGGCGGCCCGCCGCAAGCAGGAAGAGGACGGCGCGATCCCCGTGGACGCGGTGCGCGCGCGCATCCGCGAACTCAACGAACGCGCCGACGAGGCGCTGCGCCAGTACGCCCACGTGGGCACCCGCTGAGCCGCTGAAAAACCCTGCCGCGCATGCTTGAATTGCGCGGCGGTGGCCACATATGACGGCCATGTGAAGCCGATGCCGCGCCCTGTGTGGGCGTGGCGACAGGTGTGGTGGAAAATGTAACGACGCGACAGGTCCGACTTGGTATGCCCGACCTCGCGGTGTATAGTGGAGCCACTGCGCGGCGCGTGCGACCGACGCAGCTGGATGGTCGGGTTATCGTGCCTGGCCGCCGTTTCCATCCCATCCTAGTTTGAAACGGCAAACGTCTGACATCCCGAGCGTGCTGCACGCACAGGAACACAGGTCAGACGTTTGACAGTTTCCCTGCCTGGTTCGTGAGGGTCATAACTCCTTGAACCGATATGCATTGCATGGTGCGGGATCATGTCGTGTGGGCGAGCGCGTCGCCGCATTCATAGTCTGGGCCCAGCCTGGACTCCCTGAGTGGGTGATGTACCCGAAATACGACTTCCGCAGCCACTCTGAACCTCACTTGGGTTCAGGATGCCGACCCAGCGGCCAAGGCGGGGACCCCCTTCAAGTGATGAAGAGGCGGTGGTTTCAACGAACCACCGCCTTTTTCATTTCGCCTCCCGACCTGTCATCTGACCTGTCATCCATTGACCATGGCCGAACAGCGCGCCCGCCAGTACTGGCTGATGAAGTCCGAACCGGACGAAGCCAGCATCGACGACCTTGCCCGGGAGGGCACGCTGCCCTGGACGGGCGTGCGCAACTACCAGGCCCGCAACTTCATGCGCGACCAGATGCGCATCGGCGACGGCGTGCTGTTCTACCACTCGTCGTGCCCGGAGCCGGGCATCGCCGGCCTGGCCGAGGTCTGCTCCCAGCCCTACCCCGATCCCACCCAGTTCGATCCCAAGAGCGACTATTACGACAAGGCGTCGAAGCCCGACGACCCGCGCTGGTCGCTCGTGGACGTGCGTTTCGTCAGCAAGAGCGCGCTGGTGCCGCTGCCGGCCCTGCGCGAGCACGATGCGCTGGCCGACATGGTCGTGCTGCGCCGGGGCAACCGGTTGTCGATCACGCCGGTCACGCCGGCCGAATGGCGCTACATCACCGAAAAGCTGATGAAATAGCCGCCGCGGCGCCCGGTTTTCTTGCCCCGCCTTGACCCCGATCGGGCCGCTCGCCCGTTGGATCGCCCTGCTGGCCCGCGCGCGGAACGAAACGCGCGAACCCGTATCTGATAGCCATCACATTGATCGGAGAACAATATGAAGAAACTGTTGGCCGCTTCGCTGTTGGGTACCTGCGCCGCCATGGCGTCGGCCCAGACCGTGACCATGCCGCAACCGTCGGGCGTGCTGTCGCTCAACGCCGAGGCCGTGACCGAGGTGCCGACCGACGTCGTCACGATGGTCCTGGCCGCCGAGCAGGAAGGCCCGGAGCCGTCAGCCATCTCCAGCGCGCTGGCACAGCGCACGCAGGCCGCGCTGGCCCAGGCCAAGCGGGTCTCGGGCGTGGAGGCCCAGTCGGGCGGCTTCACGATCCATCCGAACACGGACCGCAACGGCAAGATCAGCACCTGGCGCGGGCGCTCGGAGATCCAGCTCAAGTCGAAGGATTTCGCGGCCGTGTCGAAGCTGGCGGGCGAACTGGCCGGCCAGATGCAGGTGCAGAACGTGGCGTTCTCGCTGTCGCGCGAGGCCCGCATGGCGGCCGAGCAGAAGCTGGCCGACCAGGCCGTCGCCGCGTTCCGCGACAAGGCACAGGCCACCGCCAAGCTGTTCGGCTACAGCGGCTATACGATCCGCGAGGTTGCGGTCAACGAGCAGGGCGGCATGGTCCCGCCGATGCCGCGCATGTACGCGGCCAAGGCCATGTCCGCAGACGCCGCCATGCCGATCCCGGTGGAAGGCGGCAAGACCCAGGTGACCGTGTCGGTCAACGGGTCGGTGCAGATGGTGAAGTAAGCGGCCCGTTGCGCCCGGGCCCCGCGCGGGGGCCGGGCGCAAATCCCGCAAATCCGTATCCGGCGGGCCTCAGATGCCCGCAAACTGCTGGCGCAGTACGTTCTTCTGGACCTTGCCCATCGTGTTGCGCGGCAGTTCGTCCACCACGTGCACGCGCTTGGGCACCTTGAAGTTGGCGATGCGGCCCTTGAGCGTGCCGATCATGCCGGCTTCGTCGATGTCGGCACCGGGCTTGCGCACCACCACGGCCACCACGGCCTCGCCAAAGTCGGCATGGGGCACCCCGATCACGGCGGACTCCGCCACGCCCGGCATCTCGTCGATAAAGCTCTCGATTTCCTTCGGGTAGACGTTGTAGCCGCCCGAGATGATCAGGTCCTTGCTGCGGCCGACGATGGTCAGGTACTGGTCCGGCACCTTGCGTTCGCCGGCCTGGCTGACGATGGCGCCGCCGAAGCGGCCCACGTCGCCGGTCTTGAACCAGCCATCGGCGGTAAATTCCTCGGCGGTCTTTTCCGGCATGCGCCAGTAGCCCTTGAACACGTTCGGGCCCTTGACCTCGACATTGCCGATCACGCCCGGCTCGCACAGCCGCCCTTCCCCATCCATCACACGCACCGACACGCCCGGCAGCGGCATGCCGACGGTGCCGCCGATGCGCTCGCCCAGCGCCGCATCGTACGGATTCGACACCAGCATCACGGTCTCGCTCATGCCGTAGCGTTCCAGGATCGTATGGCCGGTCTTCTCGCGGAATGCGTCGAATGTTTCCAGCAGCAGCGGCGCCGAGCCCGACACGAACAGCCGCATGTTGCGGCACAGGTCCTGGTCGAAGCGCGGCTCCTGCACCATGCGCACGTAGTACGTCGGCACGCCCATCATGACCGTGCTGCGCGGGATGAATTTCAGTAGCTGGCCCATGTCCAGCCGGGGCGCCCAGATCATCTTGGCGCCGGCCAGCAGCGCGCCGTGCGACGCCACGAACAGGCCGTGCACGTGGAAGATCGGCAGCATGTGCAGCAGCACGTCGTCGCTGCGCCAGCCCCAGTACGCATGCAGCGTCTGCGCGTTCGACGCCAGGTTGCCGTGCGTCAGCATGGCGCCCTTGCTGCGCCCCGTGGTGCCCGACGTGTACAGGATGGCCGCCAGGTCGTCCTCCTTGCGCGGCACCGTGGCAAAGGTGTCCGGCTGGGCAGCCGCGCGCTGCAGCAGCGACCCGGTGCGATTCTCGTCGAGCGTGAACACGTGGTGCGTGTTGTGCTTGAACGCCACCTTGGACACCCAGCCAAAGTTCGCGCTGCTGCAGACCACCACCGCCGGCTCGGCGTTGCCGATGAAGTAGTCGATCTCGGCTTCCTGGTAGGCGGTGTTCAGCGGCAGGTAGACCAGCCCGGCGCGCAGCGTGGCCAGGTACAGGCACAGCGCCTCGACGGACTTTTCCACCTGCACCGCCACGCGCGCGCCGGCGGGCAGCGTCAGCGCGGTCAGCAGGTTGGCGATCTTGGCCGTGGCACGGTCCAGGTCGTCCCAGGAGTAGTACAGGCCGTCGTGCGTCTCGATGCAGCAGGCGCCGCGGTCTTCGGGAAAGCGGGATTCGAACAGGGCGAACAGGTTGGCGTTCATGGTACGGAGCGATTGGAATGGCATGCCCTGGGGTGGCAACGGAAAAGCCTGGGCAGCCGGCCATGATAGCCGGCCGGCCGACATATTACTCCCCGGTGAAATCCGGAGGCCGGTGCGCCAGGAACGCGGCCACGCCCTCGGCATGGTCGCGGCTGCCGGCGTAGGCAAAGTGGGCATCCAGTTCGGCCGCCGTCAGCGGCGCCGGGGCCGGCGACAGGCGGCGGATCGTGGCCTTGTTGATGCGCGCGGCCAGCGGCGCGCCCGCGCACAGGCGCTGCACCGTGGCGGCCACCTCGTCGTGCAGGGCAGCCTCGGGCACCACGCGCGTCAGCAGGCCCTTGGCGGCGGCCTCGGCGGCGTCGAACACGCGGCCTTCCAGCAGGATTTCCAGCGTGACGGCGCGCCCGGCCAGCGCCAGCAGGCCCTGGAGCTCGCCCGGCGCCATCGGAAAGCCCAGCCGGTTGATCGGCACGCCGAAGCGGCTGCCCGCCGCGGCGATGCGCAGGTCACAGTTGCAGGCAATCTCCAGCCCGCCGCCCACGCAGACGCCTTCGATGGCCGCCAGCGTGGGCAGCGGGCATTCGGCGATGGCGCGCAGCGCCGGGGCGATGGTGTCGGCGTGGTAGCGCCGCACCGCGTCGGCATTGCCGCGCACGGTCGGGAACTCGGCGATGTCGGCGCCAGCGGCAAAGTCGCCGTCGGCGCCGCGCACCACCACGCAGCGCAGCGCGCGCGCGGTGCCATCGGCCACATCGGCGGCCAGCGCGCCAAACCCGGCGGCCAGCGCCTGCCACATGCCGGCCGAGATCGCGTTGAGCTTGCCCGGATGGGACAGCGTGACCGTGGCCACCTGTCCCTCACGCGCGAAAGTGACCGTGCCGGCCATCAGTCGATCTTGGCGCCCGAGCGCTGCACCACCTCGGCCCAGCGCTTGATCTCGGCGCGCTGGAACTGCGCGAACTGTTCCTGCGTGAACTGCGGGATCTCGGAGCCGTTCTGCAGCCAGATCGCCTTCATTTCCGGGCTGTTCAGCGCCTTGGTGGTCTCCGCGTAGAGCTTGTCGACCACTTCCTTCGGCGTGCCCTTGGGCGCCCACAGCGCGTACCACGTCGACACCTCGTAGTTCGGCACGCCCGCCTCGGCCGCGGTCGGCACGTTGGGGAACGCCGCCGAGCGCGTCTTGGCCGCCACCGCCAGCGCCTTGATGCGGCCCGCGCGGATGTGTTGCGCCGACGAACCCAGCCCGTCGAACATCAGGTCCACCTGGCCCGCGATCAGGTCGGACAGCGCCGGGCCGGCCCCCTTGTACGGCACGTGGGCCAGGTCGGTCTGGGTCTGCAGCTTGAACAGCTCGCCCGCCAGGTGGTGGGCCGATCCGTTGCCGGCCGACGCGTAGTTGAGCTGGCCCGGATGCGACTTGGCGTAGGCGATCAGGTCCTTGAGCGTGTTGGCCTGCACCTTGTTCGGATTGACCACGATGACCTGCGGCGGCTGCGCGATCACGGTGACCGGGATGAAGTCCTTCTCGATGTCGTAGTCGAGCTTCTTGTAGAACGACGGCGCGATGGCATGGTGGGCGCCGCCGATGAAGATCGTGTATCCGTCCGGCGTGGCCTTGGCCGCCAGGCTCGCGCCCACCGTGCCGCCGGCGCCGCCGCGGTTGTCGATCACGAACTGCTTGCCGAGCTGCTTGGACAGCTGCGCGGTCAGGGGCCGCGCGAAGGCATCGGTCCCGCCGCCGGCCGGGAACGGCACGATCACGGTGACGGGCTTGCTGGGCCACGCATCGGCGGCCTGGACGGCGGGCGAATACAGGCTCGCCCCGGTGCCGGCGACCAGGCCGGCGATTGCAAAGACGCGCGCGAACGCGGTCAGGTTGCGCTGACGACTCATGTACTGTCTCCTCTCTCTACTCTATGCGTGGAAAGTCAATCGAAGTACTGCCTACTGCAAACCCACCCGACAGAAAACCGCCCGGCGTTCGTGCCCGACCCAGGGGCTACAGCAGCTTGGCCACCGCACGGCTGATGCGGGGATTGCCGTCGCCGAGACGAGCCAGATTGTCATCCAGCGCCTCGGGCACGTAAAGATAATTCACCATCACCCCGCCCGACTGGGCGCGGCCTTTTCGCGACAGGTCCGCGCCCCAATTCACGCGCTCGACACATGCCCCGTTACCCAGATGGAAACGCGCCACCGGATCGGCCGGCACGCCCTTGCCGCCCTCGCGCACCAGGTAGTGCGCCACCAGCGTCAGCGCGGTGTCGCGGATGACCGGGTCCTGCGCGTCGGCCGGCAGCGCCGCGAACCACGCCGCGCCGTCGGCCGGCGCGTCGCCGTGGCGCTCGCGCCAGCGCGACAGCCGCTTGTCACCCAGAATGCGTGCCACCGCCTCGGCCTCCTGCCGGCGCAGCCAGTCGGCAAAGCCCGGCACCGGCGACAGCGTGGCGAACTGCTTGAGCTTGGGGAATTCGCGCTGCAGCTCCTCGATCACGCGCTTGAGCAGGAAGTTGCCAAAGCTGACGCCGCGCAGCCCCGCCTGCGTGTTCGAGATCGAGTAGAAGATGGCCCACTTCACGCGGCGCAGGTCTTCCAGCGGCGCGGCTTCGTCCAGCAGCGCCTGCACGTTGGCTGCCATCTCGGGCACGAACGCCACCTCGACGAAGATCAGCGGCTCGCGCGGGATGCGCGGGTGGAAGAACGCGTAGCAGCGGCGGTCCGAATCGAGCCGGTTGCGCAGGTCCGTCCACGACGCGATCTCGTGCACGGCCTCATAGCGGATCAGCTTTTCCAGCAGCGACGCCGGCGAATCCCACGTGATGGGCTGCAGCTCCAGCAGGCCCACGTCGAACCAGTTCGAGAACAGCGCCTCCAGGTCCTCGTCCAGCTCGCGCAGGCCGGGGATGCGCTTGTGCCAGCGCAGCATGTCGGCGCGCAACTGGATCAGGAAATGCAGCCCGCAGGCGCTGTCGCCGCGCTGGCCGTGGTGCGCGGCAAAGCGCTTGAAGAAGCGGATGCGCGCATTCGACAGCGCCTGCGACAGGGCCGATGCGCTGCTGCCCGCCGCCCCGGGCGCGTCGCGGCCCGCGGCCACTTCGGCCAGCACGCCGAGCATGGCCTGGCGCAGCGGCTCGGACGCGGCCTGGTAGGCGTCCTGCCAGGCCAGCGCGGCCGCGTTGGCCGCGCCATCGGTCAGCCGGGCGTCGAAACACTGGCGGAGTTGGTCGCGCTGGCGCTTGATGGCGCGCGCGGACAGCGTCTGCTCCGCCGCCGGCGCGGGCGGCTTGCCGGGCTTGCCGGGCTCGTCGCCCTTGCGGCCCCACCACCGGCCAAAGCGCGTGAACAGCGAGTCGCTGACCGGCTCGCTGGCTTCCAGCGGCGCACTGACTTTCTGTTGGTCTGCGGGATCGAAGGCGGTCATGGCGATGTCCTGCGGCGTCGGTTGGCGATGAAATCGATCGAAGGTGACGGGTCAGCCCTGCCCGGCCAGGCGCAGGCGGCCGGCCGATGCGGCATCGGGCGGCGGCACCGGCTCGGCCTCGGGTTCGGCCACCCCCAGCGCGCGCAACGCGCCACGCTGGCGCAGCACGTGGGTCTTCATCAGCGCCTCGGCCCCTTCCGGGTCATGTGCCTTCAACGCAGAAAACACCGACAGGTGCTCGGCGCACGATTCGTGGATGCGCCCCGGCAGCTTCAAACTCTTGTGGCGCGACAGCCGCAGCACCTTGCGCAGGTCGCTGACCACGCCCGACAGCCAGCGGTTGCCCGCCAGCCGCTGGATGGCCTCGTGGATCTGGTAGTTGGTCTCGTAGTAGGCGTCGATGTCGCCCGCGCGCGCGTAGCGGGCCAGATCGGCATGCAGGCCCTCCAGCGCGCCCAGGTCGGCTTCCGTGGCATTGCGGGCCGCCTCGTAGGCGCAGCGGCCTTCCAGCAAGGCCATCAGCGGGAAGATCTCGTCCAGGTCCTGCTCGCTCAGCGCGTTGACAAAGCAGCCGCGCCGCGGCTCCAGCCGCACCAGCCCCTCGGCGGCCAGCACCTTGAGCGCCTCGCGCAGCGGCGTGCGGGACGTACCCAGCGTGGACGCCAGCGCCACCTCGTCGATCCACGCGCCGGGCGGCAGCGTGCGGTCGTCGATCATCGTGCGGAGCCGGTCCGCCACCTCCAGGTACAGCGCCTGCCTGACGATACGCATCGTGCCCCTTTCGGACCGGAAAACACCGTAACGGAACTGCACGCCCGAGCGGCGATTACGCCGCAATAATTCATAATTACGGGAAGTCCGGCCGATCGCAAGCGGTTTCGATGCTGCATCGCGGCAGGTGTGCGTCAGGCGTGGCTGGAAGGGCGGTGACTGCGGGAAATCCATGAGCGCGTCGGGCGCGCGGCGGCGGGATGTCGGCCGGATATCGGCGGGATAGCGGCGCGGCAAAACAGGTGCGGCAGGCGACCGCTCCCACCTCCCTGCAGGAACGGTCGCCCGCGCGTGAAAGACTGCCGCGGTCTTGTCATGGGCGTCGGGCAGCGTGGCCGGACGCTTGCGGGTCGGATTGCTTGACTGGCGCCAACCCGACGCCTACCCCGATCAAGCACTCGTCATGGAGTGCGGATGTTCCCGTGCCTTTTCCCGTTCGGCTTTTCGTCGTTGTCATGGCGCGAACGCCTCGCCGTGCGCCCCTCCCCCTGCCGCCATGCCGGGCGGATCGCTGCCCGCCCCGACCATCTTGTAACAACCAACATAGCGAGGACCGTGCCACCGTCGCCAAGTCCTTGATTTCATTGAGGCGGACGAAACACAACTTGTGACACGGGCTATGGTATGTAACAGGATGTATCTTCGCCGATACGAGCTTGGTTACGCGGCTGCCTGTATCGTAGGCAACCCAGCCCCTAAATATGCCGAAAACGGTACATAGCGGGACGGGAATGCGTTCGGCGGCGCACGGAAACGGTGCGCCACCTGGTTGCAGAACTGAAACAGGAAGGCCTTCAGCGCGCCGCGCCAGCGGCGGCGCCGTTTGCCTGGCGGCGGTAGGCCCAGACCAGCATCAGCACGCCGGCCAGCACCATCGGCAGGCTCAGCCACTGGCCCATCGACAGCTTGAGCGCCAGCAGGCCCAGGAAGCTGTCCGGCTCGCGCGTGAATTCGGCCAGGAAGCGGAACGCGCCATACCCGATCAGGAACACGCCCGACACCGCGCCCATCGGCCGCGGCTTGCGTGCAAACAGCCACAGGATGATGAACAGCGCCACGCCCTCGCCGGCAAACTGGTAGAGCTGCGACGGATGGCGCGGGATGTTGTCGCCGGCCTGCGGGAAGATCATGCCCCACGGCAGGTCCGTGGCGCGGCCCCACAGCTCGCCGTTGATGAAGTTGCCGATGCGCCCGGCGGCTAGCCCGCACGGAATCAGCGGCGCGATGAAGTCTGTCACTTCCATCCAATGGCGCCGCCGCACCTTGGCGAACACCCACATCGCCACCAGCACGCCCAGGAACCCGCCGTGGAAGGCCATGCCGCCCTCCCAGACCTTGAAGATTTCCAGCGGATGGGTCAGGTAGTAGCTTGGCTTGTAGAACAGCACGTAGCCCAGCCGGCCGCCCAGGATCACGCCGAGCACGCCGTAGAACAGCATGTCGTCCAGGTCCCGCGTGACCCAGCCGCGCGCCGCCACGTGCGGCTGGCGGATGCGCAGCCGGCCGAACCACAGGAACATGATGAAGCCGGCCAGGTACATCAGTCCGTACCAGCGAATGGCCAGCGGCCCCAGGTGGATGGCAACCGGATCGAATTGCGGATGAACGAGCATGTTTGGAAGCGGGGAGAGAAAGCGGTCAGGTTGAGCGCGGGGCGGGCCGCGCTATGTAGTTGTCTCACGGCCATGCGTCAGGCCGATGGCGCCGGCCAGCCCCGTGGCGATGTCGATGAACGACCGCAGCACCGGGGCCACGCCGGCGGCGCCTTCGCGCCAGGCCAGCCCGGTCTCGATCTCGGGGCCGGCATCGCGCAGCGCCAGGTACGACACGCCGGTGCGCCGCAGGTTGCACAGCGACGCGGGCACCAGCGCCACGCCCATGCCGGCCGACACCAGGCTGACGATCGTCTGCATCTGGATGGCCTCCTGGGCGATCACCGGCGTCAGGCCGTCGCGCGCATAGTAGCCCGTAATGATGTCATAAAACGCCGGCGCGCTTCGGCGCGGGAAGATGATCAGCGGCTCGCGCGCGGCGTCGCGCAGCGACACCTGCGCCGGCACCTGCCGCGCGCCGGGCGGCCGCCAGCCATCGGGCACGGCCAGCACCAGCGGCTCGCGCACCAGCGGCAGGTACGACAGCCCGTGCGGCATCACGGCAAGCTGCGGGCGGATGACCAGCCCGGCGTCGATGGCCCCGTCGGCCAGCGCTTCGAGCTGGACGTCGCTGGTGGCCTCGCGCAGCTGCAACTGGACGTCCGGATGCCGTGCACGGAAATGCCGCAGCAACTCGGGCAGGATGCCGTAGTCGGCGGTGCTGACAAAGGCCAGCGCCAGCGACCCCACCTCGCCGCGCGCCAGCCGCTGGGCCAGGCCGGGCAGCGCGGCGGCATCGGCCAGCACCCGGCGCACCTCGGGCAGCCACTGCTGGCCGGCCGGGGTCAGCATCACCGAGCGGCGGGTGCGCACGAACAGCGGCACGCCGATTTCCGCCTCCAGCGCCTGGATCTGCTGCGACAACGGCGGCTGGGTCATGGCGAGCCGGCGCGCGGCGCGTCCGAAATGGAGCTCCTCGGCGACGGTGACGAAGTAGCGCAACTGGCGCAGGTCCAAGCGCGGTGCCTCCCCGAATCCAGTCGGATTGATAGGTTTTTCGACTCAATAACGGTCGAATAATATATTGGACACGCAAAATGGCAAGGCGCATGCTCTGCGGCACAACAACGACATTCCCCCGGAGAGACCCCATGGCTTTCAACAAACGCTCCCAGCACATCACGCAAGGCGTGGCGCGCTCCCCAAACCGGTCGATGTACTACGCGCTGGGCTACCAGAAGGAAGACTTCGACAAGCCGATGGTCGGCATCGCCAATGGCCATTCGACGATCACGCCGTGCAACGCCGGCCTGCAGCGGCTGGCCGACGCGGCCGTGGAAGCCATCCGGGCCTCGGGCGCCAACCCGCAGATCTTCGGCACGCCGACGATCTCCGACGGCATGTCGATGGGCACCGAGGGCATGAAGTACTCGCTGATCTCGCGCGAAGTGATCGCCGACTGCATCGAGACGGCCGCGCAGGGCCAGTGGATGGACGGCGTGGTGGTGATCGGCGGCTGCGACAAGAACATGCCCGGCGGCATGATCGCGCTGGCCCGCACCAACGTGCCCGGCATCTACGTCTATGGCGGCACGATCAAGCCCGGCAACTGGAAGGGCAAGGACCTGACCATCGTGTCGTCGTTCGAGGCCGTCGGCGAGTTCACGGCCGGGCGCATGAGCGAGGAGGATTTCGAGGGCGTGGAGCGCAACGCGTGCCCGTCCACGGGGTCCTGCGGCGGCATGTACACGGCCAACACGATGAGCTCGTCGTTCGAGGCGCTGGGCATGTCGCTGCTGTATTCGTCGACCATGGCCAACCCGGACCAGGAAAAGGTGGACAGCGCGGCCGAATCGGCCCGCGTGCTGGTGGAGGCCGTGAAGCGCGACATCAAGCCGCGCGACATCATCACGCGCAAGTCGATCGAGAACGCCGTGTCGCTGATCATGGCCACGGGCGGCTCGACCAACGCGGTGCTGCACTACCTGGCGATCGCGCACTCGGCGGAGGTGGAATGGACGATCGACGATTTCGAGCGCATCCGCCGCCGCGTGCCGGTGATCTGCAACCTGAAGCCGTCGGGCGCCTACGTGGCCACCGACCTGCACCGCGCGGGCGGCATCCCGCAGGTCATGAAGATCCTGCTCAACGCCGGGCTGCTGCATGGCGACTGCCTGACCATCACCGGCCGCACGCTGGCCGAGGAACTGGAGCACGTGGCCGACCAGCCGCGCGCCGACCAGGACGTGATCATGCCGATCGACAAGGCGCTGTACAAGCAGGGTCACCTGGCCATCCTCAAGGGCAACCTGGCCGAGGAAGGCGCCGTCGCCAAGATCACGGGCCTCAAGAATCCGGTCATCACCGGGCCGGCACGCGTGTTCGAGAACGAGCAGAGCGCGATGGAAGCCATCCTGGCCGACAAGATCCAGGCCGGCGACATCCTCGTGCTGCGCTATCTGGGGCCCAAGGGCGGCCCGGGCATGCCCGAGATGCTGGCGCCTACGTCGGCCATCATCGGCAAGGGGCTGGGCGAGTCGGTGGGTTTCATTACGGACGGCCGCTTCTCGGGCGGCACCTGGGGCATGGTGGTGGGCCACGTCGCCCCCGAAGCCCACGTGGGCGGCAACATCGCGCTGGTTCAGGAAGGCGATTCGATCACGATCGACGCGCACCAGTTGCTGCTGCAACTGAACGTTCCCGACGACGAACTGGCCCGCCGCCGCGCCAGCTGGCAACAACCGGCGCCACGCTACACGCGCGGGGTACTGGCGAAGTTCGCCCGCCTGGCATCGACGGCCAGCAAGGGGGCGGTGACGGATTGATGTTGCTGGCTTGTCGCAGTTAGCACTGCTGGCCCTCTCCCCCGGCCCCTCTCCCGCGTTGCGGGAGAGGGGAGACAACAGCGGGCCAATGTCGAAGTCTCCACTGGCTTTTTGCTCCCCTCTCCCGCGCTGCGGGGGAGACAACATTGGGTCAATGTCGAAGTCTCCACCGGCTTTTTGCTCCCCTCTCCCGCGTGCGGGAGAGGGGTTGGGGGAGAGGGCGTTGAGGGTCTGCTTGCTGACTTGTCGCAGTTAGCACCGCCTGCCCTCACCCCCGGCCCCTCTCCCGCGTTGCGGGAGAGGGGAGAAAACATTGGGTCAGGTCGAAGTCTTCACTGGCTTTTTGCTCCCCTCTCCCGCGTTGCGGGTGAGGGGAGCAAACCAACCCAGAAGATGCCGCTAAACCCCGCCTGGGTCGCGTTCGATTTCTTCCAGCGTGGCGTCGAGCCATTCGACCAGGCGGGCTTCCAGGGCCTGGGTCAGTTCGCTGGCGAGCTGGGCGGTCAGGGGGGCCAGCCGTGATTGCAACGTGGCCTCGGTGTGGGCTTCCACGACCTGCGGCCATTCGGTGCGAAAGCGCATCATCACGCGTGTCAGCAGTTCGGTGCGAACAGCGCGCAGGTCGTCCTCGCCGGGCTGGAAGGCCGCGGGGTCGGCCAGTGGTTCGGTGTCGGGCGCCGTGACGATGTCTGGCAGCGACTCGGTGTCTCCCACGGCCGTTACCAGGCCCGAATCGGGCATGTCCGCCGTGTCGATCACCGCCGCTCCGGGCCGGGCGGCCGGGGGCGCCTCGAACACCGTGTCCGGCAGCTCGACGATTTCCGTCAGCAGCGGCACGCTGTCGTTGGGCCCCAGGCGCGGGATCACCCGCGAAGTCGTGCGTTCGCTCATGCCGATTCTCCCTTGGCCTGCCCGATGTCATGGTGCGTGAGCGGGTAGCCGCGCTCACGGTAGAAGCGATAGCGTTCGCGGCCGGCGTCGCGGGCGTCCGGCGTCGCGCCGACCACCTCGATCAGCCGCTCGAAGCTGGCGAACTGCGGCGGGGCTTCCGCCGCGATGTTCACCAGCAACTGGTGGTGCGGCACCTGGTCCAGCGTGGCCGCCAGGATGATCGGCGTCACCGCCGCATTGGGGCTGTCCAGCCCGCAGTGCGGCAGGAAGTCGAGCGGCGAGAACGACCACAGCCGCGCGTCGAGCTGCCCCAGCTGCTGGGGCGCGCCGTAGACCACGACCTTCTGCCCGGCGCCGTACGCCTTGCGGACCAGGCGGCAGACGTAGGCCAACGTATCCGGCACGTTGCTGTGGAAGTCGATGCGCGTCATGGATGGCTGCCTTGCCCTGTCGGCCGCTTACGCGGCGCGGTCCATCAGGAACTGCGTCAGCAGCGGCACCGGGCGGCCCGTGGCGCCCTTGGCCGCGCCGCTCTTCCAGGCGGTGCCGGCGATGTCCAGGTGGGCCCAGTCGTACTTCTCGGTGTAGCGCGCCAGGAAGCAGGCCGCGGTCACGCTGCCGGCCGGACGGCCGCCGATGTTGGCCATGTCGGCAAAGTTCGACTTGAGCTGGTCCTGGTAGTCGTCGTCCAGCGGCATGCGCCAGGCGGTGTCCATGGCCTTGCGGCCGGCGTCCAGCAACTGGTCGGCCAGCATGTCGCTGCGCGCGTACAGGCCGCTGTTCACGTGGCCCAGCGCGATGATGCAGGCGCCGGTCAGCGTGGCCACGTCGACCACGGCGGCCGGCTTGAAGCGTTCCACGTAGGTCAGCGCGTCGCACAGGATCAGGCGGCCCTCGGCGTCCGTGTTCAGGATCTCGATGGTCTGGCCCGACATGCTGACCACCACGTCGCCCGGCTTGGTGGCGTTGCCGGCCGGCATGTTCTCGCAGGTGGGCACCACGGCAATCACGTTCAGCTTCAGGCCCATCTCGGCCACGGCCTGGATGGTGCCCAGCACCGACGCGGCGCCGCACATGTCGTACTTCATCTCGTCCATGCCCTCGCCCGGCTTCAGCGAGATGCCGCCGGTGTCGAACGTGATGCCCTTGCCCACCAGCACCACCGGCGCGGCCTTGGCGCTGGCACCGTCGTAGCGCAGCACGATGAACTGCGGCGGCTCGACGCTGCCCTTGGTCACGGCCAGGAAGGCGCCCATGTTCAGGGCCTCGATCTGCTTGCGGCCCAGGATCTCCACCTTGAGCTTGTGGCGCTTGGCGATGCCGCGCGCGGTATTGGCCAGGTAGGTCGGCGTGCAGATGTTCGACGGCAGGTTGCCCAGGTCGCGCGTCAGTTCCATGCCGTTGGCGATGGCGGTGCCGCGTACCACGGCCTGGGTGGCGGCCTTGCCGTCGGCCACGTCCACGGCCAGCACGATCCGGCGCAGCGTGGGCTTGTCGGCCGTGCCGGCGCCCTTGGCCGGGCGCTTGAGTTCGGGATGGCGCTCCAGCAGGCGGTAGCCGGCCTCGCGCACGATGGTGATCGTCGTGATCACGCCCCAGGTCATGTCGCGCTGCGGCGGCACCTGCTGTGCCAGGCACCACAGCGCCGTGGCAGCGCGCGTGCTGCCCAGCGCACGCATGGCGGTGCGCACGGCTTCGGCAAAGGCGCGGTCGCTGAACTCGGCCTCCTTGCCCAGGCCCACCAGCAGCACGCGGGCGGCGCCAATGCCGGCCACCTCGTGCAGCATCAACTGGGTGCCGCGCTTGCCTTCGAAGTCGCCCTGGCGCACCAGACGCGCCACCAGCCCCTTGGTGGCCACGTCCAGCGCCTTGGCCACGTCGGCAAGGTTCTGGCCCTCGAACAGGCCCACCACCAGGCAGTCGGTCTTGGTGGCCAGGAAACCATTTTGGCCGGCTTTGCTCAGATCCAGGGCTTTTGTGCTAAATTCCATCGCGCTTCCTTCCAGGGGCTCGTCGAAAAGAAAGCCCCCATTATCCGCGATTTTCATCCGCGATCTGCCGCCGCCGATCCTGCAAGCTGACAGCCCGCGGTCCTGCCAGTCCCTCGGCCCCGGCACATCGCCCGCTCCGGCCGGAAGCCGGAAGCGATTGGCGCATGATTTTTCAACAAGCCCTGCGACGCGAGCTTGCCTACACCGCCGGTGCGGTGTTCCTGGTGATGCTGACGTTCATGCTCACGTCGCTCGTGATCCGCATCCTGGGCATGGCCGCCAACGGCAAGGCCAGCCCCAACGACGTGCTGATGCTGATCGGCCTGGCCACCATTGGCTACCTGTCGATCCTGCTGTCGGCCACGCTGTTCATCTCCACCCTGATCGTCCTGACCCGCTGGTACAAGGATTCGGAGATGGTGGTGTGGTTCTCGGCCGGCATCTCGCTGCGCGACCTGGTCAAGCCGGTGCTGCAGTTCGCCACGCCGTTCTTCATCATGGCGCTGCTGCTGGGCATGTTCGCCTGGCCGTGGGCCAACCAGCAGAGCGCGCTGTTCCGGGACCGGTTCCAGCAGCGCGGCGTGCTGTCGATGATCGCCTCGGGCCGCTTCATCGAGCCCGCCAACGGCAACTACGTGCTGTTCATCGAGGGCATCGACGCCGACATGAAGCACGCCCGCAACGTGTTCGTGGCCAATTCCGAGGCCGGCAAGATCGGCGTGGCGCTGTCGCACCAGGGCCAGTTCGAGACCCAGCCCAACGGCGACCGCCTGGTGGTCATGGAGAACGGCCGGCGCTACGCCGGCGTGCCGGGCCAACTCAACTATCGGATCCTGGAATTCGATAAGTACGCGGTCAAGGTCGACAACAAGCCGCCCGAGACCGAGGCCGACCTGCCCGCCAAGAGCCGCGACACCATCGATCTGTTGCGCAATCCCACCCGCGACAACATGGCCGAGCTGCTCTGGCGCGTGTCGCTGCCGATCCTGGCTTTCAACTTCGTGATGATCGCCATCCCGCTGGCCTACGTGAACCCGCGGCTGGGCCGCTACACGCCGCTGGTGTTCGCGGTGCTGATCTACCTGACCTACAGCAACACGATCAACTTGGCGCAGGCCTGGGTGCGGTCGGGGTCGCTCTCGTTCTGGATGGCGCTGATCCCGCTGCACGTGCTGGTGTTCCTGTGCGCGCTGATGCTGTTCCGCTACCGGCAGAACCGCAGCCTGGGCGGCTGGCGGGCCGTGTTCGGCCTCAAGCGCAAGGCCAATGGCAATGCCGGGGGCCAGGCATGAGGGTGCTGGCCGTCTACGAGCGCTATTTTGCGCGGCTGATCTACGGCGTCTTCGCGTTCATCCTGTTCGCGGTGCTGTCGCTGTTCATCTTCTTCGACATGCTCAACGAGCTGGAAAGCGTGCAGGGCGGCTATACGTCGCTGGTGGCGTTCTTCCACGTCATGCTGCAGGCGCCCACGCGCGTCTACGAGGTGCTGCCCATCGCGGTGCTGATCAGCGCCATCTACGTGTTCTCGCAGCTTGCCAGCCAGTCCGAATTCACGATCTTCCGCGTGGCCGGGCTGAACACGCGCCAGGCGCTGTTCTCGCTGTTCAAGCTCGCCGTGCCGCTGGCGCTGGTCACGTTCGTGTTCGGCGAATTCATTGGCCCGGCGGCCGAGCAATACGCGCAGAAGATCAAGCTGCAGGCGATTGGCGCGACGGTATCGTCCGGCTTCCGCTCGGGCGTCTGGGTCAAGGACCGTGACCGCGATACGTCCGCGGGTGGCGGCGAGATCACACGCTTCGTCAACGTCCAGGGTCTGCGCCCGGACCAGACCATCAACGGCATCACGATCTACGAGTTCGACCAGGACTACCGCCTGCGCGTGATCCGCGTGGCCAAGGAAGGGCGCTACCAGGGCGGCCAGCAATGGCAGTTGAACGACGTCAACGAGACGCGCTTCGTGGAACTGCGCGACGGCGCGGCGGCGCCCGCCCCGGCCAAGCGCGACGCGCTGGCGCCCGATTTCCGGGCCGAGCAGGCGCTGTTCCCGAACATGGTCATGCATTCCGAGCTGACGCCGCAGATCCTGTCGGTGCTGCTGGTGACGCCCGAGCGGATGTCGACGCTGGACCTGTTCCGCTACATCCGCCACCTGCGCGACAACAAGCAGGACACACAGCGCTACGAGATCGCGTTCTGGAAGAAGGTGGTCTATCCGCTGACGCTGTTTGTGATGGTGGCGCTGGCCCTGCCCTTCGCCTACCTGCACGCGCGCGCCGGCGCGGTGGGCGTCAAGGTGTTCGGCGGCATCATGCTGGGGCTGTCGTTCCACCTGGCGAACACGCTGTTCTCGCACGTCGGCCTGCTGCACACCTGGCCGCCAATTGTCTCGGCGCTGGTGCCGGGCACGCTGTACCTGACCTTCGCGCTGACGTCGCTGCGCTGGGTCGACCGGCACTGAGCGCCATGCGGCAAGCCATCGTCCTCTTTGGCCACGGCGCGCGCGACCCGCGCTGGCGCGAGCCGTTCGACCGGCTGCATGCCAGGCTGTCGGCACTGCGGCCCGATTGCGTGGTGCGGCTGGCCTTCCTGGAGCTGATGGCGCCGTCGCTGGCCGAGGCCATCGACGCGCTGGCTGCCGAGGGCATCGACGCGGTGACGGTGGTGCCCGTGTTCCTGGGCCAGGGCGGGCATCTGCGGCGCGATTTCCCGCTGCTGGTCGAGGAATGCCGGGCGCGCCATCCGGGCGTGGATATCGGCGTGGCCACGGCGGTGGGCGAGGCCGATGTGGTGCTCGACGCGATGGCGGCCTACTGCGCGCAGGCCGTCTCTCCCGGCAACGGGGCGCAACCCTAGCCATCCCGCACGCCGCAGCGAGCCCCAGCAAGCAAAAAGGCCAGGATTCCCCTGGCCTTTTTTGTTTTACCGCCGTGGCGGCGTTACGCCGCCCGGTCCACCGCTACCGCCTCCGCCACCTCGGTCGCACGGGTCCCCAGGGCCTCGCCGATCATCAGCAGGCTGGGCTGCACCGGGTCCATCCAGCGCGCGGCCTCTCCGGCGGCCATCTCGCGCAGCGTGAACTGGTGGCTGCGCTGGCGCGGCGTGGTGGCGGCTTCCACCACCCAGGCAGGCGTGGACGCCGGCTTGCCACGCGCGATGAGCTGGGCGGCGATGTTGGCGGCCTGGTCCCGGCCCATGTAGTAGACGATGGTGTCGGCCTTGACGTCGGCCTCGACATCCACCGCATCGGCAGCCTTGGCCTGGGTGGCGAATGCCACGCTGCGCGACACGCCGCGCCGGGTCAGCGGCCGGGCGATGGCGCTGGCGGCGGCCAGCGCCGCCGTGATGCCGGGCACCACCTCGTACGCGATGCCCGCGGCCTCCAGCGCCTGCAGTTCCTCGTCGGCGCGGCCGAACAGCATCGGGTCGCCGCCCTTGAGCCGCACCACGCGCTCGTACTTGCCGGCCAGGTCGACGATCTGGCGGTTGATGAACAGCTGCGCCGTCGAGCGCTGCCCGCAGCGCTTGCCCACCTCGATCAGCTCGGCCTGGGGGCACCAGGCCAGCATCTCGGGCGACACCAGCGCGTCGTGCAGCACGACCTGGGCTTCGCCCAGCAAGCGGGCACCGCGCACCGTAATGAGGTCGGCCGCACCGGGGCCTGCACCAATCAGGTACACCTTGCCGGTCGAGGTTGCCTTGCGCGTGTTCATCTGCACCACCATTACCATTGCTGTCCGTTCGGGACGATATCAGGCATACGCACGGATCATGCCCGCCGCCACCGTGTGGTTGGTGGCCTCGTCGATCAGCACGAAGGCGCCCGTGGCCGGGTTGTCGCCGTAGGTGTCGCAGACGATGGGCTTCTGCAGCGACAGCTGCACCGATCCGATGTCGTTCAGGCGGATGTCGTGGCGGCCGGTCTCGTGCGACAGCGTGTGCACGTCCAGCACGCGATCCACCGCCGACACGCGCGCGAACACGCTGGCCGTGGTGTGCTTGAGCACGTACTTGCGCGACGGGTTCAGCGATTCGTCATCGAACCAGCACAGGTCGGCCGTCAGCTTCTTGGCCGAAGCCGCCGTGGCGTCGGCCGCCACGAACATGTCACCGCGTGACACATCGACGTCCTCGGACAGGCGCACCGTGATGGTGTCGCCGGCGTTGGCCGAATCGGCCGCGCCGTTCGGCGTCAGCACCTCGGCCACCACGGCCTCGCGGTTGGCGGGCAGCACGCGCAGCTTCTGGCCCACGCGCACCGTGCCGGCTTCCACGCGGCCGGCATAGCCGCGGAAGTCGTCGGCGGCGGCGCCGTCCTGGCGCACCACCAGTTGCACCGGAAAGCGCAGCGCCGCGTCGCCCTCGGGCGCCACGTCCTCCACCGGCAGCGCCTCCAGCAGCGGCAGCAGCGGCTCGCCCTGGTACCACGGCATGGCGTCGCTGGCGTGGACGATGTTGTCGCCACGCAGCGCCGACACCGGCACGTAGACCACGTCCTTCAGGCCAAGCTGGTTTGCCAGCTCGGCGTAGGCGGCACGGATCTCGTTGAAGCGCTGCTCGCTGTATTCCACGAGGTCCATCTTGTTCACGGCGACGATCACGTGCTGGATCTCCAGCAGCTTCAGGATCGCCGAGTGGCGCTTGGTCTGCGCCAGCAGCTCGGCACGGCCGCCGGTCACGGTGACGCGCGTGGCGTCCACCAGCACGATGGCCGCGTGCGCCGTCGACGCGCCCGTCACCATGTTGCGCGTGTACTGCTCGTGGCCCGGCGTATCGGCGATGATGAACTTGCGGCGCACCGTGGAGAAATAGCGGTACGCCACGTCGATCGTGATGCCCTGCTCGCGCTCGGCCTCCAGGCCGTCGGTCAGCAGCGAGAAGTCGATCTCCTCGCCAGCCGTGCGCTTGTTCTTGGCGTTGGCCAGCGCGGTCAACTGGTCGGACAGCACAGCCTTGCTGTCGAACAGCAGGCGGCCAATCAGCGTGCTCTTGCCGTCGTCGACGGAACCCGCCGTGATGAAGCGCAGCAGGCCCTGGTGTTGCGAATATTGAGACATGTTCGTGTTCCTCTGCGGCATCGGCTTAGAAGTAGCCTTCCTTCTTGCGGCGTTCCATCGACGCTTCGCTGGTCTGGTCGTCCATCCGCGTGGCACCGCGCTCGGTAATCTCGGTCACGGCCGTCTCGGCGATGATCTCGACCGGCGAGGCCGCGGTGCTGGCCACGGGGCATGTGCAGCTGATGTCGCCCACGGTGCGGAAGCGGACCGACAGCACCTCGCTGACGTCGCCGTCCTGCTTGGGCGTGATCGGCGTCACCGGCACCAGCAGGCCGTTCTTGCGCACCACTTCGCGCTCGTGCGCATAGTAGATCGGCGGCAGCGCCAGGTTCTCGCGGGCGATGTACTGCCACACGTCCAGTTCCGTCCAGTTCGAGATCGGGAACACGCGCATCTGCTCGCCGGCGGCCATGCGGGCGTTGTACAGGCTCCACAGCTCGGGGCGCTGGGCCTTCGGGTCCCACTGGCCGAACTCGTCGCGGAACGAGAAGATCCGCTCCTTGGCGCGCGCCTTTTCCTCGTCGCGGCGGGCGCCGCCCATCAGCGCGTCGAACTTGTGCGCCTCGATGGTTTCCAGCAGTGTCACGGCCTGCGCGGCGTTGCGCGAATCGGTTTCCTTGCGCAGCCGCACGGTGCCGCGCTTGATGGAGTCCTCGACATGGCCCACCACCAGCCGCGCGCCCAGTTCCGCCACGCGCTGGTCGCGGAAGGCGATGACCTCGGGGTAGTTGTGGCCGGTGTCGATGTGGACCAGCGGGAACGGCAGCTCCACCTTGCGGTCGCCCAGGCGGAACGCCTTCAGCGCCAGGTGCAGCATGACGATCGAGTCCTTGCCGCCCGAGAACAGCAGCGCCGGGTTGCGGCACTCGGCCACCACCTCGCGGATGATGTAGATCGACTCGGCTTCCAGCCGGTCGAGGTGGTCGTTCTGGACCTGCAGCAGGTGTTCCACGTTGGCGGCCACGCCTGCGTCTGCGATGTCGTTCATGATGCCCATGTCGTTATCGGCCTCTGGTAATTCGTTCAATGCTTGATGTTCTGCTCGTGGAGCCCGCACTCTTTCGAGTCCTTCGACTCCCACCACCAGCGCCCCGCCCGCACATCCTCGCCCGCCTTCACGGCCCGCGTGCACGGCTCGCAGCCGATGCTCGGGTAGCCCTTGGCGTGCAGCGCGTTGACCGGCACGTCGTGGCGCGTCAGGTAGGCCCAGACCTCGGCCTCGGTCCAGTCGGCCAGCGGGTTGAACTTGGGGATGCCGCGCGCCTCGTCCAGTTCCTCGAACGGCAGCTCGGCGCGCGTCACGGCCTGCTCGCGGCGCTGGCCCGTCATCCACGCATCGGCGTGCGACAGCGCGCGGTTCAGCGGCTCCACCTTGCGGATGCCGCAGCAGGTCTTGCGCAGGTCCACGCTGTCGTAGACGGCGTTCAGGCCGTGCTTGCGGACGTAGTTGTCCACCGCCTCCTGGTCCGGCGTGAACTGCTCGACCGTGTAGCCGTAGCGGGTCTGCACGGCGTCCAGCACCGCCAGCGTCTCGGCGTGCAGCCGGCCCGTGTTCAGCGTGAACACGCGGATGCCGGCGCGCACGGCGTCGGTGCCGCGCAGGATCGCGTCGGTCAGCACCATGTCCTCGGCGGCCAGGCTCGTGGCAAAGCGCGCGCGGAAGAAACGCCCGGCGATGCCCGCCAGCCGTTCGGCCAGCGCGCGTTCCTTGGCTTCCAGCGCCTCGACCGAGCCCGTGTACAGCGGCATCGTCCACAGCGCTGGGGGGCGCAGCGACGACACCTGGGGCGCGGCCCCGTCGACCACGGGGATCTCGGAAATCGTGCTCATGCCGAACCTTGCGCGGTCACGTCGGCGCGGGCGCGGCGGAACAGCGGCAGCGGCTCGTCCACCGATGCCTGGTACGCCACCGTGAACTCGGTGAAGCCCTTGATCGCGTCGTCGATGTTCTTGTCGGCGCGCACGGCGAACGTGTCAAAGCCGCAGCGCTTCATGAAGTTGAGCTGGTCGCGCAGCACGTCGCCGATGGCGCGGAGCTGGCCGGTCCAGCCGTAGCGGGTGCGCAGCAGGTAGGCCGACGAGAAGCCGCGGCCATCGCGGAACACCGGGAAGTCGACCGCGACGACCGACACCTGGTCGAACAGCGGCTGCGCATCGGCGGGTTCGTCCTCGGGGGCCAGCCACACGCCGGTGACAGCCTTGTCGCGGCCGGCCAGCAGCGCCTGGTTGTCCTTCCACACGGACAGCGGGAACAGCACGGCGTCGGCGCCCTGTGCCACGGCGGCAATGCGCGCGGCGTCCAGCGGCTGCTCGTCGGTGGCGCGCAGCACGGTCCAGTGGTCTTCGACGATGACGGGACGGAATTGGCCTGCGTCGTCGCGTTGCAGTTGAATGATCTTTGCCATGTTCGGTCTCTTTCAGGCTTCGGCGCGCTCTTCGCGCTGCTTGTCGGCGTACACGCGTTCCTTGAACGGGGCGATGCCGATGCGGGCGAACGTCTCGATGAAGCGCTCGTCCCCGGCACGGTTGGCCACGAACGTGTCGATGATGCGGGTCACCACCTCGGGCATTTCCTCGGCGCTGAACGACGGGCCAATCACCTTGCCGATCGCCGACTGGTTGCCCTGGGCGCCGCCCAGCGTCACCTGGTACCACTCGGAGCCGTCCTTGTCGACGCCGAGCACGCCGATGTTGCCGACGTGGTGGTGGCCGCAGGCGTTGATGCAGCCCGAGATGTTCAGCGACACCTCGCCCAGGTCATGCACGTAGTCCAGGTCGTCAAAGCGTTCCTGGATGGCCAGCGCGATCGGGATCGACTTGGCGTTGGCCAGCGAGCAGAAGTCGCCGCCCGGGCAGGCGATGATGTCGGTCAGCAGGCCGATGTTGGCCGTGGCCAGGCCGGCCTTGCGGGCCGCTTCCCACAGCGCGAACAGGTCCTTCTTCTTCACGTCGGGCAGCACCAGGTTCTGCTCGTGCGCCACGCGCAGCTCGCCGTAGCCGTAGCGGTCGGCCAGGTCGGCCACCGCTTCCATCTGCTCGGCGGTGGCATCGCCCGGGGGCGACACGGGGCCCGGCTTGGTCGACAGCGTCACCGACGCGTAGCCCGTCACGCGGTGCGCGCGCACGTTGCGGCTGACCCAGCGGGCGAACGCCTTGTTCTCCAGCAGGTGCTTCTCGAACGACGCGTCGGTGTCCGGCAGCTTTTCATAGGCGGGCGGCTGGAAGTACTGGGCCACGCGGTCGAACTCGGCCTGCGTCAGCGTGCCGGGGCCGTCCTTGCTGAACTGCCACTCTTCTTCCACCTCGGCGGCGAACTTCTCGGCGCCGATGGCCTTCACCAGGATCTTGATGCGGGCCTTGTACTTGTTGTCGCGGCGGCCGTAGCGGTTGTAGACGCGGATGGCGGACTCGACGTAGGTCAGCATGTGCTGCCACGGCAGGTCTTCCTTGATGATCGTGCCCAGGATCGGCGTGCGGCCCAGGCCGCCACCGGCCAGGATGCGCAGGCGCGTCTCGCCGTCGGCGTTCTTGTACGCGTAGATGCCGATGTCGTGCATCTGCACCACGGCGCGGTCGTCCTGGCTGGCCGAGATGGCGATCTTGAACTTGCGCGGCAGGAACGCGAATTCCGGCTGGAACGTGCTCCACTGGCGCAGCAGTTCGGCCAGCACGCGCGGGTCCACGGACTCGTCCGGGGCCACGCCCGCGAACTGGTCGGTCGTGATGTTGCGCACGCAGTTGCCCGAGGTCTGGATGCCGTGCATTTCCACGCTGGCCAGGTCCGCCAGCACGTTGGGCACCTGCTCCAGCTCCATCCAGTTGTACTGGATGTTCTGGCGCGTGGAGAAATGGCCATAGCCGCGGTCGTACTTGCGGGCAATGTGGGCCAGCATGCGGAGCTGCTTCGACGCCAGCAGGCCGTACGGAATGGCCACGCGCAGCATGTAGGCGTGGCGCTGCATGTACAGGCCGTTCTGCAGCCGCAGCGGCAGGAACTCTTCCTCGGTCAGCTCGCCCGACAGGCGGCGGCGCACCTGGTCGCGGAATTGCGCGACACGTTCCTGGACGATGCGCTGGTCGTATTGATCGTACTGATACATGGTGTGGGTCCGTTCAGTATTCGTTGGATGCTTAGGAAACGAGCTTGATGGCGACGAGCGTCAGCGTGGTCGCCAGTGCGGCGCGCACGAGCCGCTCGGGCAGCGCCCGCGACAGTTGGGCGCCCAGCCAGATGCCGGGGATCGATCCCACCAGCAGCGCCAGCAGCAGATTCCAGTCGACGGTGCCAAGCCACACGTGGCCCAGCCCGGCCACGGCCGTGAGCGGCACGGCGTAGGCGATATCGGTGCCGGCCACCTCGGCCGGCTTCATATGGGGGTACAGCAGCAGGATCAGCGTGGCGCCCACGGCACCGGCGCCAATCGACGAGACCGTCACCAGCACGCCGATCACGGCGCCCACGACGATCGTGGCCACCACCTGGCGGCGGCCTTCCAGCTGGTAGCGCGGGTTGCGTTCCAGCCACGCCAGCATCTGCTTGCGGAACAGCAGCGACAGCACGGTCAGCAGCACGGAGACGCCAATCGTCACGCGGATGGCATGCAGCCACTGGGCGTTCAGCTCGCCGGCACTCTTGAGCACCAGGATGGCGGCCAGCGCGGCCGGCAGGCTGCCGATGCACAGGCGGCGCACCACCTGCCACTGCACGTGGCCGTGCGCGCGGTGCGCGATCGTGCCGAAACCCTTGGTAATGGAGGCGAAGGCCAGGTCGGTGCCCACGGCAGTGGCCGGGGAGAAGCCGAACAGCAGCGTCAGCAGCGGCGTCATGAGCGAGCCGCCACCTACCCCGGTCAGACCAACCAGGATACCTACCAGCAGACCGGAAACGGTGAAAGCCAGGGACATCGGGGACGCTTATCGGATTGCGCCTGCCGCCGGTGGTGCCGGCGTCACCTTCTTCAGGCGGGCCGCGGACGCAATTCGGGCAGGCGAACGTTTAACAAAGTTCGAGAATCGTAATAAACTCGCCTCATATCTCAAACTAATAAGAAGTTGTTTGTTTATACGAGCGAAGTTATATGAATCTCCACCAGTTTCGCTTCGTGCGTGAGGCCGTCCGGCAGAACTTCAACCTGACGGAAGCGGCAAAAGCGCTTTACACATCACAGCCCGGCGTGTCGAAGGCTATCATCGAGCTTGAGGAAGAGCTGGGTGTCGATATCTTCACCCGGCATGGCAAGCGCATCCGCAGCCTCACCGAGCCGGGCCGCCGCATCCTGGTGTCCGTCGAGAAGATCCTGCAGGAAGTGGAAAGCCTGAAGCGGGTGGGCAAGGACTACGCCGCGCAGGACCAGGGCAACTTCACCATTGCCACCACCCACACCCAGGCCCGCTACGCGCTGCCGCGCGTGATTGCCGAGTTCACCAAGCGCTACCCGAAGGTGCGCCTGTCGATCCAGCAGGGCACGCCGGTGCAGATTGCCGACATGATCCTGCACGACCAGGCCGACATCGGCATCGCCACCGAAGGCATCTCCAGCGACAAGGCGCTGGTGTCCCTGCCCGGCTACCAATGGCAGCATATGGTGATTACGCCACCTGACCACCCGCTGCTGGAAAAGAAGCACCTGACGCTGGAAGACCTGGCGACCTACCCGCTGATCACCTATGACGTGAACTTCGCCGGCCGGCCCAAGATCGACAAGGCGTTCGCGCTGCGCCACCTGGAAGCCGACATCGTGCTGGAAGCCATCGACGCCGACGTGATCAAGACCTACGTCGAGATTGGCCTGGGCATCGGCATCGTGGCCGGGCTGGCCTTCGACCCCGAGCGCGACCGCAACCTGCGCGGCCTGCCCGCCGGCCACCTGTTCGGCACCAATGTCACGCACCTGGCCGTCAAGCAGGGCGCCTACCTGCGCAGCTTCGTCTATACCTTCATCGAACTGTTCTCGCCGACCCTGAACCGCAAGCTCGTGGAGCAGGCGATGTCCGGCGACCACGAGGCTTACGAGCTGTAAGCCGGCCCTCCTCTATATAGATATGTCCGTATCCGATTCCCCTCCCCGCCTCCACTGGTCCGAGGACGGCGCCGAGCGCAGCGCGCTGTGGCGGTCCGAAGCCGGCCTGCCGCCGCCCCGGCGCGTGGTGGTGGCCGACGACCAGATGGCGGCCGATACCGCTTACCGGCTGGCCAGCGAAGGCACCGCCCTGCTCTGGCGCGGCGACTTCCAGAACGCGCGCCAGTTGCTGCAGGCCATGGCGCGGCGCGTCGACCGCAAACCCCAGCGCAAGGCGCGCGGCGCCGCCCAGGCACCGGCCAGCCTGACCGAAGCCTTCCACAAGCACCGGCTGGCCCAGTCCCAGCGCGCCCGCACGCTGGGCATGCTGCTGCTGCCGTTCGAGCCCGGCCACGTGGTGCCGCTGCGCCGGGCACCCGACGTGCAACAGGCCTGCGAGCAGGTCTACGGCCCGGCCGATGCCCCCTACGTGGCGTCGATGCGCGAGCTGCTGGGCCTGATCGGCGCCTACGAGTGGCGCCGCAAGGGCGTGGAGATTCCGCTGCTGGGCGACCGCATCCATCCGTGGTACGGCGTGTTCTCGCCGGTGCGCGGCGAGTACCTGGAACTGGTGGCGCGGCAGGACCTGCCGTCGAAGGCGCTGGCCTTCGACGTCGGCACCGGTACCGGCGTGCTGGCGGCGCTGCTCGCGCAGCGCGGCGTCCGGCGCGTGGTCGGCACCGACCAGGACCCCCGCGCGCTGGCCTGCGCGCGCGAGAACATCGACCGGCTGGGCCTGGCGCAGCACGTGGAGATCGTCGACGCCAACCTGTTCCCCGAAGGCCGCGCGCCGCTGATCGTCTGCAACCCGCCGTGGGTGCCGGCGCGGCCGAGTTCGCCCATCGAGCACGCCGTGTTCGATCCGGACAGCCGCATGCTGCGTGGCTTCCTGGGCGGGCTGGCGGCGCACCTGGAACCGGGCGGCCAGGGCTGGCTGATCCTGTCCGACTTTGCCGAGCACCTGGGCCTGCGCACGCGCGACGAGCTGCTGGGATGGATCGACGCAGCCGGGCTCAAGGTGCTGGGCCGTGCCGACATCCGCCCCAAGCATCCCAAGTCCACCGACGCCGATGACCCGCTGCACGCGGCCCGCAAGGCCGAGGTCACGTCGCTGTGGCGGCTGGCCGCGAAGTAGCGCCACCCCCCAAGACCCACCCGAGACCACCCGAGGAAGCATTGATGACTACCGTGGCTTTTATCGGCCTGGGCGCCATGGGCGCGCCGATGGCCGGTCACCTGATCCGCGCCGGGCACACCGTGCGCGCCTTCGTCCGCCGCCCCGAGGCCGCCGACGCGGCGCGCGCGCTGGGCGCCGAACCGTTCTTCACGCCGGCCGAGGCCGCACGCGGCGCCGAGGTGGTGTTCACCAACGTCACCTCGTCCGAGGATGTCCGTGAGGTGCTGCTGGGCCGCGACGGCGTGATCGAAGGTGCCGCGCCGGGCACGATCTGCGTGGACCACAGCACGATCTCGCCCATCGTCACGCGCGAGATTGCCCAGGCGCTGGCCGCGCGCGGCATCGCGTCGCTCGACTGCCCGGTCTCGGGTGGCACGATGGGCGCGCAGGCCGGCACGCTGACGATCATGGTCGGCGGCAAGGCCGAGCATCTGGAGCGGGTACGCCCGCTGCTGGAATGCATCGGCAAGACCATCACCCATATCGGCGACCACGGCGCCGGCCAGGTGGCCAAGCTCTGCAACCAGATCGCGCAGGTGGTGAACATCGAGGGGATCGCCGAGGCCATGCGCTTTGCGGGCGCCCAGGGCGTGGATACCGGCAAGGTGTTCCAGGCGCTGTCGACCGGCTTTGCCGGCAGCCGCATGCTGGACATGATGGGACCGAAGATGGTGGCGCGCGACTTTGGCGCCGGCATCGAATCGCGGCTGCATGCCAAGGACTTCGGGCTGGCCGCCGACATCGCCGGCGAGATCGGCCTGGACCTGCCCGCCATGCGCGCCACGGCCGCCCAGCTGGACACGCTGATGGCCCAGGGCTGGGGCAAGGACGATACGTCGTCGCTGCTGAAGGTGCTGGAAATCAAGCCCTAGGACGATGCCGCCGGCTCAGACCCCGGCGATCATCCCCAGCAGCGCGCGCGACAGCGCGCTGTCGTCGCGCATCAGGTCGTCCATCACATTGAAATGGTGGCGGCCGGCCAGCACGATGTCCTCGCGCACGTTGGCCGGCCACGCAGCGCGGATCAGCGCGTGCTGGCGGTGGTACTCGCTCGACTCCAGCGCCCCGACCGCCGTGATCAGCGGCGCGGCCGTGGCCGGCGCCATGAACGCCGGCGACAGGCGCGCCACTTCGGCCTCGGTCAGTTGCAGGTCGGCCTGCAGGAAATCGGCGCGGCGCAGCGGTTCCAGGTCGTAGATCCCGCTGATCGACAGGCCGCCCTTGATCAGGTCCACCGGCAGGTCACCGCCGAACTGCGGCCACAGCGCCGCCATCAGCATCGTCACAAGGTGCCCGCCCACCGAATGGCCGGCCAGGAAGATCCGGTTGCGATCGTGGCCCAGCCGGTCGGCCTCGCGGTACAGCCACGCCACCGACTGCATCACCTGCCAGACGATGGTTTCCACGCTCACGGCCGGGCACAGCGCGTAGTTGACCACGGCCACCGACACCCCGCGCCGCGTGGGCACGTTGGCGACGAAGCTGTGGTCGTGCTTGTCCAGCGCGCGGAAGTAGCCGCCGTGCAGGAACACCAGCAGCGGCGGCGCGTCGTCGTCGCGCACCGCGGCCGGGAAGTAGTCGAGCGTCTCGGTGGCGGCAAGTGGCGAATCGGTATCGCCGTAGTTCAGGTTCTCGAAGTACGTGACCATGCCGGCCCGTGCCAGTGCCGAATCCGCCGCCCAGCGGGCCATGTGCATGGCATTGTCCGGCACATTGGCGCGGTTGTTGTACGCCTTGGCGTAGAACGCGGGGTCCTGGGACGGCAACGCCGCCAGGCTGGCAAGGCTGGCGGCGGGCGTGGCATCGAGGGTCGGCTGGGCGGACATGGCTCTCGGCTCCGGGTGGATTCGGTGCGGCACCGCGTGGGGCGGTTGCGCGCTATCCTACCGCAACTGCCAGACCCCCCGTTTTCACCGGACCCCCGCATGGTCGTCAAGCGCCGGCTGCGCGCCGGCAAGGTTTCGCAACCGGGCCCGCCCGATGTCGCGCCCGCCTCGCCCGCCGCCACGTGCCCGCTGTGCGGCCGGCCGCTGCTCGACGACGCCAGCACCGACCTGCACCATCCCGTCCCACGCAGCCGGGGCGGCCGGGCCGTCGTGGCCATGCACCGGGTCTGCCATCAGAAGATCCACTCGGTCTTCACCGAGGCCGAACTGGCCACCACGTGGCACGACTGGGACGCGCTGCGCGCCCACCCGGCCATGGCCGACTTCATCCGCTGGATCGCCCGCAAGCCGCCCGGCTTCTACGACCGCAGCCGCACCACCAACGCCCGGCGCGGACGCTAGGCGCGGCCCGGCGCGCGGTTGTCCGGCCCGGTGAATTCCGGCATAATCCGCGATTCATCAGCGCGCGATGGGCAGTCCAGGCCATCGCCCAGCCCATGCCCGGGTGGTGAAACAGGTAGACGCAGGGGACTCAAAATCCCCCGCCGCAAGGCGTGTCGGTTCGAGTCCGACCCCGGGCACCATCTCCCGCGCCATCCGGCGCGCCCCGGCCGTCCTGGCCACCGTAACGCCCCCGCCGTCCTGCAGCCTTCGCGATGCCGCACGTCCGCATCCCCCCGTGCAGCCCCTGCCTTGTCAGACATAAACCACTGGCCCGCGCGCCCGTCGATGCTTATCCTTCACGCAGCGCCTCCGTCACAACAACGACTTGCTTTCAGGGAACCGAAGATGAATCGCCTTACTGCTACTGCCGCGGCCATTGGTTGCGCGGCGCTGCTGGCCGGCTGCGCTGGTGCCAACATGGACAGCCTGACCCAGGCCGGCGGCAGCCTGTTTTCGGCGGCGTCGCTGACCGACGCCAACGTCAAGCAGCTTTCCGACCAGTCCTGCGCCGAGATGGACAAGAAGAACCAGGTGGCCCCGGCCGACAGCACCTATGCCAAGCGGCTGGTCAACGTCATGAGCGGGCTCAAGAACACCGGGCTGCCGCTGGACGCCAAGGTCTACATGACCAAGGACGTCAACGCCTGGGCCATGGCCAACGGCTGCGTGCGCGTGTACAGCGGCCTGATGGACATGATGAGCGACGACGAGGTGCGCGGCGTGCTGGGCCACGAGATCGGCCACGTGGCGCTGGGCCATACCAAGCGCGCCATGCAGGTGGCCTACACCACGGCCGCCGCGCGCGGGCTGCTGGGGTCCACCGGCAACGCCACGCTCACCGCGCTGTCGTCGTCGCAGATCGGCGAGCTGGGCGAGACCTTCGTCAATGCGCAGTTCTCGCAACGTCAGGAAAGCGAGGCCGACGACTACTCGTTCGACCTGCTGACCAAGAACGGCGCCAACCGCCAGGCGCTGGTCACGGCGTTCCAGAAGCTGGCCAAGCTCGATGGCGGCAAGTCGAGCATGCTCAGCTCGCACCCGGGCTCCGAGGCCCGCGCCAAGCACATCCAGGACCGGCTCAACAGCGGCAAGTAACGCGCCCGCCGCCCCCCGCCCGGCCACCGTCGCGTGGCCGGCGCCCCCTCCCTTCCCCGCTCATCCCCCTGTTTTCTGAACGCGTTTAATACGCGTCACCAAAAGCTTTCAGTACGCGCCACGGCGCGGCGTACCGATAATGCCTCACGCCTGCGGAGCTTCCGCAAGGCGGCTACACGATTCCCTACGCCATCTCCAATGTCCTGCTGCCATTTGCTCGGCCCGGTTGCCGTCGCCATGGCCGGCGCCCTCGCCACGGTGCCGAAGTAGCTGTGCCCCGCAGGCCGGGCGGGCTGCCGCAGCGCTCGCCGGTCCGCGCCCCTTCAGCCTTTGTTTCGCAGAGGAGTTTCCATGGACTGGTTGCACACCATCTTTCAGAAATCGCCCGAGTCGGCGCTGTTCCTGTCGCTGGCCATCGGCTACGCGATCGGCAAGATCACGTTCGGCAAGTTCCAGCTTGGCGGGGTGGCCGGGTCGCTGCTGGCGGCCGTGATCATCAGCCAGGTGGGCGTGGAGATCGACAACGGCGTCAAGGCCGTGATGTTCGCGGTCTTCATCTACGCCGTGGGCTACGAGAGCGGCCCGCAGTTCTTCAACTCGCTGAACCGCAATTCGCTGCGCGAGATCGCCATGGCCGTGTTCATGGCCCTGGCGGGGCTTGTCACGGTAGTGGTGCTGGCCAAGATCTTCAACCTGGACAAGGGCATCGCGGCGGGGCTGGCGGCCGGCGGCATGACGCAGTCGGCCATCATCGGCACGGCCGGCGACGCCATCACCAAGCTCGGCCTGCCGCCCGACCAGGTCAAGATCCTGCAGGCCAACGTGGCCATCGGCTATGCGGTGACCTACGTGTTCGGGTCGCTGGGCGCCATCATCGTCTGCGTCAACATCCTGCCGCGCTTCATGAAAGCGGACCTGAAGACCGACGCCAAGAAGGTGGAAGCGGCCATGCACGGCGGCCTGCCGCAGTTCGGGCCGGGCCAGTTCGGCGCGCTGCCGCGGCTGGTGGGGCGGCTGTTCCGCGTGACCGCGGCGGCCGGCAAGACGGTCAAGGACATCGAGGTGGGCGGCGAGGACCTGATCACCGTGGAAAAGGTGCAGCGCGCCGGCAAGGTGATCGAGTTTGGCCAGGACACCGTGCTGGAGGCTGGCGACATCGTGCTGCTGGTGGGCCGCCGCGACGCCATGGTGCCGACCGCGCTGGTGATTGGCGACGAGGTGGCCGACGCCGACGGCATGGGCATGGTGATGCAGACGCGCCGCGCGGTCTTCACGCGCAAGGGGCTCAACAACAAGCCGCTGGGCGAGATCGTGGCCAACGTGAGCCGCGAGATGCGCCACGGCGTGTACCTGGAGCGGATCGAGCGCTACGACCATCCGCTGCCGATCCTGCCCGACCTGAAGCTCCAGCACGGCGACATCATCACGTTCTACGGCACCCCGGCCGACACCAAGCGCGCCGCCGAGCGCGCCGGCTATGAACTGGTGCCCAGCGAGAAGACCGACTTCGTCTACTTCGGCGCCGGCGTGCTGGTGGGGCTGTTGATCGGCCTGCTGGTGGTGCGGATCGGGTCGATCCCGCTCACGCTGGGCGCCGGCGGCGGCGCGCTGCTGTCCGGGCTGGTGTTCGGCTGGGCGCGGTCCAAGCACCCGATGTACGGCGCCATGCCCACGGCGGCCTGCCAGTTGCTGAAGGACTTTGGCCTGGCCGCGTTCGTGGCCATCGTCGGCATCAACTCCGGCCTGCAGGCCGTGGACACGCTGCGCCACAGCGGCGTGACCATCTTCCTGCTGGGCGCCGTGGTCACGCTGCTGCCGCTGTTCCTGACGATGTTCTTCGGCCGCTACGTGCTCAAGTACGACAACGCCGCGCTGCTGGCCGGCGCGCTGTCGGGCTCGCGCAGTGCCAACCCGGCCTTCGGCGGCATCCTCGACAAGGCCGAAAGCCCCGTGCCGACCGTGCCGTTCGCCATTACCTATGCCCTGGCCAACGTCCTGCTGACGCTGCTTGGCCCCCTGGTCGTCGGCTTTGTCTGATGGCCGTTTCCTGATGCCTCATCGAACACGGATTCCCGAAAGGAGCAACGCCATGAGCAAACCGGACCTGTCCACGCTGTCCAGCCTGTCGCCGTTCGAACTGAAGGACGAACTGATCAAGCTGGCCAGCAGCGATGCCAACCGCCTGATGCTGAACGCGGGCCGTGGCAACCCGAACTTCCTGGCCACCGTGCCGCGCCACGGCTTCTGGCAGCTTGGCCTGTTTGCGATGCGCGAGTCGGAGCGCTCGTTCCAGTACATGCCCGAGGGCGTGGGCGGATTCCCGCGCCGCGACGGCATCGAGGAACGCTTCGACCTGTTCGCGCGCGAGAACCAGGAGGTACCGGGCGTCAAGTTCCTGGCCGGCGCCGTGTCGTACGTGCGAGACCAGCTCGGCCTGAGCGCCGCCGACTTCCTGTACGAGATGTGCGAGGGCATCCTGGCCTGCAACTACCCGGTGCCGGACCGCATGCTCAAGCTGAGCGAGGTGATCGTCGGCCAGTACATCCGCAGGGAGATGATCGGCAAGCACCCGTTTATCGGCGAGTTCGACCTGTTCGCCGTGGAAGGCGGCACGGCGGCCATGACCTACCTGTTCAACTCGATGCGCGAGAACCACATGCTCAAGGCCGGCGACAAGATCGCGCTGGGCATGCCGATCTTCACCCCGTACATCGAGATCCCGGAGCTGAACGACTACCAGCTCGTGGAGTTGTCGATCGACGCCGACCCCGAGTCGCGCTGGCAGTACTCGAACCAGGAGCTGGACAAGCTGCGCGACCCCAGCGTCAAGGCGTTCTTCCTGGTCAACCCGAGCAACCCGCCGTCCGTGCGGATGAGCGACGAGAGCCTGGAATACCTGGCGTCGATCATCGAGGAGCGGCCCGACCTGATCATCCTGACCGACGACGTCTACGGCACCTTTGCCGACGACTTCGTCTCGCTGTTCGCGCTCTGCCCGCGCAACACGATCCTGGTCTACTCGTTCTCGAAGTACTTTGGCGCCACGGGCTGGCGGCTGGGCGTGATCGCCACCCACCGCGACAACATCTTCGACGAGAAGCTCGCCCAGCTGCCCGAGGACCAGCGCAAGGGGCTGCACAAGCGCTACAACTCGATCACGACCACGCCGGACACGCTCAAGTTCATCGACCGCATCGTGGCCGACAGCCGCACCGTGGCGCTGAACCACACGGCGGGGCTGTCCACGCCGCAGCAGGTGCAGATGGTGCTGTTCTCGCTGTTCTCGCTCATGGACACGCCGGACGCCTACAAGCAGGCGATGAAGCGGCTGATCCGCAGCCGCAAGGCCGCGCTGTTCAGGGAGATCGGCATCGCCCCCGAGGATGCGGCCGACCCGAACGTGGTGGATTACTACACGCTGCTCGACATCGAACAGCTCGGCGGCAAGGCGCTGGGGCCCGAGTTCGTGAAATGGGTGCTGTCGTCGACCGAACCCACCGAACTGCTGTTCCGCCTGGCCGAGGAAGCCGGCGTGGTGCTGCTGCCGGGCCGCGGCTTCGGCACGCGCCACCCGTCGGGGCGCGTGTCGCTGGCCAACCTCAACGAGTCCGACTACGCCAAGATCGGCAAGTCGATCCGCAAGCTGTTCGAGGACTACGTGGAGCGGTACAACCAGGCCACCGGCAGCAAGGCCGACAAGAACGTGACCAAGAAGTAGGCCGCCGGCTCAGCGCGCCTCGACGAACGCCAGCACCGTCTCCAGCATCTGCCGGATGGCCGGGCGGATGTTGGCGGCCCTGGCTTCGTCGTACGCGAACGGGTAGACCTCTTCCATGTACGACGATTGCGTCTGCTCCAGCTGCACGGCGTGCACGCCGGCGGCCGGGTTGCCGTACTGGCGCGTGATGTAGCCGCCCTTGAAGCGGCCGTTCAGCGCCGCCGTATGGTTGGGCACGGCGCTGGCGATGTCGAACAGGCTGGCGGCCAGTTCGGGGTCGCAACTCTTGCCGTCGGCGGTGCCCAGGTTGAAGTCGGTCAGCTTGCCTTCGAAGAAGCGCGGCAGCACCGAGCGGATCGAGTGGGCGTCCCAAAGTGCGATCGTGCCGTGGGCGTCGCGCAGGCGCTGCAGTTCGGCCTGCAGCGCGTTGTGGTACGGATGCCAGATCGCGTCGCGGCGCAGCGCGATCTCGGCGTCGTCGGGGCCGGGCGCGCCGTCGGCGTAGACCGGCGTCTTGTCGAACGTGTCCACCGGGCACAGGCCCGTGGTGTCCTGGCCGGGGTACAGGTTGGCGTTGTCGGGCGGGCGGTTCAGGTCGACGACGTAGCGCGAATGCGTGGCCATCAGGATCGACGCGCCCAGGTCGCGCGCAAAGTCGTACAGGCGGTCCATGTGCCAGTCGGTGTCGGGCACGGAGCGGGCCTCGGGCGTCAGGCGCGCGGCCAGCCCGGCGGGTACGTGGGTGCCGACGTGCGGCATCGACACCAGCAGCGGGCGCGTGCCGCGATGCAGCGTGAAGGCGGGAGTATCGGTGCGGAAGGAGGAGGACATCGTGGGGGCTTTGTGTCTCTGAGGCTTTTGTAACGAGGACGGGCCGGCGGCGCGTCAGTCCGCCAGCAGACGGGCGCGCGCCTCGGCGAACAACCGGCCGGCATCGGCCTGATCCCGATGCACGCCGTGCTGCACGCGGCACGTGCCGCCCGTGCGGACTTCCGCTAGTGTCTCATGCCCGTGGCTGGCGAACACGTGGGTCGCCAGCGCCTGGGTGCCATCCAGCCCGGCCAGCGTCGGGTGCTGGCCGTCCAGCACGATGAAGTCGGCACGCTGGCCTGCCGCCAGCCCGGCCACCGGCCGCGCCGCGGCCTGCGCGCCGCCGGACACCGCTTCCAGCCACAGCCGGTCCGCCACCTGCGGGTGCGCGGCCGACGCCAGCACGTTGCGGCGCTGCAGGCCCAGCCGCTGGCCGTATTCGAACGTGCGCAGTTCCTCGGCCACGCTGACGCTGGCATGGCTGTCCGAGCCGATGCCCCACGCGCCCTGCTGCGCCAGGTACGGCGCGGCGTCGAACACGCCATCGCCCAGGTTGGCCTCGGTGGTCGGGCAGATGCCGGCCACCGCGCCGCTGCGCGCCAGCCGGCGCCGCTCGTCCCAGTCCATGTGCGTGGCGTGCACCAGGCACCAGCGCGCGTCCACGGACGCATGGTCGAGCAGCCATTGCACGGGCCGCACGCCGGTGGCCGCCAGGCAGTCGTCCACCTCCTTCTGCTGCTCGGCGATGTGGATATGCACCGGCGCCGTGGCGTCCATTGCGTGCAGCGCGGCCACCGCCTGCGCCAGGCTGCGCGGCGGCACCGCGCGCAGCGAATGCGGCGCCAGCCCCAGCCGCGCGCCATAGGCGGCGCAGTGCGGCGCCAGCCGTTCCAGCAGCGCCAGCATGGCATCGGTATCGTGCAGAAAGCGGCGCTGGTCGGCCTGCGCGGGCTGCTCGCCAAAGCCGGCGGTCTGGTACAGCACCGGCAGCAGCGTCATGCCGATGCCGGCGGCCTGCGCGGCGCGCAGCAGCCGCAGCGACATTTCGGCCCGGTCGGCATAGGGCCGGCCGTCCGGATCATGGTGGACGTAGTGGAATTCGCAGACGCTGGTATAGCCCGCGCGCAGCATTTCGATATAGAGCTGCGTGGCGATGGCTTCCAGCGCATCGGGCCCCACGCGCAGCGCAAAGCGGTACATCAGCGTGCGCCAGCTCCAGAACGAATCGGCGCCGGCCGGATCGTCGCCGTCGGGCGACACGGTGCGGTACTCGGTCAGCCCGGCAAATCCGCGCTGGAACGCATGCGAGTGCAGGTTCGGCATGCCCGGCAGCACTGGCCCCGCCGCCTGCGGCACGCCGGGCGCGGGCGCGGCGCCGGCCATCACGCTGGTGAACGCGCCCTGCGCATCCCATCCCAGCAGCACGTCGCGGGCCCAGCCATCGGGCAGCAGCGCGTCGCGCGCGAACAGTTGGCCGGCGTTCATCGGAACACCCTGCCCCGCCGCACCACGCCGGCACACGGATTGCGGCCGAACCAGTACGCGAGTTCCGCCGGCGATGCCACGCGCCAGAGCGCAAAGTCGGCGGCGCGGCCGGGGGCCAGGCAGCCATGCCGGTCGGCCGCGCCCAGCGCACGCGCGGCGTGCGTGGTGACGCCGGCCAGTACCTCCGGCACGGTCATGCGGAACAGCGTGCAGGCCATGTTCATCATCAGCAGCAGCGACGTGGTGGGCGACGTGCCCGGGTTGTGGTCGGTCGAGATGGCGACCGGCACGCCGTACTGGCGCAGCAGCGCCAGCGGCGGCAGGTGCGTGTCGCGCAGGAAGTAGTAGGCGCCGGGCAGCAGCACGGCCACGGTGCCGGCCTGGGCCATCGCGGCCACGCCGGCTTCGTCCAGGTGTTCGAGATGGTCGGCCGACAGCGCGCGGTGCCGCGCGGCCAGCGCCGCGCCGCCCAGGTTGCTCAGCTGTTCGGCATGGACCTTGACCGGCAGCCCGTGGCGCGCGGCGGCGTCGAACACGCGCGCGGTCTGCGCCGGCGAGAAGCCGATGCCCTCGCAAAACGCATCCACCGCGTCAACCAGCCCCTCTTCGGCCAGCGCCGGCAGCATCGTGCCGCAGACCAGGTCGATATAGTCGTCGGCGCGCCCCGCGTACTCGGGCGGCAGCGCGTGGGCGCCCAAGAACGTGGTGTGGACGGTCACGCCGAACGCTTCGCCCAGTTGCCGCGCTACGCGCAACTGCTTGCGCTCGGCGTCCAGCGACAGCCCGTAGCCGGACTTGATCTCGATGGCCGTCACGCCCTCGGCCAGCAGCGCCTGCAGCCGCACGGCCGACTGCGCGAGCAGCGTGGCCTCGTCGGCCTCGCGCGTGGCGCGCACGGTGGACACGATGCCGCCGCCGGCGCGCGCGATGTCCTCGTAGCTGGCGCCGGCCAGCCGCATCGCGAACTCGTCGGCCCGCTGGCCACCGTAGACCAGGTGCGTGTGGCAATCGACCAGCCCAGGCGTGATCCACGCCCCGCCGGCGTCGTGGCGGTCCAGGTGCGCAAAGTCGCCCGGCAGCGCGGCGTGCGCGCCGACCCAGGCCACCCGGCCATGCTCGACGACCAGCGCGCCGTCGCGGATCGCGCGGTCCGGGTCGCCGTCGGGCAGCAGGTGGCAGTGATGCCAGACGCCGTCGGCGGACGGCGCGTCGTGGATGTTCATCGGTCCCGCTCCCCAAGCAAGGTCACGCGCAGGCACAGCGCGGAAGGTTCGGCCGGTTGCCAGGCGATGGCCGGCAGGCCGGCCGGCACCAGCATGCCCGCGCCGGCCGCCAGCCGCTGGCCGTCGCCGGCCTGCCACGCGCCGCGCAACGCCAGCAGCAGCACGGTGGCATCGGCGCCATCGGCCCCATCGGCCGAACCGGTCGTGAATGGCGCATGCATCGTCGATAGGTCGGCGCGACAGGTGCCGCGCCGGGTCATCACGTTGAAGTCGCGCGTGGGGCCGTCCACCAGCGTGGCGTGCACGGCCGTGTCGCCGGAGAACGCGAACGGCTCGCCCACGCGCACGAGCTTGTGGCAGAACGAGTCGTCGTGCGCCTGCAGGTGCACGCCCGCGCCTTCCATCAGCACGATCTGGCGGTCGATGCCCGGAAAGGCCGAGAACGGGCCGTCCGTGGCGATGTCGGCCACGCTGATCCGCCAGTCGAAGGTGTCCATGCCCGCGCCGGGCGGCCACACGGCAATCTCGCGCGTGCTGCCGCCGCCGTTCTTCCACGGCGTGGGCGCGATGGCGTCCAGCGTGAACGGCGTGGCGCGCATCAGCGGTTCACCATCGGCAGGTTCAGGCCCTTTTCCTGCGCGCAGGCGATGGCGATGTCGTAGCCCGCGTCGGCATGGCGCATCACGCCCGTGGCCGGGTCGTTCCAGAGCACGCGTGCGATGCGGCGGTCGGCGGCCTCGGTGCCGTCGCAGACGATGACCACGCCGGCGTGCTGCGAGAACCCCATGCCCACGCCGCCGCCGTGATGCAGGCTGACCCACGTGGCGCCGCCGGCCGTGTTCAGCAGCGCGTTGAGCAGCGGCCAGTCGGACACCGCGTCGGACCCATCGCGCATCGCCTCGGTCTCCCGGTTCGGCGACGCCACCGAGCCGCAGTCCAGGTGGTCGCGCCCGATCACGACCGGCGCCTTCAGTTCGCCGTTGCGCACCATCTCGTTGAACGCCAGCCCGGCGCGGTGGCGCTCGTCCAGCCCCACCCAGCAGATGCGCGACGGCAGGCCCTGGAACGCGATGCGGTCGCGCGCCATGTCCAGCCAGCGGTGCAGCGGCTTGTCGTCCGGGAACAGCTCCTTCATCCTGGCGTCGGTCTTGTAGATGTCCTCGGGGTCGCCCGACAGCGCCACCCAGCGGAACGGCCCCTTGCCACGGCAGAACAGCGGGCGGATATAGGCCGGCACGAAGCCGGGGAAGTCGAACGCGTTCTGCACGCCTTCCTCGAACGCCACCTGGCGGATGTTGTTGCCGTAGTCAACGGTCGGCACGCCCATCTGCTGGAAGGCCAGCATCGCCTGCACGTGCTTGACGATGGACTGGCGCGCGGCGGCCTCGACGGCCTTCGGGTCGCGCACGCGCAGGTCTTCCCACTGCGCGACAGTCCAGCCTTCGGGCAGGTAGCCGTTGATGACGTCGTGCGCCGACGTCTGGTCGGTCACGATGTCCGGCCGCATGCCACCGGCCTGCGCCCGGCGCGCCAGTTCCGGGACGATCTCGGCCGCGTTGCCGAGCAGGCCCACCGAGATGGCCTGGCCCTGCCGGGTGGCCGACTCGATCATCGCCAGCGCCTCGTCGAGCGTGGTGGCCTTCTTGTCCAGGTAGCGCGTGCGGATGCGGAAGTCGATGCGCGACTCCTGGCACTCGATCGCCAGCACGCACGCGCCGGCCAGCACGCCGGCCAGCGGCTGCGCGCCGCCCATGCCGCCCAGCCCGGCGGTCAGGATCCACTTGCCGGTCAGGTCGCCGCCATAGTGCTGGTTGCCGGCCTCGACGAACGTCTCGAACGTGCCCTGCACGATGCCCTGCGTGCCGATGTAGATCCACGAGCCGGCCGTCATCTGGCCGAACATCATCAGCCCGGCGCGGTCCAGTTCGTTGAACTTGTCCCAGGTGGCCCAGTGCGGCACGAGGTTGGAGTTGGCGATCAGCACGCGCGGGGCGTCGGCATGGGTGCGGAACACGCCCACCGGCTTGCCCGACTGCACCAGCAGCGATTCGTCCTCCCCCAGCCGGCGCAGGCTGTCCAGGATGGCGTCGAAGCATTCCCAGTTGCGCGCGGCCTTGCCGATGCCGCCGTAGACCACCAGGTCCTGCGGGCGCTCGGCCACGTCGGGGTCGAGGTTGTTCTGGATCATGCGGTACGCGGCCTCGATCAGCCAGTTCTTGCAGTGGAGCTTGCTGCCGCGCGGGGCGCGGATCTCGCGCTGGCCGCGCGCGGTGTCGGTGAATTGGCGTTCGTTGGCGTTCATGGCGGTCTCGTGTCTCTGCGAAGGGGTTCGGATGTCAGGCTGCGGCGTTGGTGGGCAGGATGTCGCGGACGGCGGGGGGCCAGCCGGCGCCGGCGTCGCCCTGTACCACCCACTGCTTCATCGCCTCGATGTCGGGCGCCAGGTAGCGGTCCTGCTCGACAAACGCCACGCGGCTGCGGATGCGGGCCAGTTCCTGCTCCACCAGCGGCGACGACTTGAGCGGGCGGTGGAATTCGATGCCCTGCGCGGCCGCCATGGCCTCGATGCCGACGATCACGGCCGTGTTGGCGGCCATGTCGCCCAGGCGGCGGGCGCCGTAGGTGGCCATCGACACGTGGTCTTCCTGGTTGGCCGACGTGGGCAGGCTGTCGACGCTGGACGGGTGCGCCAGCGACTTGTTTTCCGACGCCAGCGCCGCCGCCGTGACCTGCGCGATCATGAAGCCCGAGTTCAGGCCGCCATCGCGCACCAGGAACGGCGGCAGGCCGGACAGGCCCGTATCGAGCAGCAGCGCCAGCCGGCGCTCGGAGATCGCGCCGATTTCGGCGATGGCCAGCGCCAGGATGTCGGCCGCGAAGGCCACCGGCTCCGCGTGGAAGTTGCCGCCCGACACCACGTCGCCCTGCTCGGAGAAGACCAGCGGGTTGTCCGACGCGGCGTTGGCCTCGATGCGCAGGATGCGGGCGGCGTGCGCGAGGTTGTCCAGGCAGGCACCCATCACCTGCGGCTGGCAGCGGATCGAATACGGGTCCTGCACGCGGCCGCAGGTCTTGTGGGAGTCGACGATGTCGCTGCCGTCCAGCATCGCACGCACGGCGCCGGCCACGGCGATCTGGCCGGCCTGGCCGCGCGCCGCGTGGATGCGGGCGTCGAACGGCTTGACCGAGCCCTTGATGGCTTCCAGCGACAGCGCGCCGGCCACCAGCCCGGCGGCGAAGGTGTCCTCGGCCGCGAACAGGCCAGCCAGCGCCAGCGCGGTGGACACCTGGGTGCCGTTGAGCAGCGCCAGCCCTTCCTTGGGCCCCAGCGTGAACGGCCGCAGCCCCGCGTGTTCCAGCCCCTGCGCGGCCGGCACGCGGCGGCCATCGACCAGCACGTCGCCCACGCCGATCAGCGTGCACGACATATGCGCCAGCGGCGCCAGATCGCCCGACGCGCCGACCGACCCCTTGGCCGGGATGCACGGCGTGACGCCGTGGTTGGCCAGCGCCAGCAGCGCCTCGATCAGTTCGGGACGCACGCCCGAATGGCCGCGCGCCAGGCTCACGGCCTTGATCGCCAGGATCAGCCGCACGGTGTCCGGCGCCAGGTCGGGGCCGGTGCCCACGCTGTGCGACAGCACCAGGTTGCGCTGTAGCTCAGCCAGCTTGTCGTGCGCGATGCGCGACTGGGCCAGCTTGCCGAAGCCGGTGTTGATGCCGTAGACCACGGCGTCGGCGTCGATGATGTCCTGCACGGTGGCCTGCGCGGCGCGCACGCCGGCCCAGGCGGCGTCGGCCATCGCCAGGCGCACTTCGCCACGATGGATGCGGCGCAGGTCGTCCAGCGTCACGTGGCCGGGGTTCAGGGTCAGGAGGGGGCGGGAATCTGCGGTCATGTTGCGGCGCCTCGGGTAGTGGCTTGTTGTATGAGCCTGTCTATACAGGTTAGTCGAAAAATAAACCCGTGGACCGGTTTCTGGCCGGCCCTCGGGCTTCTTGTCCTAGCCGAAGGCGGGATTGCCGTCGGCGCGAAAGCGGCTGCCCAGCCGGTACCGGTTGCCGGGATGCAGGCATCGCACGAACGTGACCGGTACGCCACTGGTCCACGTGCGGCGCGTCAGCAGCAGGCACGGCTGGGTGGGCGGCATTTCCAGCTGCGCGGCCTGCTCGGGCGTGGCGGCGATGGCGTCGACCACATGCTCGACCTGGTCGTACGGCACGTTGCGCAGCAGGTATTCGCCGGGCTGGGTATCGGCAAAGTCCTGCGTGATGAAATCGGGCGCCACGCGCGGGTTCACGTAGCGGTCTTCCAGCTGCACCGGCACGCCGTCCTCGCGGTGAATGCAGATCGAGTGGTAGACCGATTCGCCGGTGCGCAGCTCCAGCGCGGCGGCCACCTCGATCGACGCGGACACGCGCTCCACCAGGATCACGTCGCACGCATAGTCGTGCCCGCGCATGCGGATCTCGTCCTGCAGGTTGACCACCGACAGCAGCGTGGACTGCGGCTTGTGCTCGGCCACGAACGTGCCCACGCCGGCCACGCGCACCACCCTGCCCTGCTCCGACAGCTCGCGCAGCGCACGGTTGACCGTCATGCGCGACACCGAGAACCGGTTCACCAGCTCCTGCTCGGACGGCACGCGGTCGCCCGGCTGCCACGCGCCGCTCTGGATCTGGCGCGCGATGTATTCCTTGACCTGCTGGTACAGCGCGGCCGGGGCGTTGGAGGCGGGGGCGGGCGCCGCGGGGTGGGCTGCCGGATGGGCGGACGAATTCATGGATGGGTCTGCGGGCTGCCCGGTCAGTGTTCGGCCGAAGCCATGGCCTCGGCGCGAATCTCCTCGGTGAGCCGTGCCTTGAGCACGGAGAACTCGGGCGACGTCTTGATCGTGTAATGGCGCGGATGGGGAAAATCCACCGCGATCTCGCTCTTGATCCGACCGGGCCGCGCGGAAAAGACCGCCACGCGGTTGGCCATGAAGATGGCCTCGTCGATATCGTGCGTGACGAATAGTACCGTCTTGCGGTGCGATTCCCAGATGCCCAGCAGCAGCTCCTGCATCAGCACGCGCGTCTGGTTGTCCAGCGCGCCGAACGGCTCGTCGAGCAGCAGGATCTTCGGGTCGTTGGCCAGCGCGCGCGCAATTGCCGTGCGCTGCTGCATGCCGCCCGACAACTGCTTCGGATAGTGCTGCTCGAAACCGCGCAGCCCGACGCGCGAAATAAAGAAATCGCTACGCTCCTTCTGCTCGGCCAGGCTCATGCCGCGCTCGCGCAGGCCAAAGCGGACGTTCTGCTCGATGGTCAGCCACGGAAACAGCGTGTACGACTGGAACACCATGCCGCGGTCGGCGCCGGGGCCGGCCACGGGCTGGCCGTCCAGCAGCACCCGGCCGCCGCTGGGCGCATCGAGCCCGGCCACGATGCGCAGCAGCGTGGACTTGCCGCAGCCCGACGGACCCAGGATCGTCACGAAATCGTTGTCGCGCACCTCGAAGTCCACCGGCAGCAGCGCCTGCGTGCTGCCCCCGTTCGGATTGGCGAAAGTACGAGAAACCTGCTGGATCGACAGCGCGCTCATTTGATCGAACTCCACGGGAACAGGCGCTGGTTGGCCAGCTTGAAGACAAGGTCGGACACCAGCCCGATGCAGCCGATCACGATGATGCCGAAGATGATCTGGCCAGTGTTCAGCAGCGCCTGGCTGTCGGTGATCATGTGGCCGATGCCCGACGACGAGCCGATCAGCTCCGCCACGATCACGTAGGTCCAGGCCCAGCCCAGCACCAGCCGCAGCGTCTCGGCAATCTCGGGCGCCGCGCCCGGAATCAGCACGCGCCGGACGATGCCGCGCGGCGTGGCGCCCAGCGTGTAGGCCGCCTCCACCAGGTCCTTGCGCGCGCCGCCCACGGTCACCGCCACCATCAGCACGATCTGGAAGAACGAGCCGATGAAGATGACCAGCAGCTTCTGCGTCTCGCCGATGCCGGCCCAGAGGATCAGCAGCGGGATGAACGCCGATGCCGGCAGGTAGCGGCAGAACGACACGAACGGCTCGAAAAACGCCTCGGCCGCCTTGTACGACCCCATCAGGATGCCCAGCGGCACGGCCAGCACGGCCGCCAGCACGAAGCCGCCCACCACGCGCCAGACCGTCATGCCGATGTCGCCGATGAAGCCGTACTGCGTGAACAGCAGCCAGCCTTCGTTGGCCATCGTCAGCGGATCGGCCAGGAACGTGCGCGACACGAATCCGCCCAGCGTGGCGGCCGCCCAGACGCCAAGGAACAGCACGAAGAACGACAGGCCGAGCATCCAGCGGGCCCGCGACGACACGGGCACCAGCGGCGACAGCCACGGATGGCGGGCGCGCGGCGCGCAGTCGGCCGCCGCGGCGACGATGGGCGCGGGCGCCTGCGTGGTGGAGGCTTGCGACATCGTGGCCTCCCGCTTACTTGAGGAACCGGGCGTCATAGAGCGCCGTCACGTCGGGCACCTGGCGGATCACGCCGATGTCCTTGAGCACGTCGGCCGCTTCCTTGCTGAAGCTGGCCAGCTCGCCCGAGAAGAATTTCTGGTTCGCCGCCTTGTCCTGCCAGCGCAGGTACGACGACGATTTGGCAAACTGCTCGCCGGTCTGCTTGACCGCCGCGCCCATGATCTCGTTGGATTTTTCCGGCTCCTTGCGGATCAGCTCCAGCGCCTCGAAGTAGCTGTCGACCAGCGCCTGCGCGGCCTTGGGATTGTCCTTGAGCCACTTGGGCGCGCAGCCCAGCGTATCGGTCACCATCGGATAGTCGAGCGTGGTGGCCAGGATGCGGCCCTTGTCCGGGTTGGCGCGCACCGTGGACAGGTACGGCTCGTAGGTCATCGCCGCGTCGTTCTGGCCGGCCACGAACGCCTGCGCGGCGGCCTGCGGCGACAGCGTGGTCAGCTTGACGTCCTTCAGCGTCATGCCGTTCTTCTTCAGCATCCACGCCAGGCCGAAGTACGGCGCGGTACCCGGCGCATCGACGCCGATGGTCTTGCCCTTGAGGTCGGCAAACGACTTCACGTCGCCGCGCACGGCCAGGCCGTCGGCGCCGTACGACTTGTCGAGCTGGACGATCTGCGTAATCGGCACGCCATTGGCATTCCACGCCACGTGCGTCTCGACCGTGGTCGCCGCGCACTGGATCGCGCCCGAGGCCAGCGCCAGGTGCCGGTCCTTCTGCGGGATCATCTTGATCTCCACGTCCACCCCGTGCTTCTTGAAGATGCCGGCCTTGTCGGCCAGCGACAGCGGCGCGAAGCCGGTCCAGCCGCTCATGCCGATGGCAACCGGCGTGTTCTGGGCCTGGGCCGGGGCGGCGGCCAGCGTGGCGAATGCCAAGGCGGAAAGGGTCAATGCGGCGCGGCGGTGCAGCTTCATGCTGTCGGCTCCCGTTGGGTCTTTTCTGGATGTGGGTCCCGTCTCCTGGACCAGGCGGCGCTGTGTCCGCGCTCGGCCTGACGGGCACTCTAGCAAACCTGTATATACAAGACCAACCCGGTGTTTACCCCGGGCGCCGGCAAAGTGCATCGTCCGCTATGCGGGTGCTGGCGCCCTTTCTGGGTGCATCAGCGGGTGGCGGTGCACCGGGTGGAAGCATGGACATCCGTCCGGCGCACCGTGGCTGTATAGACAGGGTGGCGTGACGGAAGCGTGGCAAGTGTCGTGCCTGGGGAGCAAACCAGCCAGCGGGCGCCGCTCAGCGATCGAAGAACGCCGCCACGGTCGGATACCGCAGCCTGAGCCGCAGCTCGCGCTTCAGCCGGCGGTTGTCCAGCCGGCGGGATTCGCTCATGAAGCTCAGCAGCGTGGGATCGATGGTCTCGCGGGCCTGCTGCCGGCTGATGCGGGGCGGGCGGGGCAGCCCCTTGCGGTCGGCCACGAGGTCGAAATAGTCGGCCATGCGCAGTTCGGTGTCGTCGCTGGCGTGGACCACCCGCTGGGGCCGGCCGCGCCAGAGCGCGGCGATCATCGCGCGCGCGAGGTCGTCGGCGTGGATGTGGCTGGTGTAGACGTCGTCCTGCGGCGCCAGCGCCGGGGTGCGCTTGTGCAGCCGCGCCACGGGCAGGCGGTCGTCGGCATAGATACCCGGGATGCGGACGATGCTGGCGCGCCAGCCGGCGTCGCGGCCGAACGCGCGCACCGCCGACTCCGCCGCCACGCGCCGGCGCGCGCGGGCGGTCTGCGGGCGTACCGCGTGGAATTCCTGCACGCGGGCGCCGCCGCGGTCGCCGTAGACGCCGGTCGTGCTGGCGTAGACGAAGGCCCCGTTGGCCCGATGGCGCGCGGACGCTTCGAACGCGCGGTGCCAGCCCCGCTCGGGTAGAATGGCGGCCTCGCCGGGGCCGGGGCCGAAGCGTGCAGTGCGCGCCCGGCGCCACGCGGTGCGCCGCAGGGCGGCCAGCAAGGCCCGTGTGCGCGGATCGCCCTCGCCCAGGCCGGGCGGCGGCGCCAGGTTGATGACCCGGTCCGCCAGGCGCGACAGCCGCGCCAGCGTGGCGGGACGATCCAGGTCCGCCACCAGCGGCACCGCGCCGGCCGCGCGCAGCTCGGCCCGCCGGGCCGGTTGCGACGTGACGGCGAACACGCGCATGCGCGTGGCCAGCTCCCGCAGGATGCGGGTGCCCACGTCGCCGCAGCCCACGATCAGCAGGCGCGGCCGGCCGAGCCGACGACGCCGGACGCCCCGAGGGGAAGACAACGCCGCTTGCGGCGACAGAATTTGGTTCATAGACCCGATTATGGCTTATCAAGTTACCGTCATGCCGAGTGGCCACAAGTTCGAAGTGGCCGCCGACGAAACCATCCTGGGCGCCGCGCTGCGCCATAGCATCGGCCTGCCCTACGGCTGCAAGAACGGCGCCTGCGGGTCCTGCAAGGGCCGTGTCGTCGAAGGCACGATCCAGCAGGGCGACCACGCTGCCTCGGCACTGACGGCGCAGGAAAAGACCGAGGGCCGCGCGCTGTTCTGCTGCGCCAACGCCACGTCCGACATCACGATCGAATGCCGCGAGGTGCATGGCGCCGGCGACATCCCCATCAAGAAGATCCCGTGCCGCGTCAGTACCATGGAACGGCTGGCCGATGACGTGATCGCGATCAAGCTCCAGTTGCCGGCCACCGAGCGCATGCAGTTCCTGGCCGGCCAGTACGTGGAATTCCTGCTGCGCGACGGCAAGCGGCGCAGCTACTCGATTGCCACGCCGCCGCACGAGGAAGGCCCGATCGAACTGCACATCCGCCACATGCCCGGCGGCGCGTTCACCGACTACGTGTTCGGCGCCAAGGAAGGCATGCCGGCGATGAAGGAGCGCGACATCCTGCGCTTCGAAGGCCCGCTGGGCAGCTTCTTCCTGCGCGAGGAATCGGACAGCCCGATCATCCTGCTGGCGTCGGGCACCGGCTTCGCGCCGATCAAGGCCATCGTCGAGCACGCCGCCTACACCGGCATCACGCGACCGATGACGCTGTACTGGGGCGGCCGCCGCCCGCAGGACCTGTACATGCACGCGCTGTGCGAGCAGTGGGCGCGCGACCTGCCGAACTTCCGCTACGTGCCCGTGGTGTCCGACGCCCGGCCGGAAGACAACTGGACCGGCCGCACGGGCTTTGTCCACCAGGCCGTGATCGCCGACCATCCGGACCTGTCCGGCCACGAGGTCTACGCCTGCGGCGCCCCGGTCATGGTCAACGCCGCCCGGGCCGATTTCACGGCCCAGTGCCGGCTGCACGAGGACGCGTTCTTTGCCGATTCGTTCACGTCCGAGGCCGACCTGCACCCGGCCGGGGCCGCCTGACGCGCGGGCCGGGCCGTTCCGCCGACACAACAATGCCACCCGGGTCTGCCAAATTTCGCTTTGACACCCGGACGCATGCGTCTTATATTGGCCGCCATGAACACCGCCATCCTCCGACGCCGCGCTCGTACGTTGCTCCCCTCCGGGGTGCCGCGCGGCTGACCGTCGACAGCGTCTGTTCAGGTCAACAAGCCACGGGCATCCCCCGTGGCTTTTTGCTTTTGTCCGTCCATCGTTTCATGCCGACCCCAGGAGTCCGCCATGGCATTTGCCGAGTATCCCGTCCAATCGCTGATGTACATCACCAACCGCCCCGAACTGGTCTTCACGGAAGGCAAGGGATCGTGGCTGACGGACCATAACGGCAAGCGATACCTGGACTTCGTGCAAGGCTGGGCCGTCAACGCGCTGGGCCACTCGAACGAGGGCATGATCCAGGCGCTGGAGCAGCAGGCGCGCAAGCTGCTGAACCCCAGCCCGGCGTTCTACAACGAGCCGATGCTGAAGCTGGCCCGCCAGCTGACCGACAACAGCTGCTTCGACAAGGTCTTCTTTGCCAACAGCGGCGCCGAGGCCAACGAGGGCGCGATCAAGCTGGCGCGCAAATGGGGCCGCAAGCACAAGAACGGCGCGTTCGAGATCATCACGATGGACCACAGTTTCCACGGCCGCACGCTGGCGACGATGAGCGCGTCGGGCAAGGCCGGCTGGGACACCATCTTCGCGCCGCAGGTGCCGGGCTTTCCGAAGGCCGAGCTGAACAACCTGGCATCGGTGGAAAAGCTGATCACCGACAAGACCGTCGGCATCATGCTGGAGCCGGTGCAGGGCGAAGGCGGCGTGATCCCGGCCAGCCGCGAGTTCATGCAGGGCCTGCGCGCGCTGGCCGACAAGCACAAGCTGCTGTTCATCGTCGATGAAGTGCAGACCGGCTGTGGCCGCTGCGGCACGCTGTTCGCGTACGAGCTGTCGGGCGTGGAGCCGGACATCATGACGCTGGGCAAGGGCATTGGCGGCGGCGTGCCGCTGTCGGCCCTGCTCTGCAAGGCCGACGTGGCCAGCTTCGAGGCCGGCGACCAGGGCGGCACCTACAACGGCAACCCGCTGATGACGGCCGTCGGCAGCTCGGTGATCGCCCAGTTGACCGCGCCGGGCTTCCTGGACGACGTGAAGGCCAAGGGCGCCTACCTGCGCGAGCAGCTGCTGGCGCTGTCGGCCGAGTTCGGCCTGGGCGGCGAGCGCGGCGAGGGCCTGCTGCGCGCGCTGGTGCTGGGCAAGGACATCGGCCCGCAGATCGTGGAAGAAGCCCGCGAGATGAACCCGACCGGCCTGCTGCTGAACGCCCCGCGCCCGAACCTGCTGCGCTTCATGCCGGCCCTGAACGTGACGCGCGAGGAAATCGACCAGATGATCGGCATGCTGCGCGAGCTGCTGAAGAAGCTGGGCTGAGCCTGAGCCTCGGCCGGAGTGGTCCGGCAATGAGAAACGCCTCGCGGTTGCGAGGCGTTTTTTTTGGTGCTTGCCGACGGCCCTTGCAGCTTGTACTGCCCGCCCTCTCCCCTGGCCGCTTTCGCGCATGCGGGAGAGGGGAGCAGACCCACCGACGGCTGGCCCGCTTATTCCCCCAAGTACGCGGCGCGCACCTTCGGGTCGTCCAGCATCTGCTTGGCGTCGCCGCTCATCGTGATCAGGCCGGACTCCATCACGTAGCCGCGGTGGGCGGCCTGCAGCGCCAGGCGGGCGTTCTGCTCCACCAGCAGCACGGTCACACCCTGGGCCGACACGGTGCGCACCACCTCGAAGATCTTCTCGACCATGATCGGCGAGAGGCCCATCGACGGCTCGTCCAGCAGCAGCAGCTTGGGCTGGCTCATCAGCGCGCGCGCCATGGCCAGCATCTGCTGCTCGCCGCCGGACATCGTGCCGGCAAGCTGGTTGGCGCGTTCCTTCAGGCGCGGAAAGGTCTCGAACATGCGGTCGATGTCGGCCTTGATGCCGGCCTCGTCGTTGCGCGTGTACGCGCCCATCTGCAGGTTCTCGGTGATCGTCATGCGCGCGAACACGCCGCGGCCTTCCGGCACCATCGCCAGGCCCTGCTTGAGCAGCGTGTAGCTGGGCACGCCCTTGATGGACTTGCCCATGTACTCCACGTCGCCGCCGGCCCAGCCCTGCAGGCCGGTGATGGCCTTCATCGTGGTGGTCTTGCCGGCGCCGTTGGCGCCGATCAGCGTCACCAGTTCGCCGTCCTGGATCTCCAGGTCCACGCCCTTGACGGCCTGGATGCCGCCGTAGGCCACCTTCAGGCCGGAAATCTTGAGAATCGTCTGTGTCATGTTGCGTCTCTCCCGCCTTAGTGCGCCGACGCGCCGAGGTAGGCCTCGATCACGGCAGGATTGTTCTGGACTTCGTGCGGCAGGCCCTGGGCGATGACCTTGCCGTAGTCCAGCACGGTCAGCCGGTTGCACAGGCCCATCACGAGCTTCACGTCGTGCTCGATCAGCAGGATGGTCCTGCCATCGTTGCGGATCTTCTCCAGCAGGCCGCGCAGCTCCACCTTCTCGGTCGCGTTCATGCCGGCGGCCGGTTCGTCCAGCGCCAGCAGCTTGGGCTCGGTGGCCAGCGCGCGGGCGATTTCCAGGCGGCGCTGGTGGCCGTACGACAGGTTGCGCGACGTGAAATTGGCGTACTTGCCAATGCCCACGTAGTCCAGCAGGTCGTGGGCCATGTCCTCGATGCCCTCTTCCTCGCGGCGCACCGCGGGCGGGCGGAACACGGCGCCGAAGATGCCGGCCTTGGTCCGCACGTGGCGGCCCACCATCACGTTTTCCAGCGCGGTCATGTCGCCGAACAGGCGGATGTTCTGGAACGTGCGCGCGATGCCGGTGCGGGCCACCTCGTGGACGGCCGTGGGCTGGTACGGCGCGCCGTTCAGCACGAACTCGCCCGAATCGGGCGTGTACAGGCCGGTGATCACGTTGAAGAACGTGGTCTTGCCCGCGCCGTTGGGGCCGATCAGGCCGTAGATTTCACCGGGCTTGATCTGCAGGCCCACATCGGACAGCGCCTGCAGGCCGCCGAAACGCTTGTTGACCCCCTGTACGGACAGGAGGAATTCGGATTGGCTCATGTTGTCCTCCTGTTCAGAAACGGCCCACGCTGCCCGCGCGGCGCACCACCGGGCGGTCTTCCTTGCGCGGGGACGGCCAGATGCCGGCCGGGCGATACAGCATCACCACCACCAGCGCCAGGCCGAACAGAAGCTGGCGCAGCACTTCGGCATCGACGATCACGTGGCCGAACAGGCCGGTCTGCATCGGTTCCGCCACGACGCGCAGCAGTTCCTGGAAACCCACCAGCAGGATGCCGCCCAGGATCACGCCCGGGATATGGCCCATGCCGCCCAGCACCACGATGGCCAGGATGTAGATCGATTCCCACAGCGTGAACGATTCCGGCGACACGAAACCCTGGAACGCGCCGAACACCGCGCCCGAGGCGCCGCCGAACGACGCACCCATGGCAAACGCCAGCAGCTTCATGTTGCGGGTGTTGATGCCCATGGCCTTGGCGGCGATCTCGTCTTCACGGATGGCCACCCACGCGCGGCCGATCCGCGAGTTCTGCAGGCGCAGGCAGATGAACACGATCACGATGACCAGGAACACCAGCAGGTAGTAGTACATGAACACCGGCGTGAACTTCATCCCGAAGATCTCGTGCGATTTCGAGAAGTCGAAGCCGAAGATGTGCACCGGGTCTACCGCCGTGATGCCCTTGGGGCCGTTGGTGATGTTGACCGGACGGTCCAGGTTGTTCATGAAGATGCGGATGATCTCGCCAAAGCCCAGCGTCACGATGGCCAGGTAGTCGCCGCGCAGCTTCAGCGTGGGCGCGCCCAGCAGCACGCCGAACGTGGCCGCGATCAGCACCGCGATGGGCAGTACCAGCCACATCGTGAGGTGGACGCCGTTCGGCGCCAGTTGCTGGATCCACTCGAACTGGTTGGCCAGGTGCGGCGACCCGAGCAGCGCCATGCTGTAGGCCCCCACCGCGTAGAACGCGATGTAGCCCAGGTCAAGCAGGCCGGCAAAGCCGACCACGATGTTCAGGCCCAGCGCCAGCATGATGTAGAGCAGCGCGAAATCCAGCACGCGCACCCAGTAGTTGCCGCCAAAGGACTGGACGAAGAACGGCGCGCAGAGCGCCACCGCCAGGAACACCAGCAGCGCGGCCAGCGTCTTGGCCGGCACGCGCGACGGCGCGGCCACGGCCGTGGATGGAATCGGGGTATTCATGGATTCTCTCTCCTCAGGCGCGGTCTGCCACACGTTCGCCCATGATGCCGGACGGACGGAACACGAGCACGGTGATCAGCACGATGAAAGCAAACACGTCCTGGTAGTTCGAACCGAACACGCCATTGGTCAGGTCGCCGATGTAGCCGGCGCCCAGTGCCTCGATCAGGCCCAGCAGCATGCCGCCCACCATGGCGCCAGCCAGGTTGCCGATGCCGCCCAGCACCGCGGCGGTGAACGCCTTCAGGCCCGGGATGAAGCCCATGTAGAAGTGGGCGTTGCCGTAGTTGGTGGCCATCATCACGCCAGCCAGCGCCGCCAGCGTGGCGCCGATCATGAACGTGGCCGAGATCACGAAGTTGGGGTTCACGCCCATCAGGCCCGCCACCTTCTGGTTCTCGGCGGTGGCGCGCATGGCGCGGCCGAGCTTGGTGCGGTTCACCAGGGCCAGCAGGCCGGCCATGACCATCACGGCCAGGCCGATGATGACCATTTCCTTGCCGGTGATGGTGGCGCCGGTGGAGCCGATGTCGATCGGTTCCGACGGCAGCAGTTGCGGGAACGTCAGCGGGTTGCGCGACCAGATCAGCATCCCCATGGTCTGGAGGATGATCGAGACCCCGATCGCGGTGATCAGCGGGGCCAGGCGCGGCGCATTGCGCAACGGCCGGTAGGCGACCCGCTCGATCGTGTAGGCAAGCACTGCACAGACGGGCATGGCGATCAGCGTGGCGATCACCAGCGTCAGCCATTCGGGCAGGCCGGGGGCGAATTTCTGCAGCCCCATGATTGCCGACAAAGCGGTCAGCGCGCCAATCATCAGGACGTCGCCGTGAGCGAAGTTGATGATGCCCAGAATGCCGTAGACCATGGTGTAGCCCAGTGCGATCAGCGCGTAGATGCTGCCGAGCACCAGACCGTTCACGATCTGCTGGATAAAGATATCCATGAAAACTCCTGCTTCAGCCCCGCTCCGGCCGGCATGGTGTGGATGCCTTGGGAAGGGACGGTAATGTTGGATAGATCGGGTAGGTTGGTAGTGAGTTTGCTGGTGTGCTGCCCGCCCTGTTCCATCCATGGTAAGGATGCTGATAACACGTTGGCGAGACTAAAAAGAACGGCACCGCAAGGTACTCACGGTGCCGTTCGATGGGGCCGGTAAGCCCGATTACATCTTCACGACGTCGAGGACGGACTTCTTCTTGTCCTTGTACTCGTACAGCGTGATGGTGCCTTCCTTCATGTCGCCCTTCTCGTCGAAGGCGATGTTGCCGATCACGCCCTTGTAGTTCGTCTTGGGCATTTCGGCCAGGATGGCTGCCGGTTCGGCGGAGTTGGCGCGCTTCATCGCATCCACGATCACCATGACGGCGTCATAGGTGAACGGTGCGTAGATCTGCACCGGCGAGTTGAAACGGGCCTGGTAGCGCTTCTCGAAGTCGGCGCCGGTTTCCATCTTGGACAGGGCCAGGCCGGCTTCCGAGCAGATGATGTTGGTCACGGCGTCGCCGGCCAGTTCAGCCACCTTGTCGGTACAGACGCCGTCACCGCCGACGATCTTCGACGAGATGCCCAGTTCCTTGGCCTGCTTGGCGAACGGACCGCCGGTGGCGTCCATGCCGCCGTACATGATCACGTCCGGCTTCTTGCCCTTGATCTTGGTCAGGATGGCCTTGAAGTCGGTGGCCTTGTCGTTCGTGGCTTCACGTGCCACGACGTTCACGCCGGCGGCCTTCGCGGTCTTCTCGAACTCGTCGGCCAGGCCCTTGCCGTAGGCGGTGGCATCGTCGACGATGGCCACGCTCTTGGCCTGCAGGCTCTTGGCGGCGTAGTTGGCCAGTGCCGGGCCCTGCTGGGCGTCGGTGGCAACCACACGGTAGGTCGTCTTGAAGCCTTGCTTGGTGTAGTCGGGGTTGGTCGACGACGGCGAGATCTGGACGATGCCGGCATCGCTGTAGATCTTCGAGGCCGGGATCGACACGCCCGAGTTCAGGTGGCCCACCACGGCCACGACCTTGGCATCCACCAGCTTCTGCGCCACGGCGGTGCCGGTCTTCGGGTCGGCGGCGTCGTCTTCGCCAACCAGTTCCAGCTTGATCTTCTTGCCGCCGATCTCCAGACCGGTCTTGTTCACTTCCTCGACGGCCAGGCGCGCGCCGTTCTCGTTGTCCTTGCCAAGGTGGGCAATGCCGCCCGTCAGCGGCGCAGCGTGGCCGATCTTGACGACGGTTTCACCACCAGCGGCAGCGGCGGGGGCCGCGGCGGCTGCCGGTGCGGATGCTGCCGCATCGGCCGGCTTTTCTTCCTTCTTGCCACATGCAGCGACCAGCGCCACAGCGGCCGCGATCGGCAGAATCTTGGCAAACGTGAATTGCATGAGTGATCTCCTAGGATTCACAAAAACAGGGAAATAACACGCCTCCCGGACGTATTCCCTGGACCGCCTTTGTTTAGTTTCAATTTGAAACGCGCGCATTGTATCCCCTTTCTTTGCGGATGCAATACGCGACGCAACAACCTGAACCATTTACCCGCTAATTGAGCTAGGGAATTTCCCCAATGCACAGATTGGGGCAATCTCCGCCCACTTGGCAGACCCGTCTCCTACGCTTTCAAGAATCATGCCTGCAGCGCCTGCGAAGCCGCTTGCGCGCTGAATCAAGCATTTCCGGCGCCACCTATAATGCCGTCCTATTAATTAGGTATTTCATTCCAAATACCGGGCGCGTTCTCTAATGTGCAGAATGTAGCGCCGCACCATAATAGGGAAAACCCCACTCCCCGGGATTACCCTGATATTGTCTGCGTGTCCGGACAGCCGGTCGGGGATAATCGTCGCAAATGCGCCGCGCACGCGGCAGGGCGCCCGCGCCGACGGGTGGCAAATGTATGCGCGGGCGGGTACGACCGGCCGCACCGCGGCGGTGCAACCGGCCCGGAAAAGCAAAACGCCGCTGGCGGTCAGGCCAGCGGCGTTCAGGAAACAGCGAGGGCGGCAGGGCCGCCGGGGATCAGGACTGGACCGACACGCTGGCCAGGCCGCGCGGCAGCGGGAACGACATGTTCTCCTCGACGCCTTCCAGCGCGCGCACGCTCTTCACGCCGAACGTGCGCAGGCGCTCGACGATCGCCTGGGCCAGCGCCTCGGGCGCCGACGCGCCCGCGGTCAGGCCGATCCGGCGCTTGCCGGCCACCCACTCGGGCTTGAGCTGGTCGGGATCGTCGACCATGTAGGCCGGCACGCCCAGGCGGTCCGCCAGCTCGCGCAGGCGGTTGGAGTTCGAGCTGTTCGGGCTGCCCACCACGATGACCACTTCCACCTGCGGCACCATGAACTTCACGGCGTCCTGGCGGTTCTGCGTCGCGTAGCAGATGTCCTGCTTCTTCGGCTCGCGGATCAGCGGGAAGCGCGTCTTGAGCGCGGCCACGATCTCGGCGGTCTCGTCCACCGACAGCGTGGTCTGCGTGACGTAGGCAAGCTGGGCCGGGTCCTTGACCTCGAGCCGCTTCACGTCGTCGACCGATTCCACCAGCAGCATGCCGTGCTCGGACTGGCCCATCGTGCCTTCCACCTCGGGGTGCCCCTTGTGGCCGATCATGATGATCTCGCAGCCTTCCGCGCGCATCTTGCCCACTTCCACGTGGACCTTGGTCACCAGCGGACAGGTGGCGTCGAACACGGTCAGGCCGCGCCGCGTGGCGTCCGCGCGCACTTCCTTCGACACGCCGTGCGCGCTGAAGATGACCGTGGAGCCGGCCGGCACTTCATCGAGTTCGTCGATGAAGATCGCACCCTTCTTGCGCAGATCGGCCACCACATAGGCGTTGTGCACGATTTCATGGCGCACGTAGATCGGCGCGCCGAACAGCGACAGCGCGCGCTCGACGATTTCGATGGCACGGTCCACGCCGGCGCAGAAGCCGCGCGGCTGCGCCATCAGGATTTCCGCGTCGGCGGCGGTAGTAGGGTCGGGGGCCACGACAGACATCAGAGAATTCCGATCAGCTGGACGTCGAACAGGATCGTCTGTCCGGCCAGCGGGTGGTTGAAATCGAAGAGCGCCGCGGTGTCGCCGTATTCCTTCAGCACACCGGCGTACTTGCCGCCGCCGGGCGCGTTGAACTCGACGAGATCGCCCGGCGTGTATTCCTCCTCGAACGAGCTGTTCTCGCGCAGCGTGGCCAGCGAGACCCACTGCAGCAGTTCGGGATTGCGCGGGCCGAACGCATGGTCCGGGTCCAGCCGGTACGTCATGCGCTGGCCTTCGGGCATGCCCAGCAGCGCCTGCTCCAGCGTGGGCGCCAGCTGGCCCTGGCCCAGCAGCAGCGTGGCCGGCTTTTCCTCGAACGTGCTCACCACGTCGGTGCCGTTCTCGAGGGCGATACTGTAGTGCAGCGTCAGGAAAGAATCGGCCTGGACGGTCTTGCGCGCGGACGCGTCCGCGGCGCCGGCCTGCGCCGGAGTAGTTTGCAAAGTCATGGGAGTCAACCGGTCAACAGCCGCCATTGTAAGCGACTGCACCGTCCACCGCCCGGGACGCCCCCATCGCTTTCGGGAAATATCGACCCCGTGCGGCCGCGCGGCGCTGGACTTCCGCCGGCGGCCCGATTACAGTGGCGGCCGCACCGCGCACCGCCGCGGTGCCCTGGAACAAGACCCGCCGATCGGCGTCGCCGTACGTGACGCAAGCGGCACGGCACAACGGCCCGCTTCCGAAACTCTCGGAAGGCATTGATTCGCCGCTCGTTTCCGGTCTATAATGTTCGTTTCGCTGAAGTACCAATCCGCTGCAGTCCGGGCCCGCGCGCCTTTTGTTGATCTGTTGCGAACATTGTCCACGAATAAGATTTAGGAGTGCTTCATGGCACGCGTCTGTCAAGTGACCGGGAAAGCGCCGATGGTCGGCAACAACGTTTCCCACGCAAACAACAAGACCAAGCGCCGTTTTCTGCCCAACCTGCAGAACCGCCGCTTCTTCGTTGAATCGGAAAACCGCTGGGTGAGCCTGCGCGTCTCGAACGCCGGTCTGCGCCTGATCGACAAGAAAGGCATCGACGCCGTGCTCGCAGACCTGCGCGCACGCGGCGAAGTCTAATTAGGAGTACACCATGGCCAGCAAAGGCGGACGCGACAAGATCAAGCTGGAATCGACCGCAGGTACCGGTCATTTCTACACGACCACCAAGAACAAGCGCACCATGCCGGAAAAGATGGAGATCTCGAAGTTCGATCCCATCGCCCGCAAGCACGTGCCTTACAAGGAAACCAAGATCAAGTAATTGATCGATGGTCTTCAGCCAAAAGCCTCGCATTCGCGGGGCTTTTTGCATTGGGGCCCCACCGTGTCGCCGGGCGCCCATCGGCCGCCAACCCTTGTCAGACAAGGGAAAGATGTCAGTTTTGTGGCAAGCCGGTGTAGACTTCCCCGCTTCCCCCATCACGCTTTCGCCCCCAAAGCGATCCCCCTGCACCATGAACTTCGATGTCGCGATCGTCGGCAGCGGTCTGGCCGGCCTTACCGTCGCGTTGCAGTTGGCCGACACCCACCGGGTGGTCATCCTCAGCAAGCGCGCCATGACGACGGGCGCCAGCGGCTGGGCCCAGGGGGGTATCGCGGCAGTGCTGGATTCGGGCGACAGCCACGACGAGCACACGCAGGACACGCTGGTGGCCGGTGCCGGGCTCTGCGACGAGGAGGCCACGCGCTACATCGTCGAGCACGGCCGGGAGGCGATCCAGTGGCTGATTGACCGCGGCGTGCCGTTCACCCGTGACGACCAGGCCGAACTGGGCTTTCACCTGACGCGCGAAGGTGGCCACAGCCGCAGGCGGATCATCCACGCCGCAGACGCCACCGGCCACGCCGTGGTCACCACGCTGGCCGAGCAGGCGCGCCGGCATCCCAACATCACGATCCTGGAAGACCAGTTCGCCATCGACCTGATCACGTCGGCCAAGCTGGGCCTGCCCGGCAACCGCTGCTACGGGCTCTACGTACTCGACGTGGCCACCGACACGGTGCGGACCATCACGGCCACCCAGACCGTGCTGGCGGCCGGCGGCGCCGGCAAGGTCTATCTCTACACGACCAACCCGGACACGGCCACCGGCGACGGCATCGCCATGGCATGGCGCGCTGGCTGTCGCGTGGCCAACATGGAATTCATCCAGTTCCATCCGACCTGCCTCTACCACCCCTACGCCAAGTCGTTCCTGATTTCGGAAGCCGTGCGTGGCGAAGGTGGCCTGCTGAAGCTGCCCGACGGCACGCGCTTCATGCCCGATCACGACGACCGCGCCGAACTGGCGCCGCGCGACGTGGTGGCGCGGGCCATCGACTTCGAGATGAAGAAGCGCGGCCTGGACTGCGTCTACCTGGACATCACGCACCAGCCCGAGGCATTCCTGAAAGAACATTTCCCGACGATCCACGCGCGCTGCCTGGAGCTTGGCATCGACATCGCGCGCGAGCCGATCCCGGTGGTGCCGGCAGCCCACTACACCTGCGGTGGCGTGGTTACCGACACGGCCGGACGCACTGACGTGGCCGGCCTCTACGCGGTGGGCGAGACCGGCTGCACGGGGCTGCACGGCGCCAACCGGCTGGCGTCGAATTCGCTGCTGGAATGCATGGTGATCGGCCGGGCGGCCGCCGACGACATCGCCGCGCAAGGCAAGGCCGGCGCGCCCGACGTCCAGCTACCCGCCTGGGACGAGAGCCGCGTGTCGGACGCCGACGAGGAAGTCGTCGTCTCGCACAACTGGGACGAACTGCGGCGGATGATGTGGAACTACGTCGGCATCGTGCGCACCGACAAGCGGCTGGAACGCGCGCAGCACCGCATCGGCCTGCTGCGCGAGGAAATCGCCGAGTACTACGCCAACTTCCGCGTCACGCGCGACCTGCTGGAACTGCGCAACCTCGTGGAAGTGGCCGCAATGATCGTCGATGGCGCCTACTCGCGCCACGAAAGCCGCGGCCTGCACTACAGCCGCGACTACCCCGACACGCTGCCCAAGGCGCTGCCGACCGTGCTGCAACCGATGACGGTACGGGCGGCACGGCGGCGGGGGTGAGGGCCGGCGGTTCAAGGCCAGACAAGTCTCACTTTGAACCTCAACGCCCACTCCCCCAACCCCTCTCCCAGCGGGAGAGGGGAGCAAAAACACCCTACCCCACCACCCGCAGCGAGTAATCGGTCGCGCGCACGTCCTTCGTCAGCGCGCCCACCGAGATGCGGTCGACGCCGGTTTCGGCGAACTGGCGGATGGTCTCGTAGTTGACGCCGCCCGACACCTCCAGCAGCGCCCGGCCCTGGTTGATCGCCACGGCCTCGCGCATCATGTCGAGCGTGAAGTTGTCGATCAGGACGGACTTCGCACCGGCTGTCAGCGCTTCTTCCAGCTCGGCGATCGACTCGACCTCGACCTGGATCGACGCCTGCGTGCCCAGCGCCAGCGCCGCCTGCACGGCGGCCGTGATGCTGCCCGCGGCGGCGATGTGGTTTTCCTTGATCAGGATGCCGTCGTAGAGCGCCAGCCGCTGGTTCTCGCCGCCGCCTACCTTGACCGCGTACTTCTGCGCGAGCCGCAGGCCCGGCAGCGTCTTGCGGGTGTCCAGCACGCGCGCCCGCGTGTCCGCGATCAGGTCCGCATAGCGGCGGGTGGCCGTGGCCACGCCCGACAGCAGTTGCAGGAAATTCAGCGACGGCCGCTCGGCGGTCAGCAGCGCGCGCGCGGGGCCGGTGATCTCGCATACCACGTCGTCGGGCGCCATCCGCGCGCCTTCTTCCCGATGCCACGTCACGCGCAGCCGCTCGTCCACGGCCTTCATGCACGCTTCGAACCACGGACGGCCGCACAGCACGGCCGCCTCGCGCACGATCACGCGCGCCTGCACCGGCTTGTCGGCCGGCACCAGCAGGCCGGTCAGGTCGCCCGTGCCCACGTCCTCGGCAATCGCGGCGCGCACATTGGCTTCCAGCGCGGCGGCCAGTGCCGGGCCGTAGCTGTCGAACAACGGATTCACGCTCATGCCGGGCCGACTCCCTGGAACAGCGCGCCCTCGCGGGCGAGGTCGGCGGCGGGCCGCACGTTGGCCTTCTGCGCGGCGGCAAAGTCGAGCATGCGGTCGATGCAGGTCACGGCGCGGCGGCCGATGGCCGGATCCACGTGGATCTCGTTGCGGCCTGTCTCCAGCACCTCGGCCAGGTTGGTCAGCGCGTTCATCGCCATCCACGGGCAATGCGCGCAACTCTTGCACGTGGCGCTATTGCCGGCCGTGGGGGCCTCGATGAACAGCTTGCCCGGCGCGGCCATGCGCATCTTGTGCAGGATGCCGTTGTCGGTCGCGACGATGAACTCCCTGGCGTCGAGCTGCTGGGCGGCCGCGATCAGCTGGCTGGTCGAGCCGACCACGTCGGCCTGGGCCACCACGTTCGCCGGCGACTCGGGATGCACCAGAATCCTGGCGTTCGGGTGCTCGCGGCGCAGCAGGTCCAGCTCGACACCCTTGAACTCGTCGTGGACCAGGCACGAGCCCTGCCACAGCAGCATGTCGGCGCCGGTCTGCTTCTGGATGTAGCTGCCCAGGTGCTTGTCCGGGGCCCAAAGGATCTTCTCGCCGCGCGCGTGCAGGTGCTCGACGATCTTCAGCCCGATGCTGGACGTCACCATCCAGTCCGCGCGCGCCTTCACGGCGGCGCTGGTGTTGGCGTAGACCACGACTGTGCGGTCCGGATGCGCGTCGCAGAACGCGGCGAATTCGTCGGCCGGACAGCCCAGGTCGAGCGAGCAGGTCGCGTCGAGATCCGGCATCAGGATCGTCTTCTCGGGGCTCAGGATCTTGGCGGTCTCGCCCATGAAGCGCACGCCGGCCACCACCAGCGTCTGCGCGGCGTGGTCGCGGCCGAAGCGGGCCATCTCAAGGGAATCGGACACGCAGCCGCCGGTTTCCTCGGCCAGGTCCTGCAGGTCGGCGTCGACGTAATAGTGCGCCACCAGCACCGCGTTGCGCGCCTTGAGCAGGCGGCGGATGCGGTCCTTCAGGGCGCTGCGTTCGTCGGGGGTCAGCGCCGGCGGCACCTTGGCCCAGGCGTGGGCCACGCAACTGCCGCCTGCGGCGTTCTCGGCATCCGCGAGGTTCGGTTTCTCGAACTCGACGGTCTTGATCGTTTGTGGGGTCATCTAAGCAGTACTCCTCGTGGCGCCCGTGGGCCGTCGCGCTCGGCCGCGCGATCTATGCCGGAAACATGGGGGAGTGTAGCCAAAAGAAAAGCCCCGCCTGGGGCGGGGCTTTTAGCCATGACGGGCGCGTCGGCGATTGTATCAGGCGTACCGGCGCAGACGCAGCGAAAACTCCTGCAGCGCCTGGATGCCGCTGGCCTCGGCGCGGTGGCACCACGCCTGAAGCTGGGCCAGCAGTTGCTCGCGCGTCATGTTCGAGCGGCCCCAGATCACGGCCAGCTCGCGGCGCATTTCCACGTAGGTGTGCAGCATCTTGTTCTGCTCGGTGATGCTGGCCAGTTGCTGGCGCTGCGGCGCGGCCAGCTTCACTTCCTCGCGGTGGAACCACTTGCGCGCGGGCTTGTAGCTCTTGTACTCGGGCGAGTTGCCTTCCTTGTGCTTGCGCAGCTCGGCACGGTACGCGCTCTTCAGCGCCTTGGCGTAGCGGGCCATCACGTCGTAGCGGTTGGCGATGATCGCCTCCAGCGTGTTGTGGTCCACCGGACGCGCTTCCACCAGGCGAGCCTTGGGCGGGGTCTTCTTGACCTTGGCCAGGCCCACCGACTGCATCGCACGGATGTACCACCAGCCCACGTCGATCTCGTACCACTTGATCGAGAACTTGGCCGACGTCGGGTACGTGTGGTGGTTATTGTGCAGTTCCTCGCCGCCGATGATGAAGCCCCACGGCGACACGTTGGTCGAAGCATCCTCGCAATCGTAGTTGCGGTAGCCCCACCAGTGGCCCAGGCCGTTGATGATGCCGGCCGCGTGGATCGGAATCCACAGCATCTGCACGGCCCACACGGTCATGCCGATCACGCCGAACAGCGCCAGGTCGATGATCAGCATCAGGCCCACGCCCTGCCAGCCAAAGCGCGAATACACGTTGCGCTCGATCCAGTCGTCAGGCGTGCCGTGGCCGAACTTGGCAATCGTTTCCTTGTTCTTGGCCTCGGTGCGGTACAGCTCGGCGCCTTCCAGCAGCACCTTGCGGATGCCGCGCGTCTGCGGGCTGTGGGGGTCGTCGGCCGTCTCGCACTTGGCGTGGTGCTTGCGGTGGATGGCGGTCCATTCCTTGGTCACCATGCCCGTGGTCAGCCAGAGCCAGAAGCGGAAGAAGTGCTGGGCGATGGGATGCAGGTCCAGCGACCGGTGCGCCATGCAGCGGTGCAGGAAGATGGTTACGCCCGCGATGGTGATGTGCGTCACCACGAGCGTGAAGATCACGATCTCCCACCAGGACCAGTTGGCAAGGCCGTTGGCGGCCCAGTCAAGAATAATGTCGAACAAACTATGTTCTCCGTCGTAAAACGAGTGTTTGCAGCGCGGCACCACCGTGCGGCGCACCTGTCGCGCAGAAAAAGGACTGCAAATTCAGCGATTGCGATAGCTTTCTGGCGCGGGCGCTGCCCTGAGGGGGCGCCAGGCCGAGGCACGAACCGCTGCAATCTGGCGGTTGTCTGGTGTGGGGCAGCGGGGATTCGGTCAACCCGCGACAACCGGCAATTCTACCGGATCGCGGCGGGTGGGACATCCGCTTTTTCCCCGACTTGGATAGGGCCTGCCGCCATTCGTTCCGCAGATGGCGTTGGCGCCACTCAGTCCTTTGGCACCGCGGCCGCCGCCACGGGCTCGCCGGCGCCCGGCAAGACCCGCAGTTCCCGCTGCGGATAAGGAATGGACACGCCATTCGCCTGGAAGATCCGCCAGATTGCGCGATTCATCGCCGACTGCACGCCCAGCTTGCCGTTTTCGGGATCGGCGATGTAGACCGCCGCTTCGTACTCGATACCGCTGTCGGCAAAGGCCACCAGGAAGGCGGCCGGGGCCGGTTCGGGCAGCACACGTGGCACATCGCGCACAGCGTCCTGCAGCAGCGCGATCACCGCCTCGGGGTCGCTCGCGTAGTCGGCCTGCACCCGCACCGCCACCCGCACGTTGGTGCCGGAGAACGAATGGTTCTGCACGGACTGCGCCACCAGTTGCTCGTTCGGCACCAGCGTCTCGCCGTCGCCGTTGCGCACCACGGTGTAGCGGGTGCGGATCTGCGACACGATGCCAGTGTACTTGTCCACCGTGATCTGGTCGCCCAGCTTGACCGAGCGGTCCAGCAGGATGATGAACCCCGAGATGTAGTTGCTGGCGATCTTCTGCAAACCCAGGCCCAGCCCGACGCCCAGCGCCCCGCCGAACACCGACAGCACGGTCAGGTCGATGCCGACCAGCGACAGGCTCAGCAGCAGCGACACCAGCAGCAGCAGCGCCTTGGCGATGCGCGTCAGCACCACCTTGAGGTTCGCGTCCAGCGTCCTGGCCCGCATCAGCCGCTCTTCGAGCCAGGAGCCGAACCACAGCGCCACCAGCACGGTCAGCAGGATCCAGATCACGCCCATCAGCGCGTCGGCGATGCTGATCGGGTGCTTGCCGCCCACCGGGAACCGCACCGATTCCATCCAGTGGATCACGTCCGGCAGCAGCCCCACCACGTACAGCGCCATGCCAAGCCATACCAGCGTGGTCAGCACCTTCTCGACCAGCACCAGCATGCCGTGAAGCTGGCCGCTGGCCGACATCACGCGGCGCAGGATATAGAACGCGAAGTACAGCGCCGTGATGCCGAACAGCGGCACCAGCGCCAGCCTCAGCACGCTGACCGAGGCAAACGGCGCCAGCGCGTAGCGCGCCACCAGCACCAGCAGCCACGCGAATAGCGGGAACATCGCCCGCTCCAGGCTGACTGCTGCCAGCCGCAGCGCGAAGCTGGACGTCTCGTGCCGGGCTTCGAGCCGTTTGATGACGTGGCGCGCCAGCGGCCACGCCACCAGCAGGCATCCCAGCAGGATGCCGATCTGCCAGAAGAAGCCCTGCCCGCCCGCATCGTCGATGAGATCCTGGAGCATCTTGCCCATCACGGAATGCGAGCGCGTCAGCGCCACGAGCGTATCGGCGTTCATCGGGTGGCTTTCGGCAGCGATCCAGCCATCATGCGAATCAGCGCGTGCGTTCCAGCACCGCCGCAAAGAAGCCGTCGGTCTGGTGGATGTGCGGATACAGCGCCAACATGCCGCCTTCGGCCGGCAAGTCACGCACTTCGATCTTTTGCTCGGCCAGCACTTCAGCCACGGGCACCAAGCGGAAATTCTCGTGCTTGGCCAGGAAATCGCGGACGATCGCCTCGTTTTCGGCCTCCAGGACGCTACAGGTGGCGTACACGACACGTCCACCGCCCTTCACGAGCTTGGCCGCCGCTTCGAGGATGGCGCCCTGCTTGGCGGTCAGTTCCACCACCGATTCCGGCGTCTGGCGCCACTTGAGGTCCGGATTCCGGCGCAGCGTACCCAGGCCGCTGCACGGCGCATCGACCAGCACCCGGTCGATCTTGCCGGCCAGGCGCTTGACCTTGGCGTCGCGCTCCGAATCGATCAGCACCGGATGCACGTTGGACAAACCACTACGCGCCAGGCGCGGCTTGAGGTTGGCCAGGCGCTTCTCGGACACGTCGAATGCGTAGAGGCGTCCCGTCGACCGCATCGCCACGCCCAGTGCCAGCGTCTTGCCGCCCGCACCGGCGCAGAAATCCACCACCATCTCGCCACGGCGCGGGGCCAGCAGGTGGCACAGCAACTGGCTGCCTTCGTCCTGCACCTCGACACCGCCGTTGATGAACAGCGGCAACTGGTTCAGCGCCGGCTTGCCCTTGAGGCGGATGCCCGCGGGCGCCATCGGCGCCGGCTCGGCCACAATGCCTGCCGTCTGCAGTTCCGCCAGCGCCTCTTCGCGCGACAGCTTGGCGGTATTCACGCGCAGGTCCAGCGGCGCGGGCCGCAGCCATGCATCGCCCATCGCCGTCGTGAACGCCTCGCCATGACGTGCGACAAGGTCGTCATAGAGCCATTCCGGCAAATTGGCCCGCACGCGCGGCGCCAGGCTGGAGCGCTCGATCGTGGTCAGGCGGTCCAGCCATTCCGCTTCGTCGGGATACAGGAACGGCGTCAGCGTGTCGCGGCCCAGCGTGGCGGCCAGGCCCAGCAGGCCCAGGCGACGCGTGGCGGCGCCGGTGCCGCTTTCGGCAAATTGACCGAATTCGACGCGTCGACGCAACACTGCGAAAACTGCTTCAGCGATGATTCCTCGGTCACGATGGCCAAGTTTGCTATTTTCGCGGAAGTAGTGGCTCACCACCGCATCGGCCGGGCGCGCGAACAGCAGCACCTTGCCGAGCACGCGGTCGATGTGCTGCAGATGGAATGCCTGGAGGCTGCCGGGCGTGCGCGGCGCGTGACCGGCCTGCGCGCCCTGCGGCTTGCGAATCGGACTGGCCTTGCCCTTGCTGCTGCGCGGGCGTTGGCGATTGTCCCGGGTGGTCTGGGTATCTTGACGAGTCATGGCTGTTTTCCTGCCTCGGCGGGCGAGATGGCCATGAACCATTGGGGCTCGGCCGGTTGAACTTGAACGACACCGTCCTGCACATGCAGGCGGTCTTCGACGAACCAGCGCACGGCGCGCGGGTAAATGACATGTTCGCTATCGAGCAAACGATCGGCCAGCAACTCGGGCGTGTCGCCTGGCAGAACATCGAGCGCGGCCTGCATCACGATCGGGCCGTGGTCCAGCTGCGGCGTGACGAAATGCACGGTCGCGCCATGCAGCTTCACGCCGGCCTCCAGCGCCTGGCGATGCGTGTGCATGCCGGGAAAGCTCGGCAGCAGCGACGGATGGATATTCAGCATCCGGCCCGCGTAGTGCTCGACAAAGCCGTCGGTCAGGATGCGCATGAAGCCGGCCAGCACGACCAGGTCGGGCTGGAACGCGTCGATGGCATCGCGCATCGCCGCATCGAACTGCTCACGATCGGGAAACTGCTTGTGGTCCACCACACCTGTGGCAATGCCGTGGCTGGCGGCAAACTGCAGGCCCGTGGCATCGGGCCGGTTGGACAGCACCGCGGCCACGCGCGCCGGCCAGTGCTCGGCTGCGCAGGCCCGGACGATCGCTTCCATATTGGAGCCACGCCCGGAAATCAATATGACAATATTTTTCATCGCCGCGATTCTACCAAGCTGTTGTCCAAACGCTTGCAATCCGTGCTCAATAGGTACTTAATTACCGCGAAACGCGCCTCCCACAACGCTTTGCGTCCGTGTTGCACGAAAAGACACCCCAGTGTGACGGATTGTGACGCGCACCCCGCTCTGATAGAGTGGGCCCTACGTCCACGCGCCGGATTCCGCGAATACGGTGACAACAAGGACGAAACGGGAAATTAGACGGGAATACGCATGTCGAACGCTGCACCGACTTTGTTGGTGGTCGATGATCATCCTATGGCTCTTTCCGGCACCACCGCCTTCCTGGCGGAGGTGATGCCCGACGTCGCCGTCCATGCCGCCGGTAGTGCCAAGGAAGCTCTCCACTCGCTGAACCAGGGACTCCGTCCCGATATCGTGCTGCTCGATATCTGGCTGAACGATGGCACCGGCTTCGATGCCATGCAGGCGTTCAAGACCGTGATCCCGGGCGCGCGCTTCATCTTCATGTCCGCCGAGGCCACCCCGGAGATCGTCGGGCGCGCACGGGCGCTGTCCGCGTGCGGCTTTGTCGGCAAGCATCTCGATGCCAACGCCTTCACCGCGGCCGTGCGCAAGGTGCTGGCCGGCGATACGAGCTTTCCGTCGGACGAGGCATTGTCCGGCCGTTCGCAATCGTTCGGTCCCGCGCACGGCATTCCGGTCACCCCGGCCGAGCTGGGCCTGACGCCGCGCCAGGGCTCGGTGCTGGCGCTGGTGCTCGAAGGGCTGCCGAACAAGGTCATCGCGCGCAAGCTGGGCCTGACCGAGAACACGGTGAAGGAACACGTCTCCGCCATCCTGCAGCGCCTGGGCGTGCGCACGCGCATGCAGGTGATGTCGCGGATGGAACGCTTCCGCCTGCGCCAGTAAGCGCCACCGCACCATCGCGGGATCGCCATGCAAAACGCCGCCCACTCCGGGCGGCGTTGTTATTTGCGGCGATGCCTGACGGTCTCAGCCGGCCTGCAGCCAGCGGCGCAGCAGCATGCGCAGGTTGGCCGGGTCCACCGGCTTGGGCAGCACAAAGTAGCCGGCGTCCTCAGCTGCCAGCAGAGCCGCCGATTTCAGGTCGCCGGTCAGCAGCGCGCTGCGCGCCTGCGGCTGCGTGGTCTGCCAGCGTTCCAGCAGGTCCAGCCCGTTCTCGTTGCCGGGCAGGCGCAGGTCGCAGAAGATGATGTCCGGCTTGAGCCCCTTGGCGAACAGCGCATCGGCCTCCTGCCCGTGGGCGGCGCAGGCCACGCGGATGCCCCACGCCTCCATCAGCGCGATCCACGCCTTGCGGATCTGGCTGTCGTCGTCCACCACCAGCACCGTGCCGCGCAGGCGGTCCTGCCGCGCTTCCTCGGCCTGCGCGTTGGCACGCATGGCGCGGACGTTATCGACGGTCTCGGCCGGCACCGGCGCCAGCGCGAACCAGAACACCGACCCCTTGCCCGGCACCGACCGCACGCCGTAGGTGCCGCGCATCAGCCGCACGCATTCCTTGAAGATGGCCAGGCCCAGCCCCAGCCCCTGCGACGGGTCGCGCTGCGGGTTGTGGACCTGGTAGTACGGCGAGAAGATCTCGGGCAGGTGCTCAGGCGTGATGCCGGCGCCGGTATCCCACACCTCCACGCGCACGTGCTTGCGGCGCTGGCGCGCGGTGACCAGGATGCCGCCCCGCCTGGTGTAGCGCAGCGCGTTCTGCACGAGGTTGAACAGCGCGCGGCGCAGCAGCACGGGCTCGGCCATCGCATAGAGTTCGTCGGGCACGCGCGGCGTCAGCGTCAGGCCGCTTTCGCGCGCGTCGGCCGCGAACTGGCTCATCACGTCGTGGATCAGCACGTGCAGCTCGCACGGTTCCAGCGTGGGCAGGACCTTGCGGCCTTCGAGCTTGGACAGGTCCAGCAGCGACCGGAACAACAGGTCGATGGTCTGCGTGCCGGCGGCCACCTGCTCCACCAGCGGATGCAGCGCGCTGGACTGGTTGCGCGCGCGCAACGCTTCCACCAGCATCACCAGCGCATGCACGGGCTGGCGCAGGTCGTGGCTGGCCGCCGCCAGGAAGCGCGACTTTTCCTCGCTGGCGTGCAGCGCGCGCTCCTTTTCCTCCTGGAACTGCTTGGCCAGCCGGCGGCTTTCCGATTCGAGCTGGATGGCGCGCACCAGCGTGTGCTGCAGGTTCAGCGAGTGGCGCGCCAGCATCAGCGCGTAGACGACCAGCAGGATCTGCACAAAGCCGCCATGGCCGGGGAAGGCAAAGTCGGCCAGCAGGATGTTGGGCACCAGGATCGGCACGCCGGCAAAGACGAGGTTCGACGGGATCGGCGACTGGGACGTGGCGCCGCCGGCCAGCACGCCAAGCGTCAGCAGGTACAGCACGCTGGAGAACACCACCGACTCTGTATACAAGTGCAGCACGGCCGAGCTGCCCCAGGTCAAGCCGGTCAGGAACGCGATGGCGCGCATGTTGTTCCACCACTTCCGCGTGTGCGCCGAACGACTCATCTTGCCGCTGTCGCGCTGGTAACCGAAGTAGAACCAGCTACCCCCGGCGGTGAGCAGCAGCATGATGGCGCACCAGATCAGCAGCGCGGCGTGGTTGGCTTCGCGCCAGAACGCCCAGGCGGTCAGCGTGGGCAGCAGCACGGAAGATGCAATGGCGGTGGGCGATACGCGGTGGACGGTGGCCAGCAGTTTGGCCCGCGTCTCGGTATCCAGTTGCGGCCCCGGGGGCGGCAGGATCTTGTTTAGCAGCGCGTTCAAGTGTGGCCTGGCATGTAAGGCGACGACATTCCGCTGCAACCCGACCCGGACGGCGGCGACTGTTGCAGGAATCGCGCGGTTCTTGTTCTGAATCGCGCATATCATGCCGCCTTTTGCGGCGCTGCGCCATCGCGGGGTGGCGCATGGCGCCACAATTTCGCCATTTGTGGGCAGCTTGGCGACACTGGCACCAGGCCCGGTCCGGCAAAACCGGGACAAGCGGCGGCAGGGCGGGCCATTCGCCTTATAATGCTCGCTTTCCCTGAAACGCTCGTCCGCCGTCCTCGTGAAAGTCTTCCGCGGCCTGCCCAACGCCGAAAGCCGGGCGCCCTGCGCGCTCACCATCGGCAATTTCGACGGTGTGCATCGCGGCCACCAGTCGTTGCTCGCGCGCGCCCGCGCCGCCGCCGACGCCCGCGGCCTGCCGCTGTGCGTCATGACGTTCGAGCCGCATCCACGCGAGTTCTTCGCGCCCGAACACGCCCCCACCCGCATTGCCCTGCTGCGCGACAAGCTCGACGCGCTGCGCCGCAATGGCGTGGACCGCGTGGTGGTCGAGCATTTCAACGCCCATTTTGCCGCCCAGTCGCCGCAGGCGTTCGTCGAGAACGTGCTCTGGAACGGCCTGCACGCCCGCTGGGTGCTGGTGGGCGACGATTTCCGCTTCGGCGCCCGCCGCGCCGGCGACTTTGCCTACCTGCAGCAGGCCGGCCGCCAGTTCGGCTTCGACGTCGAGCAGATGGGCTCGGTGTCCGAAGGCGGCATCCGGATCTCCAGCTCGGCCGTGCGCCAGGCGCTGGCCGACGGCGACCTGGAGCATGCCCGCCGCCTGCTGGGCCACGGCTACGCGATCAGCGGCCACGTGATCCACGGCCGCAAGCTGGGCCGCAACCTCGGCTTCCCCACGCTGAACCTGCGGATCACGCACAAGCGCCCGGCCGTGAACGGCATCTTCGTGGTGCAGGTGCACGGCATCGCCGACCAGCCGCTGCCCGGCGTGGCCAGCATCGGCGTGCGGCCGACCGTGGAAGACGCGGGCCGCGTGCTGCTGGAAGTGCACCTGTTCGACGTGAGCCAGAACCTGTACGGCAAGCTGGTGCGCGTGGAATTCATGAAGAAGCTGCGCGACGAGGCGCGCTTCCACTCGCTGGAGGCGCTGACCGCTGCCATCGCCAAGGATGCCGACGACGCCCGCGCGTTCTTTGGCCTGGCGGCGCCCGACGGCAGCGGCCGCCGCGACTTCGCCACCTCCGCGACCGACCGAATTAGCTAGCGGCCGGCAGCGCGCCGCCACCGCAGCGCGCCGCCGGGACCCGTCCCGCCTTGCCCAGAATGATCCGCGCGCGGCGGCCAACGCCCGCCGCGCGCCCGACGAATTGCCCCGAGAATCGACCATGTCCGACGACAAACGCGCCAAGCCCGAAAAAAGCAAGTATCCGGTGAACCTGCTGGATACCCCGTTCCCGATGCGCGGCGACCTGCCCAAGCGCGAGCCGCAGTGGGTCAAGCAGTGGCAGGACAAGCAGATCTACAAGAAGATCCGCGCGGCCCGCAAGGGCGCGAAGAAGTTCGTGCTGCATGACGGCCCCCCGTACGCCAACGGCGACATCCACATCGGCCACGCCGTGAACAAGGTCCTCAAGGACATGATCATCAAGGCGCGCGGCCTGACCGGGCTGGACGCCGTCTACGTGCCCGGCTGGGACTGCCATGGCATGCCGATCGAGATCCAGATCGAAAAGCAGTTCGGCAAGGGCCTGCCCGTGCAGGAAGTGCAGTCGAAGGCACGCGCCTACGCCACCGAGCAGATCGCCCGCCAGAAGAAGGACTTCGAGCGCCTGGGCGTGCTGGGCGACTGGGACAACCCGTACCTGACCATGAACTTCAGCAACGAAGCCGACGAGCTGCGCGCGCTGGGCAAGATCATGGAGAAAGGCTACGTGTTCCGCGGCCTGAAGCCGGTGAACTGGTGCTTCGACTGCGGCTCGGCGCTGGCCGAGGCCGAGGTGGAATACAAGGACAAGGTCGACCTGTCGATCGACGTCGGCTTCCCGTTCGCGGAGACCGACAAGATCGCCCACGCCTTCCACGTGCCGCTGGCCCAGCTTGAAGGCAAGCCGGGCTGGATCGTGATCTGGACCACCACGCCGTGGACTATCCCGTCGAACCAGGCGCTGAACATGCATCCGGAAGTCGAATACGCGCTGGTGGACACGCCGCGCGGCTTCCTGATCCTGGCCAAGGACCGCGTCGAGGAGCAACTGAAGACCTACGCGCTGGAAGGCACCGTGGTGGCCACCGCCCGTGGCGACGCGCTGACCGAGGTCCGCTTCCACCATCCGCTGGCAACGATGGACGCCGGCTACGCGCGCACGGCGCCGGTCTACCTGGGCGACTACGTCACGACCGACACCGGCACCGGCATCGTCCACTCGGCCCCGGCCTATGGCGTGGAGGATTTCCAGTCGTGCAAGGCGCACGGCATGCCGGATGCGGACATCATCAGCCCGGTGATGGGCGATGGCGTCTACGCCAGCACGCTGCCGCTGTTCGGCGGCCTGTCGATCTGGGACGCGAATCCGAAAATCGTGGAAGTACTACGTGAGTCGGGCAACCTGTTCAACTCGCACAAGTACGAGCACAGCTACATGCACTGCTGGCGCCACAAGACGCCGATCATCTACCGCGCCACGTCGCAGTGGTTCGCGGGCATGGACGTGGATCCGGCCGACAACGGCCCGACGCTGCGCGCGACGGCCCTGGCCGGCATCGAGGCCACCGAGTTCTACCCGGCGTGGGGCAAGCAGCGGCTGCACAACATGATCGCCAACCGGCCGGACTGGACGCTGTCGCGCCAGCGCCAGTGGGGCGTGCCGATGGCGTTCTTCGTCCACAAGGAAACCGGCGCGCTGCACCCGAACACGCCCGCGCTGCTGGAAGAAGTGGCCCGGCGCGTGGAAAAGGGCGGCATCGAGGCGTGGCAGTCGCTCGACCCGAAGGAACTGCTGGGCGACGAGGCCGCGCTGTACGAGAAGAACCGCGACACGCTGGACGTCTGGTTCGACTCCGGCACCACGCACTGGACCGTGATCCGCGGCTCGCACCGTGACGAACTGTACGAGCCGTCGGCCGACACGCCCGATGGCCGCCTGGCCGACCTGTACCTGGAAGGCTCCGACCAGCATCGCGGCTGGTTCCACTCGTCGCTGCTGACCGCGTCGATGCTGTACGGCAAGCCGCCCTACAAGGCGCTGCTGACGCACGGCTTCACGGTCGACGGCGAGGGCCGCAAGATGTCGAAGTCCATCGGCAACACGGTGGCGCCGCAGGACATCTCGAACAAGATGGGCGCCGAGATCATCCGCCTGTGGGTGGCATCGACCGACTACTCGGGCGAGCTGTCGATCTCCGACGAGATCCTCAAGCGCGTGGTGGAAGGCTACCGCCGCATCCGCAACACGCTGCGCTTCCTGCTGGCCAACCTGACCGACTACGACCACGCCAGACACGCGCTGCCGGCGTCGGAATGGCTGGAGATCGACCGCTACGCCGTGGCCCTGACCGACCGCCTGCAGAAGGAAGTGCTGTCGCACTACCAGCAGTACGAGTTCCACCCGGTGGTGGCCAAGCTCCAGACGTTCTGCTCCGAAGACCTGGGCGGCTTCTACCTGGACGTGCTGAAGGACCGCCTGTACACCACGGCGGCCGACTCGCAGGCCCGCCGCGCGGCGCAGAACGCGCTGTACCACATCACCCAGTCGATGCTGCACTGGATGGCGCCGTTCCTGTCGTTCACGGCCGAGGAAGCCTGGCAGGTGTTCCAGCACGGCACCGCGCACACCGACACGATCTTCACGAGCACCTACTACGCGGTGCCGGCCGTGGACGACGCCGACGACCTGCTGCAGAAGTGGCACGAGATCCGCGCCGTGCGCGCCGAGGTCACGCGCCAGCTTGAAGCGGTGCGCGTGGAAGGCGACATCGGTTCGTCGCTGCAGGCCGAGGTGACGATCGCCGCGGGCGGGCCGGTGCTGGCCGCGCTGCAGAGCCTGGACGACGACCTGCGCTTCGTGCTGCTGACGTCGGCCGCCAAGGTCACGGCGGCGCCCGAGGGCGGCGACCTGCTGGTGACGGTCACGCCGTCGCAGCACGCCAAGTGCGAGCGCTGCTGGCACTACCGCGCCGACGTGGGTCACAACCCCGCCCATCCCACCCTTTGCGGCCGCTGCGACAGCAACCTGTTCGGCGCCGGCGAGCACAGGAGCCACGCCTGATGGCCACGTCCTCTACCCGTTCCTCGCGCGCCGGTTCGTCGCGCGGCAAGAGCAAGTCGGGCGCCAACGTCACGCCGTGGCTGTGGATGGCCTTTGCGCTGCTGGTGGTGATGATCGACCAGTTCTTCAAGGTCCTGATCACGCGCTCGTTCCAGTACGCCGAGTCGCGGCCGGTCACCAATTTCTTCAATCTCGTGCTGGTCTACAACAAGGGCGCCGCGTTCAGCTTCCTGGCCGACGCCGGCGGCTGGCAGCGCTGGTTCTTCACGCTGCTGGGCGTGGCGGTGGGCGGCTTCATCGTCTGGCTGCTGTACCGCCACACGGGCCAGAAGCTGTTCTGCCTGGCCGTATCGCTGATCCTGGGCGGCGCGGTGGGCAACGTGGTAGACCGCGTGATCCACGGCCACGTGATCGACTTCCTGGACTTCCACTGGCGCAACACGCACTTCCCGGCCTTCAACGTGGCCGACTGCGCCATCACGCTGGGCGCCGTCCTGCTGATCGTGGATGAGCTGCGGCGGGTAAGGCGGCACTGAGCAGCGGATTCCTGCCGCCCCGCTCTCCAAAGCCGCCGCGCGCGGATTTCCACCGTCCTGCTCCGGTGAGGGCAAGCCTGCCGCAGGCTGGCCAGCCGGGTTAGTACCCCAGGCGCCTGCCCTCTCCCCTGGCCCCTTTCCCGCTTGCGGGAGAGGGGAACCGCCCCCCCGGCGCCTGCAGAGCCATCCCGGCAACGCACCCCCCGCCCCAGCACATCCCCCCCGCCAGCGGTATCATGCGGAACCCCCGATTTTCTGAAGAGCGTTCCCCATGGATTTGCGCGGCAAGCACATCGTCCTCGGCCTGACTGGCGGCATCGCCTGCTACAAGTCGGCCGAGCTGGTCCGGCTGCTGACCAAGGCTGGCGCCACCGTGCAGGTGGCGATGACCGAGGCGGCAACGCACTTCATCACGCCGGTCACGATGCAGGCGCTGTCCGGGCGGCCGGTGTTCCTGTCGCAGTGGGATGCGCGCGTGGACAACAACATGGCGCACATCGACCTCTCGCGCGAGGCCGACGCCATCCTGATCGCGCCGGCGTCCACTGACTTCCTGGCCAAGGTGGCCAACGGCCTCTGCGACGACCTGCTGACCACGCTCTGCATCGCGCGCGAATGCCCGCTGCTGGTGGCCCCCGCGATGAACCGCCAGATGTGGGCCGCCGCGCCGACGCAGCGCAATGCCGCCCAGTTGCGCGCCGATGGCGTGACGATCCTGGGCCCCGGCACCGGCGACCAGGCGTGCGGCGAGATTGGCGACGGCCGCATGCTGGAGCCCGAGGAACTGGTCGACGACCTCGTCGCCTTCTTCCAGCCCAAGCCGCTGCAGGGCAAGCGCATGCTGATCACGGCCGGGCCGACGTTCGAGGCCATCGACCCCGTGCGCGGCATCACCAACCTGTCGTCGGGCAAGATGGGCTTTGCCATCGCCCGCGCCGCCCGCGAGGCCGGCGCCGAGGTGCTGCTGGTGGCCGGCCCCACCGCGCTGCCCACCCCGCGCGGCGTGGCGCGTACCGACATCCGCAGCGCCCAGCAGATGCACGATGCCGTGATGGCGCAGCTGCGCGGCGTGGACATCTTTGTGGCCGTGGCCGCCGTGGCCGACTGGCGGCCGGCCGAGATTGCCCAGCAGAAGCTCAAGAAGGCCAACGATACCGACACGCCGACGCTGCAGTTCGTGCAGAACCCGGACATCCTGGCGGCCGTGGCCGCGCGCGCCGATGCGCCCTACTGCGTGGGCTTTGCCGCCGAGAGCGAGAACCTGGAGCAGTACGGCGAGCAGAAGCGCCAGCGCAAGGGCGTGCCGCTGCTGGTGGGCAACATCGGCCACCATACGTTCGGCCTGGACGACAACGAGATCGTCCTGTTCGATGCCCAGGGCATGACGCGCCTGCCGCGCGCCGACAAGCTGTCGCTGGCCCGCGCGCTGGTGGCCGCCATCGGCCAGCGCCTGCCGCGCAAGTCCGTCTGACACCCCAGCCCTGCCATGAGCGATACCCGTCCCAAGCTGCGCCTGTCGGTGCTGGACCAGAGCCCGGTCATCCACGGCCATACCGCCCGCGACGCGCTGGCCGCCACGGTGGAACTGGCGCAACTGGCCGACGAACTCGGCTACACCCGCTACTGGTGCGCCGAGCACCACGGCCTGCACGGCGTCTGCAACCCGGCGCCCGAGGTCATGCTGGCCCGGCTGGGCAGCGTGACGCGGCGCATCCGCCTGGGCTCGGGCGGCGTGATGCTGCCCTACTACAGCCCGTTCAAGGTGGCCGAGCAGTTCCGCATGCTTGAAGGGCTGTTTCCGAACCGGATCGACCTGGGCGTGGGCCGCGCGCCCGGCGGCGACATGCGCACCGCGCAGGCCGTGGCGATGGGCCAGTACAACCGTGGCGACCAGTTTCCGCAGCAGGTGCAGGACCTGGCGTTTTTGCTGCGTGGCGAGGTACCGCCCGACCACCTGGCCGAGGGCGTGCTGCTGCAGCCGGCCATCGACACGCGGCCCGAACTCTGGGTGCTGGGGTCGAGCGATTTCGGCGGCGCGCTGGCCGCGCGGCTGGGCCTGCGCTTCGCGTTCGCGCATTTCATCAACGCCCATCACGGGGACCTGGTGGCGCGGCAGTATCGCGAGGACTTCGCGCCCGGCTACGATGACGCGCCCTACAGCGCGGCGGCCGTGTTCGTGATCTGCGCCGATACGGAGGCCGAGGCCGAGACGCTGGCGCGGGCGGTGGACATCCGCCGGCTGCAGATGGCGTATGGCGTGAACGCGCCAATCCCATCGCTGGCGCAGGCGGCCGATTTCACGCCCACCGAGCGCGACCGCCTGATCATCGAACGCGAGCGGCCGCGCACCCTCTGCGGCACGCCGGCGCAGGTTGCCGAGCGCATGCTGGCGCTGCAGGACCGCTTTGCCGCCGACGAGCTGGTGGTGCTGAGCGTGACGGCGTCGTACCAGGCGCGGCTGCGCACCTATCAGTTGCTGGCCGAGGCGTTCGACCTGCAGGGCTGAAGTACCGCCGGGAAGTGTCTGATCGGCCGGGGCGGCGCGGTATCATGCCGCCTTTCCCGATCCACCGATCCACCGATCCCCGGCGCGCCCGGGGTGCTGCAGGAAACCGAATCCATGACCGTAGCCGCGAACCCGACCGTCGAGATCAAGGTGCTCGACGCCCGCCTGAACGACTGGGGCCTGCCCGCCTACCAGAGCGACATGGCCGCCGCCATCGACTTGCACGCGTGCGTCGACGGCCCGCTGACCATCGCGCCGGGCACGGCCGCGCAACTGGTGCCGGCCGGCATCGCCTTGCACATGGCCAATCCGTTCATGTGCGCGACGATCGTGCCGCGCTCGGGCCTGGGCCACAAGAAAGGGCTGGTGCTGGGCAACTCGATCGGCGTGATCGACGCCGACTACCAGGGCCAGATCATGGTCAGCGTCTGGAACCGCAACGCGCCGGGCAGCGACCCCATCGTGATCCAGCCGGGCGAGCGCATCGCGCAGATGATGTTCGTGCCGGTGCTGCGGCCCGTGTTCCAGACCGTCGAGACCTTCTCGGAAGATTCGGCGCGCGGCGCCGGCGGCTTTGGTTCCACCGGCGTGGCGCACGCCAAGGGGTAAGCCCCCGCCCCGGCCGACCCTTAGCGCTGTTCGAAGATCAGCGCGACGCCATTGGCCTCGGCGGCCGGGATCAGCGACACCGTGGCCGACATGTCGACCGCCGCCACGCCCTGCGCCTGCCAGCCACGGCGGGCCGCGGACAGGTCCGACGTCGTCAGCCGGATCGCCGCGTAGCCGGCGGACGATGCCTTGAGCCCCGGCACGTCGGCCGCATCGGCCAGCGCCTGCGGGGCCACGATCACGAACGAGCCCCCGGCGACGTCGAGCATCGCCATTTCGCCAGTCGCCTGCCCGATGGCCGCACCGGTCAACGTGGCGTAGGCTTCGGCCGTCGCGGCCACCTGCCCGGCCTCCACCACCAGATACGTTGCCGCAATCGCCTGCGCGCCGTTGGCGTGCGCCGTCCACTCCGGGCGCCAGAGCAGGTCGGGCGTGCGATGTTCGCAGACGAAGTAGCGTGCGCCGGGCGCGTGGTCCAGCGCGGTGACGCGGAACGTGGCGGGATGCTCGCTGCCGTCGTCCAGGCGCACCGGGCGCGAGAACTCGATGGGGTCCGACGGCTGGAAGCCGGCCGCGCGCAGCCGGTCGGCCGTGGCAAACGCATCGCGGCTCTTGCACGACATGGCGGCACAGCCGTCGCCGCGCTGCTGGGCGTCCCAGTAATACTGGCGGCTGGGGCTGGGCGCGGTCACGTGCAGCAGTTCCAGGTAGTCGCGCGCCAGCATGATGCAGTGGTTCTGCGAGCCCAGCGTGTGAAAGCCGCGCGGCGTCAGCGTGAACCCAAGCCGGTGCCAGCGCGCGGCGGCGGCATCGAGGTCGTTGCAGACGATGACGGCGTGGTCGAACGGGTCCGTCGGCGTGGTCATCAATCGAACTGGATGTTGGCCTTGCGCGCCACCGCCTGCCATTTGTCATGCTCGTGGCGCACCAGGTGGCCCAGGTCGGCCGGCGAGCCGACGGCAATCTCGAAGCCCTGGGCCGTCAGCGCTTCCACCACCTTGGGCTGGCGGATCGACGCGGCCAGCGCGTCATGGAGCCGCGTGACCGTGTCGGCCTGCATGTGCGCCGGGCCGAAGACGCCGATCCACGAGTACGCCTCGAACCCCTTGTAGCCCTGCTCGGCCACGGTCGGCACCTGCGGCAGTTGCTTGATGCGGCTGGAGCCGGTCACGCCCAGCACCTTGATGGTCTTGGCGGCGATATGCGCCTGCACGGCGGCGTAGCTGCTGAAGAACAGGTCGACTTCGCCAGCCAGCACCGCCTGCACGGCCGGGCCGCCGCCCTTGTAGGGCACGTGCAGGAAGTGCACGCCGGCCTCGGTGGCCAGCGCCTCGGCGGCAAGCTGGTTCAGGCTGCCGATGCCCGACGATGCAAAGCGCACGCCATTCGGGTGGGTCTTGGCCAGGTCGATCAATTCGCGCACGTTCGACGCCGATAGCGCCGGGTTGGCGGCAATCACAAGCGGAAAGCGCACGAGCTGGGTGATCGGCGTGAAGTCCTTGAACGTGTCGTACGGCAGGTTCTTGTACGCGAACGGGTTGATCGCGTGGGTATCGAACGCCATCAGCAGCGTGCTGCCGTCCGGCTTGGCGCGCGCCACGGCGCTGCTGGCGATGAGGCCGCCGGCGCCGGGCTTGTTGTCGACGACCACGGTCTGCCCCAGCGCCGTCTTCAGCCCCGGCTGCAGTTGCCGGGCCACGATATCGACGCTGCCCCCGGGCGGGAACGGCAGGACCATCGAGATGGGACGGCCGCTCGTGGCCGGTTCCGCGGCGTGGGCCATCCGGGCAAGACCGGCAAGGGAGGCCACGGGCAAGGCGCTGGCCGGCAGGGACTTGAGCAGCAGGCGGCGTAGCCGCATGCGGTCGGGAGAAGACATCTGTGACTCGGGCTGGGCGGCCGGACGGCCGCGGAATCGGGAAAAGGCGGCAGGCCGCCGCCGCGTATTTTGCCCGATGATCGCCCAACCTGCTGGGAGAACCGTCGGTGATCGCCCAGAACTGGAACAATCGGACGCAAAAATGGCCGGGACAGGCCCGGCCATCGATTCGGCGATACGGGAGATCGGCCGCGCTCAGACCTCGGCGCGCTGCTCGCTCTCCGGCGCCTCGGGCGGTTCCGGATCGGCTTCCGAGAACGTCAGCTTGATCAGGTCCGCGTCGTCCAGGTCCACCGCCACCTTGCCGCCGGTGACCAGCTTGCCGAACAGCAGCTCGTCGGCCAGCGCCTTGCGGATCATGTCCTGGATCAGGCGCTGCATCGGGCGCGCGCCCATCAGCGGGTCGAAGCCCTTGCGCGCCAGATACTTGCGCAGCTTGTCCGAGAAGCTGGCTTCCACCTTCTTCTCGTGCAGTTGTTCTTCGAGCTGCATCAGGAACTTGTCCACCACGCGCAGGATGATTTCCTCGTCCAGCGCACGGAAGCTGATCGTCGCATCCAGCCGGTTGCGGAACTCGGGCGTGAACATGCGCTTGATGTCGGCCATCTCGTCGCCCTGCTCGCGCGCCGTGGTGAAGCCGATCGTCGCGCGGTTCATCGTCTCGGCCCCCGCGTTCGTGGTCATGATGATAATCACGTTGCGGAAGTCGGCGCGGCGACCGTTGTTGTCGGTCAGCGAGCCGTGGTCCATGACCTGCAGCAGAATGTTGAAGATGTCCGGATGTGCCTTTTCGATCTCATCGAGCAGCAGCACACAGTGCGGCTTCTTGGTGACGGCCTCGGTCAGCAGGCCGCCCTGGTCAAACCCGACGTATCCCGGCGGCGCACCGATCAGGCGGCTGACCGCGTGGCGCTCCATGTATTCCGACATGTCGAAGCGCAGCAGCTCGATGCCCATGATGAACGCGAGCTGCTTGGCGACTTCGGTCTTGCCCACGCCGGTGGGGCCCGAGAACAGGAACGAGCCGATCGGCTTGTCGGTCTTGCCCAGCCCGGCCCGCGACATCTTGATGGCCGACGACAGCGCCTCGATGGCCGGGTCCTGGCCGAACACCACCGACTTCAGGTCGCGCTCCAGGGTCTGCAGCTTGCTGCGGTCGTCCTGGTTCACGCTCTGCGGCGGGATGCGGGCGATGCGCGAGACGATGTCCTCGATCTCGCCCTTGCCGATCGTCTTCTTCTGCTTGGACTTCGGCAGGATGCGCTGCGCGGCGCCTGCCTCATCGATCACATCGATGGCCTTGTCCGGCAGGTGGCGGTCGGTGATGAACCGGGCCGACAGCTCCGCCGCCGCGGTCAGCGCCGACGCCGCGTACTTGACGCCGTGGTGCTCCTCGAAGCGCGACTTCAGGCCGCGCAGGATCTGCACGGTCTGGTCCACCGAGGGCTCGACCACGTCGATCTTCTGGAACCGGCGCGACAAGGCCGCATCTTTCTCGAAAATGCCGCGATATTCGGTGAACGTGGTCGCGCCGACGCACTTGAGCTGGCCCGACGACAGCGCCGGCTTGAGCAGGTTGCTGGCGTCCAGCGTGCCGCCCGATGCGGCGCCCGCGCCGATCAGCGTGTGGATTTCGTCGATGAACAGGATGGCGTTCGGATTGTCCTTGAGCGACTTCAGCACGCCCTTGAGCCGCTGCTCGAAATCGCCGCGGTACTTGGTGCCGGCCAGCAGCGCGCCCATGTCGAGCGAGTACACGGTGGCCTTTTCCAGGATGTCCGGCACTTCGTTCTTGGTGATGCGCCACGCCAGGCCCTCGGCAATGGCGGTCTTGCCCACGCCGGCCTCGCCCACCAGCAGCGGGTTGTTCTTGCGCCGGCGGCACAGCACCTGCACCACGCGCTCCACCTCGCTGTCGCGGCCGATCAGCGGGTCGATCTTGCCTGCCTTGGCCAGCGCGTTCAGGTTCTGGGTGTATTGCTCCAGCGGGCTTTCCTTGCCGTCGCCGCCCTCGCCCTCGGGATTGCCTTCCCCGTGCTTGGCCGGCTCGGCCTGGTCCTTGCGGATGCCGTGGCTGATGAAATTGACCACGTCCAGGCGGGTCACGCCCTGCTGCTGCAGGTAGTAGACCGCGTGGGAATCCTTCTCGCCGAAGATGGCCACGAGCACGTTGGCGCCGGTGACTTCCTTCTTGCCATTCGACGTCGACTGGACGTGCATGATGGCGCGCTGGATCACCCGCTGGAAGCCCAGCGTCGGCTGCGTGTCCACTTCATCGGTACCGGGCACCACGGGCGTGTTGTCGGCGATGAAGTTCTTCAGACTCGTGCGCAAGTCCTCGATATTGGCCGCGCAGGCGCGCAGCACTTCCGCTGCCGTGGGGTTGTCGAGCAGCGCCTGTAGCAGGTGCTCCACGGTAATGAACTCGTGGCGCGCCTGGCGAGCCTCGACAAAGGCCATGTGCAGACTTACTTCCAATTCTTGCGCAATCATGCTTCCTCCATCACGCACTGCAGCGGGTGGCCCGCCTGCCGCGCATGGGTTGATACAAGCTCGACCTTGGTCGCCGCAATATCCCGCGTGTAGATACCACAAACGCCTTTACCTTCCCGGTGGACGGTGAGCATGATCTGCGTCGCCGTTTCCCGGTCCCTGCTGAAATACTGCTGCAGGATCATCACGACAAACTCCATCGGAGTGTAGTCGTCATTGAGCAGGAGCACCTTGTACATCGCCGGCGGCTTGAGCTGCTGCTCTTTCCGCTCGATGACTGTGCCTGCTTCGCGTTGGGGGGTGTTCGCCAGCCGTGTCGCCATGGCTTTTATTCTAACCCTTACTCACAAGTCTGCAATTTGGGGAACTGGCCCGGTATTCAAGGGCAGCCCTTCGGAAATAGGTGGCACGTGGGCTGCCGCACAAAGGGCGCCCCGCGCACGTTTGCGGTGCAAGCCCCGTGCCTGCCGACCCATGCCGGGGCACGAACGGGCGGCCGGCCGGGCGCCGCGCAGGGGCGTCGCACCACAGCGGCAAAGGTACCATTCCTGGCCGTTTCAATCCTGCCACACCCTTCGCGGAGTGGGGAATCTGCCAGCTTGACAGTATTTTCGTTTGCCAGAAAAATCGTTTGCACATCCCGGGCCTGGCAGCGAGCCAAGCATAAAGTCCGGACCGGATGTTTCCGTGAGCAGGGAGGCCCACGACCGGCGTAGCCAGCCATTTGCGGTGCGTTTTCGGACGAACGCCGACGGCTGGCGACGCGAATTTCATTTGCGCGGCGCTTGCAGACCGTTCCCACCGGAGCGGGCTGGCCGGGCCGCGATGGTGGTTTTCGGCTGGCCATTGGTTTCCCCGCTTGAAATCAGCTTTTTCGTTGGGGGAGTTTATGGCAAGCGGTATCGTCAAATGGTTCAATGACGCCAAGGGTTTCGGGTTTATCAAGCCGGACGATGGCGAGGAAGAACTGTTTGCGCACTTTTCGGCTATCCAGATGTCGGGCTTCAAGACGCTGAAGGAAGGCCAGCGCGTGTCGTTCGAGGTAGTGCAAGGCCCGAAGGGCAAGCAAGCCACGAACATCCAGGACGCGACGGCCTGAGTGCGCCGCGGCCGAACGCGCCATCGAGAGCGGCGTCGGCCAATGCGGATGGGAAGGGGGCAACCCCTTCGGAACGGGATCCTGTGCCACGGCGGGCAATGCCCCGGCCGGGGCACGCTGAAACAAGCGCGTACGCCAAGCATCCGGCAAAACGCCCGGCCCATGTGAACCATGTGCCGGGCGTTTTTGTTGGCGCCAGCCGCCGGCGCCTTACATGTTGTCGATCATCACCTGTCCGAAGCCGGAGCACGACACCTGCGTCGCGCCCTCCAGCAGCCGGGCAAAGTCATAGGTGACCTTCTTCGACAGGATCGACTTTTCCATGGCGTCGATGATCAGGTCCGCCGCCTCGGTCCAGCCCATGTGGCGCAGCATCATTTCGGCCGACAGGATCTCGGAACCCGGATTCACGTAGTCCTTGCCCGCGTACTTGGGGGCCGTGCCGTGGGTGGCCTCGAACATCGCCACCGAATCGGACATGTTGGCGCCCGGCGCGATGCCGATGCCGCCCACCTGGGCCGCCAGCGCGTCGGAGATGTAGTCGCCGTTCAGGTTCAGCGTGGCGATGACCGAGTACTCGGCCGGGCGCAGCAGCACCTGCTGCAGGAAGGCGTCGGCGATGACGTCCTTGATCACGATGTCGCGGCCGGTCTTCGGGTTGCGGAACTTGCACCACGGGCCGCCGTCCACCAGCTCGGCGCCGAATTCCTGCTGCGCCAGCTCGTAGCCCCAGTCGCGGAAGCCGCCCTCGGTGAACTTCATGATGTTGCCCTTGTGCACCAGCGTCACCGACGGCTTGTCGTTGTCGATCGCGTACTGGATCGCCTTGCGCACCAGCCGCTGCGTGCCCTGCTGCGACACCGGCTTGACGCCGATGGCCGAGGTTTCTGGGAAGCGGATCTTCTTGACGCCCATCTCGGTCTGCAGGAACGCGATCAGCTTCTTCGCCCCCTCGCTGCCGGCGGCCCATTCAATCCCGGCGTAGATGTCCTCCGAGTTCTCGCGGAAGATCACCATGTCGGTCTTCTCGGGCTCGCGCACCGGCGACGGCACGCCCTTGAAATAGCGCACCGGGCGCAGGCACACGTAGAGGTCGAGCTGCTGGCGCAGCGCCACGTTCAGCGACCGGATGCCGCCGCCCACGGGCGTGGTCAGCGGGCCCTTGATCGACACCACGTACTCCTTGACCACGTCCAGCGTCTCGTCGGGCAGCCACACGTCCGGGCCATAGATCCGCGTCGACTTCTCGCCGGCAAACACCTCCATCCAGGCGATCTTGCGGCGGCCGCCGTAGGCCTTGGCCACCGCGGCGTCCACCACCTTGAGCATCACCGGCGTGATATCGACCCCGGTGCCGTCGCCCTCGATGTACGGGATGATCGGATTGTCCGGCACGTTCAGCGAAAAATCGGCGTTGACCGTGATCTTCTCGCCTGCCGGCACCTTGATGTGCTGATACATATGCGTCTCCAACTGCGGATGGGTGATGACTCGATGGCTGGCGCCGGGCCGCGCCGCCCGGCGATGCGATTGTGTTGTGCGAGGCATTGTAACGGCCGCCGCCGCCTGGGGGATAATGCGCCGCCATGACCCTGATCGCCCTCAACAAGCCCTACCAGATGATGAGCCAGTTCTCCGCCCACCCCACGCGGGCGACGCTGGCCGATTGTGTCGACCTGCCCGGCGTCTACCCGGCCGGCCGGCTCGACGCCGACAGCGAGGGCCTGCTGCTGCTGACCGACGACGGCGCGCTGCAGGCGCGCATCGCCGATCCGCGCCACAAGCTGGCCAAGACCTATCTGGCCCAGGTGGAGGGCACGCCCGACGACACCGCGCTGGCGCGCCTGCGTGCCGGGGTCGATCTCGGCGATTTCCGGACGCTGCCGGCGGGCGCGCGGTGCATTGACGAACCGGCCTGGCTCTGGGACCGCGACCCGCCGATCCGCTACCGCGCCGCCATCCCGACCACATGGATCGAAATCCAGATCCGCGAAGGCAAGAACCGGCAGGTGCGGCGCATGACGGCGGCGGTGGGCTTTCCCACGCTGCGGCTGGTCCGCGCGGCCATCGGCGGCATTGCGCTGGCCGACCTCGGGCTCAAGCCCGGCCAATGGTGTCAGGTGGATGACCGCATGCTGGGACTTCCAGCGGGGGCGTCACATGTCCGTCGCGCAATACATGTGCGCAAACGACCGTAAAACGCGGTTACAACTCGTCGCAAAGTCGACGTCAACGCCATAAGATGGCGTGCCGTTGTTGCGAGTGACACGTCTGACACGCGTCGAACCCTCCAAACTTCGGAACCTCCTGAGGTACTCGCAATGAAAAAACTGATCGCTGCCCTGGCTGTTGGCCTGTTCGCTACCGGCGCCTTCGCGCAGGCTTCGGCCCCGGCCGCTGACGCCATGCCGGCCGCCAAGGAAGCCACCAAGCCCGCGAAGACCACCCACAAGAAGCACACCAAGAAGCACGCCAAGAAGGCGGCCGCTTCGGCCCCGGCCGCCTGATACGGCGGGCTGCCGCGCCGCCCCCCGCGGCGGCGCGCATCGCAAGGCAGGCGCCCCGGCGTCCTGCCTTTTTTCATGCCCGGCGCGCGGGCACGGGCAGCATGGCTGCGCTATGCTCTCGCCTGCAGTTGACCTCCAACGACAAGAACCGCCATGCATCCCGTGTTCAAGTACCTGATTGCCGTGGGCGCCACCGCGCTGACGGGCCTGGCCCAGGCGCAATCGGCGCTGCCCGTCATTCCGCTGACGGCCGGCATGTATGCCATCCAGGCCGAGGTGGCCGGCACGCCCGAGGCGCGCGAGCGCGGGCTGATGTACCGCAAGTCGATGCCCGCCAACGCCGGCATGCTGTTCGTCTTCGAGGAAAAGGCCGGCCATTGCTTCTGGATGCGCAACACGAACCTGCCGCTGTCGATCGCCTTCCTGGCCGACGACGGCAGCATCGTGAACATCGAGGACATGAAGCCCCAGACCGAGGACAACCACTGCCCGCGCGCGGCCGTACGCTACGCGCTGGAGATGAACAAGGGGTGGTTCGCGCAGAAGGGCATCAAGCCCGGCGCAAAAATCGGCGGCCTGCCGCAGCCGCGGCAGGCGCAGTAGGGGCGGCTGGGCGGGCGCTCAGTCGCGGAAGTTGTTGAAGTCCAGCGGCGCTTCGCTCACGTCCTTGCGCAGCAGCGCGATGACCGACTGCAGGTCGTCGCGCTTGCCGCCGGAGACGCGCACCGCGTCGCCCTGGATGCTGGCCTGGACCTTGATCTTGCTGTCCTTGATCATGCGGACGATCTTCTTGGACAGGTCGCCGGTGACGCCCTTCTTGATCGTGACGACCTGCTTGACCTTGTCGCCGCTGATCTTCTCGACCTTGCCGTAGTCCAGGAAGCGCACGTCCACGTTGCGCTTGGCCATCTTGTTGATCAGCACGTCCTTGACCTGGTCCAGCTTGAAGTCGTCGTCGGCAAAGACGACCAGTTCGCCTTCCTTCTGCTCGACCCGGGCGTCGGATCCCTTGAAGTCAAAGCGCGTGGAAATTTCCTTGTTGGCCTGCTCCACGGCGTTCTTCACTTCCACCATGTTGGCTTCGCACACTACGTCAAACGACGGCATTTCGGTTCTCCTGGCACGGCTCGGCGCGCCGCCTGCGGCGGTGGCCGGTCCATACGGTTACGTATAATCGGGGCCTGCCCCGGTCCGGGGTGCTTTCCCCGTCCTTCATGGCAGATTTTCACGAATTTTATCCCCTGCGCCGCCACAATACATTCGGCTTCGATGCGCGTGCGCGCCTGGCGGCGCATATTCGCACCGAAACCGACCTCGTGACCGCCCTGGCGGACCCCCGCGCGGCCGGCATGCCCGTGGTGGTGCTCGGGGGTGGCAGCAACGTGGTGCTGACGGGAGACCTGGACGCCTGCGTGCTGCTGATGGAGATTTCGGGCTACGCCGTGGCCGACCAGGGCGACAACTGGCACGTCACGGCCGGCGCTGGCGAGAACTGGCACGCGCTGGTATCCCGCACCGTGGCCGACGGCCTGCCCGGCCTGGAAAACCTGGCGCTGATCCCCGGCACGGCCGGCGCGGCGCCGATCCAGAACATCGGGGCCTACGGCGTGGAACTGCGCGAACGCTTTGCCAGCCTGCGCGCCTACGACCGCCAGGCGGGGGAATTCGTCACGCTCGACCTGGACGCCTGCGCGTTCGGCTACCGCGACAGCCTGTTCAAGCGTGCCGGCCGTGACCGCTACATCATCACGGCCGTGACGCTGCGCCTGCCCAAGGCGTGGCAGCCAGTGCTCAACTATGGCGAACTGGCACGCGAACTGGAGGGCCTGGCCGCGCCGACGGCGGCGCAGGTCCGCGACGCGGTCATTGCCATCCGCTCGCGCAAGCTGCCCGATCCGGCGCGGATCGGCAATGCAGGGTCGTTCTTCAAGAATCCGGTGGTCCCGGCCGCCCAGCGCCACGCGCTGCTGGCCGATCACCCGGCGCTGGTCAGCTATCCCCAGCCCGACGGCAGCTACAAGCTGGCCGCCGGCTGGCTGATCGACCAGTGCGGGTTCAAGGGGCTGGACGACGGCCCGGTGGGCGTCTATGGCAAGCAGGCGCTGGTGCTGGTGCACCACGGCGGCGGCACGGGTGCCGCGCTGCTGAAGCTGGCCGACCGTATCGCGGATACGGTCCAGGCGCGGTTCGGGGTCAGGATCGAGCCGGAGCCGGTGATCCTCTGAGCCCCGGCGGGGTCATTCGAAGTGGCAGACGTAGTCGAGCGTCTCGGTCACTTCGATGTCGAAGCTGCTGTTGCCGGGCACGTTGAACTGCTGGCCGGCGCCGTAGGTCTTCCACTCGTCGGCCCCGGCCAGGCGCACGCGGCAGCTGCCCGCGTTGACTTCCATGATCTCCGGGGCGCCCGTGTTGAACGTCAGCGTGGCCGGAAAGATCACGCCCAGCGTCTTGCGCGTGCCGTCGGCAAACAGCACCGTGTGGCTCACGCACTTGCCGTCGAAATACAGGTTGGCTTTCTTGACGACCGACACGTTGTCGAACTGGCTCATCTCATCTCCTCGATTCGGGTTTGCAAGGACGTAAAAAAGGGAGCCCTCGCGGCCCCCTTCCATCGGCTCCGGTGCGCGCTCAGTAGCGGCCGCAGAGCAGGTATTCCATCAGCGCCTTCTGCACGTGCAGGCGGTTTTCGGCTTCTTCCCAGACCACGCTGCGCGGGCCGTCGATCACGGCGGCTTCCACTTCCTCGCCGCGGTGCGCGGGCAGGCAGTGCATGAACAGCGCGTCGTCGGCGGCGCGGTCCATCATCGCCGTGGTCACCATCCAGTCCTTGAACGCGCGCTTGCGGGCGTCGTTCTCGGCCTCGAAGCCCATGCTGGTCCAGACGTCGGTGGTCACCAGGTGGGCGCCCTCGCAGGCCTGCAGCGGATCGGCAAACACCTTCACGCGCGACGCGGCGGAGGCCGGCACCATCGCCGGGTCAAGCTGGTATCCCGGCGGCGCCGAGAACGTGAACGTGAAGTCGAGCCGCTCGGCCGCCTGGATCCACGTGTACGCCATGTTGTTGGCGTCGCCGATCCACGCCACGGTCTTGCCGGCGATGCTGCCGCGCTGCTCGATGTACGTGAAGACATCGGCCAGCACCTGGCACGGGTGGTATTCGTTGGTCAGGCCGTTGATGACCGGCACGCGCGAGTGGGCGGCAAATCGGTCGATGATGTCCTGGCCGTAGGTGCGGATCATGATGATGTCCACCATCCGCGAGATGACCTGGGCCGCGTCCTCGATCGGCTCGCCACGGCCCAGCTGTGAATCGCGCGTGTTCAGGAACACCGCATGGCCGCCAAGCTGGTGGACGCCGGCCTCGAACGACAGCCGCGTACGCGTGGAATTCTTCTCGAAGATCATGGCCAGCGTGCGGTCGTGCAGCGGGTGCCATGTCTCGTAGTTCTTGAACTTCGCCTTCAGGATCCTTGCGCGGTCCAGCAGGTACGCGTACTCATCGGCACCGAGGTCGCTGAACTGGAGGTAATGCTTGATCGGGGTTGGGCTCATAAAACAAAGAAGGCGACTCGCTTGGGACACGCAGTCCGGAGGCGCGCGCCAAGCGCAAACCTTCAGGACTGGAGCGTGTCGCGGAGCCGCCTTTCGCGTCGCTTACGCAATGTAATTGCAAAGATCATAAGGGATTATTCCAGCTTTGGCGAGCCCGCGCCGTTAACCCGGCAGAGGACCCTGATGGCCGCCGCTGACAGGTTCCCGACAGGATTTCGTCGTATGCGCAAGTCTTATATAAGATATAATACTCGCTGATTCACGCGGGGCCCGGCATACCCATGCCACCGCCCGCCGCCGGCATCAAAAGTGCCCCCGTCGACATGACCGCCCCGCTCCCCGTCCGGACGCGCGCGAACCAATCGCCCGCCGGACCCGTCAAACGGGGCGCCCGTGCCACGGGTTTACCGTCGAGTCACCAAGCAGATCCCCGCAGTCCCATGACCACCCCCCAAGTTCGCGAATATTTCATCCAAGGCGTGACAAAGGAAGGCAAGACCTTCCGTCCCAGCGACTGGGCCGAGCGGCTGTGCGGCGTGATGGCGCAATTCCGACCCGAGGGCGATACCGGCGATCCCCGACTGACCTACTCGCCGTACGTGCGGCCCGTGATCGTGGCTGGCGTGAAGAACGTGGTGGTCGATACCCGGCTGCGCGAGATCGAGCCCAAGGCGCTGGACTTCGTGCTGAATTTTGCCCGCGACAACAACCTGCAGGTCGTGGAAGCCTGTTCCGTGCATCACGACTGACCGGCCCGCCCGGCACCAGAAAAGCAAAACCCGGCCTACGCCGGGTTTTTTACTGGACGGCCCACCCGAGGCGGATCGTCCGGCAACAAAAAAGCCCGTCCGGAGACGGGCTTTTCGATACCACCGGCCGCCGGAGCGGCCCGGGCGGTTATCAGGCAGCCATCGACTTGATGGCGGCCGACAGGCGCGACTTGTGGCGCGCTGCCTTGTTCTTGTGCACGATCTTCTTGTCGGCGATGCTGTCGATGATCGTCTGCGATTGCTTGAAGATCTCGGCGGCTGCGGCCTTGTCGCCAGCGTCGATGGCCTTGCGGACGGCCTTGACGGCGGTGCGCAGACGCGAGCGCAGGCTGGAGTTGTGGGCGTTCGCGGCGACGGCCTGGCGCGCGCGCTTGCGAGCTTGTGCGGAATTTGCCATGTATCTCTTCCTGAATTCAGAATGCGCGCCCGGGGCGACGCAATAATTTGGGACGCAACAATTAAGTCACATCGTGCGACCCGGGATGTTTCGACAAACGAATCCTGGACGCGACTGTCCTTGCGAATCGGCGATTATACACACATGGCCGCGCCGGAGGCAAGGCCGATCCACGACACTTGCGCCACGGCGCCCCCGCAGCCGGCAAACCGTGGCCGATCCGTATAATAAGCGCCACAATCGGCACCCCGGCGTGGCGCCGCGGCAACTTTGCGCGCGGCCGGGCAGTCTGATCCGCCAGACAAGGCGCCCGGCTTGCCGGCGCCAGGCACCGCAGCTTCCCCCGACCGATACCTTGAACCTCCTCAAAGCGCTCGCCACCATCAGCGGCCTGACGATGCTCTCGCGCATCACGGGCCTGATGCGCGAAATCCTGATCGCCCGGGCCTTTGGCGCCTCGGACATGACCGACGCCTTCAACGTGGCGTTCCGCATCCCCAACCTGCTGCGCCGCATCTTTGGCGAGGGCGCGTTCTCGCAGGCGTTCGTGCCGATCCTGAACGAGTACCACGGCAAGCGCGGCGACGAGGAAACCCACCGGCTGATCGACGCCGTGGCCACGGTGATGGCCTGGGTGCTGGCGGCCGTGTCGCTGCTGGGCGTGGTGGCCGCGCCGATTGTCATGACCGTCGTGGCCACCGGCTTCCGGGGCGACGCCGAGACCTACGACGCCGCCGTATTCATGACGCGCGTCATGTTCCCGTACATCGGCCTGATCTCGATGGTGGCGCTGGCGTCGGGCGTGCTGAACACGTGGCGCAACTTTGCCGTGCCGGCCTTCACGCCGGTGCTGCTCAACGTCTGCCTGATCGTGGCGGCGCTGTGGGTCGGCCCGCACATGGCGCAGCCGATCTACGCGCAGGCGTGGGGCGTGCTGGTGGGCGGCGTGCTGCAACTGGCCATCCAGGTCCCGGCCATGCGGCGCCTGGGCGTGCTGCCGCGCGTGTCGCTGAACCTGCGCGCGGCGTGGTCCAACCCCGGCGCCCGGCGCGTGGCCCGGCAGATGGCGCCGGCGCTGCTGGCCGTGTCCGTGGCCCAGATCAGCCTGATCATCAATACGAATATCGCGTCGCGGCTGGCGGCGGGCAGCGTGTCGTACCTGACCTATGCCGACCGGCTGATGGAATTCCCCACCGCCCTGCTGGGCGTGGCGCTGGGCACCATCCTGCTGCCCAGCCTGTCGCGCGCCAGCGCCAACGATGACCGCGAGGAATACTCGGGTCTGCTGGACTGGGGCCTGCGCCTGACCTTCCTGCTGGCCGTGCCGTGCGCGGTGGGCCTCTTCGTGTTCGGCACGCCGCTGACGTCGGTGCTGTTCAACTACGGGAAGTTCGACGCCCACGCCGTGGAAATGACGCGCCAGGCCGTGGCCACCTACGGCGTCGGGCTGCTGAGCCTCATCCTGATCAAGATCCTGACGCCTGGCTTCTATGCGCGGCAGGACATCCGCACGCCGGTCAAGATCGCGGTGCTGGTGCTGGTCATCACCCAGGTGTCGAACTTCGTGTTCGTGCCGATGTTCGCCCATGCGGGGCTGGCGCTGTCGATCAGCTTTGGTGCCACGGTCAACGCGCTGCTGCTGTTCTTCGGCCTGCGCCGGCGCGGCTTCTACCACCCCGCGCCGGGCTGGGGGCTGTTCCTGCTGCGGCTGGTGGCGGCCGTGCTGATCCTGTCGGGCATGCTGCTCTGGTTCTCGCGCAACTTCGACTGGGTGGGAATGGGCGCCACCCCCTGGCTGCGCATCGCGCTGATGGCGGCCTGCCTGGTACTTGCGGCGGCGGTCTACTTCGGTACACTGTGGCTCATGGGCCTGCGCTATGCGGCCTTCCGGCGCCGCGCCGGCTAGTCAGGAACATCGCCCCCATGACCTCCACGAAAGTCCTGGACTATTTCGCCAGCCTCGTGGCCGACGACGACGCCATCCCGCTGACGGAAACCGCGCTCGCGATCGCCCAGGACGCCTATCCGGACCTCGACCTGCAGGCCGAGCTTGCCGCGCTGGACGTGCTGGCGGTGCGCCTGAAGCGCCGGATTGCCGAGGGCACGCCGGCCATCCAGCGCCTGCGGCTGCTCAATCATTTCTTCTACCGCGACCTGGGCTTCGGGCCCAACGCGAACGACTACTACGACCCCGACAACTCCTACCTGAACGTGGTGCTCAAGCAGCGCCGCGGCATTCCCATCTCGCTGGCCGTGTTGTACATGGAACTGGGCCAGCAGATCGGCCTGCCGCTCAAGGGGGTGTCGTTCCCGAACCACTTTCTGGTGCGCATGACCATTCCGGCCGGCGAGGTCGTGCTCGACCCGCTGACCGGCGAGACGCTGTCCCGGGAGCAGTTGCAGGAAATGCTCGACCCGTGGCTGGAGCGCGAAGGCATCACCGGGTCCAACGAGGTACCGCTGGGATTGTTCCTGCAGGTGGCCGGCCACCGCGAGATCGTGGCGCGCATGCTGCGCAACCTGAAGGCGATCTACCTGCAGGAATCGCGCTGGCAGCGGCTGCTGGCGGTGCAGAACCGCCTGGTCATCCTGCTGCCCGATTCGATCGAGGAAGTGCGCGACCGGGGGCTGGCCTATGCCAACCTGGAGTGCTTCCGGCCGGCGCTGGAAGACCTGGAAGCCTACGTGCGGGCGCGGCCCGATGCGGCCGACACCACGCAGATCCGCGACCGCATGCCGGCCCTGCGGATGATGAGCCGCAGCCTGAGCTGACGGCCCACCGGTGAGCGCCCCGGGGGCGCCCCCCGCTCAGGGCTTGCGGTCGGCCGGACGGCGGCGCGGGCCGCGCACCAGCTTCCAGAGCCCGCCCAGCACCAGCGGCACGATGGCCGCGCCGATCCCGGCCAGCACGATCAGGTTCAGGTACTGCTTGATGAACGGCAGGTTGCCGAAGAAGTAGCCGGCAAAGACCAGGCCGAACACCCACAGGGCGGCGCCCAGCACGTTGAAGAGCTGGAAGCGCGCGAACGTCATCTGCGACACCCCCGCCACGAACGGCGCAAACGTCCGCACGATCGGGATGAAACGCGCCATGACCAGCGTCTTGCCGCCGTGGCGCTCGTAGAAATCGTGCGTCTTGCGCAGCGCGTTCTGGTCCAGGAAGCGCCACTGGTGGTCAAACACCTTCGGCCCGATCCAGCTGCCGATGAAATAGTTGACGGTGTTGCCGATCACCGCGGCCGCGAACAGCAGGCCGCAGAGCATCCACTCGTTCATCGCCCCGGTGGCGCACATGGCCCCCGCGATGAACAGCAGCGAATCCCCGGGCAGGAACGGCACGACCACGAGGCCGGTTTCCGCGAACACGATGGCAAACAGGATGCCGTAGACCCAGACGCCATAGTCCAGGACGAACTGACCGAGGAATTTGTCGACATGCAGGATCATGTCGAACAGGTGCAATGCGGTATCCAAATTTGACCTCTCTCTCGTGAAGGCCCCCATCATACAAGAGCCATGAAACCGTTCCGGCCCCTGCCGGTCCGGAGTGCGCCGAAAAGGTGTCCGGCCGCACGTATAATCGCCCGCATGCCTGCCGACGCCGCCCTGCCCGAAGCCCGGGCCTCCCTCCGCACCACCCAGCCCGGCCGCCCGATCCGGCCGTTGCCCGATCAACTGATCAGCCAGATCGCCGCCGGCGAGGTGGTGGAGCGGCCCGCGTCGGTGGTCAAGGAACTGCTCGAAAACGCGCTCGACGCCGGCGCCACGCAACTGGGCATCCGGCTGGAGGAAGGCGGCGTGCGCCGCATCGTCATCACCGACAACGGCTGCGGCATTCCCGCCAGCGAACTGCCGGTAGCCCTGATGCGGCACGCCACCAGCAAGATTGCCTCGCTCGACGAGCTGGAATCGGTGCTGACGCTGGGCTTCCGCGGCGAGGCGCTGGCGTCCATCGCTTCCGTGTCGCACCTCGTGCTGACCAGCCGCACGGCCGGCGACGCCCATGCCACGCAGATCAGCGCCGATACCGGCCACGTGCAGCCCGCGTCCGGCGGGGTCGGCACGATGATCGACGTCCAGCACCTGTACTTCAACACGCCGGCGCGCAGAAAGTTCCTCAAGTCCGAGCAGACCGAGCTGGGCCATTGCCTGGAGATGATCCGCCGCGCGGCGCTGGCACGGCCCGACGTCACGATCTCGGTCCACCACAACGGCAAGCCGCTCGAACACTGGAACGCCGGCGACGTGGCCACGCGCACCGCCCAGGTGCTGGGCAGCGACTTCGCGCGCGCCCGGCTGGCGCTGGACGAAGGCGCCGACGCGCTGCACCTGTACGGCTTTGCCGGGCTGCCCACCGCGTCGCGCGGGCGGCCGGACCAGCAGTATTTCTTCGTCAACGGCCGCTTCGTGCGCGACAAGCTGCTGAACCACGCCGTGCGCAGCGCCTACCAGGACGTGCTGCACGGCGACCGCTTCCCGTCGTACGTGCTGTGCCTGGACCTGCCGCCCGAGCTGGTCGACGTCAACGTGCACCCGTCGAAGATCGAAGTGCGCTTCCGCGAATCGCGCGCGGTGCACCAGTTCGTCTACCACGCCGTGCAGCGCTGCCTGGCGCGCCAGGCCGGCGAACAGGGCGACAGCCTGCATTCCGATACCGGCGACGGTGCCGGGCTGGTGCCGATGCCGGCGGCACGTCCGGCCGGCGTGCCCGGCGCCGCGCCGCAGTGGATCAACTATTCGGCCGGCCGCCAGAGCGAGCTGGGCATCGCCCAGCCGCGCCAGGCGTACCTGGGCATGGTGCGCGAGGCCACCGCGCCGGCGTCCGGCGACACCGCGCGGGCCTGGCAGCCGTCCCCGCAGCCGCCGGCTTGGCTGGCCGATGCCCAGGCCGCCCGCGCCGACGAGCCGCCCGGTCTGCTGGACCGCCTGCCGCCGCGCGACGCCGGCCTGCCGGCCACGAACGATGACGATGCCGACGCCGACGCCGACCATCCGCTCGGCTACGCCATCGCCCAGCTCCACGGTATCTACGTGCTGGCGCAGAACGCGCGCGGGCTGGTGCTGGTCGACATGCACGCGGCCCACGAACGCATTCTCTACGAGCAGATCAAGACCGGTCTGGACGCCCGCGACCTTGCGGTGCAGCCGCTGCTGATCCCGGTGACGCTGCCCGCCAGCCCGGTCGAGATCGGCGCCGCCGAGGAACATCAGGAAACGCTGCAGTTGCTGGGCTTCGACATCGCGCCGGTGTCGCCCACCACGCTGGCCGTGCGCGCGGTGCCGGCGCTGCTGAAGCAGGCCGACGCCGAGGCGCTGGCGCGCGACGTGCTGCGCGACCTGCAATCGTTCGGCGGCTCGCGCGTGCTGGCCGAGCGCCGCAACGAACTGCTGGCCACGCTGGCGTGCCACAGCGCCGTGCGCGCCAACCGCAAGCTCACGGTCGAGGAAATGAACGCGCTGCTGCGCCAGATGGAGCAGACCGAGCGCGCCGACCAGTGCAACCATGGCCGTCCCACCTGGGTCCAGTTGACCGTGACCGAACTCGACCGCCTGTTCCTGCGCGGCCAGTAACCTGCCTGCAAGATGTCCGCGCAGTCTTCCATTCACCCGCCCGTCGTCTGCCTGCTGGGTCCCACCGCCTCGGGCAAGACCGCGGCGGCGCTGGCCCTGGCCGCGCGCCGGCCCGTGGAGATCATCAGCCTCGATTCGGCGCTGGTCTATCGCGGCATGGATATCGGCACGGCCAAGCCGACGCCCGACGAACTGGCCAGCGTGCCGCACCACCTGATCGACATCATCGACCCGCTCGACAGCTACTCGGCCGCGCAATTCGTGACCGATGCCGAGCGGCTGGTGGACGATATCCGCGCGCGCGGGCGCACGCCGCTGATCGTGGGCGGCACGATGCTCTACTACAAGGCGCTGACGCAGGGGCTGAACGACCTGCCGCAGGCCGACCCGGCCCTGCGCGCCGAGCTGGACGCGCTGGCGGCCGCGCGCGGCTGGCCGGCGCTGCATGCGATGCTGGCCGAGGTGGACCCGGTGACCGCCGCCCGCCTGGCGCCGAACGATGCGCAGCGCATCCAGCGCGCGCTCGAAATCTTCCGCCTGAGCGGCCAGCCGATGTCGGCGCTGCTGGCCCGCCAGGCCGATGCCCGCACGTTCGCCGGCGCCGCCGACGCGCGCTACCGGGTGATCGCGCTGGAGCCATCGGACCGCGCCGTGCTGCACGCGCGCATCGCCGCCCGCTTCGACGCCATGCTCGAAGGCGGCCTGCTGGACGAGGTCAAGGCCCTGCGCGCGCGCGGCGACCTGCACCTGGGGCTGCCGTCGATGCGGTGCGTCGGGTATCGGCAGGTCTGGGAGTATCTGGATGGCGACTGCGACTTCGCCACCATGCGCGAGCGCGGCATCGCCGCCACGCGCCAGCTTTGCAAGCGCCAGTTGACGTGGCTGCGCAGCACGCCCGAGCGCGTGTCCGTCGATGCGCTGGCGCCCGACTACGTCGCCCAGGTGGCCCGCGCCGCGGGCTGGTGATCGCGCCAGAGCTGGACGATAATCGGCGTTCACTTTTTCAAGCGCCGACGCTCGGCACGCCCCGCCATGACCCCGTACTCGATCCGCCCCGCCATGCCCGCTGACAGCGCCACGCTGTTCCGCCTGATCTCCGACCTGGCCGAATACGAAAAGCTGACCCATCTGGTGGAAGCCACGCCGCAGAAGATCGAAGCCGCGCTGTTTGGCGCCCGGCCCCATGCGGAAGCGGTACTCGTGGAAGTCGACCAGGATGGCGCCCCGCGCGCCGTGGGCTTTGCACTGTTCTTCCACAATTTCTCGACCTTCCTGGCCAAGCCGGGGCTCTACCTGGAAGATCTGTTCGTGGAACCGGCCTGGCGCGGCCACGGGCTCGGCAAGGCGCTGCTCAAGCATCTGGCGGCACTGGCCGTGGCGCGCGACTGCGGCCGCTTCGAATGGTCGGTGCTCGACTGGAACCAGCCGTCGATCGACTTCTACCGCGCCATGGGCGCCGACGTGATGCCGGACTGGCGGATCTGCCGGGTAACCGGGGAAGCGTTGCGGGAGCTGGGGGCGGCGTAGGAACGCCGGGGAGGGAGGTTTCTCCCCTCTCCCGCCGTGCGGGCGAGGGGAGCACTACACCGGTGGGGCGTTACACCACCACCGTCTGGGCCTGGCCTTCGGCGCGTTCCTGGATCTCGCCGATCTGCCACACGGCTTCGCCGGCGGCCTGCAGGTGGCGGATGGCGCGTTCGGCGTCTTCCTTGGCGACGATCACCACCATGCCGATGCCGCAGTTGAACACGCGGTGCATTTCGGCGTCGGCCACGTTACCCTGGGCCTGCAGCCACTGGAACAGCGGCGGCAGCGTCCAGGCGTCCTTCTGGATCACGGCGGTCAGGTTGTCGGCCAGCACGCGCGGCACGTTCTCGGTCAGGCCGCCGCCGGTGATGTGGGCCATGCCCTTGACCGGCAGCGTCTCGATCAGCGACAGCAGCGGCTTCACGTAGATGCGCGTGGGCGCCATGATGGCGTCCTGCAGGCGCTGGCCGTGGAAATCGGCATTCAGGTCCGGCTTGGCCACCTCGATGATCTTGCGCACCAGCGAGTAACCGTTCGAGTGCGCACCCGACGAGGCCAGGCCCAGCACCACGTCGCCCGGGCGGATCGTCGTGCCGTCGATGATCTTCTTCTTTTCCACCGCGCCGACCGCAAAACCGGCCAGGTCGTACTCGCCGTCCGGGTACATCGACGGCATCTCGGCGGTCTCGCCGCCGATCAGCGCGCAACCGGCCAGTTCGCAGCCGTGGGCGATGCCCTGGATGACCGTCGCGGCGGTGTCCACGTCCAGCTTGCCGCAGGCGAAGTAGTCGAGGAAGAACAGCGGCTCGGCACCCTGCACCAGGATGTCGTTCACGCTCATCGCCACGAGGTCCTGGCCCACGGTGTCGTGGCGGTTCAGTTGGAACGCCAGCTTGAGCTTGGTGCCCACGCCGTCCGTGCCGGAGACCAGCACCGGCTCCTGGAACTTCTTCGACAGCTCGAACAGGGCGCCGAAACCGCCGATGCCCGCCATCACGCCTTCGCGCATGGTGCGCTTGGCAAACGGCTTGATGCGGTCGACCAGGGCGTCGCCGGCATCGATGTCAACACCGGCATCGCGGTAGGAAAGGCCTGCCTGGCCGGCGGTCGGGGATGCGCTCATGAGAACCTGCTTGTCTTTGAGGAGGGTGAAGTGTGGAATCCGCCGCTTTTTGACGCGCTTCCCGGACCGTTGGGGCCAATCGGACGCGGGGCGCGGGCGCGACTCCAGTAAAATCGCGATTTTAACGGATACAGGCTCCCGGCGACCAGTAGGCGGGCGCATCGGCCTGCTAGCGCACCCGCATCGCGCAAGTTACGGATTCGTCATGTCACCGCGTCAAAGTCACAAGCAGCTATCTCTCGAACTGGGCAGCCCGCCCCCTTCGACGTTCGAGAATTTTTTCGTGGCTGCCAACCGCGAGCCCGTGCAGCGGCTGAAGGAACTGCCCGGCCAGGTGGCACGCGAGCAGGCCAACGACCGGCTGGTCTACCTGTGGGGCGACATGGGCTCGGGCCGCACGCACCTGCTGCACGCGGTCTGCGACGGCGCCATCCACGCGGGACTGAACTGCCGCTACCTGAGCCCGCACCACGCGCTGGCCGACTTCATCTTCGATCCGGCCTGCCAGGTCTACACGGTCGACAACGTGGAGCTGCTGGACGAGGCGCGCCAGATTGCCGTGTTTTCGCTGTACAACGAAGTGCGCGCCCATGTGCGCTGCGCGCTGATCGTGGCGGGCGGCTTGGCGCCGCGCGCGATGCCAGTACGTGAAGACCTGCGCACACGGCTGGGCTGGGGGCTTGTCTACCAGCTCCAGCCGCTGTCCGACGAGGACAAGATGGCCGCGCTGGTGCAGGCCGCCAGGGAACGCGGGCTGCAGCTATCGCCCGAAATCCCGCACTGGCTGGTCACGCGCCACTACCGCGACATGCCGAGCCTGATGGCCCTGCTGGACGCGCTGGACATGTATGCGCTGGAGCGCAAGCGGGCCGTGACGCTGCCGCTGCTGCGCGAAATGTTCGCCGAATTCCGGGAGTAGCCGCCCCGCCCCCTATCCGCGGGGCCGGCCACGCGCCGCCCCACCCCCGCCCGGGCCAGGCCGACCGCCCGCGGCACCTTAATGTAAAATCGCGCCCCATGAATCTGGCACTGTTTGACCTCGACCACACCCTGATCCCGACCGATAGCGACCACGAATGGGGCCGCTTCCTGGTCCGCATGGGCGTCGTCGACGAGGAATCGTATCGTCGCAAGAACGACGAGTTCTACAGCCAATACAAGGCTGGGACGCTCAATATCCAGGAATTCCTGCGCTTCGCGCTGGCCCCGCTGGCGGCCAACCCGCGCGACCGCCTGGACCAGTGGCGCGTGCGCTTCATGCACGAGGTCATCGAGCCCGTCATCACGCCGCAGGCCAGGGCCCTGGTGTACAAGCACCTGGAAGCCGGCGACCTGTGCGCCGTGGTCACCGCCACCAACAGCTTCGTCACCGCCCCCATCGCGCAGGCATTCGGCATCAAGCACCTGATCGCCACCGACCCGGAGACCGTCGACGGCAAGCCCGAGAGCGCCTTCACCGGCGAGGTCATGGGCGTGCCGAGCTTCCGCGAGGGCAAGATCACCCGCGTGGAAAGCTGGCTCAAGAGCCTGGGCGCGAAGTGGGACGACTTTGGCACCACCACGTTCTACAGCGATTCGGCCAACGACCTGCCGCTGCTCGAAAAAGTCAGCGAGCCGATCGCCGCCAACCCCGACGACCGCCTGCGCAACCACGCGGCCGCCGCCGGCTGGCGCATCATGGACCTGTTCTGACGTGATCAAGAAGCTCATCACCCGGCTGCTCGGCAAGCCGGGGCCGAAACAGCGCCGCACCGGCCGCGCCCACATGCCGAACATCGTCGGCGTCGACGAACACCGCATCGATCCGTCCCTGATCTCGCGCAACGCCGTCAAGGTGACGTCCACGCTCCAGCAGGCCGGCTACCAGGCCTTCATCGTGGGCGGCGCCGTGCGCGACCTGCTGCTCGGCATCAAGCCGAAGGACTTCGACGTGGCCACCAACGCCACGCCGGAGCAGGTGCAGGCCCTGTTCCGCCGCTCGCGCATCATCGGCCGGCGGTTCCAGATCGTCCACGTGACGTTCTACGGCGGCCGCGAGCAGGAAATCATCGAAGTCTCCACGTTCCGCGCGCTGGTCGACGCCGTGGCCAGCGAGACGCTGCCCGAGGGCCGCCGCCTGAAGCGCGCGGAGCTGGACAGCAAGACGCATGCGATCGACGCCAGCGGCCGCGTGCTGCGCGACAACGTCTGGGGCTCGCAGGCCGAGGACGCCGAGCGCCGCGACTTCACGATCAACGCGATGTACTACGATCCGGCCGCCCAGACCGTGCATGACTACCATCACGGCATGGAAGACATCCGCGCGAAGACGCTGCGGATGATCGGCGACCCGGTCACCCGCTACCGCGAAGACCCGGTGCGCATGCTGCGCGTGGTGCGCTTTGCGGCCAAGACCGGCTTTGGCATCGACGAGGCCACGCGCCTGCCGATCGGCGAGCTGGCGCCGCTGATCCACAACGTGCCCAGCGCGCGGCTGTTCGACGAGATGCTGAAGCTGCTGATGTCCGGGCACGCCTGGGCGTCGCTGCAGGAACTGCGCAAGGCCGGCCTGCACAAGGGCCTGCTGCCGCTGCTGGACGTGGCGATCGAGCAGCCCATGGGCCAGCGCTTCGTGCAGCTTGCGCTCGACAACACAGACCGCCGCGTGCAGGCTGGCAAGCCGGTATCGCCGGGCTTCCTGTTCGCGTCGCTGCTGTGGCACCACGTGCTGCAGCGCTGGACCAAGCTGCGCGAAGGCGGCGAGCACCCGATCGCCGCGCTGAACACGGCCATGGACATGGTGCTGGAAAAGCAGACCGGCCAGCTGGCCATCCAGCGCCGCTTTGTCACCGACATGCGCGACATCTGGGGCATGCAGCCGCGCTTTGAAAAGCGCGTGGGCCGCATGCCGTACCGGCTGCTGGAATCGCCGCGCTTCCGCGCGGGCTACGACTTCCTGCAACTGCGCTGCCAGGCGGGCGAACAGCCGGCCGAACTGGGCCAGTGGTGGACGGACTTCCAGAACGCCCATCCCGAGGAACGCGAGACGCTGATCGACGCCGTACGGCCCGCGCGCGGCAAGTCCGGCAAGGGCGGCGCACGCGGCGGCGATGCCGCCCATGAAGGTGCCGAAGGTGGCGCGGACGCCGGCGACGACGGCGGCGCGGAGTTCGCCGGCGGCCCCGAGGGCGACGCCCCGGCACGCAAGCGGCGCCGCCGGCGCGGTCCGCGGAAATCGGATAAAGTGTCTTCCCGCAGCGAGGCGGATGCCGCCGACCGGACCGATGGAGGTCAGTCCGAGCCGGACCCCCGCCGCGCCCAGCCGGAGGAATAACATGACGCTCGCCTTCATCGGCATCGGCGCCAATCTTGGCGATGCGCGCCAGGCATTGAAGGACGCGATCGTGTGCCTGGCCCAGCAGGTCGGCATCACGGTCGTGGCCCGGTCTTCGTTCTATCGCACCGCGCCGGTCGACGCGACGGGCGACGACTACTTCAACGCCGTGGTGAAGATCGAGACGTCGTTTACCGCGCCGCAGCTGCTGCGCATCTGCCACCACATCGAAGACCAGTTCGGCCGCGAGCGGCCGTTCCAGAACGCCCCGCGCACGCTGGACCTGGACCTGCTGCTGTTCGGCGCCGATGCCATCAACACCGAGACGCTGACCGTGCCGCACCCGCGCATCACCGAGCGCGCGTTCGTGCTGGTGCCGCTGCTGGAACTGGACCCGGCGCTGGAGATTCCCGGCCACGGCCGCGCGGCCGGCTACCTGCCCGGCGTGCAGGGCCAGCGCATCGAGAAGCTTTCCTCATGCAAGTGCACTCGCTTGCAGGAAGGCAACGCGCCGACCTGAGCGCGACGGAGCATCCCGGCCATGCTCGACCACCTGCGCCGCATCGTCATCGAAGGCCCCATCGGCTCCGGCAAATCGGCGCTGGCCCAGCGGCTGGCGCAATACCTGCGGGCCGGCGAACTGCCCGACGGCGCCCGCCACAATCCCTTCCTGGAACGCTTCTACCGTGAACCGGCGCGCTACGCGCTGCCGATGCAGCTGGCGTGCCTGAACCAGCGTGCCACGCAGTTGCAGCAGTGGCAGGCGGCGATGCTGGCCGGCCATCGGATGATCACCAACTTCGTGGCCCCGCGCGACCGGCTCTACGCCGCGCTGACGCTGGAGTCCGACGAACTCGCGCTCTACGATGCGCTGGCCGCCCGGCTGGCGCTGCCCGCGCAGCGCGTGGACCTGGTGATCCTGCTGCAGGCCACGCCATCGCTGCTGCGCGAGCGCATCCTGCGGCGCGGGCTGCCGGGCGAAACCGCCATCGACGAGTCGTACCTGCAGCGCCTGCACGACGCCTATGGCGAGCTGTTCCACCGCTACGACGACGCGCCGGTGCTGATCGTCGATACCGCGCATTTCAATCCGGTGGACAACGACGGCGATTTCCGTACACTACTGTCGCGCATCGAGACCATGCGGGGCCGCAAGGCTTTCCTGAATCTCGCCGCGCCCTGAGTCTGCTCCACCCGCCGCTGCAAAGACGCGCCTAAGGCCCCCGGCAGCACGACACGATAACGACAACGGCCGCCGCCGGGGCGTATCCGGCGCTCCACGGCCGCCACTCCTACGGGCACCGCCATGAGTTACCTCCTCGATCCCTCCCGCAAGACCGTCACGATCCCCCGGCTGCAGGCCATGCGCGACGCGGGCGACAAGATCGCCATGCTGACCGCCTACGACTCCAGCTTCGCCGCGCTGCTCGACTACTGCGGCGTGGAGATGATCCTGGTCGGCGATTCGCTGGGCAACGTGATGCAGGGCCAGCAGACCACGCTGCCCGTCACGCTGGAGCACATGGCCTACCACACCGAATGCGTGGCGCGCGGTAACCAGACCGCGCTGCTGGTGACGGACCTGCCGTTCGGCACCTATCCCACGCCCGAGAAGGCGTTCGAGAGCGCCGCCACGCTGATGCGCGCCGGCGCGCAGATGGTCAAGCTCGAAGGCGGCGAATGGCTGGCGCCCATCGTGAAGTTCCTGGTCGAGCGCAGCATCCCGGTCTGCGCCCACATCGGCCTGACGCCGCAGTCCGTGCACGCGTTCGGCGGCTTCAAGGTGCAGGGCAAGACCGAGGCCGGCGCCGCGCAACTGAAGCGCGACGCGCAAGCCCTGGAAGCGGCCGGCGCGCAGGTCATCCTGATGGAAGCCGTCCCCGCCAAGCTGGCCGGCGAAGTCACCGCGCTGCTGAAGGTGCCCACCATCGGCATCGGCGCCGGCGTGGACTGCTCGGGCCAGGTGCTGGTGCTGCAGGACATGCTGAACATCTACCCCGGCCGCAAGGCCAAGTTCGTCCGCAATTTCATGGAAGGCCAGACCTCGATCGAGGCCGCCGTCCGGGCCTACGTGACCGCCGTGAAAGACAGCAGCTTCCCGGCGGAAGAACATACGTTTTCGGCTTGAGCGACGGCTCCGGCCAGCCGTGATGGCTCGCTTGGTTTGGCTCCCCTCTCCCGCGCGCGTGGAGTAAGCCGGGCGCAAACGTAATGCCGTAGCTTGGTTTGGCTCCCCTCTCCCGCCTGCGGGAGAGGGGCTGGGGGTGAGGGCCGGCGCTTGCACGACCACGGGCGTCTCGCAGGTTGACCCGCTGGCCCTCTCCCTCGACCCACTCCCGCGCGCGGGAGAGGGGAGAAAACCGCGCGGGGCTACACGCCTCGTCAATCCCGCTGCCGCCGCACCCTCACCCGCATCACACCGCGCAGTGCATTGCCGATGGCTACCGACTCGGCGCGCAGCACCATGTCCCGTGTCACCGGCGCCTCTTTCACCGGGCCGTCGATTGCCGCATCTCCTTCCTCGATCACCACGGCCCGCATCACGCCGGGCAGGATATCGGCCGACAGCGGCGGGGTCAGCCATTGCCCGTCGACCTTGACGAACACCGACGAGCGCCCGCCTTCCAGCAGTTCGCCGCGTGTGTTGAAGAACAGGCGGTCGAATGCGCCGCCCTGCTCGGCGGCCTGCCAGCCCTGGTCGAAGGTGGCGCGGGCGCTGTGCTTGTGGCGCCGCAGCGGATCTGCCACCGGCAGCGGCGTGTCTCCCAGTTCGACGACCACCTCGCCCGCCGGCAGCGGGGCCAGCGCGCCGCTGGCGAACGTGACCGCGCCCTGCTTGTCGATTGCCATCCGCAGGCGCCAGTCGCCATCGCCAAGCCGGCCGGCTTCGGCCTGCAGCGCCGCGCGCACGGCGGGCAGGTCGATGGCGAAGCCGAACGCGTGGCACGAGCCCGCGATGCGGGCCAGGTGCCGCTCGCGGTGCCGGACCACCCCATCCCGCGCGTGCATGGTCTCGAACAGCGTGAAGCCCGGATCGTGGGCCGTCAGGAAGCGCGCCTTCCAGCCGCACTCGGCGTATTCGTCGTCGGCCACGCTGTCGTGGACGATGCCGCCGCCCACGCCCATTTCGCCGCGCCGCAGGCCATCGTCGGCCACCGGCCCCAGCACCAGCGTGCGGATGGCGACGGACAGCCCGAACGCGCCCAGCGTCTGCGCATCGCGCGGGGCGTCGAGCCAGCCGATGGCGCCGGTGTAGAGCCCGCGCGGCGACGGCTCCAGTTCGGCGATGATCTGCATGGTCCGCCGCTTGGGCGCGCCGGTGATCGACCCGCACGGAAACAGCGCCTGCATGGTCGCCCCGAACGACGTGGCCGGCCGCGCGGTGGCGGTGACCGTCGACGTCATCTGCAGCACCCGCCCGAACGGTTCGACGACGAAGCGCGCCGGCACCTGGACGCTGCCCGGCACGGCCAGCCGCCCGAGGTCGTTGCGGAGCAGGTCGACGATCATCACGTTCTCGGCCCGGTTCTTCGGATCGGCGGCCAGCACCCTTGCCGACCGGGCGTCGGCGTCGGCATCGCCGGTGCGCGGGGCCGTGCCCTTCATCGGCCGAGCCACCAGATGCCCGTCGCCATCGTGCGCGACGAACAGTTCCGGCGACAGCGACAGCACCCAGCCATCGCCGGGCAGCCGGGCCAGCGCGCCGAACGGCACCGGCTGGGCCGCGCGCAGCGCCGCGTAGAACGCCACCGGGTCGCCGAACGCCTGGAAGCGCAGCCGCTGCGTGAAGTTGACCTGGTAGGTGTCGCCGGCCGCGATATAGGCGTGGATGCGCGCGATGGCGTCGGCGTACTGCTGGCGCGACAGGTTGCCGGCCACGCCGAGCACGCCGGCCGGGCCGGGCTGGCGGCGGGCGTCCAGCCAGGCCGCCACCGCGCCGGCGTCGAGCCGCGCCAGCGATCGGAACCACATCAGCCGCAGCGCGCCATCGTGCAATGGCAGCGCCGTGTCGACGTGCACCGGCGCGTCGACCAGATGGCCGCCGTACTCGTAGGGCGCGAACAGCGCGGCGTGCAGGCCGGCCTGCCAGCCCTGCGCCAGCAGCGCGTCCAGCGTGGCGGGGCCGGTGCCGGCCGGCAGCACGTCCTGGCGCGCGAAGCCGGTGTACAGGCGCGACGCGGCCACGCCGGGCGCGTGGGCGTCATCGAGAAGGACGAAAGGATCGGAAAAGTCGGACAAGGCGCGGGCGTGGTGGGTTGAGCGGCGGCGTGCGGGCCATCCTGCACCAACCATACATAAAAAAACCGGCCACGTTGCGCACGTAGCCGGTTTCAGTTTCCAGCCGCCGCCGGATCAGCTGAAGAAGCTCTTCACCTTGTCCAGCCAGGATTGCTCCTGCGGGCTGTGGCGCGAGCCGCCTTCGTGAACCGAGCGGTCGAACTGGCGCAGCAGTTCCTTCTGGGCGTCGGTCAGCTTGACCGGCGTCTCAACGAGCACATGGACGTAGAGGTCGCCAGGATAGCCCGAGCGCACGCCCTTGATGCCCTTGCCGCGCAGCCGGAACGTCTTGCCGGCCTGCGTGCCCTCGGGCACCGGGAAGCTGGCCTTGCCGCCCAGCGTCGGCACTTCCAGCTCGCCGCCCAGCGCCGCCGTGGCGAACGAGATCGGCATCTGGCAGTGCAGGTCGTCGCCGTCGCGCTCGAACACCTCGTGCGGCTTGATGTGCACTTCGACGTAGAGATCGCCCGGCGGCCCGCCGTTGATGCCCGGCTCGCCGTTGCCCGACGAGCGGATGCGCATGCCTTCGTCGATCCCGGCCGGGATCTTGACCTCCAGCGTCTTCTGCGACTTCAGCTTGCCCTGCCCGTGGCACTTGGTGCACGGCTTGGGGATGAACTTGCCGCTGCCGTGGCACTTCGGGCAGGTCTGCTGCATCGTGAAGAAGCCCTGCGACACGCGCACCTGGCCGATGCCGTTGCAGGTCGGGCAGGTTTCCACCGACGACCCCGGCTCGGCCCCCTTGCCGTGGCAGTGGTCGCAGTCGTCCCAGTGCGGCACGCGGATCTGCGCCTCGTGGCCGTGCGCGGCCTGCTCCAGCGAGATTTCCATGCTGTAGCGCAGGTCGGCGCCGCGATACGCCTGCGGGCCGTTGCCCCGGCGGCCACCGGCGGCCGCCTGGCCGAAGATGTCGCCAAAGATGTCGCCAAATGCCTCGGCAAAGCCGCCGCCGCCAAACCCGCCGGCACCGAATCCGCCGGCCATGTTCGGGTCCACGCCGGCGTGGCCATACTGGTCGTAGGCCGCCTTCTTCTCGGGGTCGGAAAGCATCTCGTAGGCTTCCTTGACCTCCTTGAATTTTTCCTCGGCTTCCTTGTTGTCCGGATTGCGGTCCGGATGGAATTTCATCGCGAGCTTGCGATAAGCCTTCTTGATCTCGTCGTCGCTCGCGTTCTTGCCTACCCCGAGCACTTCGTAGTAGTCACGTTTTGCCATGGTGGCTCATACCTGATTGGCCCGGCGGGTCTGGAAAACCCCGCCGCGCGATAAGCAAAAAAGCCGAGCGCGGTGTCCGACCGTGGTTTGCACCGCAAGTCAGACCACCGTCGCCCGGCGTGGGGGGCGGGCGGCGGCGCCGGCATCACCTGGCGCCGCCGCCCCCGTCCCGCTTACTTCTTGTCGTTCACTTCCTTGAATTCGGCATCCACGACGTTGTCGTCCTGCGGCTGGGCCTGCTGCTGCGCGCCCGCGCCACCGGCCGGGCCCGCGGCGCCGGCTTCGCCAGCCTTGGCCTGCATCTCGGCGTAGACCTTCTCGCCCAGCTTCTGGCTGGCTTCGGACAGCGCCGCCACCTTGGCGTCGATCTCGGCCTTGTCGCCGCCGCGTGCGGCGTCTTCCAGTTCCTTGATCGCCGTTTCGATCTTTTCCTTCTCGCCGGCCTCCAGCTTGTCGCCATGCTCGGTCACGGCCTTGCGGGTCGAGTGGATCAGCGCGTCGGCCTGGTTGCGGGCGTCAGCCAGCTCGCGGGCCCTCTTGTCTTCCTCGGCGTTGGCCTCGGCGTCCTTGACCATGCGCTGGATCTCGTCTTCCGACAGGCCCGAGTTCGCCTTGATCGTGATGCGGTTTTCCTTGCCGGTGGCCTTGTCCTTGGCGCCCACATGCAGGATGCCGTTCGCGTCGATGTCGAACGAGACCTCGATCTGCGGCGTGCCGCGCGGCGACGGCGGAATGCCTTCCAGGTTGAACTCGCCCAGCAGCTTGTTGCCGCTGGCCATCTCGCGCTCGCCCTGGAACACCTTGATCGTCACGGCCGGCTGGTTGTCGTCGGCGGTGGAGAACACCTGGGCATGCTTGGTCGGGATGGTCGTGTTCTTGCTGATCATCTTGGTCATCACGCCGCCCAGCGTCTCGATGCCCAGCGACAGCGGCGTCACGTCCAGCAGCAGCACGTCGGTACGGTCGCCCGACAGCACCGAGCCCTGGATGGCGGCACCCACGGCCACGGCCTCGTCCGGGTTCACGTCCTTGCGGGCTTCCTTGCCGAAGAACTCGCGCACCTGCTCCTGCACCTTGGGCATGCGGGTCATGCCGCCCACCAGGATCACGTCGTCGATGTCGCTGACCTTGACGCCGGCGTCCTTGATCGCGGTGCGGCACGGGTCGATCGTGCGCGAGATCAGGTCTTCCACCAGCGCTTCGAGCTTGGCGCGCGTGATCTTCAGGTTCAGGTGCTTCGGGCCCGAGGCGTCGGCGGTGATGTACGGCAGGTTGATCTCGGTCTGCTGCGAGCTCGACAGCTCGATCTTGGCCTTCTCGGCCGCTTCCTTCAGGCGCTGCAGGGCCAGCACGTCCTTCGACAGGTCGACGCCCTGTTCCTTCTTGAACTCGCCGATGATGTAGTCGATGATCCGCTGGTCGAAGTCCTCGCCGCCCAGGAACGTGTCGCCGTTGGTCGACAGCACCTCGAACTGCTTCTCGCCGTCCACGTCGGCGATCTCGATGATCGAGATGTCGAACGTGCCGCCGCCCAGGTCATAGACGGCGATCTTGCGGTCGCCCTTCTCGTTCTTGTCCATGCCGAACGCCAGCGCGGCCGCGGTCGGCTCGTTGATGATGCGCTTGACGTCCAGGCCGGCGATGCGGCCGGCGTCCTTGGTGGCCTGGCGCTGGGAATCGTTGAAGTACGCCGGCACCGTGATCACGGCCTCGGTCACCGGCTCGCCCAGGTAGTCCTCGGCGGTCTTCTTCATCTTGCGCAGCACTTCGGCGGACACCTGCGGCGGGGCCAGCTTCTGGTCGCGCACACCCACCCATGCGTCGCCGTTGTCGGCCTTGACGATGGCGTACGGCATCAGGCCGATGTCCTTCTGGACTTCCTTTTCCTCGAACTTGCGGCCGATCAGGCGCTTCACGGCGTACAGCGTGTTGCGCGGGTTCGTGACGGCCTGGCGCTTGGCGGGCGCGCCCACCAGGATCTCGCCGTCTTCCATGTAGGCGATGATCGACGGCGTCGTGCGGGCGCCTTCCGAGTTCTCGATGACCTTCGGCGTGTTGCCTTCCAGCACCGACACGCAGCTATTGGTGGTACCGAGGTCGATACCGATGATCTTACCCATAGTGTTCTCTCCTTATTCGCCCTGTCTCTCATCAGGGGCTTGCATACTCGACTGAGGGCGAAATGTGGCCGTCCCGGGCCATTTCAAGGGCGAAATCGGCAATGCCGAGTAAATTTCTCGATTTTTTGGCCGTCTGCGCCCGCCCCCGGACAAAAGTTACGTATAAATTACTTTTCGGGATGCCGGGTGCGCTGCCACAGCACGTCGCTGCCGCCGCCGGCGCGGTTCAGCACGCGGGCCAGCACGAACAGCAGGTCCGAGAGCCGGTTCAGGTACTGGCGCGGCGACTCGTTGAGCGCTTCGGCGGCGCCCAGCTCCACCAGCGAGCGCTCGGCGCGGCGCGCCACGGTGCGGCAGACGTGGGCCTGTGCGGCGGCGCGGCTGCCGCCGGGCAGGATGAATTCGGCCAGCCGCGGCAAGCTGGCGTTGTAGTGGTCCAGCCAGGCGTCGAGCTGGGCCACCTGGGGCGGCTGGAGCAGCGTGTAGCCGGGGATCGACAGCTCGCCGCCCAGGTCGAACAGGTCGTGCTGGATATGGAGCAGCGCGTCGCGCACGTCGTCGGGCAGGCCCGGCTCGGTCAGCAGCAGGCCGAGATGGGAATTCAGCTCGTCGACGTCGCCGATGGCGGCGATGCGCAGGCTGTTCTTGCCCACGCGGCTGCCGTCGCCCAGGCCGGTGGTGCCGGCGTCGCCGGTGCGCGTGGCAATCTTGGACAGGCGGTTGCCCATGCCGGTCTCCTTGGTCAATGAGGGTATGTCCGGGGCCGAGCGGCCCGGTCAAGCGGCGCAATTATGGCCTGCTTCCGGCCCGGGCTGGCCGTTTATCGGCCCGGTGACGGCAAAAGCCCACCGATCCGGGGGCGCGCGCGGCGTAGGCCGGTCGTAGAATAGCGGCATTCGACTGCATACAGCGCCATACGGCCCGCCCGGAGACCCGCATGAACCACCCAACACCTGCCGCCGCCCTGGCGCGCCGTCCGTTCCCGTCCGCGCTGGCCGACGCCCTGTCGGCCCGCTTTGCCGAGCGGTTCTCTACCTCGGCCGGCGTGCGCGACCATCACGGCCGCGACGAGTCGCCGTTCCCGCCCGCGCTGCCTGACGCCGTGGTCTTTGCCCACACCACCGAGGAAGTGGCCGACGTGGCGCGGCTGTGCAACGCCCACGGCGTGCCGCTGATTCCCTACGGCGCCGGGTCGTCGCTGGAAGGCCACCTGCTGGCCGTGGCCGGCGGCGTCAGCCTGGACCTGTCCCAGATGAACCGCGTGCTGGCCGTGCACCCCGAGGACCTGACCGTCACGGTCCAGCCCGGCGTGACGCGCAAGCAGCTCAACCAGGAAATCAAGGACACCGGGCTGTTCTTCCCGATCGACCCGGGCGCCGATGCGTCGCTGGGCGGCATGTGCGCCACCCGGGCATCGGGCACCAACGCCGTGCGCTACGGCACCATGCGCGAGAACGTGCTGGCGCTGACCGTGGTGACGGCCGACGGCCGCGTGATCCGCACCGGCACCCAGGCGCGCAAGTCGTCGGCCGGCTACGACCTGACGCGCCTGTTCATCGGCAGCGAGGGCACGCTGGGCATCATCACCGAGGTCACCGTGCGCCTGTACCCGCAGCCGGAGGCCATTTCGGCGGCCGTCTGCGCGTTCCCGAGCATGGGCGACGCCGTGCGCGCGACCATCCAGACCATCCAGCTTGGCGTGCCGGTGGCCCGCGTGGAGTTTGTCGATGCGCTGGCCATCCGCGCGATCAACCGGCACGACAACCTGACGCTGCCCGAAACCCCGCACCTGTTCTTCGAATTCCACGGCACCGAGGCCGGCGTGCGCGAGCAGGCCGAGACCGTGCAGGAAATCGTCGCCGAGCACGGCGGCCAGGGCTTCGAATGGGCCACCCGCCCCGAAGACCGCTCGCGGCTCTGGAACGCGCGCCACACGGCCTACTTCGCCATGCTGCAGCTCAAGCCGGGCTGCCGCGCGGTGACCACCGACGTCTGCGTGCCGATCTCGCGCCTGGCCGACTGCGTGACCGAGACCGAGCGCGACCTGAACGCGTCGTCGCTGCCCTGCCCCATCGTCGGCCACGTCGGCGACGGCAATTTCCACGTGGCGATCCTGGTGGACACGGCCCGGCCCGAGGAAATGGCCGAGGCCGAGGCGATCAACCGCCGCATCGTCGAACGGGCGCTATCGATGGGCGGCACCTGCACCGGCGAGCACGGCGTGGGGCTGCACAAGATGGGCTTCCTCGTGCAGGAGCATGGCGAGGACGCGCTGGACCTGATGCGGGCGATCAAGGACGCGCTCGATCCGAACCACATCCTGAACCCGGGCAAGATCTTCAGCGCCACGCGCTGAGCCACGGCCATGGCATCGGTTTTCCAACGTGTGCCGCCGTTGCACCTGCTGATCGCGTTCGAATCGGCGGCGCGGCTGGGCAGCTTTGCCCGCGCGGCCGAGGAGCTGTCGGTCACGCCCAGCGCGGTGTCGCACCGGATCAAGAACCTTGAGGAGCTGTGGGGCGAGGACCTGTTCGTGCGTTCCAACGCCGCGCTGCGGCTGACCGCCGCCGGCACGCGCTACCAGCGCAACGTGCAGGACGCGCTGAAGTCGCTCAACGAACTGGCCCGGCCCGAGTACAACAAGCTGCGCACGCGGCTGCGGGTGGCCATCCCGCCCACGTTCGGCCGCCAGCACCTGGTGCCGCGCCTGCCCGAATTCAGCGCGCTGTACCCGCATATCGACCTGGAGCTGCACCTGGCGGTGCCGTTCCTGGACGTCAAGGCCGAGGACACCGACATCGAGATCCGCTACGGCACGGGCCGCTACCCGGACCTGAAGACCACGCGGCTGCTGGTGGAGCAGGTGTTTCCGGCCTGCGGGCGGGAATACTACGAACGGGTGAATGGCTTCGCGGTGACCAAGCCCGAGGACCTGCACAACCTGACGCTGCTGCGCAGCCCGCTGGAGCCATGGCGGCCGTGGTTCGAGACCGCCGGGCTGGACTGGCCCGAGCCGCAGACCGGCGCCCAGTTCAACGACATCGGGCTGATGCTGGAAGCCATCGTCTCGAACCAGGGCGTGGGGCTGGTGCGGCAGCGCATGGCGCGGCAGTGGCTGGCGGCGGGCCAGATGGTCAAGCTGCTGGATATCGAGTCGGTGTCGCCGCACGGCTACTACATCGTGGAGCGCGAACAGGCGCCGCTGATGCCCGAGGCGCGCTACTTCATCGACTGGCTGCTCGGGCTGGACTGGTAGCGTCCGAGCCACTACGCTGGAATCGTCCCCCGGCCCGCGGCGGCCGGCATGAACCATTTTGATCGGGTTGCCATGCCGAATTCACGTGCGCCGGGGCCCGCCTGGCGAGGGGCCTGCGCTATAGTCTGCCGTCCCGGCCGTGCACTGGCGCTTCGCGTGTCGATCCCGTGCGCGGCGCCCGGTCCGTCACAGGAGTTGCTGCCATGAACGCCCCGCAAGACGCCCACCCCGTCGCGGAAGTATCCGCCGAGTCGCGCCGCGCCACGCTGCTGGCCCGGCTTGCGGCCATCCTGCCCGCGTCCGCCGTGCTGTGGAAGGCCGAGGACACCATTCCCTACGAATGCGATGGCCTGGCCGCCTACCGCCAGGTGCCCGACGCCGTGGTGCTGCCCGACACCGAGGACCAGGTCTGCGCCGTGCTGCGGCTGTGCCACGAACTGGGCGTGCCGGTGGTGCCGCGCGGGTCGGGCACGAGCCTGTCTGGCGGCGCCATGCCGATTGCCGGCGGGCTGGTGCTGTCGCTGGCCAAGTTCAAGCGCATCGTGTCGGTCGATCCGTACGCGCGCACGGCCGTGGTCCAGCCCGGCGTGCGCAACCTGGCAATCTCCGAGGCCGCCGCGCCGCACAATCTCTATTACGCGCCCGATCCGTCGTCGCAGATCGCCTGCTCCATCGGCGGCAACGTGGCCGAGAACTCGGGCGGCGTCCACTGCCTGAAGTACGGCCTGACCGTCCACAACGTGCTGCGCGTGCGTGCCGTGACGATGGAGGGCGACGTCGTGGTGTTCGGCTCGGAGGCGCCGGATTCGCCGGGGCTGGACCTGCTGGCCACCGTGATCGGCTCCGAGGGCATGCTGGCCGTGGTCACCGAGGTCACCGTGCGGCTGGTGCCCAAGCCCCAGCTTGCGCAGGTCATCATGGCCAGCTTCGACGATGTGGAAAAAGGCGGCAACGCCGTGGCCGACGTGATCGCGGCCGGCATCATCCCGGCGGGCCTGGAGATGATGGACCGCCCCGCCACGGCCGCCGTGGAGGAATTCGTCAAGGCCGGCTACGACCTGGACGCGGCCGCCATCCTGCTCTGCGAGTCCGACGGCACGCCCGAGGAAGTGGCCGAGGAGATCGGCCGGATGAGCGAGGTGCTGCGCGCGTCGGGCGCCACGCGGATCACCGTGTCGCAGAACGAGGCCGAGCGGCTGCGCTTCTGGAGCGGCCGCAAGAACGCGTTCCCGGCGGCGGGCCGGATCTCGCCCGACTACTACTGCATGGACGGCACCATCCCGCGCAAGCACATCGGCACGCTGCTCAAGCGCATCGAGCAGATGGAGCACAAGTACGGCTTGCGATGCATCAACGTGTTCCACGCCGGCGATGGCAACATGCATCCCCTGATCCTGTTCGATGGCGGCGACGTGGACGAGTGGCACCGCGCCGAGCTGTTCGGCTCCGACATCCTTGAGACCTGCGTGGAGCTGGGCGGCACCGTGACCGGCGAGCACGGCGTGGGGGTGGAAAAGCTGAACTCGATGTGCGTGCAGTTCTCGCGCGAGGAATGCGAGGCGTTTTTCGGCGTGAAGGCGGCCTTCGACCCTGCGCGGCTGCTCAACCCGGACAAGGCCATCCCCACGCTCGCGCGCTGCGCCGAATACGGCAAGATGCACGTCAGGCGCGGCCTGCTGCCGCACCCGGACCTGCCGCGCTTCTGACCGGCGCGTGGCAACGGGATCGGCGCGCCGCCTTTTCCGAAACCCGACCGTCCGATATGCCGAACCGCAACCTCAACGCCCTGAACCGCCAACGCCTGGGCCAGCCCGAATCCGGCTGGCGCCAGCGCTGGTACACGATCATCTTCGAAGCCGACACGCGCCAGGGGCGCCTGTTCGACGAAGTGCTGCTGGTGGCCATCGTCGCCAGCGTGCTGGTGGTGATGCTGGACAGCACGCCGTCCATCCACGCGCGCTTCGGCACGCTGTTCACGGTGCTGGAATGGATGTTCACGTTGCTGTTCACGGCCGAGTACTGCATGCGGCTGGCCGTGGTACGGCGCCCGCTGCGCTACGCGCTGAGCTTCTACGGCATCATCGACTTCATCTCGATCATGCCCACCTGGGCGTCGTTCTTCGTGCCGGAGCTGGCGTTCCTGATCGACGTGCGGCTGCTGCGGCTGCTGCGCGTGTTCCGGATCCTGAAGCTGACCGTCTACTTCGAGGAAGCCGAGATCCTGGCCCGGGCGCTGTCCAACAGCCGCCGCAAGATCTTCGTGTTCCTGGGCACCGTGTTCATCATCACCGTGATCCTGGGCACCGTGATGTACGTGGTGGAAGGCCCCGAGAACGGCTTCACGAGCATTCCGCTCAGCATGTACTGGGCCATCGTGACGCTGACCACCACGGGCTTTGGCGACATCGTGCCGCGCACGCCCGTGGGCCAGTTCATCACGTCGCTGACGATCCTGCTGGGCTACGGGATCATCGCCTTCCCGACCGGCATCGTCGGCGCCGAGCTGGCCGCCAGCATCATCAAGCGGCCGCTGACCACGCGCAGCTGCGAGCACTGCCTGACCGAGGGACACGAGCCCGGCGCCCGCTTCTGCAAGCACTGCGGCACCGAGCTGCCCGAGTACCAGTCCGACTCGAAGCTCGAAGGCGCGATCGACAACGCACCGGGCGCCCGGCCGCCCGACCAGTGACGCCCCGCCCCCCATTCCGACAACGATAACCACGTCCCCATGCAAGCCACTCTCGACGCCTTCCGCGATGCGATCCGCCAGGCCCGCGACAGCCGCACGCCGCTGCGCCTGCGCGGCGGCGGCAGCAAGGATTTCTATGGCCAGGCCCTGTCCGGCACGGTGCTGGACACGCGTGCCTACCGCGGCATCGTCGACTACGATCCGGCCGAACTGGTGATCACGGCGCGCTGCGGCACGCCGCTGGCCGAGATCGAGGACACGCTGGCCGGTCATCGGCAGATGCTGGCCTTCGAGCCGCCGCACTTTGCCGCGCCGGGCCAGGGCAGCAGCGCCACGCTGGGCGGCGCGGTGGCGGCGGGGCTGTCCGGGCCGCGCCGCCAGGCAGTGGGCGCGCTGCGCGATTTCGTGCTCGGCGCCCAGTTGATGGACGGCCAGGGCGAGATCCTGAACTTCGGCGGGCAGGTGATGAAGAACGTGGCCGGCTACGACGTGTCGCGGCTGCTGGCCGGGTCGCTGGGCACGCTGGGGCTGATCACGGAGGTGTCGCTGAAGGTGCTGCCGGTGCCGTTCGACGACGCCACGCTGCGCTTTGGCATGGCGCAGGCGGAAGCCATCGACCAGCTCAACAAGTGGGGCGGCAAGCCGCTGCCGATTGCGGCGTCGGCGTGGCATGACGGGGTGCTGCACGTGCGGCTGTCCGGCGCCACGGCGGCCGTGCGCGCCGCGCGCGAGAGCCTGGGCGGCGAGACGGTGGATGCCAGCCATGGCGCCCAGCTCTGGGCGGCGCTGCGCGAGCAGACCCACCCGTTCTTCACGCCGGCGCGCGAGGCCGGCCACGCGCTGTGGCGCATTGCCGTGCCGACGGTGACGCCGCCGCTGGACCTGCCCGGCGGCACGCTGGTGGAATGGGGCGGCGGCCAGCGCTGGTGGCTGGCGCCGGACGCCAGTGCGGCATCGGCCGACCACGTGCGCGCCATCGCCCAGGCCGCCGGCGGCCACGCCACGCTGTTCCGCAACGGCGACAAGGCCGTGGGGGTCTTCACGCCGCTGGCCGCGCCGCTGGCCGCCATCCACAAGCGGCTCAAGGCCAGCTTCGACCCGGCGGGCATTTTCAACCCGCAGCGCCTCTACCCCGGCCTCTGATCGCGCCCCGCGCCAACATCACGATCCCCCACCATGCAAACCACCCTGGCCGAATTCCTGCGCAACACCCCCGAGGGCGAAGAGGCGAAGTCCATCGTCGGCAAATGCGTGCACTGCGGCTTCTGCACGGCCACCTGCCCCACGTACCAGTTGCTGGGCGACGAGCTGGACGGCCCGCGCGGGCGCATCTACCTGATGAAACAGGTGCTGGAAGGCAACCCGGTGACCGAAAGCACGCGCGTGCACCTGGACCGCTGCCTGACCTGCCGCAACTGCGAATCCACCTGCCCGTCGGGCGTGACGTACGGGCGGCTGGTCGACATCGGCCGGCAACTCGTTGACGACCGGCTGGCCGAACAAGGCGTGCAGCGCCCGGCGGGCCAGCGCATTGCCCGCTGGCTGCTGCGCGAGGGGCTGACGCGGCCGGCGCTGTTTGGCCCGGCGCTGAAGCTCGGCCAGGTGGTGCGCCCGCTGCTGCCGCAGGCGCTGCGCAACAAGGTGCCGGCCCATCCCACCCCGCCCGGCACGTGGCCGCGCACCGAGCATCCGCGCAAGATGTTGTTGCTCGACGGTTGTGTGCAGCCCGCCATGTCGCCCAACATCAATGCCGCCACGGCCCGGGTGCTCGACAAGCTGGGCGTGCAACTGGTGGTGGCGCCCCAGGCCGGCTGCTGTGGCGCCATCCGCTTCCACACGAGCGACCATGCCGGCGGGCTGGACAACATGCGCGCCAACATCGACGCATGGTGGCCGCATATCGAGGCCGGCGCGGAGGCCATCGTCATGACCGCGTCCGGCTGCGGCGCGATGGTCAAGGATTACGGCCACCTGCTGCGCAACGACCCGCGCTACGCGGAGAAGGCGGCCCGGGTGTCGGCACTGACGCGCGACCTGTCCGAACTGCTGCCCGACTTTGCCGACGACCTGCACCGGCTGGCCGGCGCCGTGCCGCGCGACGGCCGCCGCGTGGCGTGGCATCCGCCCTGCACGCTCCAGCACGGCCAGCAGATCCGCGGCAAGGTGGAGGCGCTGCTGACCCGCCTGGGCGTGGACGTGCGGCTCTGCGCCGACAGCCACCTGTGCTGCGGATCGGCGGGCACCTACTCCGTGCTGCAGCCGGAGCTGTCGTACCGGCTGCGCGACGACAAGCTCGACAAGCTCCAGGCCACGTCGCCCGATTCCATCGTCACGGCCAACATCGGCTGCATCACGCACCTGCAGAGCGGCACGGAAACGCCGGTGATGCACTGGGTGGAACTGGTGGACCGGATGATGGCCGGCGTGGCGGTGGGGTGAAGTAGTCCCGATGTTGTCTCCCCTCTCCCTCATTGTGGGAGAGGGGAGCTAATCCGGGGCTGCCGACACCCTTGCACGCGGCTTGTACGGGAGTACCATGTCGGCACTTCGGTTCCCAAGCTGCCCCCATGCTTCAGACTTTCGCGATCCTGCTGGTCTTCCAGACCGTGGGCGAGGTGATCAGCTACGCGCTGCGCCTGCCCGTGCCCGGTCCGGTGATCGGCATGCTGCTCCTGTTTGGCTGGCTCGTCTTCGACAACCGGCTGCTGCCCGTGATCCAGGGGTCGGCCAGCGAGCTGCTCAAGCACCTGTCGCTGCTGTTCGTGCCGGCCGGGGTGGGCATCATGGTCCATGCCAACCGCATTGGCAGCGAGTGGATGCCGATCGTCATCGCACTGGTGCTCTCCACGTGGATCGCCATCGCCGTCACGGCGCTGGTCACGCGGGCGCTGATGCGCAAGCCGCCCCGGGAAGCGCCGGCCGACGCGGGAGCGCAGCCATGATGTCGCCGCGTCTCAATGAAATCTGGGTGTACCTGGCCGCCAGCCCGCTGATCGGGCTTACGGCCACGCTGATCGCCTACGTGTTCGCGTTCCGCATCTACGAGCGGGCGAAGTTCTCGCCGCTGGCCAATCCGGTCATGATCTCGGTGGCCATCCTCGTCACCGTGCTGACCGTTACGGGCACGCCGTACAAGACCTATTTCGACGGCGCCCAGTTCGTCCACTTCCTGCTCGGGCCGGCTACCGTGGCGCTAGCGGTGCCGCTGTACACCCAGCTACCGAAGCTGCGCAGCAACGTGCTGCCGCTGTTGGTGGGGCTGCTGGCGGGGTCGGTGGCGGCGGTGGTGTCGGCGGTCGGCATCGCCTACCTGCTGGGCGCGTCGCCGGAGGTGGTGCGCTCGCTGGCGCCGAAGTCGGTGACGATCCCGATCGCGATGGGCGTGTCCGAGAAGATCGGCGGGCTGCCGTCGCTGACGGCCGTGCTGGTGATGGCCACCGGCATCATCGGCGCGGTCAGCGCCACCGGGCTGCTGAATCTGCTGCGCGTGCGCGACTACACGGTGCGCGGCTTTGCCACCGGGGTGGCGGCGCACGGCATCGGCACGGCGCGGGCGTTCCAGGTCAGCCAGGAGGCCGGCGCGTTCTCGGCGCTGGGCATGGGCCTGAACGGCGTGCTGACCGCCATCCTGGTACCGGTGATGGCCGCCTGGATGCCGCGCTGAGGCCCCTGACAGGCTCCTGACAGCACGCTGTCAGGAGGCGCCGCGCATCATCCGGTCTCCCCAACGACGATGAGGAGCGCCACCATGGCCCAACCATCCAATGCCCTGGTCAACTGGCTCGAAATTCCGGTGACCGACATGCAGCGCGCGATCCAGTTCTACGAGGCGGTGTTCGAGCATCCGCTGCGCCGGGAGACCCTTGGCGACGAGGAGCTTGCGGTGTTCACCCACGTCGATGGCGGCGCGCTGGTGCGCGGCGACCAGTACCGCTCCAGCGCGTTCTACGGGCCGGTGCCGTACCTGAACGCGCCGCAGCTGGACGACATGCTGGCCCGCGTGGCCTACGCCGGCGGCCGGACCGTGCGCGGGCCGGTGCAGCTACCCGACAACATGGGCCGCTACGCCCACATCACCGACAGCGAAGGCAACCGGATCGGCCTGCACGAGCCGGCCACGATGCCGCAAGCGCAGCCGGCCGAGACCGCCGCCGCCTACTGACCCGCCATCCGCCATGAGCCGACGCGCCGACCGCCTCTTCCAGATCGTGCAGGTCCTGCGAGGCCGCCGCCTGACCACGGCGGCGCTGCTGGCCCAGCGGCTGGGCGTGTCCGAGCGGACGGTCTATCGCGATATCCAGGCGCTGTCGCTGTCCGGCGTGCCCGTCGAGGGCGAGGCTGGCATCGGCTATCGGCTGCGGCCCGACTACGACGTGCCGCCGCTGATGTTCACGTCGCTGGAGGTAGAGGCGATGGTGGCCGGCCTGCGCCTGCTCAAGGCGTGGGGCGGCGGCGCGCTGGCCGCCGCGGCCGAGCCGTCGCTGGAAAAGCTGATGGGCGCGCTGCCGCCGCAGCGCCGGCTGGCCGCCCAGCAGAGCCGGATCTTCGCGCCCGAGTACGTGAACCAGCCGGCCGTGCGCGACGCGTTCGACATCGTCCACACGGCCATCGGCGCGCAGCGGCTGCTGCAGATCGATTACCGCGACGCGCAGCAGCGCGACACCGTGCGCGTGGTGCAGCCGCTGGGGCTGTTCTTCTGGGGCAATGTCTGGCTCGTGGCGGCGTGGTGCACGGCGCGCGAGGACTACCGCAGCTTCCGGCTCGACCGCTGCCGCCAGCTCACCATGCTGGCCGAGCACTTCCAGGAAACGTCCGACCGCTCGCTCAACGGCTTCCTGCGGGCGGTCAGCAACGATTGCCACGGCTGACCGTGGCGGTGGCGGCGATACAGGGCTGAGGCGCTCAGGCGCCCGGGTCGCTCAGCAGCGTCTCGATGTCGGCGCGGACTTCGTCGGGCTTGGTCGTCGGCGCGTAGCGCTTGAAGATCGTGCCGTCGCGGCGCAGCAGGAACTTGGTGAAATTCCACTTGATCGCCTGGGTCCCCAGCAGGCCCGGCTTCTCGGACGTCAGCCACTTGTAGAGCGGGTGGGCGTCGGCGCCGTTCACGTCGATCTTGGCGAACATCGGAAACGTGACGTGGAAGCGCGACTCGCAGAACGCGCCGATCTGCTCGGCATCGCCGGGCTCCTGCTTGCCGAACTGGTTGCACGGAAAGCCCAGCACGTCGAAACCGCGCGTCTGGTAGGCGTCCTGCAGCGCCTGCAGCCCCGCGTACTGCGGCGTGAACCCGCACTCGCTCGCCGTGTTGACGATCAGCAGCACCTTGCCGCGGAAGTCGGCCAGCGGCACCGGCTGGCCCGCCAGCGAGCTGGCTTCGAACTGGTAGACGTTTTGCATCGTCGGTCTCCTGGTGGGGATGGGCGCAAGGATACCGCGCCCGGCTCCCGGCGCGTCAGATCACGTTCAGGTGCTCGGTACCGGCGCCCAGGTCCGCGTCGCGGTGGCGCGTGCTGTGCAGCTTGATCATCAGGCGCAGGTCGTTCAGCGAGTCGGCGTTCTTGAGCGCGTCCTCGTACGTGATCTTGTCGGCCTCGTACAGCTCGAACAGCGCCTGGTCGAACGAGATCATGCCCTGCTCGCGCGATTTCTTGATGACTTCCTTGAGCTCGTGGATCTCGCCCTTGAAGATCAGGTCCGCCACCAGCGGCGTGCCGATCATGATCTCCACGGCCGGCACGCGGCCCTTGCGGCCGGCGCGCGGCAGCAGCCGCTGCGAGATCATCGCCTTCAGGTTCAGCGACAGGTCGATCAGCAACTGCTGGCGCTTTTCCTCGGGGAAGAAGTTGACGATCCGGTCGATGGCCTGGTTGGCGTTGTTCGCGTGCAGCGTGGCCAGGCACAGGTGGCCCGTCTCGGCGTACTGCATCGCGTACTCCATGGTCTCGCGGTCGCGGATTTCGCCGATCAGGATCACGTCGGGCGCCTGGCGCAGCGTGTTCTTGAGCGCGATGTGCCACGACTCGGTGTCGATGCCCACCTCGCGCTGCGTGACGATGCAGTTCTGGTGCGCGTGAACGTACTCGATCGGGTCCTCGATCGTGATGATGTGGCCGTACGAGTGCGCGTTGCGGTGGTCCAGCATCGCCGCCAGCGACGTCGACTTGCCCGACCCCGTGGCGCCGGTGACGATCACCAGGCCGCGCTTGGACATGACGATGTCATGCAGCGACGGCGGCAGGTCCAGGTCCTCCACCGACGGGATGCGCGTGTTGATCGTCCGCACCACCATGCCGGCCCGGCCCTGCTGGATGAACGCCGATACGCGGAACCGCCCGGCGTTGGGCGCCGTGATGGCGAAGTTGCACTCGCGCGTGTCGTCGAACTCCTTCACCTGGCGCTCGTTCATGATCGATCGCACCAGCCCAAGGGCCTGCGTCGGGTTCAGCGGCTGCTGCGACACCGGCGTGATCTTGCCGTCCACCTTGATCGCGGGCGGGAATTCCGACGTGATGAACAGGTCCGAGCCGCGGTTGTTCACCATCAGCTCCAGCAGGTCGTTGATGTACTTCGATGCGCTTTCGCGGTCTAGCATGCTGGCTCCTTATCCCATGAAGGCGTCAGGATTCTTGGCAATCGCCCGCGCGTCGTTGTAGTTGATCATGCCGCGCTTGATCAGGTCGCTCAGGCACTGGTCCAGCGTCTGCATGCCCAGGCCGCTGGACGTCTGCATCATCGAGTACATCTGGGCGATCTTGTTCTCGCGGATCAGGTGCCGGATGGCCGGCGTGGCGATCATGATCTCGTGCGCGGCGGTCCGGCCGTTGCCGTCGCGCGTCTTGAGCAGCGTCTGCGAGATGACCGCTTCCAGCGATTCGGACAGCATCGTGCGGACCATGTCCTTTTCCTCGGGCGGAAACACGTCCACGACCCGGTCGATGGTCTTGGCCGCCGAGCTGGTGTGCAGCGTGGCAAAGACAAGGTGGCCCGTTTCCGCGGCGGTCAGCGCCAGGCGGATGGTTTCCAGGTCGCGCAGTTCGCCCACCAGGATCACGTCCGGATCCTCGCGCAGCGCCGAGCGCAGCGCGTTGGCGAACGAGTGCGTGTGCGGCCCGAGCTCGCGCTGGTTGATCAGGCTTTTCTTGGAGTTGTGGACGAATTCGATCGGGTCCTCCACCGTGAGGATGTGGCCCATGTCGTTGTCGTTGCGGTGGTCCACCATCGCCGCCAGCGTGGTCGACTTGCCCGAGCCCGTGGGCCCGGTCACCAGCACCAGCCCGCGCGGCTTCATGCACAGGTCGGCAAACACGGCCGGCGCGTGCAGGTCGTCGAGCGTCAGTACCTTGGAGGGAATCGTCCGGAACACGGCCGCGGCGCCGCGCTGGGTGTTGTAGGCGTTGACCCGGAAGCGGGACAGCCCGGCGATCTCGAAAGAGAAATCTACCTCCAGCCGCTCTTCGTAGGATTTGCGCTGCACGTCGCTCATGATGTCGTACACCATGGCGTGGACGTCCTTGTGCGTCATGGCCGCGACGTTGATGCGGCGCATGTCCCCGTGAATACGCACCATCGGCGGCATGTCTGCCGAGAGGTGAAGATCGGAAGCCTTGTTCTTGACCGCGAAGGCCAGAAGCTGTGCGATGTCCATCTATAATGACCCCACCCTGAACAGGCCCTGGCGGTACACCGTTTGCCGGGCCTTTACCGGTTTATTGTTGTACTTCTGTTTGTACTTCTTGGAATTATTCCGCTGGATTATGTCTGTAATCGCCGCCAACTTGCAAGCCGTGAACCATGACATCGCGGCGGCCGCACAACAAGCCGGCAGGGCGCCCTCCGACGTCATGCTGCTGGCGGTTTCCAAGACTGTTTCGGCGGCCCGGGTGCGCGAGGCGGTGGCGGCCGGGCAGCGGGCATTTGGCGAGAATTACGTCCAGGAAGGGGTGGAAAAGATTGCCGCGCTGGACGACCTGCGCGGCCAGCTCCAGTGGCATTTCATCGGCCCCCTGCAGAGCAACAAGACGCGCCCGGTGGCCGAGCAGTTCGACTGGGTGCATGCGATCGACCGGCTGCGGATTGCCGAGCGGCTGTCGGCCCAGCGGCCGGCCGGGCTGCCGCCGCTGCAGGTCTGCATCCAGGTCAATATCAGCGACGAGGACACCAAGAGCGGCGTGGCGCCGGCCGAGGTGCCCGCACTGGCGCAGGCTATCGCCCAACTGCCGAACCTGCGCCTGCGCGGGCTGATGGCCATCCCGGCGCCGGCGTCGGACCCCACCGCCCAGCGCCAGCCGTTTGCCGCGCTGCGCGGGCTGCTTGACCAACTGCGCCAATCCGGGCTAAACGTGGACACGCTGTCGATGGGCATGTCCGCCGACATGGACGCGGCCATTGCCGAAGGCGCCACGCTGGTGCGCATCGGCACCGCCATCTTCGGCGCGCGGCAGTAGCACGCCGCCAGCCCCCCCGACACCGCACCACGCACCACGCCGGTCGACACGCTTCGCACCGGCCTACCAGGAAACTTCATGCTCGATTCCCTTACCTTCGGCTTCCTTGGCGGCGGCAACATGGCCGCCGCCCTGATCGGCGGCCTGGTGGCCCGTGGCGTGCCCGCCGGCGCGATCCGCGTGGTCGACCCGTCCGCCGACGTGCGCCAGCGCCTGGCCCAGACCGGCGTGCAGGCCATGGCGGCGCCCGACGCCACCTTTGGCGCCAGCGAGGTGATCGTGCTGGCCGTCAAGCCGCAGCATTTCCGCGACGCCATCGCGCCGCTGATGCCGCTGCTGGCCGACAACCTCGTCATCAGCGTGGCGGCCGGCATCCGGCTGCAGGACATGGCCCGCTGGCTCGGCCGCAGCCGGCTGGTGCGCGCCATGCCCAACACCCCGGCGCTGGCCGGCATGGGCATGACCGGGCTGGCCGCCGCGCCGGGCCTGGCCGAGCGCGACCGGGCCATCGCCACGGCGGTGGCCGAGGCCGTGGGCCAGTGCGTCTGGGTCGATGGCGACGACCAGATCGACGCCGTCACGGCCATCTCCGGCAGCGGCCCGGCCTACGTGTTCTATTTCGTCGAAGCGATGGAGCGCGCGGCGCGGGAGCTGGGGCTGTCGGCCGAGCAGGGCCGCAAGCTGGCCGTCGAGACATTCCGCGGCGCCGCCGCGCTGGCCGCCGAATCGCCCGAGCCGGTGTCACTGCTGCGCGAGCGCGTGACCTCGAAAGGCGGCACCACCTACGCCGCCCTGACCGCCATGGACGCCGGCGGCATCGCCGAAGCCTTCGTCAAGGCCATGCACGCGGCCGCGGCGCGGGGCAAGGAAATGGGCGCGGAGTTCGGGAAGGATTGAAGGTTGGGGGCGTAGTCTGAAGCCCGCAGGTTTGCTCCCCTCTCCCGCCTGCGGGATAGGGGAGCAAACAAACGCGACCCTGCCCTACTTCACCAGATACGCCGCCAGCGTGCCCCCAAACACGCACGCGCCGAGCCAGTTGTTGTGGCGGAATGCGGCGAAGCATTGCATGCGGTCGCGGTTGCGGATCAGCGTGTAGTGGTAGCCGGCCATCGCGGCTGCCGCGGCCAGGCCGGCGTAGTAGGGCCAGCCCAGGTCCAGCAGCGCGCCCGCCCAGGCCATCAGCCCCAGGAATGCCGCGTAGCAGATCATGATCGCGGCCACGTCGAAACGGCCGAACGTGATGGCCGACGTCTTCATGCCCAGCAGCAGGTCGTCGTCGCGGTCGACCATCGCGTAGGCGGTGTCGTACGCCACGGCCCAGAACACGTTGGCCAGCAGCATCAGCCACGCCACGAACGGCACCTGCGCCTGGATGGCGGCAAACGCCATCGGGATGCCAAACCCGAACGCGATGCCCAGGTACGCCTGCGGAATCGCAAAGAAGCGCTTGAAGAACGGATACGTGCCGGCCAGCACCGCCGCCACCACGGCCAGCCACTTGGTCAGCCCGTTCAGCGGCAGGATCAGCGCGAACGCCACCAGTGCCAGCACGGCCGCCACGGCCAGCGCCTCCCAACTGGCGATCAGCCCGGCGGTCAGCGGCCGCTCGCGGGTGCGCTTGACGTGGCGGTCGAAGTCGCGGTCCGCCCAGTCGTTGATGGCGCAGCCGGCCGAGCGCATCAGGAACGTGCCGGCAAAGAAAATGCAGAAGATTTGCCACGTCGGCGGGCCTTCCGCGGCCATCCACAGCGCCCAGAGCGTGGGCCACAGCAGCAGCAGCGTGCCGATCGGCTTGTCGATGCGCACCAGCCGCGCGTAGAGCGCGAGGCGGCCAGGATGGTGGGGAGCGGCGGACGGATGGGACATGGCGGAGGCGGACTTCAGGAATTACCAAGCAAAAACGCGCCTCGGCACGGGTCCGAGGCGCGTTGTACCGGTTCAACCGGTGACGGGCATGACGGGGATCAGGCCAGCAGCGAGCGCAGCATCCACGCGGTCTTCTCGTGCGTCTGCATGCGCTGGGTCAGCAGGTCGGCCGACGGCTCGTCGCCGGCTGCGTCGATGACCGGGAACAGCGAGCGCGCGGTGCGCACCACGGCTTCCTGGCCTTCCACGAGCTTGCGGATCATGTCCGTGGCCTCGGGCACACCCTCTTCCTCGGCGATCGACGACAGCTTGGCGAATTCGCGATAGGTGCCCGGTGCCGGGTAGCCCAGCGCGCGGATCCGCTCGGCGATCGAGTCCACAGCCAGCGCCAGTTCGGTGTACTGGGTCTCGAACATCGTATGCAGCGTGTTGAACATGGGACCCGTCACGTTCCAGTGGAAGTTGTGGGTCTTGAGATAGAGGGTGTAGGTGTCGGCCAGCAGCTTGCTCAGGCCTTCCGCGATCTTCTTGCGGTCCTTGTCCGAAATACCGATGTTCACGCTCATCTCATTCTTCTTTGCCATTTTTCTCAGCTCCATTCTTGGTCAGGCCACGAGGATCGACCGCCCGCGCATGGCGGACGAACAGCGGCCATTATCGTATCAGGTTCAAGTCACAAGGACGGACAGCCCGCGAGCCGCGTCCATGAACATGACCATCGCGCCCAGCGCCACGACGGCCATGCCGATTTCCTTGCGGACCACCTTGCGGCGCAGCCGCGCGGTATCGCCTGCCTTGCCCGCCTGCGCGCGCAGTTGCCGGAATTCGCTGACGAACAGCCCGAGCATTGCCATGATGATTCTCCTGAGTCCATGGGGGCTGCCGTCATGTCCGCCTGGCATGCGTGCAACCGATGGACGAAGTGTAGTCATCGGCTATGAATGTGACTATTTGATACTTTTTAACTATGGGATAGTCCGGGACTATGTCCGGGTTGCGAACAGGGTCTTGGTGCAGGGGCCGGACGGCAAAACGGCAGGGTCGCCCCTGCCGTTCTCGTATGTCCGAAGCCTGGCGCGTATCAGGCGGCCACGGCCTCGACGGGTTCCGCGTCGCCGATCTTGCGCACGCCCGGCAGGTCGCAGGCGGCCACGGCATTGGCCAGCGCCTCCATGGCGGGCAGCCGGGTGAAGCTCTTGCGCCAAGCCAGCACCACGCGGCGATCGGGCACCGGATCGGCAAACGGCACGTACGACAGCATGTCGTTGCGCGGCTTCAGGTCCGGCACCGACGTGCGCGGCAGCACCGTGATACCGACGCCGCTGGCCACCATGTGGCGGATGGTTTCGAGCGACGAGCCCTCGAAGGTCTTCTGGATGCCGTCCGCGGCCTGCGAGAACCGCGACAGCTCCGGGCAGACGCCCAGCACGTGGTCGCGGAAGCAGTGGCCGCTGCCCAGCAGCAGCATGGTCTGCTGCTTGAGTTCATCGGGATCGACCATGGCCTGCTCGGCCAGCTTGTGGCCGCGCGGCACGGCTACCACGAACGGCTCGTCGTAGAGCGGCCGGACGGTCAGGCCTGAATCGGGAAACGGCTCGGCCATGATCGCGCAGTCGATTTCGCCCTGCTTGAGCAGCTCGATCAGCTTGTTCGTATAGTTTTCCTGCAGCATCAGCGGCATCTGCGGGACGGTGTCGATCATCTGCTTGACCAGCGCCGGCAGCAGGTACGGCCCGATCGTGTAGATCACGCCCACGCGCAGCGGGCCGGCCAGCGGGTCCTTGCCCTGCTTGGCGATTTCACGAATCGCCATGGTTTGCTCCAGCACGCGCTGGGCCTGGGCGACGATCTGCTCGCCGATGGCGGTCACCGATACCTCCGAGGTGCCGCGCTCGAAAATCTGCACGGTCAGCTCGTCTTCCAGCTTCTTGATGGCGACCGACAGCGTCGGCTGCGATACGAAGCACGCCTCGGCCGCCCGGCCGAAATGGCGCTCGCGCGCTACGGCAACGATGTACTTGAGTTCGGTGAGCGTCATGATTAATCAAATCTGGTTAGGCGATAGATTTTAACTTCGAATCCGCCGTCTGTCAGATCGCAGAAGCAATGTCAGTCTTGCGCCACTTTTTCGGACTGATCAGATAGGGAGCGGGCGCAACCTAGGCCTTCAGGAAGTGCTCGCGCCCGCCCAGCCAGCGCGACAGATGGGCCTCCACGGCCTCGGGGAACTGCGCCAGCATCATTTCGGCGGCCGCCTGCGCATAGTCCACCAGCCACGCGTCGGTCTCCAGATCGGCAAAGCGCAGCATCGCCTCGCCAGACTGCCGGGCACCCAGGAATTCGCCCGGCCCGCGGATCTCCAGGTCGCGGCGGGCGATCTCGAATCCGTCGGTGGTCTCGCGCATCGTCGCCAGCCGTTCACGCGCGTTGGGTGACAGCGGCGCCTGATACATCAGCAGGCAGACCGATTCGGCGCTGCCCCGCCCCACCCGGCCGCGCAACTGGTGCAGCTGCGCCAGCCCGAAGCGCTCGGCATGCTCGATCACCATCAGCGAGGCGTTGGGCACGTCAACGCCCACCTCGATCACAGTCGTCGCCACCAGCACGTGCAGCCGGTTGGCGCTGAAGTCGTCCATCACGGCCGCCTTCTCGGCCGGCGGCAGGCGGCCGTGGACCAGCCCCACGCGCAGGTCCGGCAGCGCGGCCATCAGCGTTTCGTACGTTTCCTGCGCGGTCTGAAGCTGCAGCGCCTCGCTTTCCTCGATCAGCGGGCAGACCCAGTAGACCTGGCGGCCCTCGGCCGCGGCGTGGTGGACGCGCTCGATGACCTCGTCGCGCCGCGCATCGTTGACCAGCCGCGTGACGATTGGCGTGCGGCCCGGCGGCAATTCGTCGATCACGGACACGTCCAGGTCCGCGTAGTAGGTCATGGCCAGCGTGCGCGGAATCGGCGTGGCCGACATCATCAACTGGTGCGGCACCTTCTCGTCGACCGGCCCTGGCGCGCCGGGCTCGCCGGCCTTGCCGCGCAGCGCCAGCCGCTGGGCCACGCCGAAGCGGTGCTGCTCGTCGACCACGGCCAGCCCCAGGTTGGCAAACTTCACGCCGTCCTGGATCAGCGCGTGGGTGCCGATCACGAGCCGCGCCTCGCCCGATTCAGCGCGCGCCACGGCCTCGCGCCGGGCCTTGGCCTTGAGGCTGCCGGCCAGCCAGGCCACGGGCACGCCCAGCGGCTCCAGCCACGCCGACAGCTTGCGAAAGTGCTGCTCGGCCAGGATTTCCGTGGGCGCCATCAGCGCGGCCTGGTAGCCGGCGTCGATGGCCTGGCACGCGGCCAGCGCGGCGACGATGGTCTTGCCGCTGCCCACGTCGCCCTGCAGCAGCCGGTGCATGGGATGGGGACGCGCCATGTCCGCCGCGATCTCCTCCACCACGCGCGCCTGCGCGCCGGTGAGCCGGAACGGCAGCGCCGCCAGGAAGCGCGTCAGCAGGCCATCGTCCCGGCGCAGCATCGACGGGGCATTCTTCTCGCGCCGCGCGGCCTGCGAGCGGCGCAGCGAGATCTGCTGCGCCAGCAGTTCGTCGAACTTGATGCGCACCCAGGCCGGATGCGAGCGATCGGCCAGCGCCGCCTCGCTTTCCTGCGGCGGCGGGTTGTGCAGCAGGCGCAGGCAATCGGGCAGCGGCGCCAGCTTCAGCGATGCCAGCGGGCCGCGCAGCACCGCCTGGGGCAGCGTCTCGGGCATCGGCGTGCGCGACATCGCCCCGCCGATGGCCTTGCGCAGGTACGCCTGCGAGATGCCGGCGGTGGCGGGATAGACCGGGGTCAGGCGGTCGGGCAGCGGCTCGTCGGGGGTCACGGGGCGCACGGTCGGATGGACCATCTCGGCGCCGAAGAACCCGCCGCGCACCTCGCCACGCACGCGCAGCCGCATGCCTTCGGCCATCTGCTTGGTCTGGCTGCCGTAGAAATTCAGGAACCGCAGCGTCAGCTCGCCGGTGTCGTCAGCAATCTTCACCACAAGCTGGCGGCGCGGGCGGAACGTGACCTCGTTCGACACCACCTCGCCCTCGACCTGCGCGGCCAGGCCCATGCCGGCGCGGCGGATGGCCTCGCGGATCGGCTCCAGCGTGGTTTCGTCCTCGTAGCGCAGCGGCAGGTGCAGCACCAGGTCAACCGGGCGCCGCAGGCCCAGCTTGGCCAGCCGGGCCATGGCGGATGACGGCTTGGCCTTGTCCGCCGCCCCGGTGCCCGGCTTGCCGGCCTGTCCTGCGGCGGGCCGGGCCGGCTTGGCGGCGGCGGGCGCGGGGTCGTCTAGGGGGTCGGTGGCGGTGCCTGGCATCAGCGCGGAAATATGAAAGTCACAAGCAGGGCGCGGGCGAAGCCGGCCGCCCAAGCCTTACAATGTCGGATTCGCCGATTGTACCCATGCCGTACCGATCACTGCGGCGGCACCGCGCAAGGACTGCCGCCCAGCCCCCTATTGCCTTCGGTACGGCGCTGCCTTGCCCGCTGAACCCATGCTGACCCTGTCCGATTTCGATTTCCCGCTGCCGCCCGAACTGATCGCGCAGTCCGCCCTGCCCGACCGCAGCGCCAGCCGCCTGCTGGTGGTGGAACGGACAGCGCCCGCCGATACCGCCGACGCCGTGCGGCTGGTGGACCGCGCGTTCAGCGACATCCTGGACTACCTGCGCCCGGAAGACCTGCTCGTCTTCAACGACACGCGCGTGATCAAGGCGCGCTTTTTCGGCCAGAAGCCCAGCGGCGGCCGCGTGGAGGTGCTGGTCGAGCGCGTGGTGGACACCCACACGGTGCTGGCCCAGGTGCGGGCCTCGAAGACGCCCGCCGAAGGCAGCCAGCTCCTGCTGGCTGACGACGCCTTCGCGGTCACGGTGGGGCCGCGCGTCGACCAGTTCTTCACGCTGCACTTTCCCGAGCCGGCGCTGGACCTGATCGAGCGCTACGGCCGGCTGCCGCTGCCGCCGTATATCACGCACGACCCCGACGCCTACGACGAGACGCGCTACCAGACCGTCTACGCGCGCAACCCCGGCGCCGTGGCCGCGCCCACGGCCGGCCTGCATTTCGACGACGCGCTGTTCGCGCGGCTGGACGCCGCCGGCATCCGCCGCGCGTTCCTGACGCTGCACGTGGGCGCCGGCACGTTCCAGCCGGTGCGCACCGAGAACCTGGCCGAGCACAAGATGCATTCGGAGTGGTACAGGATCACCCCCGAACTGGCCGATGCCGTGCGCCAAACCCGCGCGCGCGGCGGCCGGGTCATCGCCGTGGGCACCACGTCGCTGCGCGCGCTGGAATCGGCCGCGGCCCCGGACGGCACGCTGCACGCGGGCCACGGCGACACCGACATCTTCATCACCCCCGGCTACCGCTTCCGCGCGGTGGACGCGCTGATCACCAACTTCCACCTGCCGAAGTCGACGCTGCTGATGCTGGTGTCGGCGCTGGCCGGCGTGGAAGCCATCCGCGCCGCCTACCGCCACGCCGTGGCACAGCGCTACCGCTTCTTCAGCTACGGCGACGCCATGCTGCTGACCCGCCGCGACTGACCGCATCCGAGAACCGAATCATGCTGAACTTCGAACTGCTGACCACCGATGGCAACGCGCGCCGCGGCCGCGTCACGCTGAACCATGGCGTCGTGGAAACGCCAATTTTCATGCCCGTGGGCACCTACGGGTCGGTCAAGGCGATGTCGCCGCTGGAGCTGAACGAGATTGGCGCCCAGATCATCCTGGGCAACACGTTCCACCTGTGGCTGCGCCCCGGCCTGGACGTGGTCGAGACGCACCAGGGCCTGCACAAGTTCGTCGGCTGGGACAAGCCCATCCTGACCGATTCGGGCGGTTTTCAGGTGTTTTCGCTCGGAGAACTGCGCAAGATCACCGAGGAAGGCGTCACGTTCGCGTCGCCGGTGAATGGCGACAAGCTGTTCCTGTCGCCCGAGATCTCGATGCAGATCCAGCGCACGCTGAACTCGGACATCGTCATGCAGTTCGACGAATGCACGCCGTACGAGATCGACGGCCGCCCCGCCACGCACGACGAGGCGGCCCGGTCCATGCGGATGAGCCTGCGCTGGGCCAAGCGCTCGCGCGACGAATTCGACCGGCTGGCCAACCCCAACGCGCTGTTCGGCATCGTCCAGGGCGGCATGTTCGAGGACCTGCGCGACGAGTCGCTGGCCGGGCTGTCGGAGCTGGACTTCCATGGCTACGCCATCGGCGGGCTGTCGGTCGGCGAACCCAAGGCCGACATGATGCGGGTGCTGGAGCACGTGGGCCCGCGCCTGCCGGCCCACAAGCCGCACTACCTGATGGGCGTGGGAACGCCGGAAGACCTGGTGGCCGGCGTGGCGCACGGCGTGGACATGTTCGACTGCGTGATGCCCACACGCAACGCGCGCAACGGCTGGCTGTTCACCCGCTTTGGCGACGTGAAGATCCGCAACGCCGCGCACCGCAACGATCCGCGCCCGCTGGACGAGCAGTGCGGCTGCTACACCTGCCGCAACTTCTCGCGCGCCTACCTGCACCACCTGCACCGGGTGGGCGAAATCCTGGGCGCGCGGCTGAACACCATCCACAACCTCTATTACTACCTGGAATTGATGCGCGAAATGCGCACCGCCATCGAGGAACATCGCTTCGAGGCGTTCCGCCGCCGGTTTGCCGAAGACCGGGCGCGCGGCACCAGATGACATTGTTTTAAGGATCAGACAGGCAGCGCGAACTTTTGGCCCGCAGCCTGTCGAATCACTGCCCGCGCCGGGGTTGCGCGGGGCGCTTCTGCTTCGTCTGCAAAGTACTTGCAAAGCACCCGAACAAACCCGTAATTCGCCCTAGAATGCCAAGGCGGGACAACAAGCGGGTGATAGAATGCCCGATTCCCTGATTGACCTTTGTGACGGAGAAGTAACGTGCTGATTTCGAACGCTTTTGCGCAGACCGCCGGTGCCGGCGGCGCGGCCGGTGGCCTCATGAGCTTCCTGCCGATCATCCTGATGTTCGCGGTGCTGTGGTTCATCATGATCCGCCCGCAGATGAAGCGCCAGAAGGAAGCGAAGGCAATGCTGGAAGCGCTGGCCAAGAACGACGAAGTCGTCACCGCCGGCGGCATCCTGGGTCGTGTCACGAAGGTCAACGAGAATTACGTGACGCTGGAAGTGGCCGAAGGCATGGAAATCACCGTGCAGAAGAACGCCGTGACCAACGTACTGCCCAAGGGCTCGCTGAAGTCGCTCTGATCGGACGGTCTCCTCCTCCTGATCCGGCACACGTCGAGTGGCGCCCCGTCGCTACGCCGACCCTGCCCTGCGCAGCCGCCTGAACCAGCCCGGCGGGTCCTCCCGGACCCGTGTCGGGGCTGCCAGGCGGCTGTTTGCCAACCGGTCCGCCGAACCGGCGCGCGTTTTGCGCGGCTTGTCGGCATGCCAACCGCAATGACTGGCCAAAGATGAATCGCTATCCGCTTTGGAAATACATCGTGATCCTGGTGGCCCTGGCCATCGGCATCATCTACACCCTGCCGAATTTCTTCGGCGAGGCCCCTGCTGTCCAGGTATCGTCCGCCAAGGCGACGGTCAAGGTGGACCTCTCCATGCAGAAGCAGGTGGAGGACATCCTGGCCCAGCACCAGCTGCAGCCCGACGGCGTGTTCTTTGACGTCGCCGGCCAGTCGGGCTCGGTCAAGGCCCGCTTCCGCACCACGGACGAGCAGTTGAAGGCCAAGGACGCGCTGACCCGCGCGCTGAACCCCGACGCCAACGACCCGACCTACGTGGTGGCGCTGAACCTGCTGTCGGGCTCGCCCCGGTGGCTGACGTCGCTGCACGCGCTGCCGATGTACCTGGGCCTGGACCTGCGCGGTGGCGTGCACTTCCTGCTCCAGGTGGACATGAAGGGCGCCGTCGACAAGAAGCTGGACAGCCTGTCCGGCGACACGCGCACGCTGCTGCGCGACAAGAACGTGCGCCACGGCGGCATCGACCGCGACGGCGACCGCCTGACCGTGCGCTTCAGCAACGCCGACGACGCCAACCGCGCGCGCGGCATCCTGGCCGACAACCTGCGCGAGCTGGCGTTCTCGATCGACGGCAACAACGTCGTGGGCGTGTTCACCGAAGCGGCCCGCAAGGCCGTGCAGGACGCGGCGGTCAAGCAGAACATCACCACGCTGCACAACCGCGTGAACGAGCTGGGCGTGGCCGAGCCCGTGATCCAGCAGCAGGGCGCCGACCGCATCGTCGTGCAGCTGCCGGGCGTGCAGGACACCGCCAAGGCCAAGGACATCATCGGCCGCACCGCCACGCTGGAAGCGCGCCTGGCCGATCCGGACGCGCCGCGCAACCCGCGTCCGGGCGATCCGGTGCCGTTTGGCGACGAACTGTTCACCCAGGGCAATGGCGCGCCGGTGATCCTGCGCAAGCAGGTGATCTTCACGGGCGACCGCATCGAGAGCGCGTCGGCCGGCTTCGACCAGAACCAGCGTCCGTCCGTCAACATCAAGCTCGACGCCCAGGGCGGCCGCGTGCTGCGCGACGTGTCGCGCGAGAACATCGGCAAGCCGATGGGCATCGTCCTGTTCGAAAAGGGCAAGGGCGAAGTGCTGACCGTGGCGACGATCCAGTCCGAACTCGGCTCCAGCTTCCAGATCACCGGCTCGTACTCGACCGAGGCCGCGAACGACCTGGCGCTGCTGCTGCGCGCCGGCTCGCTGGCCGCCCCGATGGAGATCATCGAGGAACGGACCATCGGCCCGTCGCTGGGCGCCGACAACATCAGGAAGGGTTTTGACTCGGTGGCCTACGGCTTTGCCGCCATCGCCGTCTTCATGGTGCTGTACTACATGCTGTTCGGCCTGTTCTCGGTGGCCGCGCTGGGCATCAACCTGCTGCTGCTGATTGCGGTGCTGTCGATGCTGCAGGCCACGCTGACGCTGCCCGGCATCGCGGCCATCGCGCTGGTACTGGGCATGGCCATCGACGCCAACGTGCTGATCAACGAGCGGATCCGCGAGGAACTGCGCGCGGGCGCGTCGCCGCAGATGGCCATCGCCATCGGCTTCGACCGCGCCTGGGCCACCATCCTGGACTCCAACGTGACCACGCTGATCGCCGGCCTGGCGCTGCTGGCCTTCGGCTCGGGCCCGGTGCGCGGCTTTGCCGTGGTGCACTGCCTGGGCATTCTGACGTCGATGTTCTCGGCGGTGTTCTTCAACCGCGGCCTGGTCAACCTCTGGTACGGCCGCAAGAAGAAGCTCCAGAGCCTGGCCATCGGCCAGATCTGGAAGCCGGACGCCGACGCGCCGGTGGCCAAGTAAGCCAGGACACATCAGGACAACATCATGGAATTCTTCCGCATCAAGCGCGACATTCCGTTCATGAAGCACGCGTTGATCTTCAACGTGGTCTCCTTCCTGACGTTTGCCGCCGCTGTCTTCTTCCTCTGGCAAAAGGGCCTGCACCTGTCGATCGAATTCACCGGCGGCACGGTGATGGAGGTCAACTACCAGCAGGCCGCCGACCTGGAGAAAATCCGGGGCCAGGTGGGCAAGCTGGGCTACACCGACGTACAGGTGCAGAACTTTGGCACCTCGCGCGACGTGATGATCCGCCTGCCGCTGCAGAAGGGCCCGGACGGCAAGCCCGTCACGTCGGCCCAGCAGAGCGAACAGGTGATGGGCGCGCTGACCGCCGCCGCACCCGACGTGAAGCTGCAGCGCGTGGAGTTCGTCGGCCCGCAGGTCGGCAAGGAACTGGCCACCGACGGCCTGCTGGCGCTGCTGTGCGTGGTGGCCGGCATCGTGATCTACCTGTCGTTCCGCTTCGAGTGGAAATTTGCAGTGGCCGGCATCATCGCCAACCTGCACGACGTGGTGATCATCCTGGGCTTCTTCGCGTTCTTCCAGTGGGAGTTCTCGCTGTCGGTGCTGGCGGCCATCCTGGCCGTGCTGGGCTACTCGGTGAACGAGTCGGTGGTGATCTTCGACCGGATCCGCGAGGCCTTCCGCAAGTACCGCAAGATGAGCACGCGCGAGGTGATCGACCACGCCATCACCAGCACGATGTCGCGCACGATCATCACCCACGGCTCGACCGAAATGATGGTGCTGTCGATGTTCTTCTTCGGTGGCCCGACGCTGCACTACTTCGCGCTGGCGCTGACGGTCGGTATCCTGTTCGGCATCTACTCGTCGGTGTTCGTGGCCGCAGCGCTGGCCATGTGGCTCGGCGTGAAGCGCGAGGACCTGGTCAAGGGCGAAAAGAAGGCCGACGTGACGGACCGCAACGACCCGAACTACGGGGCACAAGCCTGACGGGCTCCGTCGCGCGGCATGAAAAAAGGCACCTGCGGGTGCCTTTTTCTTTGGGTGCCGCGCCCTTGGCATCAGTTCCTGAACCTGATGGCCAAGGTGAGCAAGCGGGACTTCAACACTGCAAAAACAGCCGGACCGCCCTACGCCTCCGTCAACTCCTCGATCCACACCGCCAGCCGGTCGGCCGAGAACGATTCGGTACGGGGGGTGGTGCGGGCCGAGATGGCGTCGCCTTCGCGTACGAGTTGCAGGGCGCCGCCCGCTTCTTCCAGCCACAGCAAGGCGGCCAGCCAGCCGGCGTGCTCGGGCGATACCTCTTCGGCTACCGGCCGGGAGACGAACTCGTTGAGCGTGGCGGGCGAGGTCCAGGTAACCACGTCGCCGTCGCGGCGCACGCTGGCGCCCAGCGATTCCGCCAGCACGGCGGCCACGTCGCCCGCGCCGCGGTTAGCGGTGCGCAGGGCGGTCAGCTTGTTGCTGACGGCGTGGCCGAACGATCCGCTGCGCTTGCTTTCGGCGCCTACCAGGTCGGCGTAGTCCAGGCGCTGCCAGTCCGGCTCGGCGTTCCTGGCGCCGGCCAGCGACGTGCCGGACAGGTAGGTTTCCACCGGCTGGAAGCGGCCCGGGCCGATCAGGCTGGCGCACAGCGCGTGGATCATGCCGACCCGCGTGGCGACCGTCTGCTTCTGCAGCACCATCAGCTTCTCGCGCACCAGCTGGTCACGTTCCTTGCGCAGTCCGGACAGTTCCAGCGCCTGCTTCAGCTCCATGCGCAGCGCGGTGATGTCCCACGGCTTCTTGATATAGCGATGGATCTGGCCCTGGTTCACGGCCTCGACGGTCTGGTCCAGTTCCGAATAGGCCGTGGTCAGGATCCGCACGATATGCGGATAGCGCTCGCGCGCGTAGCGCAGCAGTTCGTTGCCGTACTCGCCGGGCATGCGCTGGTCGGACACCAGCACGGCCAGGCTGTCGGCGTGGGCGTCGAGCAGCGTCTTGCCCTCCTCCACGGACTGGCCGGTCACCACCGGCGCAAGCTGGCCGATGGCCCGCTGGAAATACTTGACCGCAGTCGCTTCGTCGTCGACGAACAGAATCGCCGGGGGTGCCTGCGTAGTATTCGGTTCGCTCATCGATCACTCCTGTGCATACGATTCTTGAAATTGGGGAAATCGAGGGTAACGGTCGTGCCGGCGCCCGAGGCCGACGCAATCCGGATGCCGCCACCGAAGGACTGCATCACCCGGTTGCAGAAAATCATGCCCATGCCACTGCCGCCCGCCGACGCATGCGTGGTCACCGGATCCACCAGCAGCCGGCCCATGACCTCGGGCGGGATGCCGGGCCCGTTGTCGGCGATGCGGATCTCGGGCCGGTCGCCAGCCACCACCACAAAACGTAGCGAGGGGGCACTCACATCGGCCAGAGCGCGCAGCGCATTGCTCATGACCGACGACAGCACCAGCGCCACGCAGTTCGGCAGCGTGGGCACGGGGAAGTCGCCCTCCATCTCCACGTGCACCCAGCTACGCTGGTTATCGGCAAAAGGATAGGTATCCAGCAGGGATGCGACGAGCGCCCCCGCGCTGACCTCCTGTCCGACACCGCGCGCCGGCACCGCCCCGCCGGCGCTGCTGCGCACCGACTGCAGGAACGACGACAGCACCGCCAGGCAATACTGGGCGTTGTCATGCATGGCACTGGCCGCCCGCCCGATCTCGGCCTGCCGCGCCTCGCTGTACTCGCCGCCCACGCGCGACTCGATGCCGAGCGCGAAATTGGCGATCGCCGCGAGCGGCGTGTTCAGTTCATGCGCCAGGAACGCCAGCGTCTCGTCGATGGCCATCAGCCGCTGCTGGCGCACCGCGCGTTCGCGGTAGCGCTCGCCGGCCAGGCGCAGGATGTCCCGCACGTCGGCCACGCCGATGGGCTTTTCGAGTATCCGGAACACCTCGCCGGTATTCACGGTCTCCAGCAGCATGTCCTTGTCGGCATAGGCCGTGACCAGGATGCGCACGATCTGGGGGAATTCCTGCGCCACCTGCCGCAGCAGGTCGCCGCCGTCGCGGCCGGGCATGCGGAAATCGGTCACCAGCACCGAGATGCGCGCGTGGTGCGCGCGCAGGATGCCGACGGCCTCGTCGGCGCCGGTGGCCGACAACACCTCGTACTCGCTACCGACCGCGCGCGCGAAATACTTGCAGGCCATCTCCTCGTCGTCGACGTAGAGAATGGTGGGCCGCGTCTGCGTGGTGTCCATCGTCACTGCCTTACTCCGCCCGCGGGAGGTCGAAACTGAAGGCGGCCCACTGGCCGACCTCGCTTTCGGCGAATAGCACCCCGCCGTGGCGCTCGATCACCGCATAGCTGATCGACAGCCCCAGGCCCAGCCCCTGCCCCACTTCCCGCGTCGTGAAGAACGGCTCGAATACGCGTGCCAGGTGCTCGGGCGCGATGCCCGGGCCGTTGTCCTTGACCGTCACGTGCAGGCGCTTTTCCTGCCAGCGCACCGTGGTATGGATGGCCGGCTCCTTGGTGCCGGCCTTGCGCATCGCCAGCGCGGCGTTCGAGAACAGGTTGATCAGCACGCCGATAATGGCGGCTTCGTCGCCCATCACCAGCGTGTCGTCGGGCATCTCGCGCGTCATCTTGACGCCGCGCAACTCGTGCGCGGTCAGGCGCTGCGACGAATCCAGCGCCTTCTCGAACAGGAACGGCGTGCCTTCCACCTCGGCCCCGGGCTTGCGGTAGGCAAAGGTCTTCAGGTCGGACACGATATGCTGGATGCGCTGCATGCCCTGCTTGGCATCGACCAGGCACTCTTCCAGCATCGGCTCGGACTTGGCCGCCGGCTCCTCCATGGCCACCTCGATGGCCATCAGGCAGAAGTTCACGGGGTTGTTCACCTCGTGCAGCAGGCCGGCCGCCAGCGTACCGATGGCCGCCATCTTTTCCTGCTGGAGCATCTGGCCCTTGATGTCGACGAGCTTGCGGTTGATGACCTCCAGCTCGGTATTCTTGTCCGCCACCTCGGCCTTGAGCCGGAACAGCATGAAGCGCGCCCGTTCGTTGAAGAACGTGTACACACCGCTGGCCGCCGCCGCGAACAGCAGGAACAGCGAGTTGACGATGAACGTGCCCATCGGCTCGATGCCGCCGGGGTGCAGCAGGCAGGCCGCGGCGTAGAGCACGTACGACAGGATGCCGAACACCAGGTTCTGCCATAGCCCGAACGGCAGCGCGATGCCCGACGCGAAGATCGCCAGGTTCAGGCCGACGTAGTACGGCGATTCCACCCCTTCGGTGCGCGAGATCATCCAGGCGATCATGATCTGCGGCAGCAGCAGCCACGTCATGGTCAGCCACGGCGCAAAGCGGCGGCCGGCCTGGCTGTACAGCGCCACCACCACGCCGGCGATCAGCAGCGACACCAGCACGCGGGCGATGGCGAACGGCACCTGCAGGTGCGGGTACTGGCCGTAGTCGAGCCCCACGCCCAGCATCACCAGCGCGATGGCCGTGTACGCCCCGCCCCGGCTGAACGCCAGGCGGAAGTCGGCCAGTTCGGACTGGTAGCCGGCGTAGAGCTGGTTCGAGCTGACGGGCCTGGCCGCCGGCGCCGCCTCTTCGGCGTCCGCCACGTCGGCCACGTCAGCTGACAGTGGCTTCGGCGAAGACATTGACGCCGGTTTCATCGACATAAAGTCGGTGGGCATGCGAGTTCTCCGGCAAGACCGAGGTCATCCCTGCCTCGTCTCGGTAGATCAGATACCACTCCAGCAGGTGTTCCATCCCGAACTTCTCGGGGTTGTCGGAGTGGACGTTGGTGACCAGCAACTGGCCGCCCGGCCGCGAGCGCGACGCAAAATACTGCAGCAGCCGCGCGCAGACCTTGTCTGACAGGTAGTCGAACAGCCCGGCGCAGTAGACGGCGTCGAATTCGCGCAGGCTCGGGTCGTCCATCGCAATGCGGCGCTTGAGCAGGTCGTGCACGGACTGGTGCACCATCTCCACCGACACCTTGCGGCCGGCGCCCGCCGCCGAGCGCTCCACGGAGGCGCGGGTGTATTCCAGCGTTTCCTCGCTGAAGTCGATCAGCTGGAACGATAGCAGCTCGGGATTCGGGTATTCACGGACAAAGCGCTGGATCTCGAACGCCGGGCCGCAGCCCACGTTGAGCACCCGGAACGGCCGACCCTCGGCCCGCGCGCGTTCGGCCTGCCGGGTCAGGAAGTCGACCAGCAGGTCGATCCGGTTGCGGTGGGCCGTGGCCACCGCCGCCTTCAGGAAGGCGGTATTGACGATCTGGAAGTAGGTGGTGGGACCCTGCTGCGGATCGCTCAGGATCTGGTTCACCATCTCGTAGTCGCCCGCGTAGCCAAGCGGCTTGGTGAACGTGCGGTAGACGAACGGCGCGCGCAGCAGCAGCGGGTGCAGCGCCGCCTGGGCGTAGGTACGGTGCACGGGCGCCAGTTCCTGGTCCACCCGCTTGGCCTCGTCCTCCAGCCAGTCGAGGTAAGTCTTCACCTTGCCCATCAGCGGCGTGGCCAGTTCGTAGAACACGTCCTCGCGCAGCCGGCCTTCCTTCTTGGGCAGCGATTCGGTCAGGTCCACCTGTTCCACCCAGCGCGAGACTTCGGACAGGAACGCCCGCATCTCGTTGACCACGATCTGGTAGTCGCGCCGGATGTTGAAGCGGGTGTCCCAGTCCTGGACGAACAGCTCGGCCTCACGCGCGACCGATTTCGGTGCATCGTTGACGTCTGTCAGTTCGCGCCACTCGTCGATCAGTGTCAGCGACACCACCGCGGTCAGGCCGGTGTTCACCAGGCTCATGACCACGGCCTTGCCCAGGTAGGCGTTCTTCGCGCCCATCCGCACGCTCAGCTCGCTCAATACTTCGCTGACCTGGACAATCGAGTAGGGATTGTAGATTTCCATCACCAGCGACTTGCGCTGGAGATTGATGATCGTGCCCCGCACCTGCTCGCCCTGCGAGTTGCGGAAGCTAACTACCGGATCGATTTGCGTTTTGGAGTACACGGTATCGCGCCAGGGAAATCCGAGAAACGCTGCGGGACACGGCGCCAGCAGGCGTCGGCCGGGTACAGCTCAAGGCAAGGGTCTTGCGGCGAAACTACCTGTCAGGGAATGCAGCCAATGCTCATATCGATGCGCGTGACCAGTTGCGGGGCGCGCGCCGCCAGGGGTGTTTCGGGGACGGAGCGACGCCGCCCCAGAGGGTGGGACTGCGGCGACCCATTGTACTGTGGCAATTCTTCACCGCACAACAGTGCACCTGCTGCATGAAGTGGGGTATGCAAAGCGCAAAAAAAATGAGCCAACAGGATAGTTGGCTCATTTTTCTACTTTGTATTGGAGAAATAACATTTCTCCATGACGGCATCCGCCGGCGGCGGATGCGTCGCGGCATGATCAATCGGCCTTGACCGCTTCCACCTGAATGGCCAGGCTCACGTCCTGCTTGAAGCCGTACTTCACGCCGTAGTCGATGCCGAAGTCGGCGCGGTTGAAGTGGGCCACGGCGTCGGCGCCGCAGGCTTCACGCTTGAGCATCGGGTGCTGCATGCACTTGAATTCCTTGATCTCCAGCTTCACCGGCTTCGACACGCCCTTCAGCGTCAGCACGCCGTCCACTTCGGTCGGCACGTCGCCCTTGAACTTCGAGAACTTGCCCTTGTACGTGGCATCCGGGAATGCCTGCACGTCGAACATTTCCGGGCCCTTGGCGTGCTCGTTGAGCTTGCCGTTGCCGAAGTCGATCGACGCGGCGTCGATCTTGATGTCGACCGTGCCGGCCTTGCCAGCGCGGTCCAGCGTCACCACGCCGCTGGACTTGTCGAACTTGCCGCGCCACTTGGACAGGCCGCCCATGTGGTCGGCCTCGAAGCTCGGGTACGTGTGGGTCGGGTCGATGTTGTACGTCGTGGCGGTCGCCATGGCGGCGCCGGCGGCGAACGTGGCGGAGGCAGCCGCGGCGGCGGCGATCAGGGTGCGCATCTTCATGTTGAGTCTCCCGTCAAAAAGTTGGAGAGGAAGGTCAGGAATAACGGCCAAGGAGCGTCGAGCGGGACAGTGCCCGCCTCAGCCCTTCTTCGCCGGGGTCACGAGGTGGAACTTGATCTGGACGTCGTCGGCCACGACGGAAGTATCCTTCCATTCGCCGTCGCCGATGTTGAACGTGGTGCGCTTGATGGGCAGCACGCCGTCGAACACCTGGGCGGCGCCGTCCTGGCGGTACGTGGCCGGGACGGTCACGTCCACGGTCTTGCCCTTGATGGTCAGCTTGCCGGCCACTTCGTACTTGCCGGCCGCGCCGGCCTTGATGCTGGTCGACTGGAACACCGCCTTCGGATACTTGGCGGCGTCGAACCAGTCGCGGCCCTTGACCTCCTTGGTGGTCTCGGCGTCGCCGATCTCGAACGACGACACGTCGATCTCGACCTTGGCCGACGACGTGGCCAGCTTGGCCGGATCGAAGTCCAGCGTGGCGTCGAACTTCCTGAACTTGCCTTCCATCGGCACGCCGATCTGCTTGGCGGTGGCCGTGACCGTGCTCTTGGCGGCGTCGATCTGCGCCCAGGCAAGGTTGGCGGCCAGTGCGGTGGCTGCCAGGGTGGCCGCCACGATCATCGTGCCGGGACGGGTCATGCGTTTCATCTGAGACTCCAGTGGTGGCTGGCCATCGCGGCCGGTTGGTCAGGCGGAAAGCAGGCAAACGGTGCGCTGCCGCTCAGCGCAGGAACGGGATCATGCGGCCCAGCGTGCCATCGCGGTCCACGATCTGGTGCTTGACGGCCGCGGCCGCGTGCACCACGACGATGGCCGCCATGCTGTAGTTCAGCCAGATATGCACCTGCTTCAGGATGGGCTTGAGCGTGTCGCTGGCGTCGATCAGCGCCGGCAGTTTCCACAGACCCAGGTACACCACCGGCACGCCGGCGGCCGAGCTGTAGAGGTAGCCGGTGATCGGCACGATCAGGATCAGCAGATAGAGCAGATGGTGCGCGGCGGCGGCGGCGCGGGCCTGCCAGGCCGGCGTGCCGGGCGCCACGGGCGGCGCGACGTGGGTGGCGCGCCAGATCACGCGCAGCACGGCCACGGCGAAGATCGTCACGCCCAGCCACTTGTGCCACGAGAACAGCTTGAGCTTGGTCGGCGTCAGCCCCGGGATGCTGGTCATGTACAGGCCCAGGCCGAACGCCGCGAAGATGCCGAATGCAATCAGCCAGTGCAGCCCGATGGCGGTGGCGGTGTACTGCGCCTGGCCCCCCGGCCCGGTTCCTTGGTAGCCCATCTCGGTGAATCCCTTCGATCCTTGTTGTTGATGCGGTCTGCTGGCGTCGCAGCGCGGTCTCGTCCCGGACCGGTCCCTCACGCGCCAGCAATTCTCGCATTATTGAGTGAGCGGCAGCGGCTGGGAAGGGTCGAAGTTCATGAAGTTATTCAAATGATTTGATGTGGTGACGTGTCGCACCCTGCGCCCGGGAACCCACGCGATGCCAGGCCAGCCCGCGCAAACGAAAAGGGCCGACCCGAAGGTCAGCCCTGTTGTCTGGCCGCCACGGCAACCGTGGCGCGGCAAGACGGCGTCAGATGCGGTTGGCCAGTTCCACGGCCTTGCCGATGTAGCTGGCCGGCGTCATCGCCAGCAGCAGCTGCTTGGCATCGTCGGGAATCGCCAGGCCCTGGACGAACGTCTGCAGCGCCTCGCGCGAGATACCCTTGCCGCGCGTCAGCTCCTTGAGCTGCTCGTACGGGTTGGGCACGCCGAAGCGGCGCATCACGGTCTGCACCGGCTCGGCCAGCACTTCCCAGCAGTTGTCCAGGTCTTCGTCCAGGCGTTCCGGATTGGTTTCCAGCTTGCCCAGGCCGCGCAGGCAGGCCTCGTAGGCCAGCAGGCTGTAGCCGAATGCCACGCCCATGTTGCGCAGCACGGTGGAATCGGTCAGGTCGCGCTGCCAGCGCGAGACGGGCAGCTTTTCCGACAGGTGGCGCAGCACGGCGTTGGCCAGGCCCACGTTGCCTTCGGAGTTCTCGAAGTCGATCGGGTTGACCTTGTGCGGCATCGTCGAAGAGCCAATTTCGCCGGCCTTGGTCTTCTGCTTGAAGTAGCCCAGCGCGATGTAGCCCCAGACGTCGCGGTTCAGGTCCAGCAGGATCGTGTTGGCACGGGCAATGGCGTCGAACAGCTCGGCCATGTAGTCATGCGGTTCGATCTGGATCGTGTACGGGTTGAACGTCAGGCCCAGGCGCTGCTCGATCACCTGTTTCGAGAACGACTCCCAGTCGAACGACGGGTAGGCCGACAGGTGCGCGTTGTAGTTGCCCACCGCGCCGTTCATCTTGCCCAGCAGTTCCACCCGCTGCACGCGCTCGATGGCACGGGCCAGACGGGCCGCCACGTTGGCGATTTCCTTGCCCAGCGTGGTCGGGCTGGCCGGCTGGCCGTGGGTGCGCGACAGCATCGGCTGGGTGGCGTTGAGCTTGGCCAGTTCCACCAGGCGGCCGTGCACGCGCTGCAGTGCCGGCACGATCACGCCGTCGCGGGCGCCCTTGAGCATCATGCCGTGCGACGTGTTGTTGATGTCTTCCGACGTGCAGGCGAAGTGGATGAACTCGCTTGCCGCTTCCAGCTCGGCGTTGCCCTTGACCTGCTCCTTGAGCCAGTACTCCACGGCCTTCACGTCGTGGTTCGTGACCGCCTCGATCTCCTTGATGCGGGCGGCATCGGCCTCGGTGAAGTTGTCGACCAGGGCCTGCAGGCGGGCTTCGGAATCGGCCGAGAACTTCGGCACGTCGGGCAGGCCGGCCTGGGCCAGCGCGATCAGCCAGTTGACCTCGACCTTGACGCGGTTGCGCATGAAGGCCGCTTCCGACAGCCACTCGCGCAGCGCGTCGGCCTTGGCGGCATAACGGCCATCGATGGGAGACAGGGCGGTGAGCGGCGAAAGGGACGACGTGGACATGCTGGCAACCGGAGAAAAGAGGATTCGGGGGGCTTGTGCGGGGGCGCGGAAAAGCGGCGGATGCGCCGCCCGGCACTGCCGTGCAGAAGCCGACAGGCAGCCGATGCAAGACGGCCGCCGAACGCGCAACGCGGGATTTTACCATCGCCCCCGGCCCCGTGCGCGCTCGCGGCGCGCCGGCGTTGGGCAGCGTGCGCAAGCCCGCATTGGCGCCGCAATCCCGGCACTCCGCATGTATACTCGCGCTCGCTCATCCGTTAGCCTGTTATGAAGTCCATCGGGCACGCCGACGCGCCTGCCAGCGCCACCGTGCCACGAGCGCCGATGCACTTCATAACAAGCTCAAGGGGAGAACATGAAGCTGTATGCGTCCCACACCAGCCCGTACGCGCGCAAGGTGCGTGTGGTGCTGGCCGAGAAGAAGATCGACTACCAGATGATCGAGGAAAACGTCTGGTCGCCCGACACCACCATCGGTCAGTTCAATCCGCTCGGCAAGGTCCCGTGCCTGATCATGGAAGACGGCGGCGCGGTCTTCGATTCCCGCGTGATCGCGGAATATGCCGATACCCTGTCGCCCGTCAGCCGCCTGATCCCGCAGGGCGGCCGTGAACGCCTGGAAGTGCGCTGCTGGGAAGCACTGGCCGACGGCCTGCTGGACGCCGCGCTGCTGGTGCGGCTGGAAGTCACGCAGCGCGAACCGTCCGAACGCAGCGAAAGCTGGGTGGCCCGCCAGCGCGGCAAGATCGACGCCGCCCTGGCCGCCATGTCGAAGGGCCTGGCCGACAAGCCGTGGTGCACCGGCATCCACTACACGCTGGCCGACGTGGCCGTGGGCTGCGCGCTGGCCTACCTCGATTTCCGCTTCCCGGACATCGCCTGGCGCGACCAGTACGAGAACCTTGTCGCCTTCCAGGACAAGATCGAAAAGCGCCAGTCGTTCATCGACACCGCGCCGCCGCAGGGCTGACCGCCCCGCCGCACCATGAGAAAAGGGGCCGTCTGGCCCCTTTTTTCCATCGCAGCTACTGGATGATGCCCCCGCCCAGGCATATCTCGCCGTCGTACAGCACGGCCGACTGCCCGGGCGTCACGGCCCATTGCGCCTCGGGGAACGACAGACGCAGCGCATCGCCCTCCGCCTTCACCACCGTGCACGCCGAATCGCTCTGGCGATAGCGGGTCTTGGCGGCCATCGTCGCGCCGGCGGCGGGCGGCTCGCCGGCCACCCAGGACAGGTCCGCGGCATCCAGCTCCGGCTGGAGCAGCCACGGATGGTCGTGCCCCTGCACCACGTACAGCGTGTTGGCCGCCATGTCCTTGCGCGCCACGTACCACGCATCGCCGTTGCCATCCCGGCTGCCGCCCAGGCCGATGCCCTTGCGCTGGCCCAGCGTGTAGAACGCCAGGCCGATGTGTTCGCCGACGACCTTGCCTTCGTCGGTCAGCATCGGGCCCGGTCTGGTCGGCAGGTAGCGGTTCAGGAAGTCCCGGAACGGCCGTTCGCCGATGAAGCAGATGCCGGTCGAATCCTTCTTGCGCGCGTTCGGCAGGCCGATCTCGGCGGCAATCTCGCGCACGCGGGTCTTCGGCATCTCGCCCAGCGGGAACATGGTGCGCGACAACTGCGCCTGGTTCAGCCGGTGCAGGAAGTAGCTCTGGTCCTTGGTGTGGTCGAACGCCTTCAGCAGCTCGAACCTGCCGCTGGCGGCCTGGCGCACGCGCGCGTAGTGGCCCGTGGCGATCAGGTCGGCGCCCAGCGACATCGCGTGGTCCAGGAACGCCTTGAACTTGATCTCGGCGTTGCACAGCACGTCGGGGTTCGGCGTGCGGCCGGCCGAGTACTCGCGCAGGAAATCGGCGAACACGCGGTCCTTGTATTCGGCGGCAAAGTTCACGGCCTCCACATCCACGCCGATCACGTCGGCCACGGACGCCACGTCCAGCCAGTCCTGCCGCGTGGAGCAGTACTCGCTGTCGTCGTCATCCTCCCAGTTCTTCATGAACAGGCCGATGACCTCGTAGCCCTGCTGCTTGAGCAGCCATGCCGTGACCGACGAATCGACGCCGCCCGACATGCCCACCACTACCCGCTTGCCGCTCACGATGCCACCTCCGGCGCCGCGCCCGTGGCCGTGGCGGCCGGCGTGGCGATGGCCGTGGGATGCGCATGCAGCACATCGAGCGCAAAGCGCTTGCCGGCCAGGTAGTCGTCGACCACGACCATCACCAGCGGCGAGCGGTGCTGGCTGGCGCACGCGCGGATTTCCTCGGCGGTCATCCAGACCGTGCGGACGATGCCGGTATCGAGCTGCCGGCCGGCGTCGAGCGCGCCCAGGTCGCCCGTGAAGGCAAAGCGGATGTAGGTGGTGTCGCCGCCGTCGCGCGACGAGCGGCCCCGACTCATGTAGCAGCCGATCAGCGCGCGCGGCTCGAACGTGTGGGCCGTCTCTTCGAGCGTTTCGCGGATCACGGCGCGCACCAGGCTCTCGCCCGGTTCCAAGTGGCCGGCCGGCTGGTTGAAGCGCAGGCCGTCCGCCGTTTCTTCTTCCACCAGCAGGAAGCGGCCGCCCCGTTCGATCACGGCCGCAACCGTGACGCTGGCATTCCATTCACGTGACATGATGCACATTTTTTAAGCAATCCGGCATTCTACCGGTTGCCGTCGGAACGTGCATGGCCGGACGGGCTCAGGCGGCCGCGGCGTCGACCATTGGCGGCAACTGGGCCAGTACCGCGTCGATCTGGGCGACCAGGGCCTGCGACGCCGGCATCAGCGGCCGGCGCACCTCGGCCGTGGTCAGGCCGATCCGCTGCAGCGCGGCCTTGACCGGCGCGGGATTGGGCTCGGCAAACATCAGCGCGATCAGCGGCGACAACTGCTCGAACAGCGCGCGGGCCGCCGCCTCGCGCCCGCCGCGCGCATCGTGCAGCAGGCGCACGAACAGGTCCGGCCGCACATGGGCCGCCGCCGGCACGATGCCCTGCCCACCCCGCAGCAGGTGGTCGAGCATCGACGCGTCGTCGCCACAGAACACGTCGATGCGGTCCTGCAGCGCCAGCGTGCGCAGGCCCGACGGCTCGCACTCCTTGATCGCGACGATCTGGGGATGGGCGGCCAGCCGCCACGCCAGATCGGGCGAGATCGTGCAGCCGGTGCGGCGCGGCACGTTGTAGAGCATCAGCGGCTTGCCGGTGCGCGCGGCCACGCTGCGCAGGTGCCAGGCGATGCCTTCGTCGGACACGCGCAGGTAGTACGGCGGCGGCACCAGGAATCCGCCCAGCGGCAGGCGGTCCAGGCGGCGCACCTGCTCGCACACCGCGTGCGTGGCCACGCCGCCGACGCCGGCCATCACCGGCAGCCGGCCCCCGGCTGCCTCGCACACGGCGGCGGCCAGCATGAAGCGCTCGGCATCGGTCAGCAGGCCGCCCTCGCCCGTCGTGCCGAGCACGATCAGGCCGTCCACGCCGGCGGCGGCGTAGTGGGCCGCCAGCCGCTGCGCGGCGTCGAGGTCGATCTGGTCGTCGCGCAGCGGCGTCACCATCGGCAGCCAGAGCCCGTCCGCGATGGCGCCGCGCCGGGCGTCAGTGCGTGCCATGGTCGTCCCCGAGGATCGACGCCACGCCGAACTGGGCCGCCGGCAGCGCCTGCATGATCGCGTGCATGGCGGCGTCGCGCTCGGCGCGTTCCACCTCCACATGCAGCGTGGTCTCGCCATGGCGATGATCGACCTCGACCACGTAGATGCGCGCCATGCCCCCGATGGCCCGATGCAGCGTCTGGCGCAGCGCGAACACCTGCGCGGAAGACACGGCCAGGCGCAGGCGGATCCATGCCTCCTGGGGCACGGCGCGGCGCCGCGGGACCGAGGCAAACGCCACGGCGAGACTCGATGACTGTCGCATGAAGCGCGGACCCGCGCGGGGCGGGTCGTCTGTTGGAGATGGGTTCATGCTAGGGAGACCGGCGTCAATTTGATGCAGCGTTTGGGCCGGCGGGCATCAACAACGCATCAAAATGGCCGGCCGGCGCGGGTCAGAACGTCTTGGTGATCGACGCAAACGCGGTGGCCTTGCCCAGGTAGCGTCCGCGCGTGTTGGTGTACGCGGTGCGGCTGGCATTGGTGTCGAGATAGGCCACGGCCAGCGCGAACCCGTTGCCCAGGTCCTTCGTCACGCCGATCTTCCAGTCGGTGTAGGACGCGTCGCCAAAGTGCCGCACGCCCTGGTAGCCGACGTGGGCGTTCAGCGTCAGGCCCCAGACGTTCAGCGGCACGTTGGCGGTCAGGTCGACGTAGTAGCTGTTGCGGCTGTCGGCAAACCCGAACAGGTTGGTCAGCGCGTGCGAGTACTTCAGCGACAGCGGGCCCCAGCCCACGCCGGCATAGATTTCGGTCGTGTACGGGCGCGTGGCCGTGTAGCCGCCCGGGTAGTAGTACTCCAGCACGCCGACGTCGTAGCTGATGTCCTGCCCGCCGAGCCGGACCGCGTTGCGGAAGCCGCCGTAGAAGTCCATCTCGACCGGCGCCGAGACCGATGCGTCGGCATCGCCCAGCCAGCTGATGCTGGAATTCCAGTTGCCCAGATAGAAGCCGCTGGCATGGGCGTAGTCGAAGCCGCCCTGCACGGCCGGCCGCAGGTTGGTCTGGCTGATGCCGCGGTAGCGATAGTCGGATACCACGGACACGTTGGCGGTGAAGCTGTGCGGCGACGCGGGCGCGGCGGCGTCGGCCGCATCGGCGGGCGCCTGCTGGGCGAAGGCTTGGGAAAACGGTGCGGCAAGCAGGATGGCGGCGGCCAGCGTGGCCGGCGCCGAGGTCATCAGGCGGGTTGCGATCATGAGTGGGAATCGTGGAAAAGGACGCCTCGAATGAGACGTTGGCGCCACGATACGCAGCCGGCCGTCAAATCGGCATCAAGATTGGCGGCCTCGCTGAAGCCTTCCGATAAAGACGACTCGCGGCGTCAATTCGATGTGCATCAAAAGCGCCATTTCATGAGCCGCAAAAATAAGTCGCGCCCCCCGCAAAAACACTGACCGCCCGGTCACCATCGAACGTAAGTTTCGGGTAAGCTGCGCAAAAATTGGTGCAGTCTTTTGCATTGCACCAACGGGCGAGGACGTTGGCCCGACCACGATTACGAACGACGCCAGACAGGAGAAATTGACGATGCATATCGGTATCCCGCTCGAGACGCGGGCAGGTGAGACGCGTGTCGCCGCCACCCCGGAGACCGTCAAGAAGTATGTCGCCCAGGGCCATCAGGTTACGGTGCAGGCGGGCGCAGGGGTACGCGCCAGCATTCCCGATGCGGCATTCGAGGCGGCCGGCGCCCGTATCGGCGGCCCGGCCGACGCGCTGGGTGCCGAACTCGTCCTCAAGGTCCGCGCCCCCGACGACGCCGAACGCGCCCAGTTCAGGCCCGGCGCGGTGCTGGTGGGCATGCTCAACCCGTTCGATATCGAGAACAACGCCCGCATGGCCAGCGCCGCGATCACCGCGTTCGCGCTGGAAGCCGCGCCGCGCACCACGCGCGCGCAGAGCATGGACGTGCTGTCGTCGCAGGCCAACATCGCCGGCTACAAGGCCGTGCTGGTGGCCGCCCATCATTACCAGCGCTTCATGCCGATGCTGATGACCGCCGCGGGCACCGTCAAGGCGGCGCGCGTGCTGATCCTGGGCGCCGGCGTGGCCGGGCTGCAGGCCATCGCCACGGCCAAGCGGCTGGGCGCCGTGATCGAGGCGTCAGACGTGCGCCCGGCCGTGAAGGAGCAGATCGAATCGCTGGGCGCCAAGTTCCTGGACGTGCCGTTCGTGACCGACGAGGAGCGCGAGATTGCCCAGGGCGTGGGTGGCTACGCCCGCCCGATGCCGCCCGACTGGATGCGCCGCCAGGCCGAACTCGTGCACCAGCGCGCCATCCAGGCCGACATCGTCATCACCACCGCGCTGATCCCGGGCCGCCGGGCCCCCGTGCTGCTGGCCGAGGACACCGTCAAGCAGATGAAACCCGGCTCGGTCGTGGTGGACCTGGCCGCCGCGCAAGGCGGCAACTGCCCGCTGACCGTGGCCGACGAGGTGGTGGAACGCCATGGCGTGACGCTGATCGGTCACACCAACCTGGCCAGCATGGTGGCCGCCGATGCGTCGGCACTCTACGCGCGCAACGTGCTGGACTTCCTGAAGCTGATCGTCGACAAGGACGGCCGCTACACGCTGAACCTGGAAGACGACATCGTCGCCGCCTGTCTGATGTGCAAGGACGGCCAAGTCGTCAGGCAGCAGGCCGCCTGACATCCCGCCCCAACAGTGTCCGTGACGCGGCCCGAGCCGGCCGCGCCACGGCGGCCGCATCCCGGCGTGCCCGATCCCGCAGTGCTGAAACTTGCAGTTCCCTGGACAGCCGGGCGCACCGCAGCGCAAGTATTCAAAAGCAACGGAGGAGAAGTCGATGGAGATGGTGAACCACACGGTGATCAACCTGATCATCTTCGTGCTGGCAATCTACGTGGGGTACCACGTGGTGTGGACGGTCACGCCCGCGCTGCACACCCCGCTGATGGCCGTGACCAATGCGATCTCGGCCATCATCATCGTCGGCGCCATGCTGGCGGCCGGCCTGACCGAAGGCGGCGTGGGCCGCGTGATGGGCACGCTGGCCGTGGCGCTGGCCGCGGTGAACGTGTTCGGGGGCTTCCTGGTAACCCAGCGCATGCTGGAGATGTTCAAGAAGAAGGAGCCGCGCGCCAAGGCCGGCGCTGAAGCCGCCAGGGAGGGTGCGTGATGGAAGCCATCAGCATGAACCTCGTGACGCTGCTGTACCTGGTGGCGTCGGTCTGCTTCATCCAGGCGCTCAAGGGCCTGTCGCACCCGGCATCGGCCCGCAAGGGCAATGCGTTCGGCATGATCGGCATGGCGGTGGCCGTGGTGACCACGCTGGTGCTGATCGTCAAGCTCAAGAACGAGTTCCTGGCGGTGGGCGCGGCGCAGTCGTCGGTCGGCACCGGGCTGGCGCTGATCTTCGGCGCGCTGGTGGTGGGCGGCGGCATTGGCGCCTACGTGGCGCGCAAGGTCGAGATGACCAAGATGCCCGAGCTGGTGGCGGCCATGCACTCGCTGATCGGCCTGGCGGCGGTGTTCATCGCCGTGGCGGCCGTGGCGGAGCCGGCGGCGTTCGGCATCACGCCGGCCGGGTCGCACGCGATTCCGGTGGGCAACCGCATCGAACTGTTCATCGGGTGCTTTGTCGGGGCCATCACGTTCTCTGGCTCGGTCATCGCGTTCGGCAAGCTGTCCGGCCGCTACAAGTTCCGGCTGTTCCAGGGCGCCCCGGTGGTGTTTGCCGGCCAGCACTGGCTGAACCTGCTGCTGGCCATCGCCATGATCGGCTTCGGCATCATCTTCTTCCTGTCGCAGGCGTGGCTGCCGTTCCTGATCATGCTGGCCATCGCGTTCGTGCTGGGCGTGCTGATCATCATCCCGATCGGCGGCGCCGACATGCCCGTGGTGGTGTCGATGCTGAACTCGTACTCGGGCTGGGCGGCGGCGGGCATCGGCTTCTCGCTGAACAATCCCATGCTGATCATCGCCGGCTCGCTCGTGGGGTCGTCGGGTGCCATCCTGTCGTACATCATGTGCAAGGCGATGAACCGGTCGTTCTTCAACGTGATCCTGGGCGGCTTTGGCGCCGACGCCTCGGCCGGCGCAGCCGCCGGAGAGCAGGCGCAGCGCAACGTGAAGTCCGGCTCAGCCGACGACGCCGCGTTCGTGATGAGCAACGCCGAGACGGTCATCATCGTGCCCGGCTACGGCCTGGCCGTGGCCCGCGCGCAGCATGCACTGAAGGAGTTGACGGAGAAGCTCACCGAGCACGGCGTGACCGTGAAGTACGCGATCCACCCCGTGGCGGGCCGCATGCCGGGGCACATGAACGTGCTGCTGGCCGAGGCCGAGGTGCCGTACGACCAGGTCTTCGAGATGGAGGACATCAACAGCGAATTCGGGCAGGCCGACGTGGTGCTGGTGCTGGGCGCCAACGACGTGGTCAACCCGGCCGCCAAGACCGATCCGAAATCGCCCATCGCCGGCATGCCGATCCTGGAAGCGTACAAGGCCAAGACCATCATCGTGAACAAGCGCTCGATGGCGGCCGGCTACGCGGGCCTGGACAACGAGCTGTTCTACATGGACAAGACCATGATGGTGTTCGGCGACGCCAAGAAGGTGGTGGAAGACATGTTCAAGGCCGTCGACTAATCTGCCGTTAATCTTCGCGACCGTCACGGTGCCATTCTGGCCGCGTGAATAAAGCAACGCGCAGACCTGTCATCAACGAAATCGAACGACTGCGGCCAGCAACCAACGCTGGCCGCGTCCTTTTTGGCCGTCGGGTTGCGCGCGCAGGCTCAGGCGCTATACTGGCTTGCCCCGTTCTTTTTCCCCTGCGGCAGCGGCCAGATTCGATCGCACCATGACCTTCCCCGCGCATGACCGGAACCTGTCGGTTTTCCATCACCCCGTCCTGACGGTGCTGGTGGACGATAGCAAATCGTTTATCGACAGCCTGGCTTTCCAGATGGATGCATCGCGCGCGGTGGTCAGCTTCACCGATCCGCGCGACGCGCTGGCGTGGATTCGCGATGCCTATGCCACGCGGCACCCCGCCTTCCTGCCCGTGCGCGTGACGCACGACGACCTGACCTTCCTGTCCGAGCGCCGCACGGTGCAGCTGGACGTCGACCGCATCCACCGCCAGATCCATGACGTCCACCGCTTTCTGCAGCCGGGCGTGATCGTGGTGGATTACTCGATGCCGCAGATGGACGGCCTGGAGTTCTGCCAGGCGCTGGAAGACCTGCCGTGCAAGACCATCCTGCTGACCGGCACGGCCGACGAGAACATCGCCGTGCAGGGCTTCAACCACGGGCTGATCGACCGCTACGTGAAGAAGCACGACCCCAACATGGTGGCGCGCCTGAACGACGAGATCGACGCGCTGCAGCAGCAGTACTTCGCGGCCATCTCGCGCACGCTGCGCGACCTGCTGACCCGCCATTCGTACGCGTTCCTGTCGGACCCGGTCATGGCCGACCGCGTGCGCCAGACGGCGGCGCGCTACGGCTTTGTCGAGTTCTACCTGTTCCCCAACCCGGTGGGCATGCTGCTGCTGACCGCGCAGGGCCACGCCACGCTGATGGTCATCGAGACCCGCGCCGGGCTGATGAGCCAGGTGGAATCGGCCGAAGCCTACGAGGCCCCGGCAGCGCTGATCGAGGGGCTGCGCGAGGGCCGCATCGTGCCGTTCTTCTGGCCCGGCAACGGCATGTACACGCCGGCCTGCGTCGACTGGGAACAGTACTGCCTGCCCGCCGAACGCTGCGAGGGCAACGAGGAATACTTCTACGCGCTGTTCGACCTGCCGCGCCACATGCTGGAGGAGCCGGTGGTCAGCCTGCAGAGCTTCCTGTCGGAATTCTCGCGCAACGCCGATGCCATGACTGGGCGGAACAAGCTGGCTTGAGCTTCGGAGCTTCGGAGCTTCGGAGCTTCGGAGCTTTGGGCCTCGCGCCGGCCTTACTCCTTCCTGCCTGCCTCCCGATTCCCCCCGCGCACCATGTCGAACCGGAACAGCCGGCATTCGATATTGCCGTTGAACAGCGGCGTGCGGCGCGATTCCTTGAGGCGCAGGCGCTTGGGAAAGCCCAGGTCGCCCGTGAACACCCAGGCCTGCCAGCCGGCAAAATGCTGCTTCAGCGTCGTGGCAAACGCGCTGGCGAACTGGTTGGCGGCGGCCTCCTCGGCTTCGTCGCGCGGGGCGTCCATGGGCGCGTCGCGGCGGCTGCCGCGCACCGCGATCCGCTCGCCGTAGGGCGGATTCATCATCAGCAGGCCAGCCTCGGCAAACGGTGGCTGCACGAAGCGCGCGTCCACCTGCTTGAGCTGCGCGTCGCCCGGCAGCCCGGCGCGCTGCCAGTTGGCATCGGCCATCGACAGCATGTCCGTCGAGATGTCCGAACCGGCGATCTGCAGCGTGGCGCTACGGCTCGCGGCCGACTCGCGGGCGCGCTGGGCGTCGGCGCGCAGCGCCTGCCAGGCCTTCGTGTCGGCGCCCTTGAGCCATTCGAACGCGAACGTGCGACCCACGCCCGGCGCGATGCCCAGCGCCACCTGCGCCGCTTCCACCAGGAACGTGCCGCTGCCGCACATCGGGTCGAAGAACGGCCGGCTGGTGTTGCCCGGCGTCCAGCCAGCCAGCCGCAGGATGCCGGCCGCCAGGTTTTCCTTGAGCGGCGCCTCGCCCTTCTCCATGCGCCAGCCGCGCTTGAACAGCGGCTCGCCGGTGGTGTCCAGGTAGAGCGTGCAGTCGGTCTCGCTCAGGTGCGCGTAGATGCGGACGTCGGGGCTGACCGTGTCGACGCTGGGCCGGGCGCCCAGCCGCTCGCGCATTGCGTCGCAGACGCCGTCCTTGACCCGCAGCGCCGTGAAATTCAGGCTGCGCAGCGGCGACTTGTGCGACGTGATATCGATCCGCAGGCTCTCGTCGGGCGAGAACCACTGCTCCCAGCGCTGCTGCCGCGCCAGCGTGTAGATGTCGTCCTCGTGCCGGTAGCCGCGCTGCGCCACGCGCAGCAGCACGCGGCTGGCGATGCGCGAATGCAGGTTGACCGCATAGGCGGCCGACATGCCGCCCGAGAAGCTCACGCCGCCCGGCAACTCGCGGTGCACCTCGAACGGTGCCGCGGCCGCCACGGCCGGATACTGCGCGATCTCGCGCAGCTCCTCGGCCAGTGCCGATTCGAGGCCACGCGGGCAGGGAGCAAAGAAGGCTTGGGTCATGGCGAGGGATTCCTGAAAACAAAAACGTCCGCGACGGCGGACGGGTCAAGCGGGGGTCCGGGTGCCGATCAGCCTGCCGCGAGCGCGCGGTCCAGGAAATCGAGCCGGTCCTGGCCCCAGTACGGCTGGCCGTCATGGATGAACCACGGCGCGCCGAACACGTTGGCCGAGATCGCGTCTTGGGTATTCTGGGCGTAGGCCGCCTGCACGGCCTGCGCCTCGCTGGCCTTCAGCAGGCCGGCGCCGTCCAGCCCGTTCTCGTCGGCGATCTGTGCCAGCGTGGCCGCGTCGGCGATGTTGCGCTGCTCGGCCCAGACCGCGCGCGTGATGGCGCCGGTCAGCGTCAGCGCGCGCGCCGTGCCATGGGCAAGCTGTGCCGCGATGATCAGCCGCGCGGCGGCATCGCCGGACACCGGGAAGAACGTCGGATGCAGGTTCAGCGGGATGTCCAGGAAGCGGCTCCAGCGCTCCAGTTCCACCAGCCGGTACGCCTGGCGCTGCGGCGGACGCTGGGCCAGCGGCAGCCCGCCGGACACCGAGAACACGCGGCCCAGGTCCGCCGGCTTCAGCAGCACCTGCGCCTGGTGGCGGTTGGCGATCTCCATGAAGCGGGCGTGGCCCAGGTAGACGAACGGTGACTGGGGCGCCAGGAAATACTCGACCTGCTTGCTCATCACGACCTCATCGAAAACAGTTGGGATCCGACAGATTAGAACGGCTTTACGACAACCAGAATCACGATGGCCAGCAACACCAGCACCGGCAGCTCGTTGAACCAGCGGTAGAACGTGTGCGACCGGGCATTGGCGCCACGCTCGAACTTGCGCAGCAGCACGCCGCAGCCGTGGTGATAGCCGATCAGCACCAGCACCAGCGCCAGCTTGGCATGCATCCAGCCCTGCCCCGTGCCGCGCCCGATGCCGTAGCCCAGGTAGAGCCACAGCCCGAACACCACCGCCGGCACGGCCAGCATGGTCATGAAGCGGAACAGCTTGCGCGCCATCAGCAGCAGCCGCTGCACGGCGGCCGGCTCGGTCTCCATCGCCAGGTTGACGAAGATGCGCGGCAGGTAGAACAGCCCCGCGAACCACGACACGACAAACAGGATATGGAAGGCTTTGACCCAGAGCATCTACGTTCCCCGCCGTTGATCAGGTGCGCACTTCGCCGTGGCCGAAGACCACGTACTTCAGCGACGTCAGCCCTTCCAGCCCCACCGGGCCGCGGGCGTGCAGCTTGTCGTTCGAAATGCCGATCTCGGCGCCCAGGCCGTACTCGAAGCCGTCGGCAAAGCGCGTGGACGCGTTGATCATCACGCTGGCCGAATCCACCTCGCGCAGGAAGCGCATGCCGGTGCTGTAGTTCTCGGTGATGATCGAGTCGGTGTGGGCCGAGCCGTAGGTGTTGATGTGAGCGATGGCGGCGTCCAGGCCGTCCACGGTGCGGATGGCCAGCACCGGCGCCAGGTATTCGGTGTGCCAGTCCTGCTCGGTGGCGTCCACCAGGTTCGTGAACCCGGCCGCCTCCAGCGTGGCGCGGGTGTCGGCGCAGACGCGCAGTTCCACGCCCTTGTCCTGGTAGATGCGGCACAGCGGCGGCAGCACGGCCGGGGCGATGCGGCGCGACACCAGCAGCGTCTCCATCGTGTTGCAGGGCGCGTAGCGCTGGGTCTTGGCGTTGTCGCAGACGCGCACGGCCTTTTCCACGTCGGCATCGTCGTCGACGTAGACGTGGCAGATGCCGTCCAGGTGCTTGATCATCGGCACGCGGCCTTCCTCGATCAGGCGCGCGATCAGGCTCTTGCCACCGCGCGGCACGATCACGTCCACGTACTCGGTCATCGTTATCAGCCGGCCCACGGCGGCGCGGTCGGTGGTCTCGATGACCTGCACGGCCTCGGCCGGCAGCCCGGCGCTGGCCAGCCCCTCGGCCACCAGCGCGGCCAGCGCCGTGTTCGATTCGATGGCTTCGGACCCGCCGCGCAGGATCGTGGCGTTGCCCGACTTCAGGCACAGCGCCGCGGCGTCGATCGTCACGTTCGGGCGCGACTCGTAGATGATGCCGATCACGCCCAGCGGCACGCGCATCTGGCCCACCTGGATGCCGGTGGGGCGAAACTTCATGTTGCTGATCTCGCCGATCGGGTCCGGCAGCGCGGCAATCTGCTCCAGCCCGGCGGCCATCGTGTCGATCGCCTTGTCGGACAGCGTCAGGCGGTCCACGAACGCGGCGTCCTGGCCGTTGGCGCGGGCGCGCTCCACGTCGCGCGCGTTGATGGCCTTGAGCTTGCCGGCGTCGCGGCGGATGGCGGCGGCAATCGTCAGCAGCGCGCGGTTCTTGTCGGCCGTGGAGGCCCGCGCCATGGCGCGCGACGCCGCGCGGGCCTGCTGGCCGACGCGGGACATGTAAGCGTGGAGATCGAACTCGGTCATGATGGTGTCCGGGCCGTGCCCGGTCTGCTGTGGGTGCCGCGATGTCGAGGCGCCGGCGCGGCTGCCGGCTGTGTTCGGTTTGGCTGGCGTGGCCGGCGCGTCAGGCTGGCCGCGCGATCCGCAGCGCCAGTTGCAGCAGCCCGTCCCATGGTTCGGCCGGCAGGCTGCCCGCCGCGCCACCCGCGCCTGGCAGGTCCGACAGGCCCTTGACCTGCCGGTCCAGCCGCGCGGCCATGGCCAGCGCGGCCTCCAGCTGCGGCATCGACAGCCGCTGCGCGGCCTGCGGCACCAGCCGTTCGCGCGGGCCCCAGACGCGCAGCTCGCGCATCAGCACGCCCGCCGGCTTGCCGGCCGCCAGCCCTTGCCGGACCTTGGATAATACGCGAATTTCCTCGGTCAGCGCCCACAGCACCAGCACCGTGGCCTCGCCCTCGCCGCGCAGCCCTTCGAGCATCCGGGTCAGGCGCGGCACGTCGCCGCCCAGCATGGCCTCAGACAGCTTGAAGACGTCGTAGCGGGCCACGTTCAGCACCGCGTCGTGCACTGCATCGAAGGTCAGCACGCCCGGCGGGTACAACAGGCCGAGCTTCTGGATTTCCTGGTGCGCGGCCAGCAGGTTGCCTTCCACCTTGTCGGCGATGAACTGCAGCGCACGCCGGCCGGCCTCGCCCGGCTCCACCCGCTGCTGCTGCAGCGCCAGCCGGTCGCCCACCCAGGCCGGCAACCGCGTGCGGTCCACCGCGTCGACCTTGATCGACACGCCGGCCGATTCCAGCGCCTGGAACCAGGCCGACTTGGACGCGGCGAAGTCCAGCCGCGGCAGCGTCACCAGCATCACCACGTCGGGCGACGGCTGGGCCGCCACGGCCCGCAGCGCCTCGCCGCCGTCCTTGCCGGGCTTGCCCGACGGCACGCGCAGTTCCACGATCTTGCGGTCGCCGAACAGCGACATCGACTGCTGGGCCTCGGTCAGCTGGCTCCAGTGGAACCCGCGTTCGGCCACCAGCACCTCGCGCTCGGTGTAGCCGGCCTCGCGCGCGGCGCGGCGCAGGCGGTCCACCGCCTCCAGCACCAGCAGGTGCTCGTCGCCATGCACCACGTAGAGCGGCGCCAGGCCCCTGGCCTGGGCCTGCCTCAGGTGGCCTTCGAGTCCGTCGAGCTTGAGCTGCATCCCGGCCCTGGCCGCCTCAGATCGTCTTGACCGCGGCCAGCCGGCGCATCAGTTGCTGCACGATGTCCTTCTGCATGTCGCGGTAGAGCTGCTGCTCTTCGTACGTCTTGGCCAGCGTGTTGGCTTCGTTGTAGGTCAGGTCGCGCGTCAGCAGCAGCGTGGACGGCGCGATCAGTTCCTTGCCGGCCGCGTCGCGCAGCCGGAAGGTGAAGCGCTGCGTCAGCCGGTATTCGCGCACCACGCCCTGGGCCGTGATCGACAGGATCGAGCGGTACTGCGCGTCCTGCAGCACGTCCAGCAGCGCGTCGGCCTGCGCCTGGTCCTCGACGATCAGCGTGTCGGAGCCGTTGCGGATGTTGCGGCGCAGGTCCGCGCCCATCAGCGAATTGGCCGGCAGCCCGATGTAGAGCTTCTTGAACGCGAAGTCCGCGCTGCCGCGCATGTGAAAGCCGCAACCGGCCAGCAGGCCGGCCGCCACCGTCGCCGCACCGAGGGCGAGAAATCCGCGGCGTCCCATGTCCGGTCGATCCATTGCCATGTCTTCCTGGTTAAGGGGTCTCAGAGCACCACGTTGACGAGCCGGCCCGGCACGACCACGATCTTCTTGGGCGCGCCGCCGTTGGCAAACTTCGCCACGATGTCGCTGCCGGCGGCCGCGGCCTCGATGGCGGCGCGGTCGGCGTCGGCCGGCACCGTCAGGCTGCCCCGGACCTTGCCGTTGACCTGCAGCACCAGTTCGATCTCGCTGCGCACCAGCGCGGCCTCGTCCACCTGCGGCCAGGCGGCGTCGAGGATGTCGCCGGCCTCGGCCGCGTAGCCCAGCTCGGCCCACAGGCCGTGGGCGATGTGCGGCACCACCGGGTACAGCACGCGCAGCAGGATGCTGAAGCCCTCGCGGCGCGCGGCCGGCGACGCGCCCTTGGCGTCTTCCAGCGCGTTCAGCATCTTCATCGTGGCCGACACGACGGTGTTGTACTGGATCCGCTCGTAGTCGTAGTTGGCCTGCTTGAGCACCGTATGCAACTCGCGGCGCAGGTCGGCATCGGCGGCGGCCGGCTGGCTGCCCGCGCCGTCGCGGATTGCCGCGGCGTTGGCGTAGCCATAGTTCCACACGCGGCGCAGGAAGCGCGACGCGCCTTCCACGCCCGATCCGCTCCATTCAAGCTGCTGCTCGGGCGGCGCGGCGAACATCACGAACAGGCGCGCGGTGTCGGCGCCGTACTGGTCGATCAGGGCCTGCGGGTCGATGCCGTTGTTCTTGGACTTCGACATCTTCTCGACCCCGCCGATCACCACCGGCTGGCCGTCGGCCTGCAGCGTGGCGCCGGACGGGCGGCCGCGCTCGTCGGTCTGCACGTCGACCTCGGCCGGGTTGTACCAGGTCTTCTTGCCGCTGGCGTCCTCGCGGAAGTACGTCTCGTTGAGCACCATGCCCTGCGTCAGCAGGTTGGTGAACGGCTCGTCGAACTTGACCAGGCCCAGGTCGCGCATGACCTTGGTCCAGAAGCGCGCGTACAGCAGGTGCAGGATTGCGTGCTCGATGCCGCCGATGTACTGGTCCATCGGCATCCAGTAGTCGTTGCGGGCATCGACCATCGTGGCGGCGTCCGGGCACGTGTAGCGCATGTAGTACCAGCACGAGTCGATGAACGTGTCCATCGTGTCGGTCTCGCGGCGCGCCGGCTTGCCGCACGACGGGCAGGTGCATTCCAGGAAGCGTGCGTCCTTGTTCAGCGGGTTGCCCGTGCCGTCCGGCACCAGGTCTTCGGGCAGCACCACGGGCAGGTCCTGCTCGGGCACCGGCACCACGCCGCAGGCGTCGCAGTGGATCAGCGGGATCGGCGTGCCCCAGTAGCGCTGGCGCGAGATGCCCCAGTCGCGCAGGCGCCAGGTCACCTTCTTCTCGCCCAGGCCCTTGGCGGCCAGGTCCGCGGCGATGGCGTCCACGGCCGCCTTGTAGGCCAGGCCGTCGTACTTGCCGCTGTCGATGCAGACGCCCTGCTCCTTGTCGCCGTACCACTCCTGCCAGGCGTCGGTCGAATACGGCTGGCCCTTGACGTCGATGACCTGGCGGATCGGCAGGCCGTACTTGTTGGCAAACGCGAAGTCGCGCTCGTCGTGCGCCGGCACGCCCATGACCGCGCCGTCGCCGTAGCTCATCAGCACGTAGTTGCCCACCCAGACGTCCACCTGCTGGCCGGTCAGCGGGTGCGTGACCTGCAGGCCGGTGGGCATGCCCTTCTTCTCCATGGTCGCCATGTCGGCTTCCATGACCGAGCCGTGCTTGCATTCGTCGATGAAGGCAGCCAGTTCGGGGTTGGTGGCGGCGGCGTGCGTGGCCAGCGGGTGCTCGGCGGCCACGGCGCAGAACGTCACGCCCATGATCGTGTCGGCGCGCGTGGTGAACACGTAGAGCTTGCCGTCCTGGATCGGCTGGCCGGCGGCGTCGCGGATGTCATGCGGGAACGCAAAGCGCACGCCCTCGCTGCGGCCGATCCAGTTCTGCTGCATGATCTTGACGCGCTCGGGCCAGCCCAGGCCGTCCAGGTCGCCCAGCAGTTCCTGCGCGTAGTCGGTGATGCGCAGGTAGTACATCGGGATCTCGCGCTTTTCCACCACGGCGCCCGATCGCCAGCCACGGCCGTCGATCACCTGCTCGTTGGCCAGCACGGTCTGGTCCACCGGGTCCCAGTTCACGGTGCCGGTCTTGCGGTAGGCAATGCCGCGCTCCAGCATCTTCAGGAACAGCCACTGGTTCCAGCGGTAGTAGTCGGGGCTGCACGTGGCCACCTCGCGCGACCAGTCGATCGCCAGGCCCATCGACTGCATCTGCTTCTTCATGTAAGCGATGTTGTCGTAGGTCCAGGCGGCCGGCGCCACCTTGTTGTTCAGCGCGGCGTTCTCGGCGGGCATGCCGAACGCGTCCCAGCCCATCGGCATCAGCACGTTGCGGCCGTTCATGCGCAGGTAGCGCGCCATCACGTCGTTGATCGTGTAGTTGCGCACGTGGCCCATGTGCAGCTTGCCCGACGGGTACGGCAGCATCGAGCAGGCGTAGAACTTGGCTTTTTCCTTGCCGTCCGGTCCGACCGCGTGCTCCGATACCCGGTAGGCATCGATGGCTTGCCAATGCTGCTGGGCGGCTTGTTCAACGGCGGACGGAAGATATTTGTCTTGCATGGTCGGGACGACGGGTCTGGACAACGGGCTCGCGCGGCAACGGGCGCGCCGGGCGGCCGGGGGGATCGGAATGCGAAAGCAGCGATTATAACCGTGGCCGGCCCCGAATCCGGGCCGCCACGGGGCGCTGCAAGTCTGCGGAAAGCCGGCGCCTGGCCGCCCCGAGGCGGCGCGCCGGACGGATTACTTCAGGCCCAGCACGTCCTGCATGTCGAACATGCCGGCCGGCTTGTCCGCGAGGAAGCGGGCGGCACGCACGGCACCATCGGCATACGACTGGCGGCTCGACGACTTGTGGCTGATCTCGATCCGCTCGCCGATGCCGGCGAACATCACGGTGTGATCGCCGACGATGTCACCGCCGCGCACCGTGGCAAAGCCGATGCTGTTGGCGTCGCGCGGACCCGTGTGGCCTTCGCGGGCATAGACGGCGCAGTCGTCAAGGTTGCGACCGAGTGCATTGGCAATCACTTCACCCATCGTCAGCGCGGTGCCGGACGGAGCATCGACCTTGTGGCGATGGTGCGCCTCGATGACCTCGATGTCGTAGCCGGTGGACAGCAGCCGGGCGGCCACGTCGAGCAGCTTGAACGTGGCATTCACGCCCACGCTGAAGTTTGACGCGAACACCACGCCGATGGACTTGGCGGCGTCGGCCAGCGCCTGCTTGCCCGCCGCGTCGAAGCCCGTGGTGCCGACGACGATCTTCTTGCCCAGCCGGCGGGCCGCCTCCAGGTGCACGAGCGTGCCTTCCGGGCGTGTGAAGTCGATCAGGCAGTCGGCGGCGGCCATGACGGCGTCGATGTCGGCCGTGATCGGCAGCCCGGTGTTGCGGCCCAGGAACAGCCCGGCGTCCTGGCCCAGCGCGGGCGAGGCGGCATGTTCGAGCGCCCCGGCCAGCGTCACGCCGTCGGTGTTCAGCACGGTTTCGATCAGCATGCGGCCCATGCGGCCGGAAGCCCCTGCGATGGCGATTTTCATGATGGGTATCGGGGAGACGGACGCCCGGCGGATCTGCCGGGCGCGGGGTGCGATGAGATGCCGGCCGGAACGGGCCGGCGGCCGTGGCCGGTCAGCTGGCCGGTTTGTCCTGGGCGGCGCTGGTGGCCGGGGCCTGAGCGGCTGGCTCGGACGCCGGCGGCGTGCCCACCGCCGCATCGGCAGCCGGGGTCGCCGGTGCAGCCGGGGCCGCCTGGGCGGCGGATGCGGCCGGGGCGGACGAAGAGGACGACGAGGACGACGACCCGACACCGATCTTCTGGTTGCGCTGGGCGGCCTTCATGCCGTCGATTTCGGCGATCAGTTCGTATTCCGACGGCAGGTCGTCACCCTGCCACTTGGTCAGCGTGTCGCCATCGAAGAACACCGTGAACTTGCGCGACTGGACCACCGGCGTGGCGCCCCGGCGGAACGAGAAGTAGTAGTCCCAGCGGTTGCCGTGGAACACGTCCTGCAGCAGCGGCGTGCCCAGCAGGAAGCGCACCTGGTCGCGCGTCATGCCTTCGCGCAGTTGCGCCGCCGCCTCGCGCGAGACGAAGTTGCCCTGGACGATGTTGATGCGATAAGGCGTGATGGCTTCTGCCACCTTGCGCGACGTGCTGTCGTAGGCCGAGCAGGCACCGGCCAGCAGCGCGGCGGCCAGCAGGGATGAAACCAGCGCCGGGCGCATGGCGGACGAACGGAATGAACGCATGTATCTCGCTTCCAGACGGGAATGGTTCTGTGCCGGAACCGGCGCACCGCGCGAGAGCGGCGGCGTCCGGCACGGCCAGGCGCATCGCGGGTACGCCACCCTGCGGGCGGCGTCCGGGCGCCATGGCACCGGGGCGACTTTTGTCGCCAAAACCCTTATGATTCAACTATCCAGACATTGTACTCTAGGGAGTCACGCCCATGCCGAGTCCGGCGGACCTCAAAAACATCGGCCTCAAGGCGACCGTCCCCCGCCTGAAGATTCTTGAAATCTTCCAGACCAGCGAACAGCGCCATCTCAGCGCGGAAGACGTCTACCGGATCCTGCTCAACGAGCATATGGATATCGGCCTCGCCACGGTCTATCGCGTCCTGACCCAGTTCGAACAGGCGGGCCTGCTGTCCCGCAACAACTTCGAATCGGGCAAGGCCATCTTCGAACTCAACGAAGGCAAGCACCACGACCACCTGGTGTGCCTGGACTGCGGTCGTGTCGAGGAATTCTTCGACGGCGACATCGAGCAGCGCCAGCAGAGCATCGCGCGCGAGCGCGGCTTCGCCTTGCAGGAACATGCGTTGTCGCTGTACGGCAACTGCACCAAGAACGACTGTCCCCACCGACCCAAACGATAAGCCGCGCCGGCACTGCCCTATGCCAGGCCGAGCCCGCAGACAAAGGAAAACCGGCGCCGAGGCGCCGGTTTTTTCATGGTCCAGGCCGTCCGCCGGCGGGTTATTCCTGCGGCAGGTCGTCCGGCGCGGCTTCGGTCACCACGCGCAGGTTGCGCACGGTGGAAGCCGGCGGCAGCCCCACGAACTCGCCGACGACCTGGCGGAACAGGTTGCGGGCCCAGACCAGCATCGGATGGGTATTGCGGCTGCGGTGCCAGAACATGTTCAGGCCCAGCGTCGTATTGAGCTCGGCCGGCAGCGGGAACGCCTTGAGGCCGTAGGTCTCGCACGCCATGTCCTTGGTCAGCGCGCTGACGGTGAAGATCATGTCGGTCTGGGCGGCCAGTTCGGCCTGGGCGCGCCAGGAATGGACGGTCAGCGTGGCATTGCGCTTGAGGCCGCGCTGCTGCAGCGCGTAGTCCAGCGGGATCAGCGCCGTGGCCGGCCGGCCCGTGCCGCCCGAGTGCGCCATGAAGATATGGCTGCAGTCGAGATACTGTTCCAGCGTGCAATCGTTCTTCAGGACCGGATGGTTCTTGCGTGCGCAAACCCAGAGGTTCAACGACGTGACCATTTCCTCGACGATTTCCGGGTGGCGCGTGGGAAATGGCGAAAATGCCAGGTCGAGTTCGTTGGCGCGCATCGACGCCACGTCACTTTCCCACGAATGCGACTCCACCAGCCGGATATGCAGGTCGGGCGCCAGTTGCTTGATACGCAGCACGAAGCGGTTGAAGACCGTATCGCCCAGTTCGGCCGCAAAGCCGATGCTCAGCGTGCCGGTGGCGACGGCCGGATCGAAATTGTCGGCGTCGCCCTCGTTGATCGACGACCAGAGGTCCAGCATGTCGCGGATCTTCGGGCCGAGTTCGAGCGCGCGGGGCGTCGGTGTCAGGCCGTGCGGCACACGGATAAAAAGAGGGTCGTCGAAGATTTCGCGCAGGCGGCCAAGCGAGTGCGAGACGGCAGGCGCCGTCATGTGCATTTTCTCGGCCACATAAGTGGCGTTTCGCTTGCTCAGCAGCTCGGTGAAAATCACCAGCAGCTTGGTATCCACGTTCACCATGATCAGGCCCGGTTGGAAAGTCTCACGCGTCGACGGCCCACCACTTTCACTGGCTGCACATCAGATTTCAACAGATTCTTCCGAGTGTAAGAGAAAAAATCGGCAGCGGAAAGCAAATTCAGCATTTCTCGCACTACTTCAAATGCAGATAAGCGGATTTTTGACGACTTCGGGACAGATAATGTCAAAAAACCACGGCATCACGCGCCGACGGCCCGCCATATTGATCGATGTGGGCCGATTCCTGCCTTGCGCAGACGCATATTCTTAAGAATTTTCGGGTTTTTTAATAGCTCCCGGCCGCCAGCGCCCACAAAAAAACGCGCCCGAAGGCGCGTTTTCCGTGAAGCGGGGTCGATTCGGCCGATTACTTGGCCACGACGCGTGCCATTTCCAGGCACTTGTTCGAATAACCCCACTCGTTGTCGTACCAGCTCACGACCTTGATGAACGTGCCGTCCAGCGCGATACCGGCTTCGGCGTCGAAAATCGAGGTGCGCGCGTCGCCGCGGAAGTCCGTGGCCACGACCTTGTCTTCCGTGTAGCCCAGCACGCCCTTCAGCGCGCCCTGGCTCTGGGCCTTCATCTCGGCGCAGATTTCCTCGTACTTGGCCGGCTTTTCCAGCTCGACGGTCAGGTCGACCACCGACACATCCGAGGTCGGCACGCGGAACGACATGCCGGTCAGCTTCTTGTTCAACTGCGGAATCACCACGCCCACGGCCTTGGCGGCGCCGGTCGACGACGGGATGATGTTTTCCAGGATGCCGCGGCCACCGCGCCAGTCCTTGTTCGACGGGCCGTCGACGGTCTTCTGCGTCGCCGTGGCGGCGTGCACGGTCGTCATCAGGCCGCGCTTGATGCCCCACTTGTCGTTCAGCACCTTGGCCACCGGGGCCAGGCAGTTCGTGGTGCAGCTGGCGTTCGAGATGATCGCCTCGCCCTTGTACGAGTCGTGGTTCACGCCGTACACGAACATCGGGGTGTCGTCCTTCGACGGGGCCGACATGATCACCTTCTTGGCGCCCGCGTCGATGTGCTTCTGCGCGCCTTCCTTGGTCAGGAAGATGCCGGTCGACTCGATCACCACGTCCACGCCAGCCTCGCCCCACTTCAGCTCGGCCGGATCCTTGACGGCGGTCAGGCGAATCTTCTTGCCGTTCACGACCAGCGTGTTGCCGTCCACCGACACTTCGCCGTCGAAGCGGCCATGCACCGAGTCGTACTGGAGCATGTAGGCCAGGTAGTCCGGTTCGAGCAGGTCGTTGATGGCGACGACTTCCACGTCCTTGAAGTTCGCCACGGCGGCGCGGAACACCATGCGTCCGATGCGGCCGAAGCCGTTGATGCCGATCTTGATGGTCATGTCTATCTCCTAGAGTGCAATCGATGAAGCCGGTAGCGCGCGCCGGTTGCCGGCGCATCGCACCGGCCAACCGCGCGGGCGAGATTTACTGGGCCAGCGTGGCGCGGACGGTGTCCGCCACGTTTTCCACGGTGAAGCCGAAATGCTTGAACAGCACGCCGGCCGGGGCCGACTCGCCGAAGGTGTCGATGCCGACGACGGCCTGCACCTGGTACTTCCACCAGAAGTCCGTCACGCCGGCTTCCACGGCCACGCGCGGCACGCCGGCCGGCAGCACGCTGGCCTTGTAGGCGGCGTCCTGCTTGTCGAACACGGTCGTGGCCGGCACCGAGACCACGCGCACGTACACGCCATCGGCGGCCAGCGCGTCGGCCGCGCCCACGGCCAGGCCCACTTCCGAGCCCGTGGCCAGGATCACGGCGTCCGGACGCTTGGTGCGCGGGTTCCTGGCGTCGCGCAGCACGTAGCCGCCGCGGGCGATGTTGGCGCGCGTGGCGTCGTCACGCTGCTGGAACGGCAGGTTCTGGCGGCTGAAGATCAGGCAGCTCGGGCCGTTCTCGCGGCGGATCGCCTGGGCCCAGGCCACGGCGGTCTCGGTGGTGTCGGCGGTACGCCAGACGTCCATGTTCGGGATCAGGCGCAGGCTGGCCACGTGCTCGATCGACTGGTGCGTCGGGCCGTCCTCGCCCAGGCCGATCGAATCGTGCGTGAACACGAACAGCGAGCGGATCTTCATCAGCGCGGCCATGCGCAGCGCGTTGCGGCTGTAGTCCGAGAACGTCAGGAACGTGGCGCCGTAGGGCACGTAGCCGCCATGCAGCGCGATGCCGTTCATGATGGCGCTCATGCCGAACTCGCGCACGCCGTAGTTGATGTGGTTGCCCCAGGCGTCCACGCGCACCGGCTGCGTGCCCGACCAGTTGGTCAGGTTCGAGCCGGTCAGGTCGGCCGAGCCGCCCAGGAATTCGGGCAGCACCGGCGCGAACGCCTCGATCGTGTTCTGGCTGGCCTTGCGCGTGGCGATGGTCTCGGCCTTTTCCTCGCACTTGGCGATGAAGGCGTCCACGGCGGCGTCGAACGCGGCCGGCAGTTCGCCACGCATGCGGCGCTTGAATTCGCCGGCCTCGTTCGGATGCAGTTCGGCGTAGGCGTCGAACAGTGCGTCCCAGGCCTTTTCCAGCGCCGCGCCGGTGGTCTTGGCATTCCAGGCCGCGTAGACGTCCTCGGGCAGTTCGAACGGGGCGTGCGCCCAGCCCAGCGCCTCGCGCGTGGCCAGCACTTCGGCGCCGCCCAGCGGGGCGCCGTGCACGTCGTGGCCGCCGGCCTTGTTCGGCGCGCCCTTGCCGATGATCGTGCGGCAGCAGATCAGCGTCGGCTTGTCGCTGGCCTTGGCCTGGGCGATGGCGTTGTCCACGGCCACCACGTCATGGCCGTCCACGGCGCGGATCACGTTCCAGCCATAGGCCTCGAAGCGCTTGGGCGTGTCGTCGGCAAACCAGTGCACCACGTCGCCGTCGATCGAGATGCCGTTGTCGTCCCAGAACGCGATCAGCTTGTTCAGCTTCAGCGTGCCGGCCAGCGAGCAGGCCTCGTGGCTGATGCCTTCCATCAGGCAGCCGTCGCCCATGAACACGTACGTGTGGTGGTTGACGATGTCGAAGCCCGGGCGGTTGAATTCCTCGGCCAGCAGGCGTTCCGCCAGCGCCATGCCCACCGCGTTGGTGATGCCCTGGCCCAGCGGGCCGGTCGTGGTTTCCACGCCCGGCGTGATGCCGTACTCGGGGTGGCCCGCCGTCTTGCTGTGCAGCTGGCGGAAGTTGCGCAGCTCTTCCACGGGCAGGTCGTAGCCGGTCAGGTGCAGCAGGGCATAAATCAGCATCGATCCGTGGCCGTTAGACAGCACGAAGCGGTCGCGGTCGGCCCACTGCGGATTGACCGGGTTATGCTTCAGGTGCCGTCCCCATAGTGCCACGGCGATGTCCGCCATTCCCATCGGCGCGCCGGGGTGGCCGGAGTTGGCCTGCTGGACGGCGTCCATGGCGAGCACGCGGATGGCATCGGCCATCAGCTTGACGGGTTGGTTGGCGAAAGGACTGGTGGCGGGATGGGCGAGGGCAGACATGCGGGAACCTGACGGCGGGAAAACCGCAATTTTAGCAGAAGCAGGCGGCATTTCCGGGCGTCCGGACACGTCCCGAAGGGGGTCTCAGACGTGGACCGAATGGCTGGCGCCCGGCGTGGGCACCACGCTGGGCGAGATCGCCGTGCTGGCGGCCTCGCGCACGCCCCACCAGCAGGTGGAAATTGGCGAGAACGCGCGCTTTGGCCGGATTTTCCGGCTCGATGGCCGCGTGATGAGCACCGAAGCCGACGCCTTCATCCAGCACGAACTGATGACCGTACCGATGGCGGCAGTGCACGGTTCGCCACGTAGCGCGCTTGTCGTGGGCGGCGGCGACGGCGGCTCGGCCTTCGAACTGCTGCGGATTCCCACGATGCGGGAAGTCGTGGTGGCCGAACTGGATGCCGAAGTCGTGCGGTTGGCGCGCACGTGGCTGGCCGGCATCCACCGGGGCGCGCTCGACGAGCCCGGCGATGCGCGCCTGCACATCGCCATCGGCGACGGCCTGGGGCTGATGGAAGCCTTTGCGCGGGCCGGACGCCAGTTCGACCTGATCGTCTATGACCTCACCGAGGCCGACGACGGCAGCCCCGCCGCCGCCCTTTTCTCCCCGCACGGCATGCAGACCGCGCGCCGCTGCCTGACACCGGGCGGCGCGATCTCGATGCATCTCGGACCGCCGTGGCACCGGCCCGATGCCAGCCGCCTGCTGCTGGCCCGGCTGCGCCAGGTGTTCCGGCACGTGGCGCCGCTGACCACGTTCATCCCCGCGTATGGCGCGCTGTGGGGCATCGCACTGGCCAGCGACGCGCTCGACATCGCCACCCATCCGCCCGCGCGCATTGCCGACCGGCTGCGCCAGTGGCAGCTCGACGGCGCCCTGCGCGCCTACCGCGCCGAGCTGCATCCGGCGCTGTTCGATCACCCGCGCCACCTCCAGGCGATCTTCGACAGCGCTGGCCGTCCCGCGTAACATGCACGGACGCCCCGCCGCGCCGTGCGGCCGGGCGCTTGTGCCATCCGGGAGACCCTCATGTCCAGACCGCCCAATACGCCCTGGCTGACGCCCTATCTCACGGTCGCCAGCGGACGCGCCGCCATCGATTTCTACCAGCGGGCCTTCGGCTTCGAAGCCGGCCACGTGGTCGACGAAAACGGCGTGCCCACCCATGCCGAAATGCATTACCGGGGCCAGCTCGTCATCATGTTCGCGCCCGAGGGCGCCTGGGGCAGCACGGCCCGCACGCCCCGCTCCATGGGCGTGGAAGCGCCCCAGACGTTCTACGTCTACTGCGACGACGTGGACGCGCTGTACGCGCGCGCCATCGCTGCCGGCGCCACCAGCATCGCGCCGCCAGCCGACCAGTTCTGGGGCGACCGCTACTGCATGGTCGAGGACCCCGATGGATACCGATGGGGCTTCGCCGCGCGGCTGACCGCATCCCCCGACGCCACCCCCAACGCTTGATGCCACCGAGATTCTTTGTCGATACGGCGCTCGCCGCCGATGCCGTGCTGCCGTTGCCCGAACCCGTCGTCCGCCACGTGCAGGTGCTGCGCCTGGCCACCGGCGACGCCATCACGCTGTTCAACGGCCAGGGCGGCAGCCACGCCGCCACGCTGGGCGAGATCGGCAAGCGGCACGCGGTGGCCCGCGTGGGCGCCCATGACGCCGCCGAGGCCGAAACGCCATTCGCCGTCACGCTGGCCCAGGGGCTGGCCGGCGGCGACAAGATGGACTGGCTGATCGAGAAAGCCGTGGAACTGGGAGTCACGGCGATCCAGCCGCTGCAGGCCAGCCGCTCGGTCGTGCGGCTGTCTGGCGACCGCGCGGCCAAGCGCCAGGCGCACTGGCAGGCGCTGGTGCAGGCCGCGTGCGAACAATGCGGACGCAATCGCTTGCCGGCCGTGGCGCCGGTCGCTACCTTGGAAGCGTGGCTGGCCAGCGCACCGGCCTCGGGCGCCCGGCTGCTGCTGTCGCCGCGCGCGTCCGGGTCGCTGGCGGACCTGGCCGCGACGCACCGTGACGCATGGCGTGCCACGGGCGTCACGCTGCTGATCGGGCCCGAAGGCGGCTTGTCCGCCGACGAGGAAGACGCCGCGCGCCGCGCCGGTTTCATCGGCGTGACGCTGGGGCCGCGCATCCTGCGCACGGAAACCGCCGGGCTGGCATGCCTGGCAACGCTGAACGCCATCCTTGGCGGATTTTGATAAGGAGTCTGAGATGGGACTACTCGATAGCGTGCTGGGTGGCGTGCTGGGCCAGCGGGGCGGCCAGCCGGGCCAGTCCGGCGGCGTCAATCCGAAGCTGATCATGGCCCTTGGCCTGCTGGCGATGCTGGCCATGCGCAACAAGCACCAGGGCGCCGACGGCAGCGTGGCGCCGGCCGAGCCCGCCGACGCGGGCGCGGCGGGCGGCGGGCTGGGCGGACTCGGGGGTCTGGGTGGCCTGGGTGGCCTGGGCGGGATGCTCGGCGGCATGCTGGGCGGCGGCAGCGCGCCGGCGCCGGGCGGTCTCGACCTCGGATCGCTGCTGGGCGGCCTGCTGGGCGGCCAGGGCGAAGCCGGCGGATCGGCACAGGCGATGGGCGCGGCGGCCGGCGGCATCGGCGCGTTGCGCGACATCCTGGGCCAGGCCGGGCTGGGGCATCAGGTGGATTCCTGGATCGGCACCGGCGCCAACGAGGCGGTCAGCCCGGCCGACCTGTCGTCGGCGCTGGGCGACACCGGCGCGCTGCAGTCGCTGGCGGAAACCACCGGCATGTCGTCCGACGACGTGGCCGCGAGCCTCAGCGAAGGCCTGCCGGAACTGATCGACCGGCTCACGCCGAACGGGCAGGTCCCGCCGGCGGCCTGAACGCCCGCGCCACGGCGCTTGCCCAAACAAAAAGCCCGCTGGCAGCAGCGGGCTTTTTTTCATCATGCCGGCGCGGAGCCGGCGCGGCGCTCAGGCGAACGAGTAGAACACCCGGAACTGCACCTTGCGCTCGCTCCAGAACTCGGCGGCGTCACGGAATACGTCGAGCAGCACCTCGCGCGCTTCCTTGTCGAACTTCTGCGCGATCGGCAGACCTTCCAGCACGATCACGAAACCGGGCTGCGGGCCCGACTTGTGGATCATGTCGGTCAGGCAGTCGGACAGGGCGTCGAAATTCTTGCCGAAATGCTTCGGGAACGTGAATTCCGTGGCAATCCGCTCCAGGATTTCCGCCTTGCTCGCGCAATCGGCGCAGTTGGCGTACAGGAAATGCTGGTTCAGCGCGGCGGCGGCCTGGGACAGCTCGGGCACCCGGAACGCGCGGATCGACTGGACGATGTTGGGACGCACCGTCTTGAACAGATTCATGGCTCCCTCGTTGGTGCCGTCGTCAGCCCACGTGACCATGACTGGCGCACAGGCGGGCGGAAGTCGGTGCGTCAGATCCTGGCGGGGCATCATCAGCACGTTGTCATATAGGTTCTGGGCGTGATGGTGAGCCCTTTGCCAGCCATCTCCGGCGCCGCGCTCCTCGCGGGCGGCAAGGGCGTCGCCCAGTCCGAAAATGTCAGTCATCATTTGGTTATCCGTTTGAAACTGTTGTAGTGGTCTTCCGTGTAATAGCAGTCGTTGGCGGCGCGTTGGTCACCACCGCACACGATCCGCCTAGCTCCCCGATTCCGGCTCTTGCTGTTCTTGACGGTGTATTCGCGGTAATACCCGCGAGGCTGCTGCGGCAGGATGCGTTCGTAGTTGCCGAACCGCGAACCATCCTTGTCATACGGGAACGGCCCGCCGGCCTGTATCAGCTCCAGCGTCTGCTGCGCCTCGTTGGGCAACTGCGGGGCCGCGATGGTTCCCACCATCCCGGCCAGGTCGGGCGACTGCCTTGCCATCGCACCCTGCGGCGCCAGGGACAGCGCCATCGTCAGCGCCGCGCCGGCCAACACGTGGCCCAGGCTCCGTACCAGGCTCAGGGACTGCCGACTTGACTGCCGCTGCGACTGGCTTTGCGAATTCCGGGAACCCACGATGGTGAATGAATCGTTGGCGAAGGTTGGTGGCGGGTCATTCCGGCGCCACGCAGAAAGGCCTGCGACGGCTCCGGCACGCCCAGGCGAGCGTCCGCATTCAAAGGCGTAAGGTTACGCGCAAGTCCACCATTAATCAATCCCCGCGCCGTGGCAGGCGGAATTTCTTCAATTGTTTCAATATGTTATTGATATGTGTGCGCATACTAACCTCACAAGGGGCGCCGGGCGCGGACATGAAAAAAAGCCGGGCGGACCCGGCTTCTGCATCACATGCGGACGATGGCCCGGCGGGCCGGTGCCAGCCCGCGGGCTTTTACGGCGATCAACCCTTGGCGGCGGCGTCCACCACGACCAGCGCGGTCATGTTGACGATACGGCGCACGGTGGCCGACGGCGTCAGGATATGCACCGGCGCCTTCACGCCCAGCAGGATCGGGCCGATGGCCACGTTGTTGCCGGCCGCCACCTTGAGCAGGTTGTACGAGATATTGGCCGCGTCGATGTTCGGGCAGACCAGCAGGTTGGCTTCGCCCTTGAGCGAGCCGTCCGGCACCAGCGAATCGCGCAGCTTCTCGTCCAGCGCGCTGTCGCCGTGCATTTCGCCATCGACTTCCAGGTCCGGCGCGCGGTCGCGCAGGATCTGCAGCGTATCGCGCATCTTGCGGGCCGACGGTGCCTCGGACGTGCCGAAGTTCGAATGCGACAGCAGCCCCACCTTCGGCTCGATGCCAAAGCGCTTCAGTTCCTCGGCCGCCATGATCGTGATCTCGGCCAGTTCCTCGGCGGTCGGGTCGACGTTCACGTGCGTGTCCACCAGGAAGATCTGGCGGCCCGGCAGCACCAGGCCGTTCATCGCGGCGTACACCTTGTTCGTGCCGCCGAGCACCTGGTCGATATAGCGCAGGTGGGCCGCCGTGGTGCTGACCGTGCCGCAGATCATGCCGTCGGCCTCGCCCTTCTTGACCAGCATCGCGCCGATCAGCGTGGTGCGGCGGCGCATTTCCAGCTTGGCGTACTGCTGGGTGACGCCCTCGCGGGCCATCATGCGGTAGTACGTATCCGAATAGTCGCGGAAGCGCTCGTCATGCTCGGGATTGACGACCGTGAAGTCCACGCCCATGCGCAGGCGCAGGCCAAAGCGCTCGATCCGGTGCGACAGCACGGCCGGACGGCCGATCAGGATCGGGTTGGCCAGCTTCTCGTCGACGATCACCTGCACGGCGCGCAGCACGCGTTCCTCTTCGCCCTCGGCAAAGACGATGCGCTTCTTTTCCATCTCCACCTTGCGCGCGGCCGCGTAGATCGGCTTCATCAGCGTGCCCGAGTGGTAGACGAACTGCTGCAGTTGCAGGCGATACGCGTCCATGTCCTCGATCGGCCGCGCGGCCACGCCGCTCTTGGCCGCCGCCTCGGCCACGGCCGGCGCGATCTTGACGATCAGGCGCGGGTCGAACGGCTTCGGGATCAGGTATTCGGGGCCGAACGACAGGTCCTGGATGCCATAGGCCGTGGCGACGATGTCGCTCTGTTCCTGGCGGGCCAGCTCTGCCACGGCGTTGGCCGCGGCAATCTCCATCTCGCGCGTGATCGTCGTCGCGCCGCAGTCCAGCGCGCCACGGAAGATGAACGGGAAGCAGAGGACGTTGTTGACCTGGTTCGGATAGTCGGTGCGGCCCGTGGCGATCACGGCGTCCGGACGCACTTCCTTGGCCAGTTCCGGCATGATTTCCGGGTTCGGGTTGGCCAGCGCCAGCACCAGCGGCTTGTCGGCCATCTTCTGCACCATTTCCGGCTTCAGCACGCCGGCGGCGGACAGGCCCAGGAAGATGTCGGCGCCGTCCATGACCTCGGCCAGCTTGCGCTTGTCGGTCTTCTGCGAGAAGCGCGCCTTTTCCGGGTCCATCAGCTCGGTGCGGCCCTCGTAGACCACGCCGGCCAGGTCCGTCACCCAGATGTTCTCGATCGGCAGGCCCATGTCGACCAGCAGGTCCAGGCAGGCCAGCGCGGCCGCGCCGGCGCCCGAGGCCACCAGCTTCACCTTCGAGATGTCCTTGCCGACGACCTTCAGCCCGTTGATGACCGCCGCGCCCACCACGATGGCGGTGCCGTGCTGGTCGTCGTGGAAGACGGGAATCTTCATCCGCTCGCGCAGCTTGCGCTCCACGTAGAAGCACTCCGGCGCCTTGATGTCTTCAAGATTGATGCCGCCGAACGTGGGCTCCAGCGACGCGATGATGTCCACCAGCTTCTCGGGGTCCTTCTCGTCGATCTCGATGTCGAAGACATCGATGCCGGCAAACTTCTTGAACAGCCCGCCCTTGCCTTCCATGACCGGCTTCGACGCCGCGGCGCCAATGTCGCCCAGGCCCAGCACGGCGGTACCGTTGGTAATCACGGCCACCAGGTTGCCACGGGCGGTATAGCGGAAGGAATTGGCCTGGTCGGCGACGATTTCCTCGCACGCGGCGGCCACGCCCGGCGAGTAGGCCAGGGCCAGGTCACGCTGGTTCGACAGCGGCTTGGTGGGGGTGACGGAAATCTTGCCGGGGGTCGGAAACTCGTGGTATTCGAGTGCGGCCTTGCGCAGCGCCTCACGCTGCTGCTGTTTCAGATCGTCTTGGGACGGGGACTGCTGAGGGCTTGTCATCTGCGCATCTTCCGATCAGTGGAGCCGCATGAATAACGCTGGGAATGAGCACGGGCCGGCTCCACGAACCCGCTGTCTCCGCTTTCACAGGCGCTTAGGCTGCTGCCTTGGAAATGGCGCATTTTATATTGTGAAAAACTATTTCACAATGGGCGTTTTGCGCGGGGCACCTTTGCGTTTCGGTACAATATGCCGCATGCCGCTGGGCTTGACCAGCCGGTATGCCCCCCACCTTCATGCCAGATCCCAGCGCCGTCTCCCTTTCCGAATTCGACCTGATTCGCCGCTTCTTCACGCGCCCGGTGCACAAGGCGGCGCTCGGCGTGGGCGATGACTGCGCGCTGATCGACCCGCGCCCGGGCCACCAGCTGGCCATCAGCTCCGACATGCTGGTCAGCGGCCGCCATTTCTTTCCCGATGTCCCGCCGCGCGCACTGGGCCACAAGGCGCTGGCCGTGAACCTGTCGGACCTGGCCGCGATGGGCGCCGAGCCGCGCGCGTTCACGCTGGCGCTGGCGCTGCCGGAGGCCGATCCCGCGTGGCTGGAAGCCTTTGCCGGCGGCCTGCTGGCCTTGGCCGACGACCACGGCTGCGAGCTGATCGGCGGCGACACCACCAAGGGCCCCCTGACGCTGTCCATCACCGTGTTCGGCGACGTGCCGCTGCGCCAGGCGCTGCGCCGCGACGCCGCCCGGCCCGGCGACGACATCTGGATCTCGGGCACGCTCGGCGACGCCCGGCTGGCACTGGGCGACTGCCGCGGCGAATGGCTGCTGCCCGAGCCCGATTTCAGCGAGGTGCGGCCGCGCATGGACACCCCGACGCCGCGCGTGGCGCTGGGCATGGCGCTGCGCGGCGTGGCGCACGCGGCGCTGGACATTTCCGACGGCCTGATCGGCGACCTGGGCCACATCCTCGCCCGCTCGTCGGTCGGCGCCATCGTCGACGTCGACGCCCTGCCCCGCTCGGCCATCCTGGGCGCGCAGCCGATCAACTGCCAGCGCGACTGCGTGCTGGCCGGCGGCGACGACTACGAACTGTGCTTCACCGCCCCGGTGGGTCAGCGCGAGGCCATCGCCGCCATCGGCCAGCAACTGGGCCTGCCGCTCACGCGTGTCGGATCGATCACTCCGGAGGCCGGGCTGCGGCTGGTCGACCGCCATGGCGACCCGTACACGTACGCGGGCGCGTCGTTCGATCATTTCACCGCGCCGTGACACACCGCCGCCAAGCCGTGTCATGATGCCGGGCATGCGCGCAACAGGGAGAGCCGTGCGCTTGCGCGCCATATACCACTAGAAAAGTCGAGCCAGGTTCTTGATGTCCGCCTATCCCCCCGGGGCCGCGCCGCGCGACCCCGCCCATCCTGCCGAGCCCGTCACGCTGGAGGCCGGCCAGACGTCCCGCATCACGCGCCCCACCGCGCGCTTCATGCTTGGCCATCCGGCCCGGCTGCTGGCGCTCGGCTTTGGCTCCGGCCTGTCGCCGGTCAGCCCCGGCACGGTCGGCACGCTCTACGGCTGGCTGTCGTTCGTCGTGATCTCGATGTGGATCGAGCCGACCACGTGGCTGTGGATCATCGCCGGGGGCTTCGTGCTCGGCATCTGGGCGTGCCTGCGCACCGCGCGCGACATGGGCGTCTACGACCACGGCAGCATGGTCTGGGACGAGATCGTGGCGTTCTGGCTGGTGCTGGTCTTCGTCACGCCCACCGGGTTCTGGGGCCAGTTCGCGGCCTTCCTGTGGTTCCGGCTGTTCGACATCGCCAAGCCGGCGCCGATCCGCTACTACGACCGCACGCTCAAGGGCCCCGGCTTCACGGGCGCCTTCGGCGTGATGTTCGACGATATCTTCGCGGCGTTCTACACGCTGCTCGTGTTCGCCCTGTGGCGCTCGTTCTGAGCGCCGCGCCCTTTCTGCACCAGGATTCGGGGAATCGCCGCCATGTCCGTCAGCCGCCTGCTTGACCAGCTAGCCATCCAGGCCGGAGCCGCCCTCGCGGAACGCTCGCTCATGCTCGCCACCGCGGAATCCTGCACGGGCGGGCTCGTGGCGGCGGCCATCACCGATATCTCAGGGTCGTCCGGCTGGTTCGAGCGCGGCTTCGTGACTTATTCGAACGAGGCCAAGACGACCATGATCGGCGTGCCCGCGAAGCTGATCCGCGACCACGGCGCGGTCAGCGAGGAAGTGGCCCACGCCATGGCCGAGGGCGCCCTGCTGAACAGCCGCGCCCAGGTGTCGCTGTCGATCACCGGCGTGGCCGGCCCCACCGGCGGCACCCCGGACAAGCCGGTCGGCATGGTCTGCTTTGGCTGGAGCAACCGCATCACCACCCGCACCGAAACCCAGCGCTTCAAGGGCGACCGCGCCCAGATCCGCCGCCAGGCGGCCGAGCACGCGATGCGCGGACTGATCGAGCTGATTCGGAACGAGGCGTAAGAATCCGCTGGTTGACTCCCCTCTCCCGCACGGCGGGAGAGGGGTCGGGGGAGAGGGCGTTGAGGCGCAAGTCGCGACACCTCGCGGATTGAACCGCCGGCCCTCTCCCCCAGCCCCTCTCCCGCACGCGGGAGAGGGGAGCCACCCGGCGCCAACCGGGCTCAGCCGTGCCGGAACCGGTTGATCGTCTCGCGCGTCTGCAGCGCCACGTTGCGGGCGGCGGCGGCGAAGTTCTTGTCGCGGCTGGCGTACAGGATGGCGCGCGACGAGTTGATCATCATGCCGGTGCCGTCGGCCGTGCGGCCGGCCTTCACGGTGGCCTCGATGTCGCCGCCCTGGGCGCCGATGCCCGGGATCAGCAGCGGCATGTCGCCGACGATCTGGCGCACCCGGGCAATCTCGTTCGGGAACGTGGCGCCCACCACCAGGCCCATCTGGCCGTTCGTATTCCAGCGTTCGCGCGCGGCCTCGGCCACCACCTGGTACAGCGGCTTGCCGTCGACCTGCAGGAACTGCACGTCCGAGCCGCCCGGGTTAGACGTGCGGCACAGCACGATCACGCCCTTGCCCGGATGCGCCAGGTACGGCGACATCGAATCGAAACCCATGTACGGGCTGACGGTCACCGCGTCGGCCTTGTAGCGGTCGAACGCCTCGATCGCGTAGTGCTCGGCCGTGGAGCCGATGTCGCCGCGCTTGGCGTCCAGGATCACGGGGATCCCCGGGTGGGCGTCGTGGATGTATTCGATCAGCTGTTCTAGCTGGTCCTCGGCGCGCTGGGAATGGAAATAGGCAATCTGCGGCTTGAAGGCGCAGACCAGGTCGGCGGTGGCGTCGACGATTTCGCGGCAGAACGAGAAGATCGCCCCGCCCGTGCCGGTCATCGACAGCGGCAGCTTGGCCGGGTCCGGATCGAGCCCGACGCACAGCAGGGAATCGTTTCGCTGCCAGGCGCTGGACAGCAGCTCGGTAAAGGTCATGGGAGGCTCGGAGAAGTCGGGCGGGGCTGGCGTCCCGCCCGGGTTCGACAGTATGCACAGCATAACGCGCGCGGCGGCCGGGCGGTTGGCCGCCGGCAGGGCGCGACGGGCGTCGCGCGGCGCGCCATGGTGGCGTCGGCGGCATTCTACCTGCTGGCATGCTATTGTCTGGAGCTTCCGCTTAAAAAGAGCGACCGCCACGTCGCCATCCCGCCAATCCATGCAACTCGACCGCCGCGGCGTGCTCCTGCTCGTCATCCTGACCCTTGCCTGGGGCCTGAACTGGCCGATCATGAAGCTTGGCGTGGCGCATTTCCCGGCTATGGGGTTCCGGCTGCTGTGCATGGCCGGCGGGCTCGTGGCGCTGGGGCTGGCGCTCAAGGTGCGCGGCGAATCGCTGCGCGTGCCGCGCCAGGCGTGGGGCACCGTGGTGCGGCTGGCCATCCCGAACATGGTCATCTGGCACCTGTTCGCGATCTGCGCGGTCAAGCTGCTGTCGTCGGGCCGCGCGGCCATCCTGGGCTACACCATGCCGATCTGGGCCGTGATCTGGGGGCTGGTGATCTTCCGCGAGCGGATTGCGCTGTCGGCCTGGATCGGCATCGGCTGCGCGCTGGCCGGCACGGTGCTGCTGCTGTCCGGCGAGATCGCCGCGCTGACCGGCAGCCCGGCCGGCACCGTGCTGATGCTGGTGGCGGCGGCCGGCTGGGGCTTTGGCACCCAGTTGATGAAACGCACGCCCATCGACGTCTCCATCGGCGCGCTGACGTTCTGGATGCTGGCCGTCACGCTGCCGTTCCTGGCCATCGGCTCGGCGCTGTTCGAGACCGGCTGGCGCATGCCGACGGCCGTGGAATGGGCCGCCATCGGCTACAACGCCGTGGTGGTCTTTGCCTACTGCCACCTGGTCTGGTTCGCGCTGGCGCGCAGCCTGCCGCCGGTGGTGTCGAGCCTGTCGATCATGTTCATTCCGGTGGTGGGCGTGTTCTCGGGCATGTGGCTGCTGGGCGAGACGCCGCACTGGCAGGACTACGCGGCCATCGTGCTGATGTTCGCGGCGCTGTCGTCGGTCATGCTGGCGCCGCTGCTGCGCCGGCGCCTCTGAGCAACACCAGAGATTTCACTTAACAAGCCCCCTCCCGTTGGATTACACTCGCGGCCATCAGAATCCCGGAGAAACTACGTGGGCAGTAGCATCGGGTGTTCGGGCTGCCGCGGCCGTGCCGCGTCATCGCCGGATGCCATGTCACTGCGGGCTGCGTAACGCCGATCCGCGCGGGGCCATCGCCCTGCTCGTCGCCGTGCTTGCCCGCAGACACCTGCGGGTGAGTGTGTCCTTCCGATTCCCGCGCGGTGCGTCTTGCTGACCGCCGCGTCGCGCACCGGATCTTCCCTCCCCCGGCTTGCCAGCCAGATACAGGCAACAGGCAAACGTCATCGCCTTGCCCCCGGACGCGGTTCCGCGCCCGCCGGCAGCGCGATCACGCTTGCCGGCCGCCTCATGGTCGCCTTGCTGGCCAAGCCTTGCCTGCGCACGTCTCCGACCCGCGCAATCAGTCACAAGGAATCCCAGGGATGATCAACCTGTTCGTCCTGCAGAAAGGCCGGCTTGCCCAGGAGCAGGTCGACGAGCGCAACGAGCTGCTGCAGCACAAGCCCATCTGGATCGACGTGGTCAGCCCCGACGACGAGGAGCTGGCGTGGATCAAGGAAGCCTACAACGTGGTCCTGCCCGAGCTGGAGGACCTGGGCGACCTGGAGGCGTCGGCGCGCTACTTCGAGGGCGAGGACGAGAATATCCACATCCGCACCGACTTCCTGCTCGACGAGGACGAGGCGTCGCGCAACGTGCGCGTGGCCTTCGTGCTCACGCGCGACGTCCTGTTCTCGATCCACGACGAAGACCTGCCCGTGTTCCGCCTGGTGCGGCTGCGCGCCCGCATGCGTCCGGGGTCCGTGCGCAACGCCAAGGACGTGCTGATGGACCTCTACGCGACCGACGCCGAGTACTCGGCCGATTCGATCGAGGAGATCTACGAGCGCCTGGAGGAAGCCAGCCGCCGCGTGCTGGCCGAGAACGTGACCGATGCCGCCGCCGCCGACGTGCTGGAAACCATCGCCCGCGAGGAAGACCTGAACGGCCGCATCCGCCGCAACGTCATGGATACGCGCCGCGCCGTGTCGTTCCTGATGCGCAGCCAGCTGCTGTCGGCCGAGCAGCAGGACGAGGCGCGCCAGATCCTGCGCGACATCGACTCGATCGAGAACCACACCGCGTTCCTGTTCGACAAGATCAACTTCCTGATGGACGCCACGGTCGGTTTCATCAACATCAACCAGAACAAGATCATCAAGCTGTTCTCGGTGGTGTCGGTGGCGCTGATGCCGCCCACGCTGATCGCCAGCATCTACGGCATGAACTTCAAGCTGATGCCGGAACTGGACTGGGCCATCGGCTACCCGTGGGCCATCGCGCTGATGGCGGTATCGGCGGCGATTCCGCTGGTGTATTTCCGCCGGAAGGGCTGGCTGAGCTAGCAGGCTGGCCCCGGCTCCCCTATCCCGCGAAGTGGGAGAACGGAGCCCTCTCTCAATCCGGCAGCGTTGCCGCCCCCATGCGCCGGGCGATGATCGATGCCTTGGTGCGGAAGTTCACGCGGACGTTGGCGCAGTACTCCTTCTTGTCGAAGCACTTGGGCGCCGGCAGCGCGGCAGCCAGCCGGGCGGCCTGGCCGACGGTCAGCCGGGACGCCGACGTGTGGAAGTAGTGCTGCGCGGCGGCCTCCACGCCGAACACGCCCTCGCCCCACTCCACCGAGTTCAGGTAGATCTCGAAGATGCGCTGCTTGTCCAGCCAGAATTCGAGCATCCACGTGATGGCCAGCTCCTGGCCCTTGCGCACGTAGTATTGCTCCGAGGACAGGAACAGGTTCTTGGCAAGCTGCTGGGTGATCGTCGACCCGCCGCGCACGATGTGTCCGCGCTTCTTGTTGCGCTCCCAGGCGTCCAGCATGGCATCCAGCTCGTAGCCCGGGTGGTTCACGAAGTCGGCGTCCTCGCTGGCGATCACCGCGCGCTTGATGTTGCGCGACATCTCGCCATAGCCCACCCACTTGCGGTCCACCGAGCAACTCCAGACATTCAGCCCGCACAGCCGCCAGCGCTCGGCGCGCATGAACGACGTGGACGACGGGTCCAGGTATTGCCAGGCCGCGATCTGCAGGAAGAAGTACACCTGCAGCGCCAGCACGCCGACGATCAGGCATTCGCCCAGATAGCCAATCCAGCGCAGCGGATTGGCCGCGCCCGACGCTCTGGCGGGCGCGCGTGCGGCGGCGGTGCGCTGGCGAGCCAAGGCAGATGACGGGCGGTTAGCGCGCGGCTTCCGCCTGCAGCGCGGCGCGCAGCTCGGCCAGCACCGGGGTGGTCCCCGGGCGCACGCCGCGCCAGTTGTAGAACGCCTCGGCGGCCTGCTCCACGAGCATGCCCAGGCCATCGGCCGTGCGCGCGCCGCACCTGGCCGCGTAGGCCAGGAACACGGTCGGCCGGGCGCCGTACATCATGTCGTAGGCCAGCACGCCTTCGCCCAGCAGGTGCTCGGGCACCGGCGGCAGCTCGCCCTGCAGGCTGCTGGCCGATGCGTTGATGACCACGTCGCAGCCTTCGTCCTCGGACAGCGCGCCCAGCGCGTCCAGCCCGCCGGCCCACAACTCCACGCCGTACTGGTCGGCCGCCTCGACGAACGCCTCGACCATGTCGCTGGCCTTCTGCGCCGTGCGGTTGGCCACCACGATGCGGGCCGGCCGACATTCGATCAGCGGCAGCATCGCGCCCATCGCCGCGCCGCCGGCGCCCAGCACCAGGATGCGCTTGTCTTCCAGCAGCACGTCGAGGTTGTCCTGGATGTCGCGCACCAGCCCGACGCCGTCGGTGTTGTCGCCATGGATCAGCCCGTCCTCGATCCACATCGTGTTGACCGCCCCGGCAGCCTCGGCGCGCGGCGTCAGGCGGTCGGACAGGTCGTAGGCTTCCAGCTTGAACGGCGTGGTCACGTTGCAGCCGTGGCCGCCCTCGGCCAGAAAGCGGCGCACGGTGTCAGCAAAGCCGTCCAGCGGCGCCTCCAGGCGGTCGTACTGCACGGCCTCGCCGGTCTGGCGCGCAAACGCGGCGTGGATGGCCGGCGAGCGGCTGTGCGAGACGGGGTTGCCGACCACGACGTAGCGGTCGGCGGGGGAAGACTGTTCTGCGGTCATCAGCGTCCTTGCAGGCGGACGTCGAGCCCGCTGCGGGTGAACTTGAAAGTGGAAATGACTTCGAGGATGTCCTGCTTCGACTGCATCTCGGCCGTGAACGGCCCGAACGGCGCCGCCGCGCGGACAATCGCCACGGCCTGGCGGTCCAGCGCCGGGTCGCCAGAGCTCTTGGCCACGTCGATCGCGTCGATGTTGTAGCCGTCGCGGTTATAGCCGAGCTTGCCCTGGCGGTTCACGTTGATCACCAGGATCAGTTGCCCATAGAGCGGCTTGCCGTTCTTCTGCGGGAAATCGCTCGTGCCGCGCGCCTCGATCCGGCGGCGCAGGCGGTCGTAATACTGCGCGTACTCCACGCCCTGCGCGCTGGTGGCCGTAAGCTGCATGCGCTTGGGGCGCTTGGCGTAGTGTTCGAGATTGCGGCCGATCTCGGCCTCCAGCTTGGCCATCTCGTCGGTCGACGTGCGGTCGTCCTGGCCGCGCAGCGGGGTGTCCAGGCGCTGCTCGCCCGGCTTCATGGGCTGGCTGCGCACGGCCGGCGCCGCCTCGCGGGCCTGCGTCATCAGCCGGCGCTGCTCTTCTTCCAGCTGCTCGATGCGGCGCTGGGTCAGGCGCACGAGGTCGCCGTCCTTCGATTCGGTCTGCGCCGGCAGCGGCGTGGTGGCGCGCTGGGCGTCATGGTCGCCGCCGCCGTCCAGGTTGGCCTGGGCCAGCACGGTCGGGTTGCGCGGCTTTTCGGCCGATTTCGCGTTGACCAGCACCACGTCGAGCTGGGGATCGGACCGCTTGATCTCGAACACCTCCGGCGCGGCAATGCGCACCATCAGCAGCGCCGCATGGATGGCGACCGACACGGCCAGCGCCTTGGCCAGCGTGCTGCTGGATCGCCACCAGTCGCGCGGATGCGAGGGGCGGAAAGCGGGAAGAACGGCGTTCACGATGGGTCAGGGACCAGGCGGTCGGCGTGGGAGGGCAATCGTTTGGCAAACCGGCCATCCCCCCCTGCAGGGGGATGGCCGGAACGGACTTCGATTGTACGGGAGCCGCCCGGTTTACCGAAGGACTCAGGCGGGGGGGTTGGCGCCGGTGTCGCGTGGCGCCGACGCATCGTCCGGGGCCGTCTCGGCCGGGGCCTCGGCGGCGCCTTCGGTGCCACCTTCCGTGCCACCTTCCGTGCCACCTTCCGCTGCGGCTTCGGCGGCATCCTCGGCCGCCGCCTCGGCGGCTGCCTCGGCGGAAACCTCCGCCATCTCGTCCTCGGTGTCGCCTTCCAGTTCCTCTTCCGGCAGTTCGCCCTCGCCGGCAAAGATCTCCAGCACGCGGCACGACACTTCCAGCGAGATCTCGTCGGTCGACGCAATCTCCAGCAGCACCTGCGTGCCGCGCACGGCCTGCGCCAGTTCCGGCACCCGCGTCACCAGCGGGATCTCGGCAAAGCGCACCGCGCCGTCCTTGAGCACCGTGGCCATCAGCTTGCCGCGGTTTTCCTGCGCGATCCAGCGCAGGCACCAGTAGCGCTCCATGGTCGACTGGTGGTCGGCATAGGCCGCGTAGGTGCCTTCGAAGTCCGCCACGGCGGCCAGCAGGTCGGCGTCCTTGGGCTTGAACGGCGCCACCAGCTTGGCGGTCACGCCATGCTGGGCCACCGCCAGGATCTGCCACTGGTTGACCAGGTCAACGTAGCGGCGCAGCGGCGACGTGCTCCACGCGTACTGCGCCACGCCCAGCCCCTCGTGCGGCGCCGGGTAGGTCTGCATGCGCGTGCGGTGCATGCCCCACGCCTTCTGGGTGCGGTAGATGCCTGGCACGCCGTGGTCGGCCAGCAGCTTGCCCCACGTGCTGTTGGCCAGGATCATCAGTTCGGCCACGATCTTGTCCAGCGGCGATCCACGCCGGCGCTGCTCGATCCGCACGCGCTCGCCGCCGCTGTCCACCGGATCGATATAGAAGTTGAAGTCCGCGCGGTTGTGCGCCTCCGGGCGCAGGCCGCTGGCCAGACGCGCCTTCTGGCGCTCGTCGTGCAGGTGGTTGGCCAGCCGGAACAGCTCGCCAAGCTGCTCGCGGAACGGATAGTCGCCGGTGCCGCTGGCCAGCGCGGCCTCGGTGACCACGTCTTCCAGCAGGTTGTGGCGCAGGTTGGCGGCAATCGGCACCAGTTCGGCGCGCGTCTCGCTGCCGACGATGGCCAGGCCGTCCGGCGTGTCCGGGTCCACCTTCACGTACAGCGACAGCGCCGGGCAGGTGCGGCCTTCCTGCAGCGTGTAGCGTTCCACCACGCTGTCGGGCAGCATCGTGATCTTGTCGCCGGGGAAATAGACCGTGGACAGGCGCTGGCGGGCAATGGCGTCGAGCGGCTCGCCGCGCGTGAAGCCCAGGCCCGGCGCGGCGATGTGGATGCCCACGCGCAGCTTGCCGTCGGCCAGGCGCGTCACCGACAGCGCATCGTCGATCTCGGTCGTCGTGACGTCGTCGATCGAGAACGCCTCCACGTCGGCCACGGGCAGGCTGCCCGACGGGTCCGGCACGGCCACGTCCGGGAAGCCGGTGCCCTTCGGGAAGCAGTCGGCCAGGAACTTGGCCTCGTGCAGCGCGCGCGGGCTTTCCACGCCGCCCACGGCCACCATCAGGCGCATCGGCGTCATGCCCAGCGCCGTGCATGCGGCGTCCATGGCCTTGAATTCGAGACTGTTCTTGTCGGGCTTGAACAGCAGTTGCAGCACCTTGCCGCGGAACGCGTCGGGCAACTGGTGCGCCTTGAGCTGGGCCTCGTACTCGGCCTGCACCAGCAACTGCTGCTTCTTGCGCTCCACGGCGGCCAGGGCGGCCTTGAGCTGGTCTTCGGGCGCGCGCAGGTAGCGGCCGCGGCCCTTGCGGCGGAAATAGACGGGATTGCCATGCAGCGCCATCGCAAGTGCAGCCTGCTGCACTGCGCCGGCATCGGCCCCGTAGTATTCGGCAGCCAGGTCGGCAAAGCCGAATTCCTCGGCCGGCGCGCATTCCCAGAGGAAGTCGAGGTCGATCTCGGCGGTCAGCTCGCCGGTTTGCCGCACCATTTCACTGGCCGACGGCTGGGCAAACTGCAGCAGCACGTCCTTTGCCTTGACCTTGGTGCGCTTGCCCGCAGGCAATTCCACCTGGTAGGCCTCGCCCTGTTGGGCAAGGACGGTGCCGGCGCGGATTTCGCCGCCTTCTTCGAACAGCAACTGCATGGATCGGTACTTTCGGAAAGGGCCGGGACACGCCGCCACGGTGCGCGCACAAGCGCGCGGTCGAGCCGGCCCGTCCGGGCGGATATTCGACCCGGGATGATACCGCACCCAGCGTTGGCGCCGGCGGGCATCCCAGGGGCAGGGAATCAGAGCGACATGCCGCCGCCGGGCCCGGCGGCCTCGGCGACATCGCGGATCGCGCGCTCGATGGCGACCCGTCCTTCCAGTTTCATGCGGGTCTCGCTTCCTTGTGGTGGGTGTCGATCCGGCGGGGCAGCCGGGTGCCACCGGCGCCGATGTTGGGCGGCGCCGCCCGCGTGAGCAGGTCTGGCAGGAAGACCTCGGTCACAAGCATGGCGCCACCGCCGCGCCGGAACACCGAGCGCCGCGCGGGCAGCATCGGCACCGATGCAAACGCCGGCAGCACCCGCTGCAGCGCCTGGCGCAGCGGGTGATGGACGGTCAGCCGCGCGAACTGGAACGGCTCGCGCCGCACGCGCGGATCGACGAACAGCGCGCCGCCCAGCGGCCGGTTGCCCAGCCCGCGCAGAAACGGCCAGTCGCGCCGCGCGCGGTACGGATCGACAATCGTGTGCGCAAAGACCGCGGGCACGTCGTCGCAGATCAGCAGCACTTCGCGCGTGATGGCCGGCACGGGCCGGATCAGGCCCAGCGCGCGCCATTCATCGGCAAACGGCGGCCGTGGCGACTGGTTGATCCGCGTCACGCGGAACCGGCTGGACGCCGACATCAGCCGGGCCGTCAGCGAGCCCTCCCCGGCAATCCAGCGGCGCTGGTTCAGCGGGATGGCGGCGTCGTACGGCAGGTGGGCGTGCCACGCGGCGCGCAGGCCGCTCGGGCCATTCTGGCCGGGAACCGCCGCCGTCATGCCGGGCGGGCTGGCTGGCGTCCGTCGGGCCGATAGCCGCAGAAGGCGAGCACTTCGTCGACATAGGCGTCGAATTCGCTGATGCCGTGGTCGCTGCCCTCGATCACGCGGATGTGGGCACCGGGGCACGCCGCGACCATCTCGCGGTAGTCCAGCACCTCGTCGCCGGTGGTCGCCAGCAGGAAATAGCGCTCCGGGCGCGTGATGGTATCCACGCGCAGCGCCAGCAGTTCGTCCAGATGTTCGCGCTTGACCTCGACCGAGCCGCCGCCGTGGTACAGCGGCTGCTCGCCAAGATATTTCTCAAGGTCGGTCCAGGGATGGATGGCCGGATTCAGCAGCACGGCGCGGCAGCCGTGGCGCTCGGCCAGCCAGCGCGCGTAGAAGCCACCCAGCGACGAGCCGACGATGGCGATGTCGGTCTCGCCGCCGGCCCGGGCGCCCCGGATGGCCGCCTCGGCCTGGGCAATCGCCTGGGACGGCGACACATTGAGCACCGGGCAGGCGAAATATTTCTCCAGCCCCCAGGCGCGCATCCGTTCCTGCACGAGCCGCGACTTCATCGACTGCGGCGAGGAACGGAAGCCGTGCAGGTACAGCAGCATGGGATTCCCTGTGTGAAAGTGGCCGGCGGCCGTCAGCCCTTGGCGCCGATGGCGTCCAGCAGCTTCTGGTGGATGCCGCCGAAGCCGCCGTTGCTCATCACCAGCACGTGGTCGCCGGGGCGGGCGGCGGCGGTCACGGCCTGCACCAGTTCGCCCAGGTCCTGGAACGCGGCGGCCTTGTCGCCGATAGGTGCCAGCGCGTCGCCCAGATTCCAGCCCAGCGCGTCCTTGCCGGACGGTGCGCCGTAGCCGAACACCAGATCGGCAGCTTCCAGGCTGGCCGGCAGTTGGGCCGCCATCACGCCCAGCTTCATCGTGTTCGAGCGCGGCTCCAGCACGGCGAGGATGCGGGCGTCGCCCACGCGGCGGCGCAGGCCGTCGAGCGTGGTCTGGATGGCCGTCGGATGGTGCGCGAAATCGTCATAGACCGTCACGCCGCTGGCCACGCCGCGCACCTCCATGCGTCGCTTGACGTTGGCAAAGCGGCCCAGCGACTCGATGGCCTGCGCCGGCGGCACGCCCACGTGGCGGGCGGCCGCGATGGCGGCAATCGCGTTCATGCGGTTGTGCGTGCCCTGCAGGTCCCAGACCACGGTGCCCTGCAACGCCTCCTGGAAGTACACGTCGAACGCGTCCTTGCCGGCCGGCGCCTCGGTGCGGGCGTCGCCTTCGCGCCAGTCGCCCATGCCGAACTGCTCCACCTCGCTCCAGCACCCGCGTTCCAGCACGCGCGCCAGCGCGGGCTCCAGCCCGTTCACGACGAGCCGGCCCTGGCCGGGCACCGTGCGTACCAGATGATGGAATTGGGTCTCGATCGCGGCCAGATCGGGGAAGATGTCGGCGTGATCGTATTCAAGGTTGTTCAGAATGGCCGTGCGCGGGCGGTAGTGCACGAACTTGCTGCGCTTGTCGAAGAAAGCGGTGTCGTATTCGTCGGCCTCGATGACAAAGAAGTCCGATTCTGTCAGCCGCGCCGAGATACCAAAGTTCTGCGGCACGCCGCCGACCAGGAAGCCGGGGTTGTAGCCGGCGTCCTGCAGCACCCAGGCCAGCATCGACGTGGTGGTGGTCTTGCCATGCGTGCCGGCCACGGCCAGCGTCCACTTGCCGTTCAGCACGTGCTCGCCCAGCCATTGCGGGCCGGACACGTACGGCAGGTTGCGGTCCAGGATGGCTTCCATCAGCGGATTGCCGCGCGACACCACGTTGCCGATCACGTACAGGTCGGGGTTCAGCGATAGCTGCTGCGGGTCGAAGCCCTCGATCAGGTCGATGCCCTGGGCTTCCAGCTGGGTGCTCATCGGCGGGTAGACGTTGGCGTCGCAGCCGGTGACCCGGTGGCCCGCCTGCCGCGCCAGGACCGCGAGGCCCCCCATGAACGTACCGCAGATGCCAAGGATGTGAATATGCATGGGAGCTTCGGGAATGCGTGGGAATGCGTTGGGCCGCGCGGACGGGCCGGCGGCGCAGAAGTGAAGGGTCTGATTGTACCCGCATGCGTCCGGTTCCCGACCCGCTCCCGGCCCCGCCGCGCGCCTGTGCCGCATGCCGGGCCCCGGCCGTGCGGGTATCATCGACCCATGTCCCGACGCACCCCCTCCGACCCCGCCCGCCTGCGCGAGGAAATTGCCCAGGCCGCGGCGCGCATGATTGCCGAAGACGGCGCCGACTACGCCACCGCCAAGCGCAAGGCCGCCCGCCAGTTGCTGGGCGACGTCCGCGTGGCCGGCGAATGGCTGCCCGACAACGAACTGATCGAGGAGGAAGTGCGCGCCTACCAGGCGCTGTTCCAGGGCGAGCACCAGCCGCGCATCCTGGCCCTGCTGCGGCAACTGGCCGTGCTGGCCATGGACGATCTGGCCGGCTTCCGCCCCTATCTGGTCGGCGCCGTGCTCAACGGCACGGCCACCGAGCATTCCGACGTCTATATCCAGTGCTTCTGCGACAGCCCCAAGGACGTGGCGCTGCACCTGATCAACGCCGGCGTGGATTTCGAGACCAGCGAGAGCCGGCACTTCGCGGGCCGGGGCGACGTGGAGACGCTCAGCTTTCTGTGGCGCGGCCAGTGGCCGGCCGGCCGCGAGGCGCGCCTGCTGGCCGGCGAGGTGCGCGAGACGCTGGGCGCCCCGGTGGGGGTCCACATCGCGCTGTATGATGCCGTCGACGAACGGGGCGCGGCGCGCGCCGACGCCAGCGGCCGTGTGGCCCGGGCCGACATCGACGCCGTCCGCGAGCTGATGGACGAGGCGGCAGGCGCGCCCGACCAGCCGCCGCCCCTATCTATATAGAACTGTCTTCTTCCGCCCCGAACATGACCGCTTCCACCCCCGACGCCAAGCCGGCCCGCCGCTCGTCCCTGGTCCTCTGGATCGTCGTCGCCCTGCTGGCGGCCGTGGCCGGCGCCGTGGCCGCCCATTTTGCCCTCGCGCCCAAGCCGGCATCGGACCAGGCCGTCGAATCGCTGTTCCAGGCCAGGATGCCCGACCCAACCGGCGCGGAGCTGGACCTGTCCAGGTATCGCGGCAAGACGCTGGTCGTGAACTTCTGGGCGCCGTGGTGCGGCCCGTGCGTCGAGGAAATGCCGGAGCTGACCGCGCTGCACGGCGAGTACGCGCAGCGCAATGTCGAATTCATCGGCATCGGCATCGATTCGGCCGGCAACATTCAGGAATTTCTCAAGAAAGTCCCCGTGAAATATCCGCTGGCCGTGGCCGGGTTCGCCGGCACCGAACTGGCCAAGAGTTTCGGCAACGCCCAGGGCGGGCTGCCCTACACGGTGGTCATCACGCCCGACGGCGACGTGAAGTACCGCAAGATGGGGCGTGTCCACGCCGACGAACTGCGTAAGGAGTTGCCGGACGCCTGACGGGCCGGGCTGCCAACTCCGTGGGAAATTTCCCGTAAATGCGCGCTTCTGCCCCCAAATGACGCAGAAGTGACGATGGAAGGACCGCCAGATCCGTTGGTTTTCGGAAAATGTGATCTGTAAGGCGTGAGGCCCGTCTCATATGCCTTGGAGGCGACTTCGGCCTTGTATCGCGTGCTAGACAAATCCCTCTAAGCTACGGTAATCTCCGCGCAATTTCGTTGAACTGGTCGAGTCGCCGTGTCGTCTACCCCCACCGTCAGCCGCGCCGCCCGCTATCGCAAAGTGCTGGTTCTGCATGGTCCGAACCTCAATTTGCTCGGGACCCGCGAGCCGCAGGTGTATGGGCATACCACGCTGGCCGATATCGACGCCGCGCTGGCCAAACATGCCGCCGCGGCCGGGGTCGATCTGCAGACCTTCCAGTCCAACCACGAGGGCGCCCTCGTGGATCGCGTCCAGGCCGCCCGTACCGAGGGGGTGGACTTCGTGATCATCAATCCCGCGGCGTTCACGCATACCAGCGTGGCCCTGCGGGACGCCCTGGCCGGCGTGGCGATTCCGTTCGTCGAGGTGCACCTGTCCAACGTGCATCGCCGCGAGCCGTTCCGCCATCACTCGTATTTCTCCGATCAGGCGATCGGGGTGATCTGCGGGCTGGGCTGGCGGGGTTACCTGCTGGCCCTGGACTACGCGCTGGCGCAGGAGCAGGACGCCCCGGGCAGCTAGCCCTTCCTGGTAGGCAACCGAGACAACCGCGGCCTGTCGCGCCTGGCGAGGCGGGCCAACATCAATGACTGACCGCCGCCGTCCCCTTCCCTGACCCGAAGGTGACCGGACAACCCGATTCTGGAGGATAAGAAGATGGACCTGCGCAAGCTGAAGACGCTGATCGACCTGGTGGCCGAATCCGGCATTTCGGAGCTCGAAGTGACCGAGGGCGACGGCAAGGTTCGCATCGTCAAGCAACCCCCGCAGGTCGTGGCCGCCCCGGTTGCCATGCCCCAGCTCCAGGCCCTGCCCATGGCTGGCGCCGCACCGGCCGCCGCCGCGCCGGCTGCCGCCCCCGCCGACGCCGCCCCGCAACTGCCGGCCGGCCACATCGTCACGTCGCCGATGGTCGGCACGTTCTACCGCGCCCCGTCGCCGGGCGCCGCCCCGTTCGTGAACGTGGGCGACACCGTCAAGGAAGGCCAGACCGTCTGCATCATCGAAGCCATGAAGCTGCTCAACGAGATCGAGTGCGACAAGGCCGGCGTGATCAAGGAAATCCTCGTCGAAAACGGCCAGGCCGTGGAGTACGGCCAGCCGCTGTTCGTGATCGGCTGAAGCCAGCCGCCGGCTGACGCGGCACAGCGGCCCGTGGCCCTGCCGCCAAGCGTTGGCCCGGCGCGCCATTCCGGCGTGCGCGGGCCCGCCCCTGTTCTCGCAGAGAGAGACCATGTTTGAAAAAATTCTGATCGCGAACCGCGGCGAGATCGCCCTTCGCATCCAGCGCGCCTGCCGCGAGCTGGGCATCAAGACCGTGGTGGTGTACTCGGAGGCCGACAAGGAAGCCAAGTACGTGAAGCTGGCCGACGAAGCCGTCTGCATCGGCCCGGCCCCCTCGCCGCTGTCGTACCTGAACATGCCGGCCATCATCTCGGCCGCCGAAGTCACCGACGCCCAGGCCATCCACCCGGGCTACGGCTTCCTGTCGGAGAACGCCGACTTTGCCGAGCGCGTGGAGAAATCCGGCTTCGTGTTCATCGGCCCGACGTCCGACAGCATCCGCCTGATGGGCGACAAGGTGTCGGCCAAGCAGGCGATGATCAAGTCCGGCGTGCCGTGCGTGCCGGGCTCGGACGGCGCACTGCCCGACGACCCCAAGGAAATCCTGGCCACCGCGCGCCGCGTGGGCTATCCCGTGATCATCAAGGCCGCCGGCGGCGGCGGTGGCCGCGGCATGCGCGTGGTGCACACCGAGGCCGCGCTGATCAACGCCGTCAACATGACGCGCGAGGAAGCGGGCCGTGCCTTCGGCAACCCCGAGGTCTACATGGAGAAGTTCCTTGAGAACCCGCGCCATGTGGAAATCCAGATCCTGGCCGACCAGCACAAGCAGGCCATCTGGCTGGGCGAGCGCGACTGCTCGATGCAGCGCCGCCACCAGAAGGTGATCGAGGAAGCGCCCGCGCCGCACATTCCGCGCCGCCTGATCGAGCGTATCGGCGACCGCTGCGCCGATGCATGCAAGAAGATCGGCTACCGGGGCGCCGGCACGTTCGAGTTCCTGTACGAGAACAACGAGTTCTACTTCATCGAGATGAACACCCGCGTGCAGGTGGAGCATCCGGTGACCGAGATGATCACCGGCATCGACATCGTGCAGGAGCAGATCCGCATCGCCTTTGGCGAGAAGCTGCGCTTCCGCCAGAAGGACGTGGAACTGCGCGGCCACGCCATCGAGTGCCGCATCAACGCCGAGGACCCGTTCAAGTTCACGCCGTCGCCGGGCCGCATCACCGCCTGGCACATGCCCGGCGGCCCCGGTGTCCGCGTGGACTCGCACGCGTATGATGGCTACTTCGTGCCGCCCAACTACGACTCGATGATCGGCAAGATCATCACGTACGGCGCCACGCGCGACCAGGCCATCGCCCGCATGCGCATCGCGCTGTCGGAAATGGTGGTGGACGGCATCCTGACCAACGTGCCGCTGCACCGCGACCTGATGCTCGACGCCAACTTCGTGGAAGGCGGCACCAGCATCCATTATCTTGAACACCGCCTGGCCCAGAAGGCCAACGCCCACGGCGAGAAAGCCTGAGGCGGGGCCCAGCGGCCGGCTTGCAGCAAAGGAACCCCGTGGCTTTCCAGGAATGTGTGATCGAAATTGCGCAGGATCAGGCCGAAGCCTGGTCCGATGCACTGTTCGACCTCGGCGCGCTGTCGGTATCGGTGGAAGACGCCGACGCCGACACGCCTGACGAGCAGCCGCTGTTCGGGGAGCCCGGGCTGGAGCCGACGCGGCTGGCGTGGAACCGGTCGCGCGTGGTGGCGCTGTTCGACGACGAGACCGATCCCGCGCTGGTGGTGACGGCCGCCGCCAACACGCTGGGCATCGACCCGGTGCCCGACTACACGCTGCGCCCGGTGGCCGACCAGGACTGGGTGCGGCTGACCCAGTCGCAGTTCGAGCCGATCCGCGTGGGCGAGCGCATCTGGGTGGTGCCGTCGTGGCACGACGCGCCCGACCCCGACGCCGTGATCCTGGAGCTTGATCCGGGCCTGGCTTTCGGCACGGGCAGCCATCCGACCACGCGGCTGTGCATGCAGTGGCTCGAACAGAACGTGCGGGCCGGCGAGACGGTGCTGGACTACGGCTGCGGCTCGGGCATCCTGGCCATCGTGGCCAAGAAGCTCGGCGCCGGCGACACGGTCGGCATCGACATCGATCCGAATGCCGTGGAGGCATCGCGCTACAACGCCGAGCGCAACCGCGTGGCGGCGACCTTCGCGCTGCCCGAGGCGGTGTCCGAGGCCACCCACGACCTGGTGGTGGCCAACATTCTTTCCAACCCGCTCAAGCTGATGGCCGCGATGCTGACCGCGCGCGTGCGTCCGGGCGGCCGGCTGATCCTGTCCGGCGTGCTCGAACGGCAGGCCGACGAGGTGGCGGCGGCCTACGCGCCGTGGATCGCCATGTCGGTCTGGCGCAGCGAGGAAGGCTGGGTGTGCCTGCATGGCACGCGCCCGGCCGCGGCATCCCCCAACCAATCCTGATTCCCGACCATGGCCGCTGCCAAGCTCGTCACGCGCTGTCCGGCCTGCCGCACCGCGTTCCGGCTGGTGGCGGACCAGTTGCGGCTGCGCCAGGGCCTGGTCCGCTGCGGCCAGTGCGACACCGTCTTTGATGCGCGCGAGCACCTGATCGAGGTGCCCACGCCGGGCGGTAGCGGTGCCGCTGGGGCTGCCAGCAGCGTCCCCGCCGGTACGCCGGCGGCCGCGCCGCCCTCCTCGTCCGTGTCGATGGCCGCCGCGCTGGCCCACGCCGAGCAGGCGCAGGCGGCGGCGCGCGCCCGCGAGGCCGACGCGCCGTTCGATCCCGGCTTCGATCCAGGTTACGAGGTGCCGGCGCTGGATTCGCCGACGACGATGATGTCCGAGGCGGAAGCCGAGGAAGTGGTCGGCGTGGCGCCGGAAGTGCCCAGGGAAGTGGCGCCTGAACGGTCACCTGAACCCGAACCCGCCGAGACGGGCGCGGTGGCCGATGCGGTACCTGAAGAGGCCGCCGCGCATTTCGACGAGGCTGCCGAGACCGACGCCGTGCTGCCGGACGAGGCCGCACCGCAAACCGCCCCGGAAGCCGACCCATCGCCCGAACCCGCCGAAACGCCGCTGACCGAGCCGCCCGTCCCGTGGCCGACGCTCGACCACGCCGCGTTCGACGACGCCCCGCCCCGCCCGGCGCCGACAGCCGCCGCGCCGGCGCCGCACTCGTCGCTCGATCCCGCCGCTGCGTTTGCATCGACGCGCCCCTCGGGCCTGCCGCCGTACGGCGCCTATAGCGCCAAGGCAAGCTGGCCGCCACTGCGACCGTCCGAAGGCCCGACCTCCCATCCCGCCGACCACGGCACCCCGGAACCCGAAGTGCCGGCCCCGGTGGAAGCGGCCGAACCCGGCGTCGTTGCACCCGATCCCGTCGCAGAACTGCCGCCCGAACCCGCCGCGCCGGCCGACCCGGTGCCCAGCGCCAGCGGCTTCCTGCGCAGCGCGGACCCGGCCGACCCCGAGGCGGAAGCCTGGGCCGCGCAGGCCCGCGACGTGATCGAACACGACCTCGGCGTGACGCCGCGCGACGACACGCCCAGCAGCGTGGCGCGCGAGACCACCACGCGCCGCTGGCTACGCCGGGACGAACCGGCAGCCAGCGCCGGCCCGGTCTTCGCACCCGATTTCCTGCGCCACACCCGCGAGCGCGAACAGGCGCGCGCGCCGCGCCCCAAGGTGACGGTGCCCGGCAGCCAGCGCACGTGGATCCGCGCGGCGGCCGTGGTGCTGGGGCTGGGTATCCTGGTCCAGGGCGTCTTTCTGGCGCGTAGCCAGATTGCCGGCAGCGTGCCGGTGCTGCGGCCGGTACTCGAAGCGGCCTGCGCGCCGTTCGGCTGCGCCGTGCCGCCGTGGCGCGACCTGGAAGCGCTGCGCATCGACAGCTCGCAGTTGCAGAAGCAGGACGAAGGCGCCGACGTCTACCAGTTGGCCGTCACGCTGCGCAACCAGGGCCGCGCCACCACGGCCCTGCCCGCCATCGAACTCGTGATGACCGACCTGCAGGACCAGCTGCTGCTGCGCCGCGTGCTGCAGCCGGGCGAGTACCTGGAGCCGGCCCAGCGCGGCTTTGCCACCTCGGGCCTGCGCGCGGGCAGCGAGCTGCCGGTTCGGGTACGATTCCGGACGCAGCAGGCCGCGGCGAACTACCGCGTGCTGATCTTCTATCCCTGAATTCATCGCCCCCCGCCACGCCGGCCGGCAATGCACCGGACCGGCGGGCCGTACCTTCCTGACAGGAGCAACCATGAGCAACGTGACCCTCGGCGGCAACGCCATCGAAGTTGGCGGCAAGTTTCCCCAGGCTGGCGACAAGGCCCCGGCCTTCTCGCTGGTCGGCAAGGACCTCAAGGACGTGACGCTGGCCGACTTCGCCGGCAAGCGCAAGGTCCTGAACATCGTGCCCAGCCTGGACACGCCCGTGTGCCAGGCGTCGGCACGCAAGTTCAACGAGGCCGCCAGCAGCCTCGACAACACCGTGGTGCTGACGATCTCGGCCGACCTGCCGTTCGCGATGGGCCGCTTCTGCACGGCCGAGGGCCTGGCCAACGTGGTCACGCTGTCGACCATGCGCGGCGCCGATTTCAAGAACGCCTACGGCGTGGACATCAAGTCGGGCCCGCTGGCCGGCGTGTGCGCACGTGCCGTGGTGGTCGTGGACGAGAACGACGCCGTCAAGTACAGCCAGCTCGTGCCCGAGATCAAGCAGGAGCCTGATTACGACGCCGCGCTGGCCGCACTGAAATAATCTGTGCGGTAGCACACGATTTGCGAAGCGCCTCCGCCCGTCATGCACGGGCGGAATTATTTAACGTATCTGTTTCTGCCCGTCATCCCTGGGCCGGAACGCTTGGAGAAAAGATGTCCAGCCTGATCTGCGGCTCCGTCGCCTACGACACCATCATGACGTTCGACGGACGGTTCCGTGAACACATCCTTCCGGACCAGATCCAGATGCTGAACGTCTCGTTCCTGGTGCCCGGCATGCGGCGCGAGTTCGGCGGCTGCGCCGGCAACATCGCCTACACGCTGAAGATGCTGGGCGGCGAACCGGTGGTGATGGCGACGGTGGGCCAGGACGCCGGACCGTACCTGCAGCATCTGCGCGATCTGGGTATCGGCACCGGGCATATCCGTACGCTGCCGGACACGTTCACCGCGCAGGCGATGATCACGACCGACCTCGACAACAACCAGATCACGGCTTTCCACCCGGGCGCCATGGGCCAGTCGCAGCTCAATGCCGTGCAGGACGTGCTGGCGGCCGGCACGCGCCCGGCGCTGGGCATCGTCGCGCCGGACAGCCGCGAGGGCATGCTGCACCATGCGCGGCAGTTCGCCGAGGCCGGCATCCCGTTCATCTTCGACCTGGGCCAGGCCATGCCGCTGTTCAACGGCGAGGACCTGCGCCGGTTCGTTGAACTCGCCAGTTACGTGACGGTCAATGACTACGAAGCGCAGGTCATGCTGTCGCGCACCGCGTGGACCAGTGCCGACGTGGCCGCCAAGGTCCGCGCGTTCATCGTGACGCACGGCGAACGCGGCGCCACGATCTTCGCCGACGGCCAGCAGTACGCCATCCCGGCCGTGCAGGCCGAGCGCGTGGTGGACCCCACCGGCTGCGGCGACGCCTTCCGGGGCGGCCTGCTGCACGGCATCGAGCAGGGCATGGACTGGGAAACCACGGGCCGGCTGGCGTCGCTGATGGGCGCGCTCAAGATCGCCCAGCAGGGCCCCCAGAATCACTGGATTTCGCACGACGAGATCGCCAGCCGGTTCGCGTCGGCATTCGGCTACCAATACGCGTAAGATGGAACGGTGCACCGCGCGCACCGGGTGAGGACGAACGGCGCGGCCAACAGACGGGAGTTGCCATGCATCAGATACTTCGATTCGGCGGCGCGGCGGTACTGGCCGCGGCAGCACTGGTCGGCGGCTGCGCCAATTACTCGAACTCCGGCAGCGTCTACGCGCCCGGCCAGGCCAACCGCGAGCAGACGGTGCGCTACGGCGTGGTGCAGGGCGTACGCGAGGTCATGATCCAGGGCGGCACAACGGGCGCCGGTACCATCGCCGGCGGCGCGCTGGGCGGCGTGGCGGCGGGCAGCACCATCGGCAGCGGTGGCGGATCGGTGGCGGCGGGCCTGCTTGGCGCGGTGCTGGGCGGCATTGCCGGCAGCGCGGCCGAGAACCGCATCACCCAGCGGCGCGGCCTGGAGATCACGGTGCAGCTGGAAGACGGCGACCTGCGCGCCATCACCCAGGAGGCCGACGAGGTGTTCCGCCCTGGCGATCGGGTGCGGCTGCTGTCGTCGGGCGGCGTGACGCGCGTCTCGCACTGACAACATTACACGGCTGCCATGCTGCAACGCCGCGTGCCTTCGGGCCGCGGCGTTTTGCTTTTGGGGAGTCGCCAGCGCGCGGGCATGAAAAAACCCGCCGGGCACGGAGGCCATCGGCGGGTTGGCAAGACTTGCTGTCTTGCTGACCGGATACCGCGTATCCGGTCAATGTGGCACGCGATGCGTGCTCTGGCGATTCCCTGTGGTGACCGCTCGCACGAGGCGAGGCGATTACGGACGGTTGCCCGTCGGGAACGGCCAGGCCGCGGCCGGGTTCAGCGTGGTCTTGGCCGGTGCAGCAGCAGCGGGAGCAACGGCAGGGGCCGCGGCAGGCTTGGCAGCCTTCTTGGCAGCCGGCTTCTTGGCAGCGGCCTTCTTGGCGGCCGGCTTCTTCGCAGCAGCAGCCTTCTTGGCCGGCGCAGCCTTCTTGGCAGCAGCCTTCTTGGCCGGTGCGGCCTTCTTGGCGGCAACCTTCTTCACTGCGGCCTTCTTGGCCGGTGCTGCCTTCTTGGCGGCGACCTTCTTGGTTGCAACCTTCTTGGCGGCAACCTTCTTCACCGCGGCCTTCTTGGCCGGTGCTGCCTTCTTGGCGGCTACCTTCTTGGTGGCGACCTTCTTGGCTGCAACCTTCTTCACAGCGGCCTTCTTGGCTGCCGGCTTCTTGGCGGCGACCTTCTTGGCGGCGACCTTCTTGGTTGCGACCTTCTTGGTTGCAGCCTTCTTGGCGGCCGGCGCTGCCTTCTTGGCGGCGACCTTCTTCACAGCGGCCTTCTTGGCGGCGGGCTTGGCAGCCTTCTTGGCCGCCGGCTTTTTCTTTGCAGCAGTTGCCATGGATAACTCCTTCACTAACGTGAAATATCGAATGACCTAAATGGACGACCCGACCGGCCCGAGGCGCGTTCCTGCCTGGCCCCAACCGAGCGAGCGATTCATCGGCGCACGACACTTCGTCAACCGCACGCTAATGAATTCGGTGACAGGGCACCGGCCGCGACCCGCATGGCGCGGCACGGTGTCTTCACGGCAGCGCAAGATCCGCGCGCGGGCTGCAACGCCAGCGTCCAGGCGGATCTCCGGGGCATGCCGTGCCCTGGAATATTCGATTGGCCCGCGCCGTCCATCGTGGCGACGCGCTGCCTGATAAGAGGAGATATCGGTCAGCTTGCCTGCAGCACGGGCTTGGCCTCGCGCACTGCAGACGGCAATCCTACGGGGGTAGCTCGCCCATCCCGTCACTGGGCTACAGGAGACTGCACGCGTTGTAAGAAGCCTGATCGGCCCGGTCTGCGTCAAAGTTCTGGTGCTCCCTGGCTACCCGCATTCACTGCGCCGAAGCGTCGCGTCATCGTTGCTTCTTGCTTGCCTTCTTGCGACGCCCGCTTCGTCGAATCACGTCGATGCAATGAAGTGAGACTCTTGTCAAGGCGAATCATAATTCGTTTGTTCGATGATGTTAAGAAAAAAGTGCAAAAAAACTTGCGCGCAAGATCGAATCGATCTACTTCACGCGCGCGCTTCGATGACGACACCATCGACACCTACTCTGATGACGACTCTCACGCGTCGATCGAAGTTCCGAAGCGCGTGAGTTTCGATCGCGATCGACGGCGTTGCACACTGTCTCGCGCGGTGCGCGCGCACGTCGCGCACGCATCGTCGGACGACCGCTCGGGTACCGCATCGCACCCGCTCGCCGCCACCATCCGCATACCCGCGCGCTGTCTCGAAAGCCGCATGAACAGTGGCTTTCCGGCCTGCGCACGATCACGCGCACGATGCGCTGCCGCGTCGCTGCGCGTGGCTGCGGCACGCGCGTCCATCGGCGCCCCAACGTGTCCGACGCGCTTCCGCATCGACCACCGATCGGCACGCGCGCGATGCCACCGCGCATCGCGTCGACTGACCGCGCGTGCATCGACACGACAGTTGCGCGAGTACGACGAAAGAGTGATGCGCGCACGCAACGGTCGGTCGCTGCGACACGTGTTTGCATCCGCGTTTGGACATCGATGGCATGCACAACGATGTGTCGACGCACGCGCCGCGCGCACCGGATCGCCCGTCGACCCACCACGCGCATCGCGCGCTTCGTCGACCGTGTCTTGCGATGGCATTCGGGTTCTCACCAATGCATCGGCGGACGCGCGCGCCGACATGCCGACCACCTCCGGCGGCACCGCGTCGCCACCGCAACGCCACTGTTTTAGCCGGCTAGAGGAATGCCTCGGGTCGGCCCCGCGCGGGCGTGTTGCTGCAGGACAAAATCCACGCCAGGCGCCGGCTGGCGGGCGATGCGCGCCGCCCTTGCGCTACGCTCTGGTGCGTACGCAAACGGATGTTGGCCGTTGCGGTGTCCGGGCGGCGCCAGTAGATTGGCGTCGCGCGGCAAAGACGCCGACGGGTGGGCATCGGTGCAGCACCGGCCCGTGCAACCATCCGGGCCGCGTGCGGATATCCTGCTCGCCTTGTACGGCTTGCACGTCAGACCTGCAGAGGCGTCCGCCGCCGTACAGCCGACACCACCCGCGCCGCGACCTGGCGAATCCGCCGTCGCGGAAACACTGAACCTGGAGACTTTCATGCGCATGACCGCCCCCCGCGCCCTGCTTCGCACCACCGCCCGCGCCGCGCTGTTTGCCGCGGCGTTCACCGCCAGCACCTTCGCCATGGCGCAGTCGACGCCGGCCGGCACCTGGCACACGATCGACGACGCCACCGGCAAGCCGCGCGGAGTGATCGAGATTTCGGAGAAGGACGGCGTGTACAGCGGCAAGCTCGTGAAGAGCCTGGTGCCGTCCGAAGGTCCGCCCAAGGTGTGCGACAAATGCAACGACGCGCGCAAGGACCAGCCCATCATCGGCATGACGCTGCTGACCGGGCTGCGCAAGACGGGCGACAACGAGTGGACCGGTGGCGAGATCCTGGACCCGGAGACCGGCAAGCTCTACAAATGCAAGATGTCGATGGCCGACGACGGCAAGAAGCTCAACGTGCGCGGCTTCATCGGCATCAGCCTGATCGGCCGGACCCAGACCTGGGTGCGCCAGCCGTGACGCCGCGCGGGAGCGGGGCCGCTGCCGCCCCGCTGCCCGCTTCCTTTCCCCGCCCACCCGGCCGCGCCTCCGTCCCGACTTTTCCGCCCCTGCCGTCCCCCGGCAGGTCGGCCGCAAGCCACGCCGTCCTACAGCCAACTGACAGGTTCGATCGGTAAGATCGAAAGCCCCGAATGGGCTACGACAAAGACTGGAGACCGATCATGCATTCCCCCCTGCGCTTTTCCCCGCGCCGCCGCACCCTGGCCCTGGCGCTTGCCGCCGCCTCGCTGGTGGCCACCACCGCCCACGCCGCCGATGCCTGGCCCAACCACGTGATCAAGTTCGTCGTGCCGTTCACGGCCGGCGGCGCCAACGACCTCGTGGCGCGGGCCGGCGCCGAGGCAGTGAGCAAGCGCATCGGCCAGCCGGTGGTGATCGAGAACCGTCCCGGTGCCGGCGGCATTGTCGGGGCCGACTACGTGGCCAAGAGCAAGCCCGACGGCTACACGTTCCTGGTGGGCGCCGTGGGCACCGTCACCAACAGCCTGATCCGCACCAAGATGCCGTACCAGCCGGACGACCTCGTGCCGGTGGGCCTGATCGCGGTCAGCCCGTCGGTGATCGTGGCGTCGCCGTCGCTGCCGGTGAACAACGTCAAGGAACTGGTCGAGTACTCGAAGAAGCAGGGTGGCGTGCCGTTTGCCACGGCCGGCAGCGGCAGCACGCCGCACTTCGTCGAAGAAATGCTTAAGGAAAAGGGTGCCCAGCTCACCGTGGTGCCCTACAAGAGCGGGTCGGAAAGCATTACCGCGGTGATTGGTGGACAGGTGGCGGCAACGTCGGAGGCGTCGATCGTGGTGTTGCCCCAGATCAAGGCGGGCAAGCTCAAGGCGCTGGGCGCCACCTGGGACAAGAAGATGCCGGCGGCGCCGAACATCCCGACCACGGCCGAGCAGGGTCTGCCCGAGGTGCGCATTGGCCATTGGGCCGGCATCTTCGCGCCCAAGGGCACCGACCCGGCGATCATCAAGAAGCTCAACGCCGAGCTGACGGCCGGGATGCAGAATCCCGAGATCCGCGACCGGCTGATCCGGAACGGCATCGAGCCGGCCGGCGGTTCGGTCGAGAGCTTTGTGACCTTCATCAAGACCGAGCGCGAACGGCTGGGCCGCATCGCCAAGAACGCCAACATGACGTCCGAGTAAGCCACCGCACCCGGCTTGCCCAGACACTGGCAGACGGCCCGCTCCATGCGGGCCTTTTTGTTGGGCGTCGCCGTATCAGCCGAACTGCTCGGCCAGCGCCTGCCTGGCCTGTTCGATGAACTCGCCCTCCCCGCGCCGCGGGGCCAGTAGATAGAACTCGGCCGACGGCAGCGCCGGCAGCTTCCAGCCGCTCGCGTCGGCGGCGTCCACCGGCATCACGCCGGGCCCGATGGCCGACGTGTTCAGGCACGACACACCGAGCCCGGCCGCCAGCGCCAGATGCAGCCCGGCCACCCCCGACGCCGAATGAGCGATGTCGAACTCGCGCCGGCGGCGCATCAGCAACTGCACCACGAACTGGTGCAGCGAGCACGAGTCGGGCAGCAGCACCAGCGGCAGCGTGGGCTGCGGCGCCTGCGCAATCTCGGGCGCCGCCACCCACGCCAGCGCCTCGCGCCGCAGCACCGTGCCGCCGCGCGCCGCGCCCTCGCGCCGGGCCTCCGGGCCGCGCGCGCCGATCAGCCGCATGCTCAGGCCGATGTCGAACGTGTCCAAGTCGGCCGCCGCCTCGATGGCGGCGCTCTTCATCACCGTGACGTGCAGTTTCAGATAGGGATAGCGGTCGCGCAGCCGGCGCAGCATGCCGGCAATCTCGCCGGGGCGGAAGTAGTCGGTCACGGCCAGCCGCAGCTCGCCATCCAGCGTCTGGCCGCGCAGTTCGGCCATGGCCTGCTCGTTCAGCGACAGGATGCGCCGCGCGTAGTCCAGCAGCCGCGCCCCCGCCGGCGTCAGCGCGGCGCCCCGCTTGCCGCGCGTCAGCAGCGGCACGCCGGCGCGCTCCTCCAGCTTGCGCAACTGCTCGCTGACCGACGATTGCGACAGGAACAGGCGCGGCGCCGCCGCCGACAGGCTGCCGCTTTCCGCCACCGCCACGAACGTCCGGAGCTGGTCTGTCTCGAATCCACGCATGATCGCCGCCTGCCTTTCCGATGTTTCGGATTACCCGATACATGCAATCGTATATTCCCGCTTTTCCGATGGCAAGGAGACGCCTACGATAGCGTTACCGCAGCCGCCAGAGCCCGCCAACGGGCACAGCGGCAACGCGCATCCATCCACCCGAAAGGAGCCCGTCATGCCCCATGTTTCCCTGCAGATTTCCGGCCAGCCCGATACCGACCTGATGCGCCGCGCCGTTGCCACGGTGGGCGAACTGACCCAGCGCGTGCTGGGCAAGGAAGCGCCGGTCATCGCCACGACCGTGACGTTCATCCCGCGCGAGCAGTGGTTCATCGGCGGCCAGCCGCTGTCGGCGCGTGAGACGGGTCGCAACGCGTTCCAGCTCGACATCAGCGTGACCGACGAGACGAACACCAAGGCCGAGAAAGCCGACTACCTGCGGCAGGCGTTCGCGGCGCTGTCCGAGCTGATTGGCGACGTGAACGAGGTCTCGTATATCCACGTCATCGACGCGCGCGCGGCGGCCTACGGCTATGGCGGCCGGACGCAGGAGTACCGGCACCAGCACCGTTGAGCGGGCGGCCGGGGCGCCGGCCATTCCATCGCCCCGGTCAAAAGTGCCGTGCGGGCGGCGTGCTTGTGCCGCGCAGCGATGTTAACTAGTGTGGAGGGCGGATTTCCCGATACCGGAGGCATCGCATGAAGCAAGTCACGCTACCCGGCGGCGAGCGCGTTCCCGCGCTGGGCGTGGGCACCTGGAACATGGGCGACGACCGCGGCACGCGCGCCGAGGAGATCGCCACGCTCCGAATGGGCCTGGACCTGGGCCTGCGGCTGATGGACACGGCCGAGATGTATGGCGAGGGCTTGTCGGAATCGCTGATCGGCGAGGCGCTGGCCGGCCGTCGCGACGAGGCGTTCCTGGTCAGCAAGGTCTATCCGCACAACGCCAGCCGCAAGGGCGCCGTGGCCGCGTGCGAGCGCAGCCTGCGCCGGCTGGGCACCGACCGGCTGGACCTGTACCTGCTGCACTGGCGCGGCGACGTACCGTTCGAGGAGACGATCGAGGCGTTCCAGGCGCTGCAGGCCGCCGGCAAGATCCGGTATTTCGGCGTCAGCAACCTCGACCTCGACGATATGGAAGCTTTTTGCGACGTGCCCGGCGGCGACGCCGTGGCCGTCAACCAGTTGCTCTACAACCTGAGCCGGCGCGGCATCGAGTTCGACCTGCTGCCATGGTTGCGCGAACGCAACGTGCCGGTGATGGCCTACTCGCCCATCGAGCAGGCCCGGCTGTTGCGCAACGCCGGCCTGCGGCGCTTTGCCGAGCGGCACGGCATGACGCCGGCCCAGGCCGCGCTGGCGTGGCTGCTGCGGACCGACGACATCATCGCCATCCCGAAGACCAGACAGCGGGACCGGCTGCGCGAGAACGTCCGGGCGCTGGAAATCACGCTGACTCCCGAGCAACTGGACGAACTGGACGCGCTGTTCCCGCCGCCGCGCCACGCGCAGCCGCTGGCGATGCTGTAATGGATCAGGGGATCAGCGGGGTCAGCGGGGTCAGCGGGGTCAGCGCTGGCCGGCCTTGTAGCGCTCGACCTCGACATAGCGCGTCAGATAGGTACGCGCCTTTTCGCGCGTGTCGGTGGTCACGCGGTCGGCTGCCTGGCGGGCGCTGTTCTGGCCGTGGGCGCTACTCATCTGGGCGGAAAGGTACGACTGGAAGGCGTCGTGCATGACCTTCAGCTGATCCTTGCACGCGTCGATGGCACCGGCGGCCACGTCCTTGGACGTGCCCTTGCCCTTGGCGCCGTCGCTGGCCTTGTCCTGGACGCAATCCATGTACTTGGCGCGCTCGGCCTGCCAACCTGAATTCATCTGGGCCACTTCCTGCTTGGCTTCGGGCGACTCGACGGTCGGGGCCGACCCGCAGGCCGCCAGCAGCAGGGCCGCCAGCGGCGTTACGGCGGCACCGAGGCGCAACCATCGACGGGGACGCTGCGACGCAGCATGCGCGACGGTCGGGGCGGCGGAAGAAATACCAGAAATGTTGGAGCGGGTGGGGATCGTCATGGGGGCGGTTGGCGTTGGCATGCACCAAAGACCGGGCTTGGCAAGCGGGGTTCCTGTCGCGGTTCCCTGATTTTGCAAGAAAGTATGACTATGTCATGTCAGAGCCCCCTCCCCCCCTTGTCAGACAAAATCGCATTTGCGGATGTGGCTTGTCCGCCTATGCTGTAGAGGCGGTTGCAACACATGACCCCCTCCTGGAGGAAATAATGAAACGTCGAACCTTCCTGTCCGCCGGCAGTGCTGGGCTTGTCGGCCTTACTGGTCTTTCTTTGGGCGCGCTGTCGCTGACGGGCTGCAGCGTGACCGGTCCCAAGGACTCTGGCGATAGCGCGTCCAAGCGTCGCGAGATCGATACTGGCGCCACCGATACGCTGAACCGTCTGTATGCGACGGCCAGCGGTGCGCGCGACCTTGGCGCCAAAGCCAAGGGCATCCTGATTTTCCCGAAACTGCTGTCCGCCGGCTTTATCGTCGGGGGCGAGTATGGCGACGGCGTGCTGCGTTCCGGCGGCGCCAACCGTGGCTACTACCGTGCCATTTCCGGCTCCATCGGCTGGCAGATCGGCGCCCAGTCCAAGGCCTTCGTGCTGATGTTCATGACGCAGGAAGCCTACGACAAGTTCGTGCGCAGCAGCGGCTGGCAGGTCGGCGCCGACGCCACGGTGGCCCTGGCCACAATCGGCGCGAATGGCCAGATCGATACCAACACGGCCCAGCAGCCGATCATCGGCTTTGCCATGACCAACGCCGGCGTGATGGCCGGCCTGAGCCTGGAAGGCACGAAGATCTCGAAGCTCGACATCTGACGGCCGGGCCGGCCACCGCGCCGGCCACCGCCACATGGCGTCCCGGGTGCGGCATTCCGATGCCGCATCCGGGACGCCATTTTTTCTTGGCCGCCCACCTGCCGCCCGAGCCGTTAGAATGCGTGCCTTGCCAATTCCAACCGTACGCGAGGCCGAATTCTCATGTGGTTCAAGAATCTCCAGATTCATCGTTTCTCCGCCCCGTGGACGCTTTCCGCCGAAGACGTCGAGGCCAGCCTGGCCAAGCATGCGTTCTACCCCGGCACCAGCCTTGAGATGCAAACCCAGGGCTGGGCATCGCCGCGCGACAACGGCCAGCTCGTGCACTGCGTGAACCGCCAGATGCTGCTGGTGCTGCGCACCGAGAAGAAGCTGCTACCCGCCACCGTGGTCAACCAGGTCACCAAGGCCCGCGCCGCCGAGATCGAGGAGCAGCAAGGCTTCAAGCCCGGCCGCAAGCAGCTCAAGGAACTGAAGGAGCAGGTCACCGAGGAACTGCTGCCCCGCGCCTTCAGCATCCGCCGCGACACGCGCGTCTGGATCGATCCCGTGAACGGCTGGCTTGCCATCGACGCGGCCGGCACCGCCAAGGCCGACGAAGTACGCGGCATGCTGTTCAAGGCGCTGGACCCGCTGCCGGTGGTCGGCCTGCAGGTCAACCTGTCGCCGGTGGCCGCCATGACCGAGTGGCTGGCCACCGATACCGCCCCGGCCGGCTTCACGGTCGACCAGGAGATCGAGCTGCAGTCGAGCAGCGAGAGCAAGGCCACCGTGCGATACGTCCGCCATCCGCTCGACCCGGAGGACCTGCGCCGCCACATCGCCGCCGGCAAGCGCTGCACGCGCCTGGCGATGACGTGGAACGACCGCGTGTCCTTCGTGCTGACCGACGCCCTGGCCGTCAAGCGCGTGAATCCGCTGGACGTGATCAAGGAACAGGCCGACGCCACGCTGCACGACGAGGACGAGCGCTTCGACGCCGACTTCGCGCTGATGGCCGGTGAACTGGCCGGCCTGCTGACCGACCTGACCGACGCCCTGGGCGGCGAGCGCAAGACCGAGTCGGCCATCACCGACGCGCCGCGCAAGGCCGCCTGACCCCGGCCGTCCCGGTCCCAGCCCCGGCCTCACCGCCCCGCCTGATCCCGGCCCGCGCTCACTCCAGCGTCAGCACGACGCGCTGGCCGGTCTCGCCCACGCGCCGCCACGCCGCGGCCACCTCCTGCATGGCCATCTGCTCGGCGTCGACCGACAGGTGGCCCTCGCGCATGCAGCCCAGCACGTCCTCCACCAGCAGCCTCAGGTCTTCCGGGAGCGGATAGCTGGCGGGGCCGCAGCCCATCACCACGGCGCGGGAATCCCGCAGGGCCGACGGCGCCATCAGCACGCTCGGCGCCATGCGACGGTCGGCAACCGTCACGATCCGAGTGCCGTGGTCGCGCGCCGACGCCGGCGGGCCGCCCGCCTGCACCAGCGCCGCCAGCAGCAGCTCAAGCACCTCGCCCCACAGGAAATCCACGACCACGTCGATGCCTTCCAGCGCGAAGCCCGCGAACGCCTGCTGCAGCGTGGCGGGCGGCTGCGCCAGGTCGACCATCGCATCGGCGCCGGTCACGTGGGCCAGGTCGATGCGGTGGCCCACCACGATCACGCGCGCCGCACCCTGCAGCCGTGCGGCCTGCACGGCCAGGCGCGCCGCCAGCCCTGCCGCGCCCAGGATCAGCACGGTCTCACCCGGCGCCAGATCGGCCCGCACCGCCAGCGGCAGCCACGCCTGCACGGCCGGCCCGACCAGCGCGGCCGCGGGGGCCGACTCCACCTCGTCCGGCACCGGCACCGTCCAGTGCGCCGGCACGAACTCGGCCATCGCGCCAAACGGGCTGCGCTCGGCGCGGAAGTAGACGCGCTGGCCGTCCGCCAGGTAGCCCACGCCATCGCTGCCGCAGACATAGGGCAGTTCCAGCGGCATGCACGCGTGCAGGCCGCGCGCAATGGCCAGGTCCGCCGGCCGGATCACGGCGGCGCACACGCGCACCAGCACTTCGCCGGCACGGGGTTCGGGGTCACGGAAGCTCATGAAGCGTGGGGCTTCGCCCATCTGTTGCAGTACGACCGCTCGCATCGGAATGCTCTCCTTCGTTGATGTCCGCAGTCGATCGTAGGGACTCGGCGTCCCACCGTCTTTGAGCCGATTCTGAAAATGGCGCGCGTAGAATCGCGGGGAACGACGCCATGCACAAAGACGTCGCCATTTCGCCAAACAGTTGAGGAGACCCCCTTGAAGTTCTTGCGCCCCCACGCCGGCCTGACGCTGGCCACGCTGCTGCTGGCCGCCGCCGGCACCGCCCACGCAGCCTGGCCCGAGCGGCCCATCAAGCTGATCGTGCCCTTCCCGCCGGGCCAGGCCACCGACATCTTTGCCCGCGCGCTGGCCGAAAAACTCGGCAAACAGCTAGGCCAGTCGATCGTCGTCGAGAACCGCGCCGGGGCCGGCGGCAACATCGGCATGGAAGTCGCCGCCAAGGCGGCCGCCGACGGCTACACGCTGGTCATGGCCGGCAGCGCGATGGCGATCAACCAGACGCTCTACAAGAAGGTCAACTACGATCCGCGCCAGGATTTCGCGCCGGTCTCGGGCGTGTTCTCGGTGCCGCTGGTGTTCCTGGCCACGCCGCAGTCGGGCTTCGGCTCGCTGCGCGACCTGATCGCCAAGGCCAAGGCGGCGCCGGGCAAGTACAGCTACGCCAGCGCCGGCATCGGCGGCACGCAGCACCTGTCGGCCGAGATGCTCAAGGCGCAGACCGGCACCTTCATCGTCCATATCCCCTACAAGGGCAGCGGCCCGGCGCAGGCCGATTTCCTGGGTAACCAGGTGCCGCTGATGGTGGATTCCGTGACGGCCGCCATGCCGCTGATCCAGTCCGGCAAGGCCGTGCCGCTGGCCGTGACCACGGCGCAGCGGGTGCCGCAGCTACAGTCGGTGCCCACCGTGCGCGAGCAGGGGGTACCGGGCTTCGAGGCCCTGGGCTGGGCCGTGATGATGGCCCCGGCCGGCACGCCGCCCGCCATCGTCAGCCAGCTCAACGCGGAAACGGTCAAGGCACTGCAATCGCCGGAGCTGCGCAAGTTCATCACCGACCGCGGCTCGGAACCGATGCCGATGACGCCGGCGGATACCGGCAAGTTTGTGGACAGCGAAATCCGCAAGTGGGCATCGGTGGTGAAGCGGTCGGGAGCGACGGCGGATTGAGCCCGCCGGTGTGGCGCGCTCAGGCCAGCAGGCGCGCCACGGTTTCGTCGATCACCACATGGCGGATGGTGCGCAGCAGCCGCGCTTCACCCGCAAACGTGGCGCGGAGTTCGGGCCGCGCGGCGCCTAGCCGGTCGTTCTCGTCCAGGGTCTCGGCCAGCAGCGCATCGGCGTGCGCCGGGATCATCCGCAGCATGTCGTCGACCTGGCGCGTGGCCGTGGGGCGCGTCAGGCCCAGCGACTGGCCGGCATCGACCAGCAACGTGCGCGTGAACCCGGCATAGCGCCGCTCGCCCGCGATGGGGCTGGTGAATTCGACCAGGTCCGGCCAGCGCTCGCGCGGGCTGTAGGCGCGGGTTTCGTAGGCGCTCTCGGACAACAGGTCGTAGTGCGGCGCCAGCGAGATGCCCTGGCGATCCACCAGGAAGCTCAGGTTCTTGAGGTGCGAATCGCCATTGCCGACCAGGATGCAGAACAGCAGCCAGCGGTAGATCCGCAGCCGCGCCGCGGCGGGCGCCCGGCACGCGTTGGCGAGCCGGGCCAGCGACGCCAGCGACCATGCCGAGTACTTCATGGCCGGCGACAGGTTCAGCAGCTGGCAGCCGTCGATGGCGTGCAGGCGCGTCGTCACGCCATTGGACACGGCCCGGTCGAAACGGCGGATCAGGTACACGGGCGCCGGCACGTAGCGACGCTCGACCTCGGGAACATCCAGTCCCACCCGGCCCGCCAGCCGCATAATGAACCACTCGTTGATCACCGAATACGGATAGTTGTCCGTCTGAGGATGGTCGGGCTTGAGAATGTGGGTCGACACGGCCTGCCCGCTGGGCTCGAACAACTGGCCGTCCCGCAGGACCACGGCCAGCTTGTGCTGCGCGCCTGCCAGGGACATCTTCTTGGGTGCATCGTGCGTCAGCGGGACGGTCGGCAGGTTGCGGATGCGCGTATCGAGTTCGGCGTCGGTGAGCGGCCGCAGCGTGTGGTCGGGCGGCGCGACGTCGTCCGGCCGGCGCAGCGTCAGCGATCCCGCCGATTCGCGTCCGTAGTATTCCAGCAGCGCGAAGGCGTCGTGGATGTCGCGCAGCCCGGCGTCGCGGGCCAGCAATGCCCGGGCGCCCTCTTCCGGCAGCAGATTGTCGAAATACCACTGGACCGCGCGCTCGGTGGCGCCGTCGGCCTGCGGACCGGCCTGCATCGGCAGGTGGGGGCTCAGCATGAACGCGGACGCGTCGGCCATCCACCATGGCGCGTACTCGAAACTCCAGAGATTGCCGTCCTCGCGCAGGGTGCCGACGAGGCTGCCGTCGATCGATGCCAGCAGTTCGCGCCCGGTCATTCGATCTCTCCCGTCGAGGACGCTGGCGCCTGCGGGTCGCCGTCGCGGGTCCGGGCGCGCTGCCGGCGGGCGTCGGCCCGGCGTTCGGCGCGGGCCAGTTGTTCGGCAAGCGCGTCGAGATCGGTGTCCGGGATGTCGACGGTCACCCGCACGCCAAAGCCCTGCAGGATCTGGAACAACTTGCCCCACTGGACGGTTTCCGCGCCCCGCTCGGCTTTGACCATGAACGATTCGCTGACGCCCACGGCGCCGGCGGCGTCGTCCTGGCGCAGGTTGGCCGTCTTGCGCGCGGCGCGAATCACGCCGCCGATGTCCGAGGCTTGCTGGAGGGTGTATTGCATGATGGGGTGCGCCAGACTGTGCGATCGACTAGTTTCAACCAAGATAGCACGGGAACCGACAAAAACTAGTTGATCGCATGGTTTTATTGGCTTCCGCGCGATAAAACCATAAAAACCGTTTGATCGCACGGTTTATGGGACGGTTACCCACTTTTCAACATGAAACCGTGCAGACGCACGGTTTAACCCCCTCCACCCATTCCCACCCCAAAAGAAAAACGGACACCGGGCTCCCCGCCCGATGTCCGTCACACCCGTCCCGGCTGCCCTGGACTGTTCAATGCTTGTCGTTGTTACGCTGCAGCCGACCCTTCAATCGCGTAGCGCATGGTTCGATCAGGTGACCGATCAGTCCCACGACAGCGCGCCGCCGGTCTGGTACTCGATCACGCGCGTTTCGAAGAAGTTGCGTTCCTTCTTCAGGTCGATCATCTCGCTCATCCACGGGAACGGGTTTTCCTCGTTCGGGAACAGCTGGTCCAGGCCGATCTGCTGGCAGCGGCGGTTGCAGATGAACCGCAGGTAGCTCTTGAACATCGGCGCGTTCAGGCCCAGCACGCCGCGCGGCATGGTGTCCTCGGCGTAGCGGTATTCCAGGTCCACGGCCTTCTTGAACAGCTCGGTGATCTCGGCCTTGAACTCGGCCGTCCACAGGTGCGGGTTTTCCAGCTTGATCTGGTTGATCAGGTCGATGCCGAAGTTGCAGTGCAGCGACTCGTCGCGCAGGATGTACTGGTACTGCTCGGCCGCGCCGGTCATCTTGTTCTGGCGGCCCATCGCCAGGATCTGCGTGAAGCCGACGTAGAAGAACAGCCCTTCCATGATGCAGGCAAAGACGATCAGGCTCTTCAGCAGCTTCTGGTCGTTCTCGGGCGTGCCGGTCTTGAACGACGGGTCGGTCAGGGTGTCGATGAACGGGATCAGGAACTCGTCCTTGTCGCGGATCGACTGCACCTCGTGGTACGCGTTGAAGATCTCGGCCTCGTTCAGGCCCAGCGACTCCACGATGTACTGGTAGGCGTGCGTGTGGATGGCTTCCTCGAACGCCTGGCGCAGCAGGTACTGGCGGCATTCAGGCGCCGTGATCTGGCGGTAGGTGCCCAGCACGATGTTGTTGGCGGCCAGCGAGTCGGCCGTCACGAAGAAACCCAGGTTGCGCTTGATGATGCGGCGCTCGTCCTCGGTCAGCCCGTTCGGGTCCTTCCACAGGGCAATGTCGCGCGACATGTTGATTTCCTGCGGCATCCAGTGGTTGGCGCAGCCGGCCAGGTACTTTTCCCACGCCCACTTGTACTTGAACGGCACCAGCTGGTTCACGTCGGTGGCGCCGTTGATCACGCGCTTGTCGGCGGCGTTCACGCGGCGCGTGCTCTGGGCGGCGGCGGCGTTCGGGTTGTTGCCGAGGATGCCGGCCGGGGCCGTGGCGGCCGGCGGCAGCACGCCCATCTGGTCAGCCGTGGCGGCCGGCGCGGGCGGGATGGCGGGTTGCAGGGCAGGCTGGGCCTGCGGGGTGGCTTGAACGTCGTCGTCCCAGCTCAGCATGTTGTGTTCTCCAAGATTCGATTAGGGGCGGCTCAGGCACCGCGCGTCGGCGAGCGATGCGCCGGCCCTCTCCCCCGGCCCCGCGCCCGCATGGCGGGAACGGGGAGCAGTCCGAGGGGGGATGCAATGTGTTACTGGCAGGCTTCGCACTCGTCGAAGCCGGGGTCGCCCGGGCGCATCGTGCATACCGCGCCTTCGGCTTCCGGCATGGCCGGGGCCGACGCGGCTGCCGCGTCGATGGCCGAGCCGCCGGTGGCGCCCGACGACACCGCGTTCAGCGAACCGCGCGTGACCGTGGACTTCTCCACGTGCGTGGCGGCCATCGTGCGCAGGTAGTACGTCGTCTTCAGGCCACGCAGCCAGGCCAGCTTGTACGTGTCGTCCAGCTTCTTGCCCGATGCGCCGGCCATGTAGATGTTCAGCGACTGGGCCTGGTCGATCCACTTCTGGCGGCGGCTCGCGGCCTCCACCAGCCAGGTCGGCTCCACCTCGAACGCCGTCGCGTAGATGTCGCGCAGGTCCTGCGGGATGCGGTCGATGCGGGCCAGCGAGCCGTCAAAGTACTTCAGGTCGGCAACCATCACCTCGTCCCACAGGCCGCGCGCCTTCAGGTCGCGCACCAGGTAGTCGTTCACCACCGTGAACTCGCCCGACAGGTTCGACTTCACGTACAGGTTCTGGAACGTCGGCTCGATGCAGGCGGACACGCCGATGATGTTCGAGATCGTGGCGGTCGGGGCAATCGCGATGCAGTTCGAGTTGCGCATGCCGTGCTGCTTGATGCGGGCGCGCAGGCTGTCCCAGTCCATCGTCGACGACAGGTCCACGTCCAGGTAGCCGCCGCGCTCGTCGGCCAGCAGCTTCAGCGAGTCCTGCGGCAGGATGCCGCGATCCCACAGCGAGCCCTCGTACGAGCTGTAGCGGCCGCGTTCCTCGGCCAGCTCGGTCGACGCCTGGTAGGCGTAGTAGCAGACCGCTTCCATCGACGTGTCGGCAAACTTCACGGCGGCGTCGCTGGCGTACGGCGTGCGCAGCACGTGCAGGCAGTCCTGGAAGCCCATGATGCCCATGCCCACCGGGCGGTGGCGCAGGTTCGAATTGCGCGCCTTGTCCACCGCGTAGTAGTTGATGTCGATCACGTTGTCGAGCATGCGCATCGCCGTGCGGATGGTCTTCTGCAGCTTGGCGTGGTCCAGCACGTGCGTGCCGTCGGCCTGCTGCTTCAGGTGCGCCACCAGGTTCACGGAACCCAGGTTGCACACGGCGATTTCGCTGTCGTTCGTGTTCAGCGTGATTTCCGTGCACAGGTTCGAGCTGTGCACCACGCCCACGTGCTGCTGCGGGCTGCGGATGTTGCACGGGTCCTTGAACGTGATCCACGGGTGGCCGGTCTCGAACAGCATGCCCAGCATCTTGCGCCAGAGCTGCATGGCCGGCACCTTCTTGAACAGCTTCAGCTCGCCGCTGGCGGCCTTGGCCTCGTAGCCCAGGTACGCCTGCTCGAAGGCCTTGCCCACCTTGTCATGCAGGTCCGGGCAGGTGGACGGCGAGAACAGCGTCCATTCGCCGTTTTCCATCACGCGCTTCATGAACAGGTCCGGGATCCAGTTGGCCGTGTTCATGTCGTGGGTGCGGCGGCGGTCGTCGCCGGTGTTCTTGCGCAGTTCCAGGAATTCCTCGATGTCCAGGTGCCACGTCTCCAGGTACGCGCAGACCGCGCCCTTGCGCTTGCCGCCCTGGTTCACGGCCACGGCCGTGTCGTTGACCACCTTCAGGAACGGCACCACGCCCTGGCTCTTGCCGTTGGTGCCCTTGATGTGCGAGCCCAGCGCGCGCACGTTGGTCCAGTCGTTGCCCAGGCCGCCGGCAAACTTCGACAGCAGCGCGTTTTCCTTGAGCGCCTCGTAGATGCCTTCCAGGTCGTCCGAGACCGTGGTCAGGTAGCACGACGAGAGCTGCGAGCGGCGCGTGCCCGAGTTGAACAGCGTCGGCGTGGACGACATGAAGTCGAACGACGACAGGAGCTGGTAGAACTCGATGGCGCGGGCCTCGCGGTCCTTTTCCTCCAGCGCCAGGCCCATGGCCACGCGCATGAAGAACGCCTGCGGCATCTCGATGCGCTGCTCGTCCACGTGCAGGAAGTAGCGGTCGTACAGCGTCTGCAGGCCCAGGTAGTTGAACTGGAAGTCGCGCGACGCGTCCAGCGCGGCGCCCAGGCGGGCCAGGTCATAGGTGGCCAGCTTCTCGTCCAGCAGCTCGGCCTCGATGCCGCGCGCGATGAACTTCGGGAAGTACTCGGCGTACTTGGCCGACATCTCGGCCTGCGTCACCTCGGCGCCCAGGATCTCCTTGCGGATCGTGTGCAGCAGGATGCGGGCGGTCACCTGGCTGTAGGCCGGGTCCTTCTCGATCAGGGTCCGCGCGGCCAGGATGGCCGAATCGTAGACCTGGGTCATCGGCACGCCGTCGTACAGGTTCTTGAGCGTTTCCTTCAGGATCGGCTCGGCGCTCACGGCGCTGCCCAGGCCGCTGCAGGCGTTGTCGATCAGCGCGTGCAGCGCCACCAGGTCCAGCGGGCGCGAGGCGCCGTTGTCGGTCACGTTGAACGACACGCCGGATTCCTGCACGCGGGCCACGGCCTGCGCGTTGGCCTGCGCGCGCTCCTGGGTGCGCTTCTCGCGGTACAGCACGTAGGCACGGGCCACCTCATGCTCGCCCGAGCGCATCAGCGCCAGTTCCACGTGGTCCTGCACGTCCTCGATATGGAACGTGCCGCCGTTCGGGCGGCTGCGCAGCAGCGCGCGCACCACGTCCTGGGTCAGTTGCTCCACGATCTCGCGCACGCGCGCCGAGGCCGCGCCCTGTCCGCCGTTCACGGCCAGGAATGCCTTGGTCATGGCCACGGCGATCTTGTTCGGCTCGAACGACACCACGGCGCCATTGCGGCGGATCAGCTTGTAGTCCTGATACGAAACGCCTGCGGCGGCTGCGCCCTGCTGCGAGCCGGCTGCCGCGCCACCAATGCCGGTGGCGCCGGTTACGCCAGTGGTTTGTTGTTCGTTTTGGGCCGTTTGCATGAGGTAACTCCGGTTTTAACCCTGTAATGAGTGCTGTAGTTCTTCGACTGAGACGACAAAGTCCCTAGCAAAATGCGCTGTCTAAGACACTTGATTCCGGTGCTGCCAAATGCGAACCAAACTGCTCGTACGGACATTTTGCTAGGGACTTTCGGTACTGCGCCGGCCCGGTGGCCTTGCCTGGCCCAGGCGTCGCATCCTGCGGCGGCGCCTGCTGCACTTCCGGGCCGGTTCCCCGGCAGCACCACTAGATATTGTGGTGCCGATCAAAACTGGGCCTAAGTATAGTGAAACGCAAGCGAATGACCAGTCTTGACAAGTGCGTGGCGGCGTCCACGCCGGCGGGTGCGGCGGCGCCACATTCCCGCAAAGCGCGCTGCCTCAAGGCTTGGCGCCGTCACGTTCGGCGGCGCACATAATCCGGAAATAATTTTTATTGGGAATGGATCACCGATAGGCGCCCCGGAATCGGGCGGACAGCGTCCGGCCGGGGGCGCGATTGTAGCGGCGAATGCGCCGGAATGATGCGGCGCGCGGGCCGCTGCACCGCAATTTTTCACCGTGATGACACCCTGCGCCACGTAAGGTCTTCCGGCATCACTCCGGGTGCAAACGGTGCGTGCGGCGTTTGTGCAACACCGGGATAAATCCCTAGTCGGGGTCGTCGCCGGGGTGCCGGTAGGGCAGCAGGCTGTCGGGCAGTCCGGCCAGCCTGGCAAAACGGTCCCAGTCGAAATGGGGCCCCGGATCGGTCTTGCGGCCCGGCGCGATGTCGCTGTGGCCGGCCACGCCCCGGATCGGATAGGCCACCCGCAGCCCCGCCACCAGCGCGGCGGCCGTGTCGTACTGGGCCAGCGTGAACGGCTGGTCATCGGCGCCTTCGATCTCGATGCCAATCGAGAAGTCGTTGCAGCGCGGCCGTCCGCAGTAGTCGGACTGGCCCGCATGCCACGCCCGCAGCCGGCATGGCACGAACTGCACCAGCTCGCCGTCGCGGGCGATCAGGAAGTGTGCCGACACGCGCACGTCGCGGATCGTCTCGAAAAACGGATGCCGCGCCACGTCGAGCCGGTTCTGGAAGAACGCCTCGATGTCGCCCGTGCCGAACTGGCCGGGCGGCAGGCTGATGTTGTGGATGACCACCACGTCCACCGGCTCGCCGTCCGGGCGTGCGTCGTGGTTCGGCGACGGCACGCGGCGCGCGGCCGGCACCCAGCCGTCGGCGTCGGGCAGGAAGGCGTCGGGCGCGCCGGCCGTGTCAGGCATCGCGTCCCTCGCCTTCGGGCAGCGACTCGCCGTCGTCGGTGGCGGCTTGCCCCTCGCGGCCCTCGCGCTCGTCGCGGATGCCGAGCTGCTGGATGCGGTAGCGCAACTGCCGGAAATTGAGCCCCAGCAACGGCGCGGCGGCCGTGCGGTTGAAGCCGGTCTGCCGCAACGCGCGCAGGATCAGCTCGCGCTCCACGGCTTCGAGCCGCGCGGGCAGGTCGATCGGAAACGCGAGGTCTTCCAGCGCCGTGGCCAGCGGGTCGGGCGCCACGGCGGCGCCCGGGGCCGGTTCCGGCACCAGTTCGGGCGGCGGCGCGGCCGGCGCGGCCATGCCGGTCGACGCAGGCCAGCCGGCCGAGGCGCCCCAGGCGTGATAGCCGGCCTGAGCCGGCGCGGGCGCCAGCATCGGCGCTGGCGCACCGGCCTGCCAGAGCGTCGCGCGTTCCATGCCGGCGTCCAGCGGGCCCAGGTCCGCCACGGCGATTTCTTCCGATTCGGCGAACGCATAGGCGCGTTCGAGCAGGTTTTCCAGTTCCCGCACGTTGCCGGGGAACGGGTAGGCGGTCAGCCGCTCCAGCGCCGCGCGCGACAGCCGCTTCGGATGCGCGTCGCCGTAGCGCGTGGCCAGGTGTTCCAGGATGGCGTGGGCCAGCACCGGCACGTCCTCCACGCGCTCGCGCAGCGTCGGCATGCGCAGTTCCAGCACGTTGAGCCGGTAATAAAGATCCTGCCGGAACGATCCGGCCGCCACCATCGCGGCCAGGTCCTTGTGACTGGCGCACATCACGCGCACGTCCACGCTGTCTTCCTTGCTGGCACCGATCTTGCGCACGCGGCGTTCCTGCAGCGCGCGCAGCAGCTTGACCTGCATCGCCAGCGGCAGGTCGGCCACCTCGTCCAGCATCAGCGTGCCGCCATGGGCGGCCTGGAAGAAGCCGCCGCGCTCGGCGTCGGCGCCCGTGAAGGCGCCCTTCACGTGGCCGAAGAACTCGGCCTCCATCAGCGTCTCGGGAATCGCGCCGCAGTTCACGGCCACGAACGAATGCGCCGAGCGCGCGCTGATGGCGTGGATGGCGCGCGCCGCGCGCTCCTTGCCGCTGCCCGATTCGCCGCTGATCACCACCGGCGCCATGCTGCGCGCCAGCCGCGACAGCGATCGCCGCACCTCGTTGATGGCCGCCGACACGCCCGGCAGCAGCCCCGCCGCGCGGTCGGCCAGCTCCGACGCCTCCGCGCCCTGCCCGCCCTCCACCGGCGCGCGCTGCTGGCGCCCCAGCGCGTTCAGGATCAGCGTGCGCAGCTGGTCCAGCGACACCGGCTTGGCGATGTAGTCGAACGCGCCGGCCTTGAGCGCGTCCACGGCGTTGTCGGCGCTGCCGTAGGCCGTGATCACCGCCACCGGCGTGCGTTCGGGCGACGCCGACAACTGCCGCACGATGTCGATGCCCAGCCCGTCGCCCAGCCGCATGTCGGTCAGCACCAGGCTGTAGCGGCGCTCGGCCAGTCGCAGCCGCGCCTCGGCAAGCGAGCCGGCCATCACCACGTCATGGCCCATGCGGCGCAGCGAGATGTCCAGCAGCTCGCGCAGGTCGGCCTCGTCGTCGATGACGAGGATCGGATCGGGAGCGGGCGGTCGGGCTGGCATGGCGGTGTGGGTGTCCGGTTATTGTTGTGCGGTGCGCGGCGGCGTGCGGGCGGGGGCGGCAGTGGCGGTAGCGGGGTGGGAGGCGATGGCCGCGTCGACCACGTCCGGTGCCTGCAGGCGCATCGTCAGCACGAACGCCTTGGCCGGCAGTGTATCGCGCGCCCCGCCGGCCAGCGTGCCGGTGCGCTCCAGCAGCGCGTCCAGCACGATGGCGCCGTAGCGCACCTGCGCGTCATTGGCCCCGCACAGCTCGCGCGCCATGAACAGGCCCAGCCCCGTGCCCTGCGGATTGCTGGTGAAAAATGGCTCGAACAGGCTGCGCTGCTGGTCGCGCGCCACTTCGGCGCCGTCGTTCCAGACGATCAGCTCCGCATGGTGCTGGTCCAGCGCGTGGGCCAGCATGCGGATTGCGCCGGGCAGCCGGCTGCAGTAGCGCCAGGCGTTGTCCAGCAGATTGCCCAGCACCTGCTGCAACTGCGCCACGTCGAAGATCACCGGCCCCTGCAGGTCCACGGTCACGCGGATCGCATTGGCGTTGACCTCGGCGCGGGTGCCGGCGCGCGCGCGCATTTCCAGCCGCCAGCGGTCGACGATCTCGGGCAGCGCCTGCGCCAGGTCCACGGCGCTCTGGTCGGTCCTGGGCCGGCGCGACAGCTGCAGCACGTCGGACACCACCTGGTCCAGCCGCCGCACGTTGTCGCTGATGATCCGTAGCAGCCGCGCGTCGATGTTGCCCTCGCCGCCGCCCGAATCGGCCAGCAGTTCATTGGCCTGGCTGATCGCGGCCAGCGGGTTGCGGATCTGGTGCGCCACGCTGGCTACCAGCCGGCCCATCGCGGCCAGTTTTTCCTGCTGCACCTGCTCGGCGATGCGTTCCCAGCTTTCGATATGCACCAGCACCGTGTCGCGCATCTCGCTGCGCAGCAGCGTCTCGTCCTCGGGGCTCCACGCCATGGCCTCGTTCTGGGCGATGGCCAGCCGCAGCCGCGCCGCGCCCTCGGGCGACATGTCGTGCAGGCCGGCCGTGTCGCCGCCCAGCGTGGACACACCGCCCAGCGTGGCCCGCAGCCCGGCCAGCCCCGGCAGCACGAAGCGCAGCCGCAGCCGCGTGTGCAGCATCGGCGAGCGGCTGGCCGACGGGCGCGATGGCAGCGGCAGCAACTGCAGGATGCGCGGCACGTCGTCCTTGCGATGAATCCAGTCGCGCAGCATTTCCATCAGCGGCTGCAGCCGCGGGATGCGGCGCAGGTCGAACAGCACGTTCTCGCGCTCGCCGGCGCGCACCTGCCCCTGCTTGATCCGCTCGTGCGGCTGCACGCCCAGCAGCACGAACGCGGCCGGGTTGGCCGCCACCACGGCACCGTTGGCGCGCACCAGCATCACGCCGTCCTGCATGTCGTTGACCATCAGCCGGTTCACAAGCTGCTGCAGCCGCAGTTCCTGCTCGCGGGCCAGCGCCAGTTGCTCCTGGGCGATCTGGCGGTTGGCCAGCGTGTACATGACCAGCGCGGCGATCATGAAGACCAGCCCGAACAGCCCCGATCCCAGCAGGTTGGCGTCGGCCTGGCGGGCCAGCAGCGTCTGGGCGAACGGGTTGAACATCACCAGCATCGCCGACACGGCCGCCGTGAACAGCGCGAACAGCAGGCTGGTCAGCGCGCCGGCCTCCAGCGCGGGCAGCAGGAAGATCATCGCCAGCCCTTCGCCGTGGCTGCCGGCGCCGCCGAGCACCAGGTAGATGGCGGCGAGCAGCAGCAGATCGACGATGACCTGGGCGCGCACGCGCAGGTGGAAGTGGCGCCGCCACAGTGTGCCGAGCAGCGTGACCAGCGCGATGCAGAGATACGGCACCACCACGGGGATGGCCGCCGCCGTACGGGCGCTGGTGGCGATGCCGACCATCGACACGGCGCTGCTGCCGCGCTCCAGCGGCAGCCAGGCATAGCCCAGCAGCAGCAGCGCCACGGCGGCGCGGGTCCAGCAGAAGTAGCGCAGCAGGCGCCAGTGGAAGTCGGGCGGCTCGGGCTGGCGCCAGAGCGCCGCAAGCAGGTGCCAGCCGCTCAGCCTGGCCCAGGCCGACGGCCGCCGCGTCATGCGCCGCCCTCGCCGGCGGAATCGGGCAGATGGCTGCGGCGGCAGTAGTGCAGGCCGTGCCAGGCAATGGCGTCGCTGCCCGGCAGGTGCACGCCGCATTGCGCGCACTGGACCATCGGCTCGGACGACCCGTCCGCGTCGTCCGCCCGGGCGGCCTCGCGCCGCGCCTGCGCCTGGGCCTGCTCGTCACCCCTCTGCGCGCTGGCGCGCGCGCGCAGCCACCACAGGATGCCCAGCACGACAGCCAGCAGGAGGAAGATTCTTGCCATGGATTGGAACGGTACGAGAGAAGACGGCGCGCCCGGTCAGGTGATCCGGTGCAGCACCACCTCGATGACGAAGCGGCTGCCGACATAGGCCAGCAGCAGGATGGCGAACGACGCGATGACCCAGCGCAGCGCCGTGCGCCCGCGCCAGCCCCGGAAGCGCCGGCCGACCAGGATGCCGCCGAACATCACCCAGGAGATGACGGCGAACACGGTCTTGTGGTCCACCCGGAACGCGCGGGCGAACAGTTGCTCCGAGAACAGGAAGCCCGACGCGATGGTCAGCGTCAGCAGCACAAAGCCGGCCGCGATCAGCCGGAACAGCAGCTTTTCCAGCGTCAGCAGCGGCGGCAGCAGGTCCAGCCAGCGGCCCAGCCACTGCCCGGACGCCGGCTCGCCCGCGGCCGGCCGGTTGAAGCCGTGCAGCCGGCGCTCGGCCAGCAGCATCAGGAAGGCGTGGAACGCGGCCAGCGTGAACAGCCCGTAGGCCACGTTGGCAATCACGAAGTGGAGCTTGAACAGCGGCCGCGCGGCATAGCCCAGGATCTGCGCGCCCGGAAACGCCAGCGGCATCAGGCTGGCCAGCATCGCCACCGGGAACACGATCAGCCCCAGGCCGGCCAGCGAGAAGAAGAAGCTTTCGATCCAGTAGATGCCCACGCCCAGCCACAGCATGGCCGACAGCGCGAAGGCAAAGCCGAACATCATGTGGTCAGACGGGAAGATGGTCTCGTGCAGCAGCACGCCGTGGCTGACCAGCGCGGCCAGCACCGCCGCGTGCCACCAGGCCGGCTGCCCGGCGGCCGCGTCGCCCGGCACGGGCGCGGGCACCAGCACGGCCATTGCCGCGGCGCGCCCCTGCGGCCCGACCGCTGCCCCGCCGGCGGCCGCCAGTTGCGGGTTGCGCGTCGCCCAGCCGTGGAAGGCCAGGCCGCAGTAGAGAATTGCCGTCAAGGCATACAGTACAATGGCCATTTGCGCAGTTTACCTTAGTGCCATCACGGGTGGTTCTGGCGATGGATTCCCGCCACAACGCCCCCGACATGCCGGCTGCGCCCCCGCATTCCAAGCCGAATCCTCTCCCTTTTCTGCCATGCTGGATAACCTCACACAACGCCTGGCGCGGGTCGTCAAGACCATGCGCGGCGAGGCCCGACTGACCGAGGCCAACACCGCCGAGATGCTGCGCGAAGTGCGCCTTGCCATGCTCGAAGCCGACGTGGCGCTGCCCGTGGTGCGCGAATTTGTCGCACGCGTCAAGGAAAAGGCGCTTGGCGAGGAAGTCGTCACGAGCCTGACGCCGGGCCAGGCGCTGGTGGGCGTGGTGCAGCGCGAGCTGACCGCCATCATCGGCGGCGACGACGCCGTGGCCGACGCCAAGGTCAACGAGCTGAACCTGAACGTCCAGCCGCCCGCCGTGATCCTGATGGCCGGCCTGCAGGGCGCGGGCAAGACCACCACGTCGGGCAAGCTGGCCAAGTGGCTCAAGGAAAACCGCAAGAAGAAGGTGCTGACCGTGTCGTGCGACGTGTACCGTCCCGCGGCCATCGCGCAGCTCAAGACCGTGTCCGAGCAGGTGGGCGCGGACTTCTTCCCGTCGCAGCCTGACCAGAAGCCCGTGGACATCGCCCGGGCCGCGCTGGACTGGGCGCGCAAGCATTACCACGACGTGCTGATCGTCGACACGGCCGGCCGGCTGGGTATCGACGAGGCGATGATGCAGGAGATTGCCGCGCTGCACGCCGAGATCAAGCCCGCCGAGACGCTGTTCGTGGTCGACGCCATGCTGGGCCAGGACGCCGTCAACACCGCCAAGGCGTTCAACGACGCCCTGCCGCTGACCGGCGTGGTGCTGACCAAGCTCGATGGCGACGCGCGCGGCGGCGCCGCGTTGTCCGTGCGCCACATCACGGGCCGTCCGATCAAGTTCGTGGGCGTGGGCGAGAAGCTGGATGGCCTGGAGCCGTTCTATCCCGACCGCATGGCCCAGCGTATCCTGGGCATGGGCGACATCCTCGCGCTGGTGGAGGAAGCCCAGCGCGGCGTGGACATGGAAGCGGCCGAGAAGCTGGCCAAGAAGATCAAGAAGACCGGCGGCTTCGACCTGGAAGACTTCAAGGCCCAGATCGGCCAGATGAAGAAGATGGGCGGCCTGGGCAGCCTGGTCGACAAGCTGCCGGCCCAGTTCGCGCAGCAGGCGCAGGGCGCCAACATGGACCAGGCCGAAAAGCAGGTGCGCCGCATGGAGGGCATCATCAACAGCATGACCCCTGCCGAGCGCGCCAAGCCGGAGCTGATCAAGGCCAGCCGCAAGCGCCGCATCGCGGCCGGCGCCGGCGTGCCGGTGCAGGAGGTGAACCGCCTGCTGAACCAGTTCGACCAGATGCAGGGCATGATGAAGAAGCTGAAGGGCGGCGGCATGATGAAGATGATGCGCCAGATGGGCGGCATGAAGGGCGGCATGAAGGGCCTCTTCAACCGCTGATCCGCCGGCTCCCGCCCCTTTCCGCAAAAAAGACACGTAACAGGACACACCGATCATGATGACCGCCGAACAGGCCCGCGAACTCTGGGCCAGCTCCGAGGAAATCGTCAGCGCCCAGGAGGTGCAGGACTCGCTGGACCGCATGGCCAGCGACATCACGGCGAGCATGGGCGACGCCTTTCCGCTGGTGCTTTCCGTGATGGGTGGCGCCGTGGTGTTCACGGGCATGCTGCTGCCCAAGCTGCAGTTCCCGCTGGAATTCGACTACATCCACCTCTCGCGCTACAACAACAAGACCGTGGGCGGCGAGATGCAGTGGCGCGTGGCGCCGCGCGAATCGGTCAAGGACCGCGTGGTGCTGGTGCTGGATGACATCCTGGACGAAGGCGAGACCATGGCGGCCATCCGCGAGCGCATCATGGACATGGGCGCCAGGGAATTCCACGCCGCCGTGCTGTGCGAAAAGACGCTGACCAAGGCCAAGCCGATGCACCCGGACTTCTGCGGCTTCCAGGTGCCGGACCGCTACGTCTTTGGCTGCGGCATGGACGTCAAGGGCTACTGGCGCAATCTCGGCGCCATCCGCGCGCTGGTCTGACGCGGCGCCGGCGCCCGGCCCCGGGCGTCCGCCACCACTGCCCTGCCCGGCTCAGCCGCCGTGCGGGGCCGCGCCCAGGATCGGCCAGAGCGATGCCAGCAGCAGCAGCGCCATCGTCACGTTGAACGAGCGCAGCACGCGCGGATTGGCCAGCCAGCGGCGCAGGCCGGCGCCGAACACCGCCCAGGTGGTGATGCTCGGCAGGTTCACCATCCCGCACAACACGGCCATCAGCGCCGCGTTGACCCAGATGTTCGGATGCAGCACATAGGCGCTGCACGCCCCCACCGCCATCACCCACGCCTTCGGATTGACCCACTGGAACGCGGCCGCGCGCAGGAATGTCATCGGCCGGCTCACCTCGCGGTCCTGCAGGTCGCCGGCCGTGGCCAGCTTCCACGCCAGCCAGACCAGGTAGGCCGTGGCGGCCACGCGCAGCACGTTCCACGTCCACGGCAGGGCCGTGAAGACCGACCCCAGGCCGAGGCCGACCACCGTGATCATCACCACCATCCCGATCGAGATGCCGAGCAGGTGCGGCACGGTACGGCGCAGGCCGAAATTGACACCCGACGCCAGCAACATCGTGTTGTTCGGGCCGGGCGTGATCGACGACACCAGCAGGAAGGCGCTGTACGCCAGCAGCACGCTGGTGCTGGCAGCAAGTTGGGGCGTGGCGGACAGGGCCATGGCGGACTCCGAAGACTGGAACAGGCACTCAGTCTAGGGACACGTCACGATACAGTACCGGTACAGTTGGGAGGAAAAGCGCCGATACGGGCCCGCCGTCCGGAGGGAGACACCGGGTGACGGGGCCGGCTACCCAGGTTCGATCAGACCTGGCTGCGGTAGGGATGCTCGCGCAGCCACTTGGTGGCAATCCACTTCTCGCCCGATTCCACGGGCAGCCCGGCGTGCAGCGTGCGCTCGTCCAGCGTGCCATCGGCCTGCTTGTAGCGGAAGAACACCGCGTTGCCCTTGACCGGCGCCACTTCGAGGCCCAGCTTCGGGAACGCCGTGGCGCCGCCCGAGGGCGGGCTGTTCAGGTAGATCACCAGCGTTGCCACGCGCTGGCCGCCCACGCGGAGCTGGCGCGCCTCGCCGGCGCGGTTCGGATTGAAGAAGTCGAAATGCGGCTGGTATTCGCCGCCAGGCTTGTAGTTCAGGATCTGCAGCCCTTCGCCGTGGTCGACCGGCAAACCCGTGATAGCCGCGATGCGCGCCTCGATGCGCTGGATCAGCGCGTGCTCGCCCACCTGGAACATCGCGCCCATGCTCGTGCGGGCGTCGATCAGGTTCTCGTCGCCGGTATCGGGATTGACCACCGGCGAGCGGTGCAGGCGGTCGCGCGCCAGCGAGATCAGCGCGTCGCACTCGGTGCCGTCCAGCAGGTTCTGCAGCAGCAGGATGCGCGGCGCTTCCAGCGCGAACAGGATCGGCACGTCGCGGCCGTCGTGGTGGAACGCGTTGCGGCCGGTGGGCGCCTGGGTCTCGGCCGGGGCGGCCGCCGGCGGCTGGGGCACGCCGCGCGGGCCGGTCGGCGCGGGCGCCGGGGCCTGCCGCGCCGGGGCGCGATGGCCCAGGGCCGCGTTGACGGTATCGCGGGCAAACGTGGCGTCGTAGCCCGAGCGCAGCATCGACAGCACCAGCGCCTCGGCATCGAAACCCTGTTCGATATGCCGCGCCAGCCATTGCTCCAGCTCGGGGGACGTCGCGCGATAGCCCGCGCGGGATTCTCGGGTCATGACGGATTGGTCAGCCGCTGCGGCGAAAACGGGTTGCGCGCGGGAGACTCCGGCGGCAGCGTGCGGCGCGCCGGCGCGGTGGCGGCCGGCACGGCGCCGTCCGGATCGCCCGCAATCGTCACCGTGGCCTCGGAATACTGCCAGCGCTTCCAGGCGCCCAGCACCGCGTTCGGGTACTCGGCCCGGCCCCGGCTGCCGTTGTAGCGGCCCAGCGCCAGGTACAGGTCGCCGTTCTCGCGATCAAGGTAATGGCGCAGGATCGTGCAGCCGTACCGCAGGTTGCTCTGCAGGTGGAACAGCTTGCGTGTGTCGCCGTCGCCGATGGTGCGCACCCAGAACGGCATCACCTGCATCAGCCCGCGTGCATCGGCCGAGCTGATCGCGTACTTGCGGAAGCCGCTTTCCACCTGCACCAGGCCCAGCACCAGCGACGGTTCCAGCCCGGCGCGCTTGGCTTCGTAATAGACGGTTTCGATCAGTTCCACGCGCGTCTGCGGGTCAGGCAGCCGCGCTTCCAGCCGGCGCGACATCTCGCCCAGCCATTTCAGGTAGCCGAGCCGCTCGGCGCCCGACGCAAACACCGGCCGGACCGGCCGGTTGTCGGCGATGGCCGCGGCCAGCGCGCCGCGCACGGAATCGGCCAGCGCCTCTTCCTTCTGCGCGCCGGCATGCGCCGCCGTGGCCAGCACGGCACACAGCAGGCCGGCGGCCAGGGCAGCCAGGGGGCGGCGGATGGGGAGAAGCTGGGCGGGCATGGCGCGTGGGCTCGGGGCGGCGGTCAGCTTGCCAGCAGGCCGCGCACGTGCGCCCCCACGTCGGCCACGGCCACCGGGGTGGCCTGGGCGTCGCGGCGGCCCTGGTACTCGACCTTGCCTTCCTTCAGGCCGCGGTCGCCAACCACCACGCGGTGCGGCACGCCAATCAGTTCCCAGTCGGCAAACATCACGCCCGGGCGCTCGCCACGGTCGTCCAGGATCACGTCCACGCCAGCGGCCAGCAGTTCGGCATGGATGCGGTCGGCCTCGGCCTTCACGGCCTCGTTGCGGTCGTAGCCGACCGGGCAGACCACCACGGCGAACGGCGCAATCGCCGCCGGCCAGATGATGCCGCGCTCGTCATAGTTCTGCTCGATGGCGGCGCCCAGGATGCGCGTGACGCCGATGCCATAGCAGCCCATCTGCATCGGCTGGGTCTTGCCGTTTTCGTCCAGGAACACGGCGTTCATCGACTCCGAATAGCGGGTGCCGAGCATGAACACGTGGCCCACCTCGATGCCGCGGCAGATTTCCAGCGTGCCCTTGCCGTCCGGCGAGGCATCGCCGGCCACGACATTGCGCAGGTCCGCCGCCACCGGCTCGGGCAGGTCGCGGCCCCAGTTCACGCCGGTGTAGTGGTAGTCGCGCTCGTTCGCGCCGCAGCAGAAATCGGCCATGTTGGCGACGGTACGGTCCGCCACCACCTTGACCGGTTTCTTCGTGCCGATGGGGCCCAGGTAGCCCGGGGGCGAGCCGAACGTGTCGACGATCTCGGTCTCGGTGGCGAATCGGAATTCGGCCAGGCCGGGCACCTTCGACGCCTTGACCTCGTTCAGTTCGTGGTCGCCGCGGATCAGCAGCAGCCAGATCTGCACGCCGGCGTCGCCGTCGGTGGCCAGCACGATCGACTTGACCGTCCGGGCCAGCGGCATGCCAAGGAATTCGGCCACGTGCTCGCACTTGGCCTTGCCGGGCGTCGACGTCTTCGTCAGGTCCTCGGCCGGCGCGGGCCGCGCGGCGGCCAGCGGCAGGGCCTCGGCGGCTTCCATGTTCGCGGCGTAGTCGGACGTCGGGCAGTAGACGATGGCGTCCTCGCCGGTCTCCGCGATCACGTGAAATTCGTGCGAGCCGGACCCGCCGATGGCGCCGTTGTCGGCCGCCACGGCGCGGAACTGCAGGCCGAACCGCTGGAAGATGCGCACGTAGGCGTCGTACATGCTCTGGTACGACACCTTCAGGCCGTCCACGTCACGGTCGAACGAGTAGGCGTCCTTCATCGTGAACTCGCGGCCGCGCATGATGCCGAAGCGGGGCCGGCGCTCGTCGCGGAACTTGGTCTGGATCTGGTAGAAATTGACCGGAAGCTGCTTGTAGCTGCGGATTTCGGACCGGGCGATGTCCGTGACCACTTCCTCGGACGTCGGCTGGACGGCAAAGTCGCGCTCGTGGCGGTCTTTCAGGCGCAGCAGTTCCGGGCCCATCTTGTCCCAGCGGCCGGTTTCCTGCCACAGCTCGGCCGGCTGGACCACCGGCATCAGCAGTTCCACGGCGCCGGCGCGGTTCATTTCCTCGCGAACGATGTTCTCCACCTTGCGGATCACGCGCAGGCCCACCGGCATGTAGCTGTAGATGCCGGCGCCCAGCTTGCGGATCATGCCGGCCCGCATCATCAGTTTGTGCGACACGATTTCCGCGTCGGCGGGGGCTTCCTTGAGGGTGGAAATGAAGAAATGCGAGGCTTTCATCCGTTGGTTTCTCGTGATGCGGGTCGTGGCGGGCCGTCGGCGGCCGCGCCGCCGGCCGGCGGCAAAGGGCTTCCGGTTCCGGGGAGACGCGCCTGAAACTGCCCATCTGCTCGGGAAAACCAGCATTCCCGGGGTCAGGCCGTTGCGCGCGCATCCCTTATAATCGACGTAATTCTAAAGGATTCGAGGTGCAGTCATGCTCGATCGTGAAGGCTTTCGCCCGAACGTCGGCATCATCCTCATCAACGCACGTAACGAGGTTTTCTGGGGCAAGCGAATCGGCGAACACTCCTGGCAGTTTCCGCAAGGTGGCATCAAGTACGGCGAGACGCCGGAACAGGCCATGTATCGGGAGCTGCAAGAAGAAGTCGGCCTGCTTCCGGAGCATGTCAGGATTGTCGGTCGCACGCGCGACTGGCTGCGTTATGAGGTGCCGGACAAGTTCATCCGCCGCGAGATCCGCGGCCATTACAAGGGCCAGAAGCAGATCTGGTTCCTGCTGCGCATGGTTTGCCGCGACTGCGACATCCACCTGCGCGCATCGGACCATCCCGAATTCGACGCCTGGCGCTGGAGCGAATACTGGGTGCCGCTCGACGCCGTCATCGAGTTCAAGCGCGAGGTCTACCAGTTGGCGCTGACCGAGCTGTCGCGCTTCCTGAACCGCGCCCGCGTGCCACTGAGCCCCTACGGGCACCACCACGTCGGGCACGCCCGGCACGGCGACGGCGCGCGGCCGGCCAGGCAGGCGGCGGGCATGCCGGCCATCGAGGCCACCGCCTCGGCCGGGCCCGTGGCCAGCGGCGGCGCGGCCAGTGCGCAGGAATCTTCTCTTACGCCGGATTCGCCGGCGACCACCAACCGGAGTCATGGATGACTAGTTTCAGCGGCCGGAGCCTGTGCTCCGGCCTGTTGCTGGCAGCGGCGTGCCTGGCGCTTGCCGGCTGCAAGACCACGGCCAAGGGCTTGCCCGAGGAAGAGGAAAAGGCGGCCGACAGCGGCTTCCTGAACCCGTTCGAGGACCGGCCGTTCAAGGAAGCCGAGGCGGCCCTGCCCGCCCTGCCGCGCGACGAGGACCTGATCCCGTTCTCGGTCAACGATTCGTCGGACTTCCGCTTTGCCGTGGATCCGAAGTCGATCTCGGTCGGCGTCGACCGCGTGGTGCGTTACACGGTGGTCATCACCAGCGCCGGCGGCGGCCGCAACGTCAGCTACGAGGGCCTGCGCTGCGACGCCTTCGAGCGTCGCATCTACGCCACGCTGCCCAAGGGCGCCACGGCCTGGGTGCCGAACCTGGGCGAGTCGCGCGACATGTGGATCCGGATGCAGAACCGCGCCCGCAACGCCTACGCGGCGACGCTGGCGACCGATTACTTCTGCGAAGGCCGCACCGTGGCGGGCAAGCCGGAACAGATCATCCGCGACCTGAAGGCGTACGCGCCGAGCCGCTGATCCGATCCTGGCGCCCCAACGCAAAACGGCGAGCCCCCTGCGGGACTCGCCGTTTTTTCTTGCGCGGGCCGGTATCAGACCAGTACGAGGTTGTCGCGGTGAATCAGCTCGGGCTCGTTCAGGTGGCCCAGCACCGATTCAATTTCCGACGACGGCTTGCGGGCGATGAGCCGCGTCTCCGCGCTCGAATAGTTGGTGATGCCGCGCGCGACCTCGCGCCCGGCGGTATCGACGCAGGCCACCACCTCGCCGCGCGCGAATTCGCCCTGCACCTCGGTCACGCCGATCGGCAGCAGCGACTTGCCGCCGCCCGTCAGCTTTTCCACCGCGCCGGCATCGATCACCACGCGGCCGCGCAGTTGCAGGTGGTCGGCCATCCATTGCTTGCGGGCCGTGAGCCGCCCGGTGGGCGCCAGCAACTGGGTGCCGATGGCCTCGCCGGCGGCCAGCCGGCCCAGCACGTCGGCCTCGCGGCCCGACGCGATCGTCGTGTGCGCGCCGGACTTGGCCGCCCGCTTGGCCGCCAGGATCTTGGTCAGCATGCCACCGCGGCCGATGGACGTGCCCGCGCCGCCCGCCATCGCCTCCAGCTCGGGCGTGCCGGCCAGCGCCTCGTGCACGAACTCGGCGTTCGGGTCCTTGCGCGGATCGGCCGTGTACAGGCCGCGCTGGTCGGTCAGGATCACCAGCGCGTCGCCTTCGATCAGGTTCGTGACCAGGGCGCCCAGCGTGTCGTTGTCGCCGAACTTGATTTCGTCGGTGACCACGGTGTCGTTCTCATTGATGATCGGCACCACGCCCAGCGACAGCAGCGTCAGCAGCGTGGAGCGCGCATTGAGGTAGCGCTCGCGGTCGGCCAGGTCGGCGTGGGTCAGCAGCACCTGCGCGGTGCGGATGCCGTAGCGGCCGAACTGGCTCTCGTAGACCTGCGCCAGGCCCATCTGGCCCACCGCCGCCGCGGCCTGGAGTTCGTGGATTTCCTTCGGCCGGCGCGCCCAGCCCAGCCGCTGCATGCCCTCGGCGATGGCGCCCGAGCTGACCAGCACCACCTCCTTGCCCGTGCCGCGCAGCTTGGCGATCTGGGCCGCCCAGCGCGCGATGGCGTCGTGGTCCAGCCCCTTGCCGTCGTTGGTGACCAGGCTGGAGCCCACTTTGACGACGATACGTTTAGCCTGCGCGATGACCGATTGCATGGCGGGGTTCCTGTCTCCGAGCCGTGGTTGTTGTAGGGGAGCCGGGCAGCTTACGCCTGTTCGCCGCCCCGGTCGACGTTGTGCAGGCGGTCGTCGAGCCGGATGTCCGGTTCGGCCAGCGCGGCGGCTTCCTCGGCCTTGATCGCGGCCAGGTGGTCCTTGATCGCGTAGATCAGTTCGCGGCAGCCTTCACCGGTCAGGGCCGAGATATGGAACACCGGCCCCTTCCACTTGAAGCGCTTGATGAAGTCCTTCACGCGGGCCGCGCGCTCCTCGTCGGGCACCATGTCCACCTTGTTCAGCACCAGCCAGCGCGGCTTGTCGAACAGGGTTTCGTCGTACTTCTTCAGCTCGCCGACGATGGCCTTGGCCTCCGCCACCGGGTCGACGTTCTCGTCGAACGGCGCGATGTCGACGATATGGAGCAGCAGGCCGGTGCGCTGCAGGTGGCGCAGGAACTGGTGGCCCAGCCCGGCGCCTTCGGCGGCACCCTCGATCAGGCCGGGGATGTCCGCCACCACGAACGACTGCTCGTGGTCCACGCGCACCACGCCCAGGTTCGGGTGCAGCGTCGTGAACGGGTAGTCCGCCACCTTGGGGCGGGCATTCGACACCTGCGTGATGAACGTCGACTTGCCGGCGTTCGGCATGCCGAGCAGGCCCACGTCGGCCAGCACCTTGAGCTCCAGCTTGAGCATGCGGCGCTCGCCGGGCTTGCCGTCGACCTGCTGGCGCGGCGCGCGGTTGGTGCTCGACTTGAAGTGCAGGTTGCCCCAGCCGCCTATGCCGCCCTCGGCCAGGCACACGCGCTGGCCATGCTCGGTCAGGTCGGCGATGACCTCGCCGGTGTCCATGTCGGTAATCAGCGTGCCCACGGGCATGCGCAGCGTGACGTCCTCGCCAGCGGCGCCGTAGCAGTCCGAGCCACGGCCGTTCTCGCCGTTGCGCGCCACGTGCTTCTTGGCGTAGCGGTAGTCGATCAGCGTATTGATATTGCGGTCGGCCTGCGCGAACACGCTGCCGCCACGGCCGCCGTCACCGCCGTCGGGGCCACCGAAGGGCACAAATTTCTCGCGCCGGAACGAAGCGCTCCCGTTGCCGCCATTGCCGGCGATCGCTTCGATACGGGCTTCGTCAATGAACTTCATGTTGGGTATCCGAGGTGGGTGCGGCGGCGGACGCCGGCCAGCGAGGCTGGCGCCATTCTATCGCGCCACAAAAGAAAAAGCCCCGCATGTGCTGCGGGGCCTTTCGTGCTGCAAAGGCTGTATCAGGCCGCCGGAACGACGCTGACTTGCTGCTTCTTGGCAGGGCCCTTGACGGCGAACTGCACGTGGCCGTCCACCAGCGCGAACAGGGTGTGATCCTTGCCCACGCCGACGTTGTCACCAGCGTGCACGCGGGTGCCGCGTTGACGGACGATGATGCCGCCGGCGTTGATGGCCTGGCCACCGTACACCTTCACGCCCAGACGCTTCGATTCCGAATCACGGCCGTTCCGCGTGGAACCGCCGCCTTTTTTCTGTGCCATGTCTTAACTCCAGTTGACCTAGTGCGATGAAACGGGTGTCCGAGCCGGAGCTCAGGCCACGATGGCTTCGATACGCAGTTCGGTGTAATTCTGACGATGGCCCTGACGCTTCTGGTAGTGCTTGCGACGGCGCATCTTGAAGATCTTCACCTTGTCGTGACGACCCTGGGCGATAACGGTAGCCTTGACGGAAGCCCCGCTCACCAGCGGCGTACCAAACTTGATTTGGTCGCCAGCGCCCACTGCGAGCACCTGGTCCAGCGTGATTTCTGCGCCAATGTCAGCCGGTATCTGTTCTACTTTCAGTTTTTCGCCAGCAGCAACCTTGTATTGCTTGCCGCCGGTTTTTACGACCGCGTACATTGTCGAACCTCTCGATGTTGATTGAAACGATGAATGCTGCCCCGGGGAGCCCCGGAGCCGGCGCCGTTTCGTGCGCCGCAGACGGTTTGCGCGTGAAACGCAACCGAAGGAACCGGCGATTATAGACCGGTTTACGGAAAAGCGCAAAGAAAACAACGAGATAGCCCGCCGGGCGATGGCTGCGGCGGGCGGCGCACTTCGTGAAGCGCGCGAGGCGTCAGGTCAGGTCGGCCAGCAGGAACCCGGCCAGGGCAGCAAACGCCACCCACCAGGCGGTGCGGCGGACATGCCGTCGTGAGGCTTGGGGCTTGTCCATGGCGGCATTATAGGTGCGGCACGGCGCGGCGCGCCCTCCTGACATTCCCTTCCACCGCGATGCAGGCTTCGGCCATGGTACATGCGCATCGCATATAATCCACCGGTTTTGGTGCGACACGCACACTCGTGTCCGGGTAGCTCCAACGTAAGGAGCATCGACCTTTCGTTGAGACAAGGGGAAAGCCTCGGCCTGAACCGTCCAATCTCAACCATTTCTTGCTTTGACAAGCCCAGCCGCAAGGTTGGAGCGAGTCCATGTGTTGCGGCAAGGCCAGCGTATCGGCTAAATCGCAGCTTGCTATTTGCTGGATGGATTTCCAGCCATTGCCCAAAGGCGGGGACGCTTGCCTTTGGGCAGGTGTCTTTGCAGTACGCGCTCTCCCCGGAGGGTGCGGATGGACATGCAGCGGCAGTTTCGCTGCGTGTTCGCTACATAGCATTTAAGCCGACCCAATAGGGTCGGCGCTACGTTCTTTGGGACACAGGCCATGCGCTCGTAAGAGCCCGTCTGTTGTCAAGCGCCTGCCAGCACGGAGGCACTGAAGTAATGAAGTGAGGTTTCCCGGAGCGTATAGCTCTGCGCGTTATGGTTCGGTCGAATACACCCGCGAGGGTGCCTCGATAGAGAACCTGCTATGCGACTAGCAGTAGCCTAGGGAGACATGCGTCACTGGTAACGGTGGGGTGTGAAGCTCTTCTGACAACGCTGCCCCCGTAAGGGTGCGTCCATGCCGTGAGGCGGGGATGTAAAGGCTCCAAGCAGCAAAGGGGTCGAGGTGCGGGCTGGCTGGTATGGGTAACGCAGTGAACTGCTGATAAACGTCGTAAGGATTGCGGTGCCAAAGCTGCTGATAGGCACTAACCAAAAGGTACGTGGTCGGATGCCCCGCTCAAAACTCGGGACACGTCGCTAGTATGACCACCGGCGGAGAGGCAGGCCCTAACCCAGTCGTGTAATGCGCAGGGAACGTGGTAAGCCCGTATGGCTGCCGGAGTGCAGTTTGACTCAGGCAGGCGAACCGTAAGGAACGCTGTTGGCTGTGCGGGCATGGGAGGTTGGAGAAAGCGAACGCCAGGCTGTAATGGTCCGGATAGGGATTGAAACATCATCCCACGCGAAAGCGAGCAGACTTCCAACTGGTCTTTCGTCGCAAGGCGGCTGACTGAACTCGCTTGTTTAATTTTCTTCCCTTGGGGGGTGACATGCCCCCAAGGGGGCATGTTGTCTCTGCTGTTTGGGGAAGTCCTCAAGATAGGAGAGCAGCATGGAAGCATTGATCCGAGAGGATGAATCTGCGCCCTCCGGCATCCCGCAACGATGGGGCGACATCAATTGGCGCCGCGTTGATCGGAATGTTCGGGCAATGCAGATTCGAATTGCGAAGGCAACACAGGAAGGGGATTGGCGCCGGGTGAAAGCCCTGCAACGATCCCTGACCCGCTCGTTTTCCGCCAAAGCATCGGCGGTAAGGCGAGTGGCGATGAACCAAGGTGCGCGGACGGCAGGAGTCGACCGCGAAAAGTGGAAATCGCCTGAAGCCCGATGGGAAGCCATTGGGCGGTTGAAGCGCCGGGGGTATCGGCCCATGCCATTACGGCGGGTCTTTATCCCCAAAGCCAACGGGAAGGAACGCCCTCTGGGTATTCCGACCATGTTGGACAGAGCCATGCAGGCGTTGTATCTGCTGGCGCTGGAACCAGTGTCCGAAGGGACGAGCGATCCGAACTCCTATGGGTTCCGGATCAATCGATCCACGGCGGATGCCATGTCCCAGCTATTCGTCAACTTATCCAGAAAGGCTTCGGCCCAATGGATCCTAGAAGCGGATATCAAAGGGTGTTTCGACCATATCAGCCACGACTGGCTGGAACGCAATGTCCCTATGGACAAAGCAATCCTGCGGAAGTGGTTGAAAGCTGGCGTGGTATTTCAAGGCCAGTTTCAGGCGACCGACGCTGGAACACCACAGGGGGGCATCATTTCCCCGACCTTGGCTAACGTGGCACTGAATGGGTTGGAACAACAACTGGTCGAGTCCCTACGGGCAAAGCTGGGAGTAACCAATACTAAGAAGTTGAAAGTGAATGTCGTACGGTATGCGGATGACTTCGTGATCACCGGCTACACGCCGGCAGTCCTAGAAAACGAAGTGAAGCCGTGGGTGGAACAGTTCCTAGCAACAAGGGGGCTTTCGCTGTCCACGGAGAAAACGCGAATCGTCAACATCGCTGAAGGCTTTGACTTCCTTGGGTGGAATTTCCGGAAGTACTCGGGAACCCTGCTCATCAAACCGAGCAAGAAGAACGCACAAACGTTTTATTGCAAGGTGAAGGAGGTCATCAGTGCTCACAGCGGGCGAAAGCAGGCGGACCTAGTCCAAACGCTGAACCCGATGCTTAGGGGCTGGGCGCAGTATCACAGCCCAGTGGTTGCGAAGGCGACGTTCACCAGAATGGAGCACCTGATTTTTAGGGCTCTGTGGCGGTGGGCAAAACGGCGACATCGAAGAAAGAAAGTTGACTGGGTGCGAAAGAAATATTTCGCATCAATCGATGATCGGAATTGGGTGTTCGGTTCCACGGAAGTGAACAAGGCTGGCGAACGCTACTGGAAAGGACTGTATTCGATCCCGAGTACGCCAATCCGGAGGCACAAGAAGGTGCGGGGGGACTACAACCCTTTCGACCCAGCGCAGGAAATGTATGGCGAAACGCTGCGACAGGAACGCATGGCAGAAAGCATGGCGTACCGGAAGCAGTGGGCAAAGCTGTTCATGTCCCAGCGAGGCTTGTGCGCGGTGTGTCACAGCGCGATAAGCAAAGAGACCGGGTGGCATGACCATCACATCGAACCCAGAGTAGTAGGTGGGTCCGACGCTCTAAGCAATCGTGTACTGGTACATCCCGACTGCCATGTCCAGGTTCATCACTACGGAAGAGTCGCAGTGAAGCCGGTGTTTGAATAACTCATACATTTTGTAGAGGCTTGAGCCGTATGCGGGGAAACTCGCACGTACGGTTCTTAGGGGGGAGGGGTCTAGCAATGGGCTCCTCCTACCCTCCCGAAACGGTGATCTCATCTTGTCCCAGTCTTCCGCCACTGCCTTGCTTGCCCCGGTCGCTGCCGACATGCGCGCCGTTGACGCCGTCATCCGCCGGCGCCTGTCGTCGGAAGTCCCGCTGGTCGAGCAGATCGGCGAATACATCATCAGCGCGGGCGGCAAGCGCCTGCGCCCGGTGATCCTGCTGCTGTCGGCCCGCGCGTTCGGCTACGAGGGCCACCGCCACCACGAGCTGGCCGCCGTGGTCGAATTCATCCACACCGCCACGCTGCTGCACGACGACGTGGTCGACGAATCGGAACTGCGCCGCGGCCGCCAGACGGCCAACGCCGTGTTCGGCAACGCCGCCAGCGTGCTGGTGGGCGACTTCCTGTACTCGCGCGCCTTCCAGATGATGGTGGACGCCGGCAGCATGCGCATCATGGAGATTCTCTCCAACGCCACGAACGTGATTGCCGAGGGCGAGGTGCTGCAGCTGCTGAACATGCACGACCCCGACGTCACCGTCGAGCGCTACCTGCAGGTCATCCGCTACAAGACCGCCAAGCTGTTCGAGGCATCGGCCCAGTTGGGCGCCGTGCTGGCCGGCGCGGACGCCGCGATGGAGGAAGCCGCCGCCGAGTACGGCCGGCGCATCGGCACCGCGTTCCAGCTCATCGACGACATGCTCGACTACACGGCCAGCGCCGAGCAGATGGGCAAGAACGCCGGCGACGACCTGCGCGAAGGCAAGCCCACCCTGCCGCTGCTGCACCTGCTGGAGCACGGCACGGCCGAGCAGCGCGAACTGGCGCGCGACGCCATCGTGCAGGGCGGCACCGAGCACTTCGACGCCGTGTTCTCGGCCATCCACGCCAGCGGCGCGCTGGAGGTGACGTTCGCCGCCGCCCGCCACGAGGCCGAGGCCGCCGAGCGCGCCGCGATGCAATTCCCCGATTCGCCGCTCAAGAACACGCTGATCGAACTGTGCGCGTTCTCGCTCCAGCGCCAGAGCTGACGGCGATCGGTCGATTTTCTTGAGAAAGGCGCTTGCCAACCTCAGGAAACGCCGCTAGAATTTTGTTCTTTGCTGCTGACAACGCACCGTCGGCACGGCAAAGGAAGCAACAGAAATCGGGGTGTAGCTTAGCCTGGTAGAGCGCTACGTTCGGGACGTAGAGGCCGGAGGTTCGAATCCTCTCACCCCGACCAGATTTCGATGCACGGCACCGCCGGGCATCGCCAGTATCAGCAGAAAGCCGCACAGTCATGTGCGGCTTTTTTGCTTTCCGGCCGCCGTCGCGCGCGCCCGTTCCCACGCCATTCCCCTCCCCCCGCGCAAGTAGGGTTGCAGCCGTGTCGCGCAAACGCCAACGCGCGCGCGGGCTGGCTTTACAAAAAGTGACCCCGGCGGCAAACTGCCCCGATCCGGGAGCTCCGGCCTGTGCCGTCCCGCCGCAGTCAACCGCGCCGCCCGCCGTTTTCCCACCAGCCTTCGGCAGCCTGCGCCCCTTGCACCGTATTTCGCCATGACACTAGGTCTTGCGCTTGCCCAGAGCCGGCGGATCGCGCCCGCGCTGCTCGCCCAGCTGGAGCAATCGGCACGGGAGAAGAAAACGCAGCTGATCGACGAGATCATCGGCAGCGGCACGATGTCCGCGCACGACGTGGCAATCTTCGCGGCAGACAAGTACCAGTTGCCGCTGCTGGACCTGTCCCAGTACAACCTCAACCGCGTGCCACCGGCGCTGGCCGGCAACCGGGAATTCCACGCCCACCGGCTGCTGCCGCTGGGCCGGCGCGAGAACCGGGTGATCGTGGCGATGTCGGACCCGGCCAACCAGGCCGGCGTCGAGGCCATCCGCCAGAAGCTGAACCTGCCCGTGGAAACGGTCGTGGTGGAGCACGACAAGCTGATGAAGCACGTGCGGGCGGCCGGCGAGGCGCTGGGCACCATGAAGAACATCTCGCCGGTCACGCCCACCGCGCAGAAGATGATCGAATACGATCCGTCGGCCGCGGCCGCCGCCCGCAAGGGGCCGGGCAACGAGATCGACGACGCGCCGGTCGTGCGGTTCCTGCAGAAGCTGCTGACCGAGGCGTTCAACCGCGGCGCCTCCGACCTGCATTTCGAACCGTTCGAGTTCTTCTACCGCATCCGCTTCCGCGTGGACGGCGTGCTGCAGGAAGTGGCGCGCCCCCCGCTGGACATCCGCGACAAGATCGCCACCCGCATCAAGGTGCTGTCGCGGCTGGACATCTCGGAAAAGCGCGTGCCGCAGGACGGCCGGATGAAGCTGCTGATTGCCGTGCCGAAGGACAAGGACGGCAAGGAGACGACCGACAAGGCCATCGACTTCCGCGTCTCGACGCTGCCGACGCTGTTCGGCGAGAAGATCGTGATGCGGATCCTGGATTCGTCGACCGACAAGCTCGACATCGACCAGCTTGGCTACGAGCCCAGGCAGAAGGAACTGCTGATGGAAGTGATCAAGCGCCCCTACGGGATGGTGCTGGTCACGGGCCCCACGGGTAGCGGCAAGACCGTGTCGCTCTACACGTTCCTGAACATGCTGAACCAGGGCGACATCAATATCTCCACGGCCGAGGACCCGGCCGAAATCCAGTTGCCCGGCATCAACCAGGTGAACGTCAACGACAAGGCCGGGCTGACGTTTGCCGCCGCGCTGAAGTCGTTCCTGCGGCAGGATCCGGACATCATCATGGTTGGCGAAATCCGGGACCTGGAAACCGCCGACATCTCGATCAAGGCTGCGCAGACCGGCCACCTGGTGCTGTCCACGCTGCACACCAACGACGCCCCGACCACGCTGACCCGCCTGATGAACATGGGCGTGGCGCCGTTCAACATCGCGTCGTCGGTGCTGATGATTACCGCCCAGCGGCTGGCGCGCCGGCTCTGCTCGTGCAAGCGCGAGGGCGACCTGGCGCCGCAGGTGCTGCTGGACGCGGGCTTTACCGAGGCCGACATCGACGGCTCCTGGAAGCCCTACCACCCGGTGGGCTGCGAGCGCTGCAATGGCAGCGGCTACAAGGGGCGCTGCGGCATCTACCAGGTCATGCCGATTTCCGAGGCGATGCAGCAGATCATCCTGGCGCACGGCACGGCGCTGCAGATCGCCGAGCAGGCGCGCAAGGAGGGCGTGCTATCGTTGCGCGACGCCGGGCTGCAGAAGGTCAAGCAGGGCATCACGTCGCTGGAGGAAGTGCTGGCGACCACGAACAACTGACGGGTTGGAACGGGACAGCCGGGCGCGCGGCCGGGCAGTCCTTGCGTTGGGCAGGCCGCGCACATGGCGCACGCACCCGGTGCGGCGCCGCAAAACAATAGCAATAGCAAGACATCGGGGGTCATATCATGGCGACGCGCGCACCAGCGGCGGGCGCCCGGACGGCAGCGCCGTCGCGGGCCAAGACAGGGCGAAAGGCGCCCACGCAGTACATCTTCGAATGGGAAGCCAAGGACCGCAAGGGCAAGGGCTTCAAGGGCGAGCAGCGGGCCGAGAGCCAGGCCGAGGTGACCGCCACCCTGCGCAAGCAGGGGCTGACCGTCGTCAAGATGAAGAAGCGCAAGGCGGCGCGCGGCAAGAAGATCACCGAGAAGGACATCGCGTACTTCACGCGCCAGCTGTCGACGATGCTCAAGGCGGGCATTCCGCTGCTGCAGTCGATCGACATCATCGCGCGCGGCCATGCCAACCCGAATTTCACGCAACTGCTGAACGACATCCGCTTCGACATCGAGTCTGGCAGCAGCATGGCGCAGGCGTTCCGCCGGCAACCCCGGTACTTCGACACACTCTACTGCAACCTCATCGACGCCGGCGAACAGGGCGGTATCCTCGATGCGCTGCTGGAGCGGCTGTCGCTGTACATGGAAAAGAGCATCGCGCTGAAAAGCCAGATCAAGTCCGCGATGATCTACCCGATCGCCGTGCTGACCGTGGCGTTCGCGGTGACCGTGGTGCTGATGCTGTTCGTGATTCCGGCGTTCAAGGGCGTGTTCTCCAGCTTTGGCGCCGCCCTGCCCGCCCCGACCCAGGTGGTGATCGGCATCTCGGACTTCTTCGTCGAGTACTGGTACCTGATCGTCGGGGGGCCGATCCTGTCGATCATCGGCTACTTCCGGGCGCGCAAGACATCGGAAAAGGTGCAGCGCTGGCACGACAAGGCGCTGCTCAAGATGCCGATCTTCGGCAGCCTGTTCCGCAAGGCCGTGGTGGCCCGCTGGACCCGCACGCTGGCCACGATGTTCGCGGCCGGCACGCCGCTGGTGGAGTCGATGGAATCGGTAGCGGGCGCGGCTGGCAACTGGATTTACTACGATGCCACGCGCGAGATCGAGCAGGCCGTGCGGATCGGTACCAGCCTGACCAACGCCATGCAGGCCACGCACGTGTTCGACAACATGGTGCTGCAGATGACGCAGATCGGCGAGGAATCGGGCGCGCTGGACAACATGCTGCTGAAGGTGGCCGAGTTCTACGAGCGCGAGGTGGACGACGCCGTGGCGGCCATCTCCAGCCTGATCGAGCCGCTGATCATCGTCATCCTCGGGGTGCTGATCGGTGGCATGGTCGTGGCCATGTACCTGCCGATCTTCAAGCTGGGCCAGGTGGTCTGAGGACGGCGCAACGACAGGTGTAACGCAATGCAAGCTGCATTTGGCCCGGGTGGCGTCGCCACGCTGGCATCGCTGGCGGCCTGGCCGCCGGTCTTCCTGATCGCGGTGGCCGGCCTGCTCGGCCTGCTGGTTGGGAGTTTTCTCAACGTGGTGATCCATCGCCTGCCCCGGATGATGGATCGCGAGGAAGCCAACTACATCGCGGAGGTGCGCGGCGAGCCGCTGCCGCACCCCGACCGGTACAACCTGATGGTGCCGCGCTCGGCCTGCCCGCATTGCGGGCACAAGATCGCGGCATGGGAGAACGTGCCGGTCGTGAGCTGGCTGTTCCTGCGCGGCAAGTGCTCGGCGTGCAAGGCGCCGATCAGCGTCCGCTATCCGCTGGTGGAGGCGGTGACGGGCGTCCTCACCGCGCTGGCGGCCTGGCACTTCGGGCCGTCGGTGCAGGCGCTGGCGGCCATCGTCATGGTCTGGGCCGTGGTGGCGCTGTTCATGATCGATGCCGACACGATGCTGCTGCCGGACCAGATCACGCTGCCGCTGCTGTGGCTGGGCCTGCTGCTGAACCTGCAGGGCTACTTCGCGCTGCTGGCGGACGCCGTGATCGGCGCGGCGGCCGGCTACCTGGTGCTCTGGCTGGTCAACCTCGTCTACGCGCTGGTCCGTGGCCACGACGGCATGGGTCACGGCGACTTCAAGCTGATGGCGGCGCTGGGCGCGTGGTTTGGCTGGCAGGCGCTGCCGGCGCTGATCCTGACGTCGTCCATCGTCGGCGCCGTGATTGGCGGGCTGATGCTGCTGGTCCAGCGCAAGGGCCGGGAGACGCCGTTCCCGTACGGGCCGTACATTGCCGGCGCGGGGCTGGTCGTGATGTTCCTCGGGCGCGACCTGCTGCCGCTGGACCTGCTGGCCGGCCTGTAGCGGCCAGCCGGCGCCCGCAAAGCTGGTATCGTGGGCGCCATCCCCACCGAAGGATTTCGCTCCATGCTGGAAATCGGCCTGACCGGCGGCATCGGCTCCGGCAAGACGCGCGTCGCGGACCTGTTTGCCGCCCGCGGCGCCGCACTGATCGATACCGACCTGCTCGCCCACGAGATCACCGCGCCCGGCGGCCTGGCCATCGCGCCGCTGGTGGAAGCCTTTGGCCCGCGCTGCCTGCGTGCCGACGGCGCGATGGACCGCGACGCCATGCGCGGGCTGGTGTTCTCGGACCCGTCCGCCAAGGCCCGGCTCGAAGCCATCACTCATCCGCTGATCCGCCAGCTCACCGCGTCGCGCGCCGCCGCGATCCGGGCGGCCGGCCAGCATCCGTACCTGATCTACGTCGTGCCGCTGCTGGTGGAATCGGGCACGTGGCGCGCGCGGGTTGGCCGCGTGCTGGTGGTGGACTGCCAGGAAGAGACGCAGGTGGCGCGCGTCATGGCCCGCAACGGGTTCACGCGCGAACAGGTACAGGCCATCATGAACCGGCAGGCCACGCGCGCGGCGCGGCTGGCCGTGGCCGACGACGTGGTCGACAACGACGGCCCGCCCGAAGCCCTGGCACCGCAGGTGGCGCGGCTCGACACGCTGTACCGGTCGCTGTCGGCCAGCGCGTAGCCCGGCCACGTTTGTTACGGGCCACCTTGGGAACATTCGATTTGTCCTCGGGCGCCGACTCGCATAGAATGCGCTGAAACATGCCGGAGATGGCGCGCCAAGTGACGGCTGACGGCCTTTGCGCCGCCTCGGACCTCCCTCAAGCGTGCGCGGCGGCACCGGCTGGCCTGCGGGCGCCCTCGACTGAAACCACCGCCATTCGGCGCGCAGCACGGATACCGACTTGATCCTGTACGAATATCCTTTCAACGAACGCATCAGGACGCTCCTGCGCCTGGAAGACCTGTTCGATCGGCTGGATTATTTCCTTGGGCAGGAACATCCGCTGCAGCACCACGTTGCCATCACGACGATCTTCGAGATCATCGACGTGGCCGGCCGCGCCGATCTCAAGACTGACCTGATCAAGGAACTGGAGCGCCAGCGCCAGGCCCTGGCGCCGCTGCGGGCCAACCCGCAGATCGACCAGGACGCGCTGGTCAGCGTCATTTCCGAGATCGAACAGGGCATCGCGGCGCTGAACCAGACCGTGGGCAAGGCCGGCCAGTTGCTGACCGACAACGAGTGGCTCACCAGCATCCGCAGCCGCGCGATCATTCCGGGCGGCACCTGCGAGTTCGACCTGCCCGCCTATTTCGCGTGGCAACACCGTCCCGCCGAGGACCGCCGCGCCGATATCCTGAAGTGGGCGCGCCCGCTGGCGTCGCTGCGCATGGGCGCCACCATCGTGCTGCGCCTGCTGCGCGAGTCGGGCCAGAGCGGCAAGGTCATCGCCACGGGCGGCAGCTATCAGCAGATGCTGTCCGGCCGCAGCTACCAGTTGATGCAGGTCTACCTGGACGAGTCGCTGCTGGCCTTCATCCCGGAAATGAGCGCCAACAAGTACATGCTCTGGGTGCGCTTTACCCAGCAGGACGGCGACATGCGGCCGCGCTCCGTCGATGCGGACATCCCGTTCCTGCTCAAGCTCTGCAATTTCTGAAGTTCACCACGATGCCAGCCGTCGTCAAATGTCCCACCTGCGGCAAGGATGTTGCCTGGGTGCCGGAAAACAAGTTCCGCCCGTTCTGCTCCGATCGCTGCAAGCAGATCGACCTGGGCGCATGGGCGTCCGAAAAATACGTGATCGGCGGCAAGCCCGGCGATTCGTCGCCCGAGCTGCCCGAGGATCCGGACGACTGACCCCCGGGCCGCCCTGGCCGGCCGCCACCGGCGTGGCAGCCGGCGCGACGCTCAGCGGGCCGCCATCACCCGCCGCCAGAACCCCGCGCAGACCAGCACGAACGCCGCCAGCCCGAGCCACTGCGCCGTGACGGCAAACCCTTCGCCCACCAGCGCCAGCGGGGCTTCCTTGCCGGACAGCCCGATCATGGCCGCCAGCGCCACGCCCACCAGGCTCTCGCCGACGATCAGCCCCGACGCCAGCAGCGTGCCGCGCCGCTCGGCGTGCGCCAGCACGGCCTGCACATCGTCGCCGCGCGCCTCTGCCCGGCGCCGCTGCGCGCGGTTCAGCGCCCAGGCCAGCACCGCGCCCACCACCAGCGCCGAACTGATCGTCGGCGGCAGGTAGATGCCGATGCCCACGGCCAGCACGGGCAGCCGCGCCGTGCCGCCGCGCCGCCGCAGCATTTCGTCGATGGCGATCAGCACCACGCCCAGCCCCACCCCGATCAGGATTATCGTCCAGTTGAGCTGGTGCGTGAAAATGCCGGTGGCGATGGCTGTCATCAGCGTGGCCTGCGGCGCGGCCAGCGCGGCGTTCGGGTCCATGTCCGCCCGCGGCAGCGCGCCCGCAAAGCCGTACGCGTGGTACAGCAGCTCCAGCACGGGCGGGATCACGGCGGCGCCCACGGCGCAGCCGATCAGCAGCGCCACCTGCTGGCGCCACGGCGTGGCACCCACCAGCCAGCCAGTCTTCAGGTCCTGCAGGTTGTCGTTCGAGATCGACGCCACGGCCACCACGGCCGAGGTGGTGAAGATGGCCAGCGCAATCGCGAACTTGCCGCCCTCGGGCGTGTCCAGCAGCCCGTCCAGTGTGCCCAGCCCCAGGATCAGCAGCGACACCAGGATGACCGCGATGATGCCGATGCCCGAGATCGGGCTGGCCGACGAGCCGACCAGGCCGGCCATGTAGCCGCAGGCCGCCGCCACCAGGAATCCGAACACGAACGCGAACAGCACCGCGCAGGCCACCAGCTTCCACATCGCGGCGCGGTCCAGCGGCGCGGGGGCAAGGAAGTAGCCGAACGTGACGGCCAGCACCGCCAGCAGCACCAGCGTCACGATGCCGATCCACACCGCCGGCATGTCGCGCTGCGTGCGCGGCACCTGCCCGCCGTTGGCCGCCGCGCCGCCGCGCAGCGCGCCCATCGACGCGCGCACGCCCTCCACCATCGGCTTGAACAGCGTGCCGAGCGTCCAGATCGCCGCGATGCCGATCGTCCCGGCGCCGATAAAGCGCGCCTGCGTGCTCCAGATCGACGTGCCAAAGCTCTGCAGCGTGGCGCCGGCCGGCATTGGCGTGATGGCCGTCAGCCACGGCACCGCCACGCCCCACGTCAGCACCAGCCCCAGCAGCATCGCCAGCCCGCCGACGATGCCGACCAGGTAGCCGGCACCCACCAGCGCCAGCGAGAACCCCATCGACAGCCGGACGACCGACGCGCCCGCCGCCAGCCACGCATTGGCGCCCTCGGCCAGCACGCGCAACCCGCCCGCCGCAAAGCTGAACAGCCCCGCCGCCACGCCGCCGGCCATCAGGTCCGCCAGCCCGGTGCCCTGCTGCCGCCCGCCCGCGGCCTGGCTGGCGCTGCCCACGCGCAGGATTTCAGCCGCGGCCACGCCTTCGGGATACGGCAGGTCGCTCTGCACCACCATGGCGTGGCGCAGCGGGATGCTGAAGATCACGCCCAGCATGCCGCCGGCCGCGCAGATGGCCAGCGTCTGCCAGAACGGAAAGCCCTGCCAGTGGCCCAGCATGACCAGCCCGGGCAGGATGAAGATGATTGAAGACAGCGTGCCCGCGGCCGAAGCCTGCGTCTGCACCATGTTGTTTTCGAGGATGTTGGCGTGCGGAAACAGCCGCAGCACGGCCATCGATATCACGGCGGCCGGGATGGCCGACGAGAACGTGAGCCCCACCTTCAGCCCCAGGTAGATGTTGGACGCGGTGAACACCACGGTGATCAGCGCACCGAGGATGATGCCGCGCAGTGTCAGTTCGGGCAGCGAGACCGCGTCATCGATACGATCGACACGTTGCATGAAGCCTCCTGATTCGTCTTGTGGATGGTTAACGAAAATGCCCGGCTTGTGGCCGGGCATGAATTATCTGCGTAGTCAGCAGTGGCGGGACTCTTCCGCCAGCCAGTCGACCACCGGGATGGTGGCCGGCAGTAACGGCCCAACGTCCACGGGCACGGCCTGCCAGGCAAACGCCTGCCCCTCCCGGCCAACCGGCTCGCCGCGCCAGTCGGTGATCTTGCAGAAATACAGCCGCACATAGGCGTGCGGATAATCGTGTTCCAGGGTGTGCCAGCGCTCGCTGCGCACGATGTCGAGCCCCAGTTCCTCGTGCAGCTCGCGCGCCAGCGCGGCCTCCACGGTCTCGCCGGGTTCCAGCTTGCCGCCCGGGAATTCCCAATAGCCTTCGTACGGCTTGCCGGCCGGCCGCTGCGCCAGCAGGAAGCGGCCGTCGGGCTGGATCATCACGCCCACGGCCACCTCGGTGACCTTTCGCGTCTGCCCGTCGGGCGTCGTCACGGTTTCCGCGTGTCCCGTCATGCCCGCTTACGCCTTGTCCGCCACGAACGGCTTGCCGTGCTTGCCGCCCCAGTCGCGCGCAAACTGCCACGCCACGCGCCCCGAGCGCGAGCCGCGCTCCAGCGCCCAGACCAGCGCGTCGCCACGGGCCGCCTCGATGTCGGCCGGCGTGCAGCCAAAATGCGACAGCCAGTGGCCGACGATGGCCAGGTACTCGTCCTGCTTCGGGGGATAGAACGACAGCCAGAGCCCGAACCGCTCGGACAGCGAGATTTTCTCCTCCACCACCTCGCCCGGATGGATCTCGCCATCGGCCGTGTGCTGGTAGGTCTCGTTGTCCTTCATGTACTCGGGCAGCAGGTGGCGACGGTTCGACGTGGCGTAGATCAGCACGTTGTCCGACTGCGCGGCCACCGAGCCGTCCAGCGCCGACTTCAGCGACTTGTAGCCCGACTCGCCCTCCTCGAACGACAGGTCGTCGCAGAAGATCACAAAACGCTCGGCGCGCGACGCCAGCTTCTCGACGATGTCGCCCAGGTCGCCCAGGTCGTCCTTGTCCACCTCCACCAGCCGCAGGCCGTGCTGCACGTACTCGTTCAGGCACGCCTTGATCAGCGACGACTTGCCGGTGCCGCGCGCGCCGGTCAGCAGCACGTTGTTGGCCGGCAGGCGGTTCACGAACTGGCGCGTGTTGGCCACGATGGCGTCTTTCTGGCGGTCGATGTTCTTGAGGTCGTCCAGATGGATCGGCGGCAGCTGGCGGATGGCCTGCAGGTAGCCGATGTTGCCGAACAGGCTCTGCCGCTTGCGCCAGCGAAACGCCACGGCCTCCTGCCAGTCCGCATCGGTCAGTTCGGGCGGCAGCCATTGTTCAAGGCGGGCGAGGAAGCCATCGAGGCGGGCGGCGAGGTCGGACATGGGGCGCTTCTTCCAGGGCGAAAACGAAAAGGGTCGGCTTAGGAACGGTAGTCGGCGTTGATCGACACGTAGTCGTGGGACAGGTCGCAGGTCCACACCGTGGCCTCGGCCTGGCCACGGCCCAGCGCGATGCGCACCGTGATCTCGGCCTGCTTCATCACGCGCTGGCCGTCTTCCTCGCGGTACTCGGGGTTGCGGCCGCCGTTGCGGGCCACCAGCACGTCGTCGAGCCAGAGGTTCACGCCGCCCACGTCCAGGTCATCCACGCCGGCATAGCCCACGGCGGCCAGGATACGGCCCAGGTTGGGGTCCGACGCGTAGAACGCGGTCTTGACCAGCGGCGAATGGGCCACGGCGTAGGCGATCTGGCGGCACTCGGCCACGTCCTTGCCGCCTTCCACGCGGATCGTCATCAGCTTGGTGGCGCCCTCGCCGTCGCGCACGATCATCTGGGCCAGTTCCTGGGCCAGCGACGTCACGGCGTCGCGCAGCGCCTGGAAGGCCGGGCCGTCGGTGCGGTCCACGGTCACGCCGGCCTGGCCGGACGCGATCAGCACGAACGAGTCATTGGTCGACGTATCGCCATCAATGGTGATGCTGTTAAACGAGTGGTCGGCCGCGTGCGTCACCAGCTGCTGCAGCACCGGCTGCGGCACGGCTGCGTCCATGGCGATGAAGCCCAGCATCGTCGCCATGTTTGGGCGGATCATGCCGGCGCCCTTGCTGATGCCGGACATCGTCACGGTCTTGCCGTCGATCTGGACCGTGCGCGACGCCGCCTTGGGCTGCGTGTCGGTGGTCATGATCGCCTCGGCGGCGGCCAGCCAGTTGTCGGTGCGCAGGTTGGCGATGGCCGGCGTCAGCGCGGCGGTCAGGCGGTCCAGCGGCAGTTGTTCCAGGATCACGCCGGTCGAGAACGGCAGCACCTGGTTCGCGCCAATCGCGAACAGGCTGGCCACGGCGTTGCAAGTGGCGCGCGCGGCGGCCAGGCCCGGCTCGCCGGTACCGGCGTTGGCGTTGCCCGTATTGACCACCAGCGCGCGGATGCCGGCGCCCGCGGCCAGATGCTCGCGGCACACCTGCACCGGCGCGGCGCAGAAGCGGTTGCGCGTGAACACGCCCGCGACCGTGCTGCCCTCGGCCAGCTTCACCACCAGCACGTCCTTGCGATTGGCCTTGCGGATGCCACCCTCGGCCCAGCCGAGCTCGACACCAGCGACGGATTTCAGGTTCTCTGCCAGCGGCAGGGGCAAGTTCACGGGCATGTGCGTTTCCTCAAAATCTTCGATGCTTCTGACGAACATGCCCGCTTGAGCACGGACTCAAGCGGGCATGTCTCTCTATCACTGCGGGGCGTGCGGCGGGCTCAGCTCAGCTTGCCGTGGCACTGCTTGAACTTCTTGCCCGATCCGCACGGGCAGGGGTCGTTGCGGCCCACCTTCGGCATGCCGGCCAGCGCGACGTCGCCACCCATGGCCGCCATGGCCGCCGCCGAGGCACCGCTGCGTACCGGCGACTGCTCCACCGGCTCGCGGCCTTCGGCGAATTCGTCGTGCTTGTACTGGACGTTCTCCAGGTGCGACAGCCCTTCCTCGATCTCCTCGGACGCCTGCTCCAGTTGCTCCGGCGACTGGATCATCACGTTGAACACCACGCGCGTGACCTCGCTCTTGATCACGTCCAGCAGGCGGGCGAACAGTTCGAACGACTCGCGCTTGTATTCCTGCTTCGGGTCCTTCTGGGCGTAGCCGCGCAGGTGGATGCCCTGGCGCAGGTGGTCCAGCGCGGCCAGGTGCTCGCGCCAGTGCGTGTCGATGCTCTGCAGCATGACCGAGCGCTCGAAGCCGGCGAACGACTCGCGGCCCACCTGGGCCACCTTGGCGTCGTACCTGTCGCGCGCCGCGCCCAGCACCAGGTTCAGCAGCTCGTCGTCCTCGATGCTCTGCGCGCCCTCGATGGTCTTGGCCAGCGGCACGTCCAGGTTCCAGTCCTCGCGCAGGCGCTGTTCCAGTCCGGCGATGTCCCACTGCTCTTCCATCGTCTCGGCCGGCACGTGGTCGCGGAACAGCTCGATCAGCACGCTCTCGCGCAGGTTGGCCACCATGTCGCCCACGTCCCGCGCTTCCAGCACGTCGTTGCGCAGCTTGTAGATTTCCTTGCGCTGGTCGTTGGCAACGTCGTCGTACTGCAGCAGTTGCTTGCGGATGTCGAAGTTGCGGCCTTCCACCTTGCGCTGCGCCGATTCGATCGAGCGCGTGACGATGCCGGCCTCGATCGGCTCGCCCTCGGGCATCTTCAGCCGCTCCATGATCGCGCGGACGCGGTCGCCGGCGAAGATCCGCAGCAACTGGTCGTCCAGCGACAGGTAGAAGCGCGACGAACCGGGGTCGCCCTGGCGGCCAGCACGGCCACGCAGCTGGTTGTCGATCCGGCGCGATTCATGCCGCTCGGTGCCGACGATGTGCAGGCCGCCCGACGCCTTGACCTGCTCGTGCAGCGACTGCCATTCGCCCTTGAGCTGCTCGATCTTCGACGCCTTCTCGGCGTCGGACAGGCTCGCGTCGGCCTCGATGAAGCCGGACTGCTTCTCGACGTTGCCGCCCAGCACGATGTCGGTACCGCGGCCGGCCATGTTGGTCGCGATCGTGATCATCTTGGGCCGCCCGGCCTGCGCCACGATCTCGGCCTCGCGCTCGTGCTGCTTGGCGTTCAGCACCTGGTGCGGCAGCTTTTCCTTGTTCAGCAGGTCCGACAGGTACTCGGACGTCTCGATCGACGTCGTGCCCACCAGCACCGGCTGGCCGCGCTCGTAGCAGTCACGGATGTCGCGCACCACGGCGTCGTAGCGTTCCTTGGACGTCTTGTAGATCTGGTCCTGGAAATCCTTGCGCTGGGCCTGGCGGTTGGTCGGGATGACGACCACTTCGAGGCCGTAGATTTCCTGGAACTCGTACGCCTCGGTATCGGCCGTGCCGGTCATGCCGGCCAGCTTCTCGTACATCCGGAAGTAGTTCTGGAACGTGATCGTCGCCAGCGTCTGGTTTTCCTGCTGGATCGACACGCCTTCCTTGGCTTCCACGGCCTGGTGCAGGCCGTCGGACCAGCGGCGGCCCGTCATCAGGCGGCCCGTGAATTCGTCGACGATGACCACCTCGTCGTTCTGCACCACGTAGTGCTGGTCGCGGTGGAACAGGCTGTGCGCGCGCAGCGCGGCGTACAGGTGGTGCATCAGCGTGATGTTCTGCGGCGCGTAGAGCGACTCGCCCTCGCCGATCAGGCCCTGGGCGGCCAGGATCTGCTCGGCCTTCTCGTGGCCGGCTTCGGTCAGGTAGACCTGGTGGCCCTTCTCGTCCACGTAGTAGTCGCCGGGCTTCTCCACGCCGGTGCCGTCGGCCTTTTCCTCGCCGACCTGGCGCTCCAGCAGCTTCGGAATGCCGTTCATGCGCTGGTAGAGGTCGGTCTGGTTCTCGGCCTGGCCCGAGATGATCAGCGGCGTGCGCGCCTCGTCGATCAGGATCGAGTCCACCTCGTCGACGATCGCGTAGTGCAGCGGGCGCTGCACGCGCTGCGACGGGTCGTAGACCATGTTGTCGCGCAGGTAGTCGAAGCCGAACTCGTTGTTGGTGCCGTACGTGATGTCCGCGTTGTAGGCCACCTGCTTCTGGTCATGCGGCATCTGCGACAGGTTCACGCCCACCGACAGGCCCAGGAAGTTGTACAGGCGCCCCATCCACTCGGCGTCGCGCTGGGCGAGGTAGTCGTTGACGGTCACCACGTGCACGCCCTTGCCCGTCAGCGCATTCAGGTACACGGCCAGCGTGGCGGTCAGCGTCTTGCCCTCGCCGGTGCGCATTTCGGCAATCTTGTTGTCGTTCAGCACCATGCCGCCGATCATCTGCACGTCGAAGTGACGCATCTTCATGACGCGCTTGCTGGCCTCGCGGCAGACCGCGAACGCCTCGGGCAGCAGGGAATCGAGCGACTCGCCGCCGGCATGGCGCTGGCGGAACGTCTCCGTCATGCCGCGCAGTTCGTCGTCCGAAAGCGCCTCGTACTTCGGCTCGAGCGCGTTGATTTGCGCGACCGTGCGGCGATATTGTTTGATCAGCCGTTCGTTGCGGCTGCCGAAGACTTTCTTGAGAAGGCCCGTGATCATCGAGTGCTTTCACCTGCCCCGCAGTCCGGCGTACGTCCGGCCAGATCCGCGCGGGCAATGGGTAGATTGGCGCAAAACGCCGAGTTTATCATGTGCCGAAGTCCTGACCGGGCCTGTGGCAGGCGCAGATTCTGCACGGACCGACAGCCGGGCGCGAACGCGTCGGCGACCCGTCCAGCAGGTTGGGACTGGCGCGGCCACCGCAATGTTCCGGCGGGCCGGCACGGCGCCCTCCCAGTGGCACATCGCGCACACGCGGCCGGGCGGGCGGCCGCGCATTTCGGCCCGTGTCCGGCCGGGATTGCGCGATAGAATGCGCGCATGCGCATGTTCACCCACCACGCCCTCCAGACGCCCAATGCCAAGCCGCTGAACGACTGGCTGGCCAAGTCCGGGCCTGTGTCGTCCCTGATGCGGACGGCGCGGGAACTGGCGTCGCTGGAAGCGGAGGTCTTTGCGCTGCTGCCGCCCGCCTTGCGCGGCGGCATCGCGGTGGCCGGCGTCAAGACCGACAACCGCGGGCCGCAGGCCGAGCAGACGCTGCTGTTGCTGGCAGCCCACGGTGCGGCCGCCGCGCGGGTCCGGCAGGTGGTGCCCACCCTGCTCGCCCGGCTGCAGCAACGCGGCTCGCAGGTGACGGCGATCCGGGTGCGCGTGCAGCCCGAGGTGGGCCGCGCGGACTGGGACACCGGCCCGGTCGAGCGCAAGCCGCGCACGCAGAATCTGCCGCCGGCCGGCCTGCAAAGCATGGACGCGCTCGCGCGCGACCTCGACGACTCGCCGCTCAAGGACGCCGTCCGCGCGTTGCTGGCGCGCCACCGCTGAACCCGCCTCCCGCCGCTGATCCTTCCCTCTCGCCCGTCGTCGGCCAAACCATGACGCCGGGCAATTTGGTGCGTCTTCCCGGCCCATAGAATGGATTCGGTCGTGCTCACGGCCCTTTGCACCGATCAAAGGAGAAGCGCCATGTACCAACGCATGCTGAATGCCATCGCCGAGACCGAGGACAAGTTCGTCCAGATCCGGCACGAGATCCACCAGCACCCGGAAATCGGGTTCGAGGAAACCCGCACCAGCGACCTGGTGGCCCGGCTGCTCGAAGGCTGGGGCTACGACGTGCATCGCGGCCTGGCCAAGACCGGGGTGGTGGGCACCCTGAAGGTCGGCAGCGGCGGCAAGCGGCTGGGCATCCGCGCCGACATGGACGCGCTGCCGATCATGGAGGCCAGCCACAAGGCATGGAGCAGCACGGTACCCGGCAAATTCCACGGCTGCGGCCACGATGGCCACACCGCCATCCTGCTCTGCGCCGCCGAGTACCTGGCCAGGACGCGCAATTTCGACGGCACGCTGAACCTGATCTTCCAGCCGGCCGAGGAATTGCTGTACGGCGGCAAGGTCATGGTCAACGACGGCCTGTTCGAGCGGTTCCCGTGCGATGCGATCTTCGCCATGCACAACATGCCCGGCTTCAAGGAGTGCGAGTTCTACTTCCGGCCGGGCGCGTTCATGGCGTCGTCGGACACGCTGCACATCGAAATCCAGGGCGTCGGCGGCCACGGCGCGATCCCCGAGAAGGCAATCGATGCCACGCTGGTCGCGTGCCATATCGGCACGGCGCTGCAGAGCATTGTTTCGCGCAATGTCTCGCCGTTCGAGGCGGCGGTAATCACCATCGGCAGCATCCAGTCGGGCGAGGCGCCCAACATCATCAACAGCAAGGCGCTGATGAAACTCAGTGTCCGCTCGCTGCATCCCGACGTCCGGACGCTGCTGCTCAAGCGGATTGGCGAAGTTGCGCAACTGCAGGCGCAGAGCTTCGGCGCCACCGCCGAGGTCACGCACGTCAACGGCAGCCCGGTACTGGTCAACGGCGGCGAGGCCACCGAGTTCGCGGCCCAGGTGGCGCGCGAGCTGTTCGGCGCCGACAAGGTGCACACCGACGCCCCGCAACTGCCCGGCAGCGAGGACTTCGCCTTCATGCTGGAAGCCCACCCCAACGGTAGCTACATGATCATCGGCAGCGGCGACCAGCCCGGCTACTGCATGGTCCACAACCCCGGCTACGACTTCAACGACAAGTGCCTGGTGCCAGCCGCCGCCTACTGGTGCGCGCTCGCCGAGCGCTACCTGAAGTGACCGGCGCCCGGCGATGAAACTTCAGGACCTTGCGCTGGCCGCGCTGCTCTGCCTGGTGCTGGTGCCGTTCGCGGTGTTCCCCGACTGGCTGGCGGCCTACAAGACCGTCAATGCGGAGCACGGCATGGTGATGGCGTTCTTCAAGTTTGGCTTCCTGGCGACGCTGGGCGAGGTCATCGGGCAGCGCATACGGACCGGCCACTATCCGGGGCGGGACTTCGGCATCGTGCCCAGGATCGTGGTCTGGGGGATTCTTGGCCTGTTCATCAGCATGGCGTTCAAGGTCTTCGCCGTCGGCGCGCCCTACTTTGCGGAGTACCTGGGCCTGGACGGGGTGGTCGCGGCCATGGCCGGCGAGTTCACGGCGCTGAAACTGGCCGGCGCGCTGGTCATCAGCACGCTGATGAACCTGACGTTCTCGCCGGTGATGATGACCGCGCACAAGGTCACCGACATGCATATCGCCCGCCATCGGGGCGGCCTGCGGGCGCTGTGCCGGCCGATCGCCGTTGCGGACCACCTCAAGGCACTCGACTGGCAGACCCAGTGGGGCTTCGTCATCAAGAAGACCATCCCGCTGTTCTGGATTCCGGCCCACACGCTGACGTTCCTGCTGCCGCCCGACTCCCAGATCCTGTTTGCCGCGCTGCTCGGCGTCGCCCTGGGGATCGTACTGGCCGTAGCCGGCCCCAAGCCGCCGGTGCCCGTGGCCGCGTAACGCATGCCCCAAACAAAAACCCCCGCTCTTGCGAACGGGGGTTTTGATCTGGCGCAGGCGCCAGGGGCAGATCAGGCGAAGGCCGGCTGGGCCTGCGGCAGGAAGGCCACTGGCGCTTCCTCGACCTTGTCGAAGGTCACGATCTCGTAGGCTTCCTGGTCGGCCAGCAGCGCGCGCAGGAGCTGGTTGTTCAGGCCGTGGCCCGACTTGTTGGCGATGTACGCGCCAATCAGCGGATGGCCAACCACGTACAGGTCACCGATCGCGTCGAGGATCTTGTGGCGCACGAACTCGTCGCCGTAGCGCAGTTCCTCGTTGTTCAGCATGCGGTGCTCGTCGAGCACGATCGCGTTGTCCAGGCTGCCGCCGCGGGCCAGGCCCATCTCGCGCAGCGCCTCCACCTCGTGGGCAAAGCCGAACGTGCGGGCACGGGCGATCTCGCGGACGTAGCTGGTATCGGCAAAGTCGATCGAGAACGTCTGGCCGGTCTTGTCGACGGCCGGATGCCGGAAATCGATCGTGAACGCCAGCTTGAAGCCGAAGAACGGCTCCAGCCGCGCCAGCTTGTCGCCCTCGCGCACCTCCACGGCTTTCTTGACGCGGATGAACCGCTTGGCGGCCGGCTGTTCCTCGATCCCGGCCGACTGCAGCAGGAACACGAACGATGCCGCGCTGCCATCCATGATCGGGATTTCCTCGGCGTCGACGTCCACATAGAGGTTGTCGATACCCAGCCCGGCGCAGGCCGACATCAGATGCTCGACCGTCGACACGCGCGCGCCGTTCTTCTGCAGGACCGAGGCGAGTCGCGTGTCGCCAATGGCGCTGGCGGCCACCGGAATCTCCACCGGCTCGGGCAGGTCGACGCGCGTGAACACGATGCCGGCATCGGCGGGGGCCGGCCTCAGCGACAGCGTCACCTTGCGACCCGAGTGCAAACCGATGCCGACCGTCTTCACCACGGATTTGATAGTGCGCTGTTTGAGCATGACGGCCTCAACTATTATTAAAAGCTATTAGGCAAAATTTCCAATAACGCGATGCTACCACCAGTCAGTGTATTGCGCTGCACCACTTTGTGTCCGGGTGTTATGCATTGTTAATGAAAAGCCTAATAAATCACTTTTCCTGACACGGTTCGTGTCAGCCACGCAACGCCTGGAGCACGGCTTCGGCACTGCTGACCTTGAACTCGCCGGGCGCCTCGACCGACAGGTGGGTCACCACGCCGTCGTCGATCACCATCGCGTAGCGCTTGGCACGCACGCCAAGGCCGCGCTGGCTCAAGTCCTGGTCCAGGCCCAGCGCGCGCGCCCATTCGCCGGCGCCATCGGCCATCATGCGGACCTTGCCGCCAGCATTCTGCTCGCGACCCCAGGCGCCCATCACGAATGCGTCGTTGACCGAGTGGCACCACACTTCGTCCACGCCGGCGGCGCGCAGGTCATCGTTCAACTGGACGAAACCGGGCACATGCTTGGCCGAGCAGGTCGGCGTGAACGCGCCGGGCAGCCCGAACACCACGATCTTCTTGCCCTTGACCAGTTCGGCCACTGGAAACGCATTGGGACCGAGCGCGCAGCCGCCGGTCTCGGTCTCGAAGAACTCGTACAACGTGGCGTCGGGGACGCGCTGGCCAACGGCGATCATGGGAATTGTCCTTCAGGGGGGAGAAACCTGCCTGCATCATAGACCGAATGCCGTCGCGGAATGGGGTCGCGACAGGCCGTGCGGCCATGCGTGTGCAGCGGGCATACCTTGTACGGTCGAAACGCCGCGCGGCGCGTTACGGGAACGCGCCGCGCGGGCGGAGACATCCCGCCGCCGGGAGGGCGGGAAACCAGTCCGGGGAGGCGGCCGATGGCCTGCCTGCCCGGCAACGGGATGCGACGGACGACATGCGGCATGGCGCGGCGGCTATTCGCCGTGCGCGCTGACGGGCGACGTCAGTCCAGGCTATCGCCGGGCGGATAGGGAGCGCCCAGGCGATGCGTGACGGACTTCGGACAACCTGCCAGGCGCACGGCCGCAGCCGCCGCCCCGCCGGAGCCCAACTCAGTCTGCCTGCTTGCGCAGGAAGGCCGGGATGTCGTACGTGTCCACGCCCTTTTCCTGCAGCGCCGCGACGTGGGCCGATGCCGACTCACGCGAGCTGCGCCACACCGCCGGGGTGTCCAGGTTGCTGTAGTCGGGCGAGGCATGTGCCGGCGCGGCGGTCAGGCCGGCCATCATCTGCACGGGGATGTTGTCCGTGCCGGTCTTCAGCAGCGTCATCGGCTGCTGCTTCTTGGCCGAACGGCCCAGGCCCGTCGCCACCACGGTCACGCGCAGCGCGTCGCCCATCGAGTCGTCGTACACCGTACCGAAGATCACGGTCGCGTCTTCCGCGGCGTAGCTGCGGATCGTGTTCATGACTTCCTTGGTTTCCGACAGCTTCAGCGAGCGGCTGGCCGTGATGTTGACCAGCACGCCGCGCGCGCCGGACAGGTCCACGCCTTCCAGCAGCGGGCTCGCCACGGCCTGCTCGGCGGCCAGGCGGGCGCGGTCCACGCCGGACACGGTTGCCGTGCCCATCATGGCCTTGCCCTGCTCGCCCATCACCGTCTTCACGTCCTCGAAGTCGACGTTCACCAGACCGTCGACATTGATGATCTCGGCGATGCCGGCCACGGCGTTGTGCAGCACGTCGTCGGCGCACTGGAAGCACTTGTCCATCTCGGCGTCGTCGCCCATCACCTCGAACAGCTTCTCGTTGAGCACAACGATCAGCGAGTCCACCGACGCTTCCAGCTCGCCCGAGCCATGTTCGGCCACCTTGGCGCGGCGTGCGCCTTCGAAGTCGAACGGCTTGCTGACCACGCCCACGGTCAGGATGCCCATTTCCTTGGCCACCTGCGCCACGATCGGCGCGGCACCGGTACCGGTACCGCCGCCCATGCCGGCAGTGATGAAGACCATGTGGGCGCCGCGTAGCGCGTCGGCAATCTGCTCGCGCGCCGATTCGGCGCAGTTGCGGCCCACTTCGGGCTTGGCACCGGCGCCCAGGCCGGTGTTGCCGAGCTGCAGGACGCGCGACGCCGTGGAACGCTTGAGCGCCTGGGCATCGGTATTCATGCAGATGAATTCCACGCCCTGCACACCACGGCTGATCATGTGCTGCACGGCATTGCCGCCCGCGCCGCCCACGCCCACCACCTTGATGATGGTGCCGTCCTGAATCTCCGTTTCGATCATGTCAAAGTCCATCACTGCCTCCGAGAAAAATCAGTCCCCAAACGCTGCGGCCTCCCCGCCGCAACCCTTGGTTCCTGAACAAGAAACCATCAAAGAACTACTCGCCAATACTGCTGAAAAACTGCCTGATCCTGCTCAACGTGCCACGCGCCGATCCGCTGACTGCAACAGGCGCGTTGCACTTAAGAATTTCCTGACACGCTTGCGGCTCAGAAGTTGCCAACAAACCATTCCTTCATGCGTGTCCACACCTGCTTGACCTGCCCGCTCTGCACCGCCACCTTGCGGCCGCGCATCCGCTGCACGCAGCCTTCCTGCAGCAGGCCCATCACGGTGGAATAGCGCGGGCTCTTCACCACCTCGTGCAGGTTGCCGCGATACTCGGGCACGCCCACGCGCACCGGCTTCAGGAAGATGTCCTCGCCCAGCTCGACCATGCCCGGCATCATCGCCGTGCCGCCCGTGATCACCACGCCCGACGACAGGAGCTCCTCGTAGCCGGATTCGCGCACCACCTGGTGCACCAGCGAGTACAGCTCCTCGATGCGCGGCTCGATCACGGCGGCCAGCGCCTGGCGGCTCAGCGTGCGCGTGCCGCGGTCGCCCACGCCGGGCACCTCGATCATGTCTTCCGGGTCGGCAATGGCCTGCTTGGCAATGCCGTACTGCATCTTGATGTCCTCGGCGTCGGGCGTCGGGGTGCGCAGCGCCATGGCAATGTCGTTGGTGATCTGGTCGCCGGCGATGGGGATCACGGCCGTGTGGCGGATCGCGCCTTCGCTGAAGATGGCGATGTCGGTGGTGCCGCCGCCAATGTCCACCAGCACCACGCCCAGTTCCTTCTCGTCCTCGGTCAGCACGGCCAGGCTCGACGCCAGCGGCTGCAGGATCAGGTCGTGCACCTCCAGCCCGCAGCGGCGCACGCACTTGACGATGTTCTGCGCCGCGCTGACCGCGCCGGTCACGATGTGCACCTTCACCTCCAGCCGGATGCCGCTCATGCCGATGGGCTCGCGCACGTCTTCCTGGCCGTCGATGATGAATTCCTGCGTCAGGATGTGCAGGATCTGCTGGTCGGTCGGGATGTTGACCGCCTTGGCCGTCTCGATCACGCGGGCCACGTCCGTCTGCGTGACCTCCTTGTCCTTGATCGCCACCATGCCGCTGGAGTTGAAGCTGCGGATATGGCTGCCGGCGATGCCCGTGAACACCTCGGCGATCTTGCAGTCGGCCATCAGCTCGGCCTCCTCCAGCGCGCGCTGGATGGACTGCACGGTGGCCTCGATGTTGACCACGACCCCCTTCTTCAAACCCTTGGACTCTGACTGGCCCATCCCGATGACCTCGTAGCTGCCGTCGGGGCGCAGTTCCGCCACCACGGCCGCCACCTTCGAGGTGCCGATGTCGAGACCGACCAGAAGGTCCTTGTATTCCTTGCTCATCGAGTTTTCTCCGCGTTCTTACTCTTGAGTCGCGTCGGATTGTTGTTGGAGTGGCCGGCCGAAGCCGCCTGGGCGGCACCCGCTGCCGCCGCCTTCGTTGCTTCCTTGGCCGCCGCCTTGGCCGCGGCCTTCGCCTGGTCCTCGGTCAGGAAGCGCACGTTCGCCGTGCGGATCGCAAAACCGTTGGGGTAGCGCAGGTCGGCGTATTCGATCTGCTTGCCCCACTGCTGCGTCAGCTGCGGCCACGACGCCACGAAGCGCTTGACCCGCGCCTCCATGGCACCGCGGTCCTCGTCGTTCTGCTCGCGGCCGAACTCGATCACCATCCCGTTCGACAGCCGCGCCCGCCACGCATAGCGGCCGGACAGCGCCACCGCCAGCGGCTCGGCCTGGATCGGCCTGAACCACTCGCGCATCGTTTCCAGCTTGGCGACCACGTCTTCCTCGCTGTCCGGCGGGCCGTCCAGCGCCAGCAACTGGGCGTCTTCCTCGGCCTCGGCCGTGTTGGCGACGAACACCTCGCCATAGGTGTTGATCAGCCGCCCGCTGTCCGTGCCGCCCCAGGTGCCCAGCGCCTCGTGCTCTTCCACCTGCACGGCCAGCCCGTTCGGCCATTCGCGCCGCACACTGGCATGGCGCACCCATGGCACCGATTCGAACGCCTGGCGCGCGGCGTTCAGGTCGAGCGTGAAGAAATTGCCCGACAGCTTGTTCAGCGCGTTGGCCCGCACGCTCGGCGCGTTCACGTGGCGCAGCTGGCTGCCGTCCGTGGACGTCAGCTCCACGTGCGTGATGGCGAAAACGGGCCGCTGCGCCAGCCACAGCAGGCCGGCGCCAAGCGCCATGAGCGCCACCAGCGCATAGAGCGCTGAGGCGATCAGGTTGAGCAGGCGCGCGTTGTGCCACATGGTCGTAGGTCGGGCGGTCAGCCGGTTCGGGTCGCGTTGAGGCGAGTTGGTCGGATTACTCGGGTTTCCAGTGCTCGTTCGGATGCAGGTCCAGCGTCGCGGCGGCCAGCACCTGCATCACGAAATCCTCGTAGCTGATGCCCTGCGCGCGCGCCGCCATCGGCACGAGCGAATGGCCGGTCATGCCGGGCGAGGTGTTCATTTCGAGCAGGTACGGCTTGCCGGCGCGCGTCAGCATCACGTCGGCGCGGGCCCAGCCTCGGCAACCCAGTACGCGGAACGCCTCCACGGCCAGCGCGCGGACTTCACGCTCCAGCGCGTCGGGCAGCGTCGAAGGGCACAGGTATTGGGTATCGTCAGTAAAGTACTTATTTTGATAGTCGTAGTTCGACTCGGGCGCCACAATCTTGATGACCGGCAGCGCCTCGGCCGTGGCGCCCTCGCCCACCACGGGGCAGGTCAGCTCGTCGCCGTCGATGAATTCCTCGGCAATCACGTCGGCGTCCAGCCCGGCGGCGCGCGCAAATGCGTCGCGCATCTGGCCGGCCTCGGTCACCTTGGTCAGGCCGATCGACGACCCCTCGCGCGCCGGCTTGACGATCAGCGGCAGGCCCAGGTCACGCACCACGGCGTCGAAATCGGTATCCGCATGCAGCATGGCAAAGCGCGGCGTGGCCAGCCCGTGCGTCATCCAGAGCCGCTTGGTGGCCTGCTTGTCCATGGCCATGGCCGATGCCAGCACGCCGCTGCCCGTGTAGGGCAGGCCAAGCTGCTCCAGCAGGCCCTGCATCGTGCCGTCCTCGCCGTAGCGGCCGTGCAGCGCGATGAACACGCGGTCGAACCTTGCCGCGGCCAGCTCCGCCACGGACTGCAGCGCCGGGTCGAAGCCGTGCGCGTCCACGCCGCGCGCCTTCAGCGCCGCCAGCACGCCGTTGCCGGACATCAGCGAGATCTCGCGCTCGGCCGACTTGCCGCCCAGCAGCACGCCAACCTTGCCCAGCGACTTCGGATCGATATTGGGATGGGCGACGAAGCTCATTGCTGGCCTCCTGCCTGGTGCGACACCAGTTGTCCCGGGACGGCGCCAATCGTGCCGGCGCCCATCGTCACGACCACATCGCCAGGCCGCACGGCATTCAGGATCGACTGGGGCATGTCCTCGATCTGCTCCACGAAAACGGGTTCCACCTTGTTGGCCACGCGCAGCGCGCGGGTCAGCGCGCGGCCGTCGGCGGCCACGATCGGCGCCTCGCCGGCCGCGTAGACCTCGGCCAGCAGCAGCGCGTCCACGGTGCCCAGCACCTTCACGAAATCCTCGAAACAGTCGCGCGTCCGCGTGAAGCGGTGCGGCTGGAACGCCAGCACCAGCCGGCGGTCCGGAAACGCGCCGCGCGCGGCGGCCAGCGTCGCGGCCATCTCCACCGGGTGGTGGCCGTAGTCGTCCACCAGCGTGAAGGTGCCGGCGCCGTCGGGCGTGGCCACCTCGCCGTAGCGCTGGAAGCGGCGGCCCACGCCGTGGAATTCGCGCAGCGCCTTGACGATGGCGGCGTCCGGCACTTCCAGCTCGGTCGCGATGGCAATGGCGGCCAGCGCGTTCTGCACGTTGTGCAGGCCGGGCAGGTTCAGCACCACGTCCAGCGGCGGCTCGGCGTGGCCGTTCAACTGGCGCAGCACCGTGAAATGCATCTGGCCGTCCACGGCGCGCGCATTGATCGCGCGGATCTGGGCGTCCTCGGCAAAGCCGTAGCGCACCACGGGCTTGGAGACGAACGGCATGATCTCGCGCACGTTCGGATCATCGACGCACAGCACGGCAATGCCGTAGAACGGCAGCCGCTGGGTGAACTCCACGAACGCCTGCTTGAGCCGGGCGAAGTCGTGCCCGTAGGTGTCCATGTGGTCGGCGTCGATGTTGGTGATGACCTCCATCACCGGAAACAGGTTCAGGAACGACGCGTCCGACTCGTCGGCCTCGGCCACGATGAAGTCGCCGGTGCCCAGCCGGGCGTTGGCGCCAGCCGAATTCAGCCGGCCGCCGATCACGAAGGTCGGGTCCAGCCCGCCCTCGGCCAGCACCGACGCCACCAGGCTGGTCGTGGTGGTCTTGCCGTGCGTGCCGGCAATGGCGACGCCCTGCTTGAGCCGCATCAGCTCGGCCAGCATCACGGCGCGCGGCACCACGGGGATGCGGCGCGCGCGGGCGGCCAGCACCTCGGGGTTGTCGTTGGTCACCGCGGTGGACACCACCACGGCATTGGCACCGTCCACGTTGGCCGCGTCATGGCCGTGGCAGACGCGGGCGCCCAGCGAGGCCAGCCGCCGCGTGGCGGCGTTGCTGCCCATGTCGGAGCCCGAGACCTTGTAGCCCAGGTTCAGCAGGACCTCGGCGATGCCGCTCATGCCGGCCCCGCCGATGCCTACGAAGTGGATGTTCTTGACGATATGCTTCATTGAATTCGATTTACCTTGCCATCTGGCGGCAGATTTCGGCCACGCGCCGCGTGGCGTCCGGCTTCGCCAGGTGACGCGCAGCGCGCGCCATGTCCTTCAGTTGCCCGCGGTCCAGGCTGGCCAGCGTCTGCGCCAGGCCCTCCGCGTTCAACGCATGTTGTTGCACCAGCAACGCCGCGCCCTGCTTCGACAGGAACTGGGCGTTGGTGGTCTGGTGGTCGTCCACCGCGTGCGGGAACGGCACGAACAGCGCGGCCACCCCGGCGGCCGCCACCTCGGATACCGTCATCGCGCCGGCGCGGCAGATGACCAGGTCGGCGTCGGCATAGGCCGCCGCCATGTCGTCGATGAATGGCACGGTCTCGCCGGCCACGCCCGCTGCCGCGTAGTTCGCGCGAAGCTGGTCGATCTGCTTTGCCCCGGCCTGGTGCGTCACCACCGGCCGGCTGGCCTCGGGCAGCAGCGCCAGCGCCTTCGGCACGACGTCGTTCAGCGCCGCGGCGCCCAGGCTGCCGCCCACCACGAGAATCCGCAGCGGCCCGGTCCGGCCGTCGTAGCGCGACGCCGGATCGGCAATCGACGCCAGCTCGGCCCGCACCGGGTTGCCGGTCCACTCGCTGTCCGGCAGCGCATCGGGGAACGCGCACAGCACGCGGTCCGCCACCCTGGCCAGCACCTTGTTGGTCAGGCCGGCGATGGAGTTCTGCTCGTGCAGCACCAGCGGCCGACCCAGCAGCGACGCCATCATCCCGGCCGGGAACGTGATGTAGCCGCCCATGCCCAGCACCACGTCCGGCTTGACCCGGCGCAGCGCGCCCAGGCTCTGCCAGAACGCGCGCAGCAGGTTCAGCGGCAGCAGGAACTTGGTCAGCAGGCCCTTGCCGCGCAGCCCGCCGAACTGGACGAATTCCATCGGGATGTCGTGCTTGGGCACCAGCGTGGCTTCCATCCCCGTGCGGTTGCCAAGCCAGACCACGCGCCAGCCCTCGTCGCGCAGCGCGTGCGCGACGGCCAGCCCCGGGAACACGTGGCCCCCGGTGCCGCCCGCCATGACGAGGAGGGTGCGGCCGTCGGTCATACCTTGCCCCCGCGCATCAGCACCCGGTTCTCGTAGTCGATCCGCAGCACGATGGCCAGCGCCACGCAGTTCATCAGGATGCCCGAGCCGCCGTAGCTCACCAGCGGCAGCGTCAGCCCCTTGGTCGGCAGCAGGCCCAGGTTCACGCCCATGTTGATGAAGGTCTGCCAGCCGATCCAGACGCCCATGCCCTTGGCCACCAGCCCGGCGAACGTGCGGTCGAGCTGCAGCGCCGTGCGGCCGATGTTGAAGCAGCGGCGCACCAGCCAATAGAACAGCACGATCATGACCAGCACGCCGACGAAGCCGAATTCCTCGCCGATCACGGCCAGGATGAAGTCGGTATGCGCCTCGGGCAGGTAGTGCAGCTTCTCGATGCTGCCGCCCAGGCCCACGCCGGTCCATTCGCCGCGCCCGAACGCGATCAGCGAGTGCGTGAGCTGGTACGCCTTGCCCAGCGCGTTGCTTTCTTCCCACGGGTTCAGGTAGGCGAAGATCCGCTCGCGGCGCCACGGCGACGCCGTGATCAGCAGCCCGAACGCCCCCACCGCCACGCCCACCAGCCCCGCGAACAGCTTGCCGTTGATGCCGCCCAGGAACAGGATGCCCATCGCCACGGCCGCGATCACCAGGAACGCGCCCATGTCCGGCTCCAGCAGCAGCAGCATGCCCACCACCACCACGGCCACGCCCATCGGCAGGAAGCCCTTGGAGACGGTCTGCATCCATTCCTGCTTGCGCACCGTGTAGTTGGCCGCGTACAGCACCACGGCCAGCTTCATCAGCTCCGACGGCTGGAAGTTCATGATGCCCAGCGGAATCCAGCGCCGCGCGCCGTTCACGCCCTTGCCCACGAACGGCACCAGCACCAGCACCAGCAGCACCAGCGCGACGATGAACAGCTTGGGCGCGTACTTGTCCCAGACCTTCACCGGGATCTGGAACGCCACCAGCCCCATCGACAGCCCGATGAACAGCGCGAACGCGTGCCGCACCAGGAAGTGGGCCTCGCGGTAATTGGCGTAGCGCGGGGAGTCCGGCAGCGCGATCGACGCCGAGTAGACCATCACCAGGCCGAACGTCAGCAGCACGATCGCCACCCACAGCAGCGGCTGGTCGTACTCCATCATCCGCGAGCGCGTGGGCTTGACGCCCGACACCGCGTCGCGCAGGCCACCCCAGGCGCTGCCGATGGTGGCGCCGATGAATCCGCTGCGCTTGACCTGCGTGTCGCTCATGGCATGATCCCCCGGGACAGGGCCAGTTCTTCCACCGCGCCGCGGAACACCTGCGCGCGGTGTACGTAGTTGCGGAACATGTCCAGGCTGGCGCACGCCGGCGACAGCAGGACCACGTCGCCGCCCTCGGCCAGCCGCGCGGCGGCCTCGACGGCGGCTTCCAGCGAGTCGGCGTCAACGATCTGCGTGCCGGTGTCGGCCAGCGCCGCGCGGATCTCGCCGGCGTCCTTGCCGATCAGCACCACGGCGCGCGCGTACTGGGCCACGGGCGCGGCCAGCGGCGAGAAGTCCTGGCCCTTGCCCTCGCCCCCGGCGATCAGCACCACGCGCTTGTCCAGCCCGTTCAGCGCTGCCACCGTGGCGCCGACGTTGGTGCCCTTGCTGTCGTCGAAGTACTCGACGTCGTCGATCGTCGCCACCCATTCCACGCGGTGCGGCTCGCCGCGATACTCGCGCAGGCCGTGCAGCAGCGCGTTCAGCGGCAGGTCGATCGCCCGGCACAGCGCCAGCGCCGCCATGGCGTTGGTGGCGTTGTGCATGCCGCGGATGTGCAGCGCATCGGCCGGCATCAGCCGCTTGTGGCGCACCGGCAGGGCGGCCTCGGGCGCGTCGTCCTTCTTGCGGCGGCGCGGCTTCTGGTCGGCTTCGGCCTCGTGGTCGGGCTCGGCCAGGATCAGCCACGGCATGCCGCCGTCGCGCAGCACGCCGTAGCTGCCCACCGTCTCGGGCAGGTCCGTGCCGAAGGTGACCAGCGCGGTGCCCGGGCGGGCCATGTCCATCGTCAGGCGGTCCTGGCGGTTCAGCACCTGCACGCAGCCCTTGCCGGCCGGGCCGAAGATGCGCGCCTTGGCGGCCGCGTAGGCCTCCATCGAGCCGTGCCAGTCCAGGTGATCCTGTGTGAGGTTCAGCACAGTCGCCGCGTGCGGCGCCAACGAGAATGTGTAGGCCAGCTGGAAGCTCGACAGTTCGAGCACCCAGACATCGGGCAGCGTGGCGCTGGCAATGCATGCCGAGAGCTTGTCCAGCGCCGACGGGCTGATGTTGCCGGCCACGCCCACGGTCTTGCCCGCCCGCTCGATCAGGCGGCCGGTCAGCGCGGTGGTCGTGGTCTTGCCGTTGGTGCCGGTGATCGCCAGCACCTTCGGCGCGTAGCCGGACGTGGCTTCCAGGTAGCCCAGTGCCTGCGCGAACAGTTCGATCTCTCCCCAGACCGGAATGCCGCGCGCCTGGGCGGCGTCCAGCAGCGCCTGCGTGGCGGGATCCAGCGGCGAGAGCCCCGGGCTGATCGCCACCAGGCCGATGCCGTCGAGCAGGGCATCCGCGAACGGGCCGCCGACGAACTGGGCCGACGGGAGTTCGGCCTGCAGGAAAGCCAGGTTGGCGGGCGCCTCGCGGGTGTCGGCCACGCGCACGCGGCAGCCGTTCAGGCCGCACCAGCGTGCCATGGCCAGCCCCGATTCGCCGAGGCCAAGTACCAGCACATGAGGTTTCTGCAACACGCCGAACACTTCGATTTCCTGCCTTTTCAGTCCGTAGAGAGAGATTTCCGCCGCATCAGCGCCGCGTCAGCGCAGCTTCAGCGTCGACAAGCCGATCAGCACCAGCAACATGGTGATGATCCAGAACCGCACGGTGACCTGGGTTTCCTTCCAGCCGCCCAGCTCGAAATGGTGGTGCAGCGGCGCCATGCGGAACAGCCGCCGGCCCTCGCCAAACCGCTTCTTGGTGAACTTGAACCACGTCACCTGCAGCATCACCGACAGCGTTTCCACCACGAAGATGCCGCCCATCACGAACAGCACGATTTCCTGGCGCACGATCACGGCGATGGTGCCCAGCGCGCCGCCCAGCGCCAGCGCGCCCACGTCGCCCATGAACACGCGCGCCGGGTGCGCGTTGAACCACAGGAACGCCAGCCCCGCCCCGGCCATCGCCGAGCAGAAGATCAGCAGCTCGCCCGCGCCCGGGATGTGCGGGAACAGCAGGTACTTGCTGTAGACCGCATTGCCCATCACGTACGCGAACACGCCCAGCGCGCCGCCCACCAGCACCACGGGCATGATCACCAGGCCGTCCAGCCCGTCGGTCAGGTTCACCGCGTTGCTGGAGCCGACGATCACCAGGTACGTCAGCACGATGAAGCCGGTCACGCCCAGCGGGTAGCTGATCTCCTTGAAGAACGGGACGATCAGGTTCATCTTGTACGGCACGTCGGCAAACATGCCGCCTTCGATCCAGCCCAGGAACAGGCTCCAGACGCGCACGTTGCTGGCCTCGGACACCGAGAACGCCAGGTAGACCGCGGCCACCAGCCCGATCAGCGTCTGCCAGAAGAACTTCTCGCGGCTCGACATGCCGCGCGGGTCGCGATACACGACCTTGCGGTAGTCATCCACCCAGCCCACGGCGCCGTAGCCGATCGTCACCAGCAGCACCACCCAGATGAAGCGGTTGCCCCAGTCGCTCCAGAGCAGCGTCGACACGCAGATCGAGATCAGCACCAGCACGCCGCCCATCGTCGGCGTGCCGGACTTCACCAGGTGCGTCTGCGGGCCGATGGTGCGCACGGCCTGGCCGATCTTCAACTCGGTCAGCCGGCGGATGACCCACGGCCCGAAGCCCAGGCCGATCACCAGCGCGGTGAGGTTGGCCATCACCGCGCGGAAGGTCAGGTAGTTGACGACCCGCAGGAAGCTGTAATCGTTTTGCAGCCACTGGGCCAGAGCCAATAACATCGTCTTTCTTTCTTAATGAGCGGAAGGTGATGCGACCAGCGCGTCGACCATCCGTTCCATGCGCATGAAGCGCGATCCCTTCACGAGCACGGCGGCCGCACCGGCCACCACACCCTCCCCGTCTGCCTGCAGCGCCTGCGCCAGCGCATCCGCCGTGGCGAAATGCCGGCCCGCGGCGCCGTACGACTGCACCGCGTGCGTGGCCAGTTCGCCGGTGGCCCAGAGCGTCTCGATGCCGCGCTCGCGCGCATAGGCGCCGATTTCCCGATGGAATGCCGGGCCCTGGTCGCCCACCTCGCCCATGTCGCCGATCACCAGCACGCGCGGCGCGGCAAAGCCGGCCAGCACGTCGATGGCGGCGCGCATCGAGTCCGGATTCGCGTTGTACGTATCGTCGATCACCACGGTCCCGGCCGGTGTGTGCTTGACCTGCAGCCGGCCCTTCACGGCCGCGAAGCCGGCAATGCCACGCTGGATGGCATCGACCGCCACGCCGGCGGCCAGCGCGCAGGCCGTGGCGGCCAGCGCGTTGCGCACGTTGTGGGCGCCCAGCAGCGGCAGGCGCAAGTCGAACGCCTTGTCCTCCGCCACCACATGCATGACCTGCACGCCTGCCTGGACCGACACGCTGGCCCGCACGTCGGCCGACGCGTCGGTGCCGAACGCCAGCACGCGCCGCGTGCCGGCCGCCTGGCGCCAGATTGCCGCGTGCTCGCCGCCGCTCTCGGCATCCACCGGAAACACGGCCACGCCGTCGGCCGCCAGGGCCGCGATGGCGCTGGCGTGCTCGTGCGCCACCGCCTCCACGCTGACCATGAACTCCTGGTGCTCGCGCTGGGCGTTGGTGATCACGGCCACGGTGGGCTGGGCGATACCGGCCAGGTAGACCGTCTCGCCTGGGTGGTTCATGCCCAGTTCCAGCACGGCCAGCCGGTGGTGCGCGCGCAGGCGCAGCACGGTCAGCGGCAGGCCGATGTCGTTGTTCAGGTTGCCGCCGGTTGCCAGCCGGTCGGCCTCGCCGACGGCCGCCGCAAAGATGGCCGCAATCATTTCCTTGACCGTGGTCTTGCCGTTGCTGCCGGTCACGGCCACCGTGGGCGGCGTGAACTGGCGGCGCCAGCCGGCGGCCAGCTCGCCCAGGCCGATGCGCGTGTCGGGCACCACCAGCGCGGGCACGTCGACGCCCGGGTCGCGGCTCACCAGCACGGCGGCGGCGCCGCGCGCCACCACATCGGCCAGGAAGTCGTGCGCGTCGAAGCGCTCGCCCTTGAGCGCCACGAACAGGTCGCCGGGCTGCACGGTGCGGCTGTCGGTATGCACACGCGAGAACGCACGCGCGGCATCGCCTGAAATACGCGCGCCGGCCATCCAGCCGGCGGCTTGCTGCAAAGTCGTCATCGGGGTTCCATTCATGCCGATACTCCCCGCGTGCCCAGGGTCAGGCGCACATGTTCGCGGTCGGAGAACGGCCGCTTGCGGCCCTGTATCTCCTGCGTGGCTTCATGGCCCTTGCCGGCCACGAGCACCACGTCGGCCGGGGCGGCGTGCCGGATCGCCTGCAGGATCGCGGCGGCGCGGTCCTCGATCAGCCGCGCGCGGCTGCGGTCCTGCATGCCGTCGGCAATCTGTTCGAGGATGTCGAGCGGGTCCTCGCTGCGCGGGTTGTCGCTGGTCAGCACCACCTCGTCGGCCAGCCGCTCGGCCACGCCGCCCATCAGCGGGCGCTTGGTGGCGTCGCGGTCGCCGCCGCAGCCGAACACGCACCAGAGCCGGCCCTGGCGGGCGTCGGCCACCGGACGCAGCGCGGCCAGCGTCTGCGCCAGCGCGTCGGGCGTGTGGGCGTAGTCGACCACGGCCAGCGGCGCGTCGTGGCCGCCGAACAGTTCCATCCGGCCGTCGACCGGCGCCAGCGTGCGCAGCGCGGCAATCGCGGCATCCCAGGCCACGCCCTGGGCCAGCGCGGCACCCAGCACGGCCAGCAGGTTGCTGACGTTGAAGGTGCCGATCATCGGCGTGGCCACGTCGGCGCTGCCGAAGCTGCCATCGACGCGGAACGCCGTGCCCGACGCCGTGGCGCGCACGTCGGTCGCCCGCAGCCACTGGCCACGGGCCGTGGTGGCGCCGGCCTTGCCGTCGATGCCGTATTCGATGACCTGCGGCGCGCTGACGGCGGCGGCGTTGCCGGCCAGCAGCCGGGTGCCCATCGCATCGTCGCGGTTGATCACGGCCGCGCGCAGCCCGTCCCACTGGAACAGCAGCGCCTTGGCCGCCTCGTACTCGGCCATCGTGCCGTGGTAGTCCAGGTGGTCCTGCGTCAGGTTGGTCAGCACGGCCACGGCAAACCCGGTGCCGGCCACGCGGCCCTGCTCCAGCCCGTGCGACGACACCTCCATGGCGATGGCGCGCGCGCCGGCGTCGTGCAGCTCGGCCAGGCTGGCCTGGAGCTGGACGGCGTCGGGCGTCGTGAATCCGGTGAGCTGCAGCGCGTCCGGGAAGCCGGTGCCCAGCGTGCCGATGGTCGCGCACGGCGTGCCGGTGGCCTGCAACAGCCGCGCCAGCCACTGCGAGCACGAAGTCTTGCCGTTGGTGCCCGTCACGCCGGTCACGGCGAGGTTGCGGCCGGCGATGCCGTACCAGCCGGCCGCGATCGGGCCGGCCAGCCAGTGCAGGCGCGACACCGGCAGACGCGGCACGGCGTCGCCATGCGGCCAGTCGAAGCCGTCAGCCTCGTAGACCACGGCCGACGCGCCGGCGGCGATGGCCTTGTCGATATGCGGACGCCCGTCGGTCGACAGCCGCGCGTTGCCCAGCACGTACGCGAAAAACACGTCGCCCGGACGCAGCCGGCGCGTGTCGCCGGTCAGGCGCGCGCCGGCCGGGGCGTGCGTACGCAGCCAGGCCAGCGCGTTGCTGGCCTGGGTGGACACCTCGATCGGGAGCATCGGCGTTGCCGTCATGGCGTGGCGCTCCAGGGCGGTTCGCTTTCCTGCACCTTGTCGGTGACCATGAGCTGGCGGATCGGGGAATCGGGCTGCACGTTCAGCGACCGCAGCGCGCCGCCGGTGATCGCCGAGAAGACCGGGCCGGCCACCGCGCCGCCGTAGTGGCTGCCGGCGGTCGGCTCGTCCACGCTGACCGCCACGATCACGCGCGGGTTGGACATCGGCGCCAGGCCGATGAACGACGCGCGGTACTTGCTGCGGTCGTAGCCGCGGCCCACGTGCTTGTACGCGGTACCGGTCTTGCCGCCCACGCGATAGCCCATGACCTGGGCTTCCGGCGCCGTGCCGCCTGGGGCGGTCACGGTTTCCAGCATGCCGCGCACGTCGCGCGCCACCTGGGGCGACAGGATGCGCTCGCCGCTGACCGGGCCGTTGGTCTTGAACATCGACACCGGGATCAGCTCGCCGTCGTGCGCGAAGATGGTATAGGCGTGCGCCACCTGGAACAGCGACACGGACAGGCCGTAGCCGTACGACATCGTGGCCTGCTCGATCGGGCGCCAGCTCTTCCAGGGCCGCACGCGGCCGGCCACGGCGCCCGGGAAGCCGATCTTCGGCGCCTGGCCCAGGCCCACGCTGGTGAACATGTCCCACATTTCCTGCGGCTTCATCATCATCGCGATCTTGGTCGTGCCGATGTTGCTCGACTTCTGGATCACGCCGCCCACCGTGAGCGCGCCGTAGTTGTGGGTGTCCGAGATCGTGGCGCCCTCGAACGTGAACTTGCCGGTGGTCTGGATCGTCGTGGCCGGCGTCACGCGGCCCAGCTGCAGCGCCAGGCCCACCGTGATCGGCTTCATCATCGAGCCGGGCTCGAAGGTGTCGGTCAGCACGCGATTGCGCAGCTGTTCGCCCGACAGGCGGCTGCGGTCGTTCGGGTTGTAGGTCGGCCAGTTGGCCAGCGCCAGCACCTCGCCGGTCTGCGCGTCCAGCACCACGGCGCTGGCGGCCTTGGCCTTGTTGCGCTCGACCACGGCCTTGACCTCGTTGTAGGCCAGGTACTGGATCTTGGCGTCGATCGACAGCTGCATGTCCTGCCCGTCGCGCGGCGTCTTGAGAATGCCGACGTCTTCCACCACGCGGCCCAGGCGGTCCTTGATGACCTGGCGGGCGCCGGGGCTGCCGGCCAGCACGCCCTCGCGCGCCAGTTCCACGCCTTCCTGGCCCTTGTCCTCGACGTTGGTGAAACCGACGATGTGCGCCATCGCCTCCCCTTCCGGGTAAAAGCGCTTGTATTCGCGGGTCTGGTGCACGCCGTCGATCTTGAGCGCGGCGATCTTGTCGGCGGCGTCGGGCAGCACCTGGCGCTTCAGGTAGACGAAGCTCTTGTCCTCGTTGAACTTGGTGCGCAACTCCTTCTCGGACATGTCCAGCAGCCTGGCAAGCTGGCGCATGCGCTGCGGTTCCAGGTCGTTCGGCACGTCCTCGGGCACGGCCCAGATGGCCTTGACCGGCAGGCTGGTGGCCAGCACCAGGCCGTTGCGGTCCAGGATCTTGCCGCGCGTGGCCGGCAGTTCCAGCGTGCGCTGGAAGCGCTTCTTGCCTTCGGCCTCGTAGAACTGGTTGCCCGGGCCCTGGATCCACATCGCGCGCCCGGCCAGCGCCAGGAACGCGGCGAACATCAGGAACACCACGAACTTGGAGCGCCACATCGGCAGGCGCAGGCCCAGGACCGGGCTGGCCGAGAACTGGCCGGTGCGCGGACGCGCGGCGTCGCCACGCGGCTTGTTGCCGGTGCGGGCGCGGTTCAGGGACGGACGGGCCAGGCTCATTTCGCGGCGCCTCCGGCCGGCTGCTGGGCATCCGGCGGGGTATCGGGCAACACCACGCCCTGCAGGTACTGGGTGCGGCCGGCCATTGCCGGGGCCATCTTGAGCTGCGCGCGTGCCGCGTCGGCAATCCGCGCGCTCTTGCTGAGCGAGCTTTGCTGGTACTGCAGCCGCGCCCAGTCGATATCGAGCTGCTTCTCCTCGGCCTGCGCGCGCTCCAGCGCCACGAACAGCGTGCGCGCCTGGTGCTGGGCGCTGACCAGCGACAGCGCGCACAGCATCAGCGCGGCCAGCAGGAAGAAGGTCAGGCGGTTCATGCCGGCTGGCCTCCGAGCTTTTCAGCCACGCGCATCACAGCGGAGCGGGCGCGCGGGTTGGCGGCCACTTCCTCGGCGCCGGGCTTGAAGCGGCCCAGCAGCTTCATGGTCGGCTGGGGCAGGTCGGCGGCGCGCAGCGGGGCGCGGCGCAGCGCCGGGTCCGCGTCGCGGCCCGGTTGCGCATGCGCCTGCATGAACCGCTTGACGATGCGGTCCTCCAGCGAGTGAAAGCTGATCACCACGAGGCGGCCTCCGGCCTGCAGCAGTTCGTACGCCGCCGTCAGGCCTCTTTCGAGGTCCTCAAGCTCTTGATTGACGTGAATCCGTAGAGCTTGAAAGGTGCGGGTCGCAGGGTCCTGACCCTTCTCGCGTGTCTTGACGGTTTTCGCCACGAGCGCGGCAAGCTCTGAAGTAGTGGCGACTGGTCCGCCATCGCCGGGTTCGCGCCGGCGAGCAACAATCGCCTTTGCAATCTGTACAGCAAACCGTTCTTCCCCATAGTCTCGTATCACCCTGGCAATGTCCTGCTCGTCCGCCTGCGCGAGCCACTCGGCGGCGGTGACGCCGCGCGTGGTGTCCATGCGCATGTCCAGCGGGCCCTCGAAACGAAAGGAAAATCCCCTCGCCGCCTCGTCGATCTGGGGCGAGCTGATTCCCAGGTCGAGCAGTACGCCAGCCACGCGGGGTCGCCCGGCCAGCCGGGTGCCCATGTCCGCAAAGCTCGCGTGCTCAATGGAGAAGCGGGCATCCTTGATGGTGCCCGCTTCTGCGATTGCTGCCGGATCCTTGTCGAAGGCGACGAGGCTGCCGGCCGGCCCAAGCCGCGCCAGCACGGCCCGGCTGTGACCGCCTCTTCCGAAGGTGCCGTCCACGTAGGCGCCGTCGGGCCGCCAGACGAGCGCGTCGACGGCCTCGTCCAGCAACACGGTGCGATGGCGCAGGGCGGTGGTCCCCGGCGTTTCGGTAGGGGTCATGACCTCTTCAGAAAGAGAAATTCTTCAATGCGTCCGGCATGCCTTGCGCCATCGCCGCCTGTTCCTTGGCGGCGTAGGTGGCGGCATCCCAGACTTCGAAATGGCTGCCCATGCCGAGCAGCATCACTTCCTTGTCGAGCATGGCGGCACTGCGCAGCTCCGGTGCGATCAGCACGCGGCCTGCGCCGTCCATCTCCACGTCGGCGGCGTTGCCCAGGAAGATGCGCTTCCACCAATGCGCATCCATCGGCAGCGCCGCGATGCGGCCGCGAAAGACCTCCCATTCGGGCCTGGGAAAGAGCAACAGGCAGCCATCCGGGTGCTTGGTCAGCGTCACCCGGCCCTCGGCCTGCGATTGCAGCGCCTCGCGGTGCCTGGCCGGAATGGACATCCGGCCCTTGGCATCGAGCGACAGCGCCGATGCTCCCTGAAACAAGCTCTTTCCCCCGGTAACCGCCGGCTATTCCAGCCTTTGGCAGGTCGATTCGTCATTGACCGCAACCGATTGTTCCGACGCGAATGATCGCAGACAGAGGTCGGTTTAACACACAAAAATACACTTCCTCACACTATTTCCCACTTTAGAGGAAGCATTTTGGCCGGTCAAGGCTCGAGATGGGGCAAAAAAGGGGGTTTTTTTAATCAGAACAAAGACTTAGCGCGCCAACTTCACGCACCGCAACAGTGAATCCTTAATGAAATGAAGCACTTGGGGAGCAAAGCAGAGAAACCACCTGAGAACGACTCGCGGGAGGGACTGCTGACGGCGCGGACACATTTGCGTTCCTAGCCGTGGGGAAGGATACAACGTTTTGCCGCCAGCCCCGTCCGGCCAAGGGCTCGCGGCGGTTTTCCACAGGCGGGGCAGGCAGCGACGGCCCGCCCGGCTCGGATGTACTCAGATGCGATAGGCCGTGGTGGTCATCACCCGGGACGCGGCACGCATCAGCGCGCGCACCGGCCCGGGCAGCGGCACGCCGCCGGCATCGCGCGCGGCATCGCCATGGCGGACTTCGTCGTCGCGCATCTGTTCGAGGATCGCGCGCGAGCGGCCATCGGCGGCGGGCAGGCGTTCCAGGTGTCCGGTCAGATGGTGCTCGACCTGGCGCTCGGTCTCGGCGACGAAGCCCAGGCTCACGCGGTCGCCAGCCCGGCCCGCAACAAAGCCGATCGCGAACGCGCCGGCGTACCAGAGCGGATTCAGCAGGCTCGGCCGCGAACCCAGTTCGCGCAGCCGCTCGGCGCACCATGCCAGGTGGTCTTCTTCCTCGCGCGCGGCGGCGTCCATCTGCGCGCGGACCGGCGCGCTGTGCGCGGCCAGCTTCTGCGCCTGGTACAGGGCCTGGGCGCAGACCTCGCCGACATGGTTGATGCGCATGAGGCCGGCCACGTGCCGGCGTTCCTCGGGGCTCATCTGCTCCGCGTCAGGCGCGAGCCGGTCCGCCGGGTTGTCCCGGCCGCCGCGCGTGGCGCCGGCGATGGCGCGCAGCGCCACGTCGAATTCTCTGATCAGCGTGTCCATGCGTGTGTCAATGGAGAGTCTGCGGAGCCGGCACGCGCGATGCCCCACTGATGGGTAGAGGGTTGTCTCGGCACCGTTCCGGGATTTCCCGCATTGTACCCGCGCAGTTTTGTGCAGGTTTGCGCCATGCCATGGCACGGCGTGGTTTCGCTAAGGCCGGGTCCCCAATAACCCTTAGTTGTGAAAACCAGACAAGACGTTTACCACAGGGTCAAAAAAAGAGCGCTTTTGCTAGAGTGGTCGGCAGCTTCCCAGGAAGTCAAGCACGGAAGGATGAAGAGGGCTCACAGGAGGTCCTTCCGCATAGCTTCAACTAATAATTCTTAAGTGGAGATCACCCAGCATGAAAAAATCGCTACTCGCGCTTGCCGCGATGAGCGCTTTTGCCACGGCTGCAAATGCGCAATCGAGCGTGACCCTGTACGGCGTCGTTGACGTGCCGATCGAATACAACAACCACCTGGCACCGGGCGTCAACACCACGCCGGCTGGCCTGAACGCCAGCGGCATCCCGCAATCGCTGCCGGGCGGCGGCAGCCGCGTTGGCCTGCAGACCGGTGGCGGCCTGTCCGGCTCGCGCTGGGGCCTGCGCGGTACCGAAGACCTGGGCGGCGGCAATTCGGCGCTGTTCGTGCTGGAAAGCGGTTTCGGCCTCGATGACGGCCGCTCGCAGCAGGGCGGCCGCCTGTTCGGTCGTCAGGCGTACGTCGGCCTGCAGAGCAACACGCTGGGCCGCCTGACCTTCGGTCGCCAGTACACGACGATGTTCGACATGTTCGCGAACTTCTCGCCGACCGGCTACGCGACGATCTACGAACCGGTGGTGGCGCAGCTTGGCACCAACTTCCGTTCGGACAACACGGTCAAGTACACGGCCAAGGCCGGCCCGCTGACGGCCGAGGCGCACTGGAGCTTCGGCACCGGCGTGGCCGCCATCGGTCCCGTGCCGCTGGCTGGCGCGGGCGCCGGCGAAGTGCCGGGCAACTTCAACAACAACGCGGGCGGCGGCGCCGGCCTGCTGTACATGAGCGGTCCGTTCGGCCTGACCGTTGCCTATGACGAATGGCGTCCGGCCGTCGTGATCGGCCAGCAAGGCCGCTCGCGCAAGATCGGCGTGGCCGGCAGCTACGCGGTGGGCCCGTTCAAGGGCATGATCGGCGCCCGCTACGGCCGCCTGACCGCCGCCGACGGTGCCGAACTGCAGCGCGACAACTACTACTGGGCCGGCCTGAACTACCAGGTCACCCCGCCGCTGGGCCTGACGCTGGCGTACTTCTACGACGACATCAGCCAACTGCGCGCGGCCTCGGGCCTGGCGTCGAACAACCCGGCCAACCCGTGGCAGATCAGCTTCGTGGCCGACTACAACTTCTCGAAGCGCACGGACGTCTACCTGACGGCCGGCTACGTGAAGAACTCGGGCCTGAACTTCGACACCTCGGCCGTGAGCTTTGCCAACGGCTACTTCCTGCAGCAGGGCAAGAACAGCCAGATCGGCGTGGCCGTCGGTATCCGCCACAAGTTCTGACCGCCTCGCGCCGTCGACATTGTTCCTTATCTTCCAAGGCGCCTTCGGGCGCCTTTTTTCATGGCGCGCGGTGAATGTCTCAACGGGTTTCACCTCATCCGCGAAGTGGCGCCCGCCAAACTAGAATGGCCTGCAGACCGGAACACCCGGCCGCCATACCTGGAGACCTTGCCATGCACGCACCCCGCCGGCGCACCCTCGCGCTGTTCCTGTCGATCGCCCTGGGGCCGCTGGCCGCGGCGTCCGTCCATGCCAGCGACGCCTATCCCGCCCGGCCGATCCGGCTGGTCGTGCCGTTCCCGGCCGGCGGCACCACCGACATCATGGCGCGCGCCGTATCGGCCGAGCTGTCGAAGCTGCCCGGCTGGAACGTGGTGGTCGACAACAAACCCGGCGCGGGCGGCAACATCGGCTCGGACATCGTCGCCAAGGCGGCGCCGGACGGCTACACGCTGCTGATGGGCACGGTCGGCACGCACGGCATCAACCAGTCGCTGTACGGCAAGCTGCCGTTCGATCCGATCAAGGATTTCGCGCCGATCACGCTGGTGGCGGCCGTGCCGAACGTGCTGGTGGTCAACCCGGCGTTCGCGCAGCAGAACAAGATCAACTCGGTGAACGACCTGATCGCCTACGCGCGCGCCAATCCGGGCAAGCTGAACATGGCGTCCAGCGGCAACGGCACGTCGATCCACCTGGCCGGCGAGCTGTTCAAGACCCAGACCAAGACGTTCATGGTCCATTTTCCGTACCGCGGCAGCGGCCCGGCGCTGACCGACATGACGGGCGGCACGATGCAGGTGATGTTCGACAACCTGCCGTCGTCGATGCAGCTGATCAAGTCCGGCAAGCTCAAGGCGCTGGCGGTGACCAGCGCCAAGCCGTCGCCGGCGCTGCCGGGAGTGCCCACGGTGGCCCAGGCCGCGAACCTGCCCAACTTCGAGGCCAGTTCGTGGTTTGGCCTGCTGGCGCCGGCCGGCACGCCGCCGGAGATCATCCACCGCATCCAGCAGGAAGTGTCCAAGAGCCTCGGCACGCCGGCCGTGCGCGAGCGGCTGGTGGCCCAGGGCGCCGAGCCCAGCGGCAACACGCCCGAGCAGTTCGCCGCGCTGATCCGCGCCGAGACCACCAAGTGGGCCAAGGTGGTCAAGGACTCGGGCGCCAAGGTCGACTAGGCCGGGCGCCAGCCCGCCCCGGCAGCGCATATACTTGAGGCATCAAATGTTCGAGCTTCCCGGATCACGATGCCCAATCCTTCCGCCGCCAGCAGCGCCGCCACCGAGGGCGCCCCGGTAGACCTGGAAACCAGTGCCGGGGAATCGGAGCACGAGGCGCTGCGGCTCTGGCTGCGCCTGCTGACCTGCACCACGCTGATCGAGGGCGACATCCGCTCGCGCCTGCGCCAGGAGTTCGCGGTGACGCTGCCGCGTTTCGACCTGATGTCGCAGCTCGACCGCCATCCCGAGGGACTCAAGATGGGCGAGCTGTCGCGCCGCATGATGGTGACCGGCGGCAACGTCACCGGCATCACCGACCAGCTCCAGCAAGAGGGCCTGGTCACGCGCGAGGCACTGCCCACCGACCGCCGCGCCTACCTGATCCGCCTGACCCCGGCCGGCCGCGAGGCCTTCTCGCGCATGGCCAGCGCCCACGAGGGCTGGGTGGAACAATTGTTCGCCGGGCTTGCCGAAACGGACAGGCGCGCCCTCTTCCGACTGCTGGGACGCCTCAAAACCAGCCTGAGCTCGCCATGACCCAATCCGCCCGCCCCGCCCGACCCATGCTTCCCCGCGTCCTCCCCGCCATGGCCGCCGCCTGCCTGCTGGCCGCCTGCAGCAGCACGCCCACGCCACCGCAGGTGACGCCGATCAACGCCACGGTCAAGCTGGGGCGGGTGACGGAGAAAACCTTCGTGTCGCGCGTGGAAGTGCCGCAGGGGTCCAGCTACGGTGGCTACAGCAGCGTGGGCGGCGTGGCCGCGGGGGGTGGCGGTGGCGGTGGCGGCGGGGGTGCGTTGGGCGTGGGCTTCGCGGTGGATCTGACCCAGCTTTTCCGCAAGCCGCAGCCGCCGCTGCTGATGGACCTGTTCCAGTACAAGGTCCGTACGGCCGACGGGCTGGTGGCCGAAGTCAACGGCCCCGCCGCGCCGGGCCTGGAGCCGGGCGCGTGCGTCAGGCTGATCTATCCGGACGGGACCACCCAGCCGCAGCTTGCGCCGTCGAACGAGTGTTGAGGAGGGAGGGGGCGGCCCCCCTGCCGCAGTGCGGCAGAGAGGCGCGCGTCAGGCAGCCGTGATCAGGCCGCCTTCCTGCTGTCGCGCAGTTCGCGGCGCAGGATCTTGCCGACGTTGGTCTTCGGCAGTTCGGTGCGGAATTCCACGTACTTCGGACGCTTGTAGCCGGTCAGGCGGTCCTTGCAGTACGCGATCACGTCGGCCTCGGACAGCGCCGGATCCTTCTTCACGACGAACAGCTTGACCACCTCGCCCGAATGCTGGTCGGGCACGCCCACGGCGGCCACTTCCAGCACGCCCGGGCATTCGGCGACCACGCCTTCCACCTCGTTCGGATACACGTTGAAGCCCGAGACCAGGATCATGTCCTTCTTGCGGTCGACGATCTTCGTGTAGCCGCGCTCGTCCATGATGCCGATGTCGCCGGTCTTGAAGAAGCCGTCCGGCGTCATGACCTTGGCGGTCTCGTCCGGGCGGTTCCAGTAGCCGGCCATCACCTGCGGGCCGCGCAGGCAGATCTCGCCCGGCTGGCCCAGCGGCAGTTCGTTGCCGTCGTCGTCGCGGATCGACACCTCGGTGGACGGCAGCGGCAGCCCGATCGTGCCCGAGAACGTGTCCGTATCGGTCGGGTTGCAGGTGGCCGAAGGCGACGTCTCCGACAGGCCGTAGCCCTCGATGATCGGGCAGCCGGTCTTGGCCAGCCAGTTCTTGGCCACCGCTTCCTGCACGGCCATGCCGCCGCCGTTGGCCACGCGCAGGCCCGAGCAGTCGATCTTGCCGAAGTCCGGGTGGTTCAGCAGCGCGTTGTAGAGCGTGTTCACGGCCGGGAACATGTGGAACTTGTACTTCTGCAGTTCCTTGATGAAGCCCGGGATGTCGCGAGGATTCGGGATCAGGATGCTCAGCCCGCCGCTACGCATGCCCAGCAGGCAGCAGACCGTCAGCGCGAAGATGTGGTACAGCGGCAGCGCCGTGATCGTCACCACCTGGTCGATATGGGCGCCCTTGGCCAGCGCCGGCTGCATCCACGCCTCGGACTGCAGCACGTTGGCCACGATGTTCCGGTGCAGCAGCGTGGCACCCTTGGACACGCCCGTGGTGCCGCCCGTGTATTGCAGGAACGCGATGTCGTCCGGCCCGGTATCCACCGGCTTGAGTTCCATGGCGCGCGATTCGGCCAGCACGTCGTTGAAGCGCACGCAGTTGGGCAGCTCCCACGCCGGCACCATCTTCTTGACGTTGCGCACCACGAAATTGACGATGGCGCCCTTCAGCCCGCCCAGCATGTCGCCCATGCTGGCCACCACCACATGCTTGACCGGCGTGGCCGCCAGCACGGCCTGCAGCGTGGCGGCAAAGTTTTCCAGGATGAAGATCGCCTCGGCGCCGCTGTCCTTGAGCTGGTGCTCCAGCTCGCGCGGCGTGTACAGCGGGTTGACGTTGACCACCACGTAGCCGGCGCGCAGCACGGCGGCCAGCACCACCGGGTACTGCAGCACGTTCGGCATCATGATGGCCACGCGCGCGCCCGGACGCAGGCCGCGCGACTGGAGCCACGCCGCCACCTGGCGCGACAGGCGGTCGAGTTCGCCGTAGGTAATGGCGCGGTCCATGCAGATGAACGCGCGCCGGTCGGCGTAGGTACGGAACGAGTGCTCAAGCAACTGGGCCAGCGAACGGAACTGACTGGCGTCGATCTCTGCCGGTACGCCTGCCGGATAGTGTTTCAGCCACAGCTTTTCCATACCGTCTCCTGAATTTCTGAATGGTCGTTCGATTTTTGGGGAATGCTAAACGCGTGCCCCATGTAAAGACAACCCGTTAGACGAAGTCCTCCACGAACGGGAGCGTAGAAATCGTGGATTATGCGGCACCCGGCGCCGGCTTCAAGGGAATACCCTGACAAAATCGGCGCCCATCGCCACAACCTTGGCCGCGGTCAAGCCGGCGGCAGCACCAGCTTCATCATGTTGCGCGCCAGTTCCTGGGCCAGCGCCTCGGCGTCCATGCGGCCGGGCTCGTGCCAGGTGTACATGAAGCCGATCACACCGCCCATGGAATGCGCGGTCACGCGCGCGTCGCCGAACGCGAACACACCGGTGGCGCGCCCTTCCTCCAGCAGGCCGTACAGGTCGCGGTAGAAATCGCGCGCCATGGCGTTGAGCCAGTCCACGGTGTCCGGCTTCAGGTACTGGTTGTCGCGAAAGCTCAGCGCGGCGGCCACGTGGCAGCGCACGCAGCGGCGTGCCATTTCCAGCAGGCAGGCGTGCAGCCGCTCGCGCACGGGCAGCGCCGGGTTGGCGGTCTCGCGGATCACCGGCAAGCAGGTCTGGGCCGATTCGCGGCACAGGATGTCGAAGATCTCGTACTTGTCGGCGAAGTAGTAGTAGACGGCCGGCTTGGTCACGCCCAGCGCCCGGCACAGGTCGTTCATCGTCATGCCAGGGTAGCCCTTGGTGTAGAAGAGCTGCGCGGCCGTGTCCAGGATCTGGCGGCGGCGCGCTTCCTGCCGTTCGGCGATGTGCGAACGCGCGGGGCCGTCGTCGCTCAGGGACGCGGCTTCGGCGGCGCGCGGCGGGCTGCCGGCTTTTCGGGGGGCGTGAGACATGGCCGCCATTTTCGCATGCGTACCGCGCGTCACCATCGGGAAACTCCCGTGTCAGGGTTTCGACGTATCGGCACCGGCGCCGCCGCTGCCGCGCGCGGTGAGCGGCGTGACCTCGGTGGCCGGCGGGGCCAGCTGGCGCAGCGCGGCGTCGCGCTGGGCGGGCGGCAGGTCGCCGATCTGGCGCGCGGCGGCGTAGAAGCGCGTCCAGTCGCCACCGGACTGCGCCAGCAGCGCCGTGAACGCCGGCACCCATTGCTGGTACGTGGCCACGGCGGCCAGGTGGGCGTTGGTCAGCGGCTGGTCGAACCAGCGGTCGTAGCCGGTATAGCCGCCCCATTCGGTCTTCAGCGCCGCGTACTCCTGCCGCAGTTCGTCGAAGATCCGCGCCTTGCCCTGGCGCTTGGCCTCGTCGTCCAGCGGCGACTTGTAGAGCGTGACGAGCTTGTCGCGGGTGCCCAGCAGCATCGTGCGGAACTGGCGGCGGCGGCCGTCGTAGATCCGGTAGCTGGCGCGCGCGTCGGCCGAGCCCTCCTGGGCCAGCCAGCGCTCCACGCCGGCCACCTCGACGGCCGTCGCGAACGACTCGTTGAACGCCGTGTCGTTGCGCACGTAGACCACCTGGTGCGCCAGTTCGTGGAAGACCAGCCGCGCCAGTTCCCCCTCGGGCTGGTAGACGAAGGTGTTGAGCAGCGGATCGTCGAAATAGCCGAGCGTCGAGTAGGCGGGGATGCCGGCCACGTAGGTCTCGAAGCCGCTGCGGCGCAGGCCCTGCGCGTACTGTTCGGCATCGTCCTGGCTGTAGTAGCCGCGGTAGGTGATGCAGCCGACGATGGGGAAGCACCACTTGCGCAGGTCCATCGACAGCTCGGGCGTGGCGAACACGCTCCAGACCACGTAGGGCCGGTGCAGGTTGGCGTAGCGGCGGTAGCTGCCGTTGTCCGGCAGCTTCAGTTCACGCGAGGCGTAGTCGCGGATGCGGCGCGCCAGTTCCAGCCGCTGGGCCAGCCGGGCGTCGTTGGCGCCGTTGGCGGTGGCGATGGCGTCGTCCAGCGACTGCGCCGACGCCATCACGCCCAGGTGGCCGCCGATCGACTGGTAGTAATAGCCGACCGTGTCGCAGCCGGCCGCCAGCGCCAGCACGGCCAGTCCGGCAAGGACCGCCGCCACGCGCCGCAGGGCCGGCCAGCGCGTCATGATGCCAGGGCCCCGGTGCGCACCGCCTCCACTTCCACGAGGCAGTCATAGAACACCGGCGCGCGGCCCAGGTCGGTCAGGCGCTGGCTGGTCAGCTCGTTGGCGTTCTTGCCGTCCGGCGCCAGCTTCTTCCACCAGATCGACAGCCCCACCACCAGCCCCTGCCGGGCCTTGTCGGTCACGCGGGCGCGTGCCTGCATGCTGCCGCGGTCGTTGTAGGCGCGCACCATGTCGCCATGGGCAATGCCGCGCGCGGCGGCGTCCGCCGGGTGGATGTCCAGGTGCGGTTCGCCTTCGGTGGCGCGCAGGCTGTCCACGTTGACGAACGAGCTGTTGAGGAAGTTGCGCGCCGGCGGAGAGATCATCGACAGCGGGTAGCGGGCGGCCAGCTCCGGCGCCGAGGCCGGGGTCTCGTACGGCGGCACGTAGGCCGGCACGGGGTCGAGCCCGTCGCGGGCCATCGCTTCCGAATAGAACTCGCACTTGCCCGACGCCGACGGGAAGCCGCCGTTGGCGAACGGCGCGGCGCCGATGTTGAGCCGCTGCCAGCCCTTGTCCTTCAGCGTCTCCCAGCTGATGCCCTCGGCGCGCGCGTCGCCGCGCAGGATGGCCTGGCTGGCGATGGTCTCGTCGCTATCGGCAAAGCACGGGTCGGTGAAGCCCATCCGCGCGGCCAGGCGGCGGAAGATCTCGGTGTTGGGCAGCGCCTGGCCCAGCGGGGCCACGGCCTGGTTGTTGGCCATGAAGTAGACGTGGCCGTAGGTCTTGTGCACGTCCACGTGTTCGAGCTGGGTCGTGGCCGGCAGCACGATGTCGGCGTAGTCGGCCGTATCGGTGCGGAAGTGTTCGAGCACCACGGTGAACAGGTCTTCGCGCCCGAACCCCTGGGCCACCTTCGACGATTCCGGCGCCACGGCCACCGGGTTGCTGTTGTAGACCACCACGGCCTCGATCTTCGGGCCGTTGCCCTGCGTGCCGTCGTCCAGCAGCGCGTCGCCGATGGTGCTCATGTTGACCGTGCGCGGTACGCGCGGCCAGTCGGGCAGCAGGTCCGGACGCTGCAGCGCGGCGGTGTCCACCGGGAAGAAGCCCGACGTCGACAGTTGCAGCCCGCCGGCCGCGTGCCGCCAGGCGCCCACCAGCGACGGCAGGCACGCCACGGCGCGCACGGCCTGGCCGCCGCCGCGCACGCGCTGCATGCCGTAGTTCAGGCGGATGGCCACCGGCTGGCGGTCCGTGACGGCCATCCTGCCGTACAGGCCGGCCAGCCATTCGATGTCTTCCACCGGCACGCCACAGATGCCGGCGGCCGTGGCCGGCGGAAAGTCCATCGCCCGCTCGCGCAACGCGTCAAAGCCCACCGTGTGCCGGGCGATGTAGTCGTGGTCCAGCAGGCCGTCGCGGATCAGCACGTGGATCATCGCCAGCGCCAGCGCGCCGTCGGTGCCGGGCATCGGCGCGATGTGGCGATGGCATTTCTCGGCCGTCAGCGACCGGTACGGATCGATCGCCACCAGCGTGGCGCCGCGGCGCTTGGCCTCCTGCACGCGCGTCCAGAAATGCAGGTTCGACGCGATCGGGTTGCCGCCCCAGATGATCACCAGCTTCGCGTCGACCACGTGCTCGATGTCCATCCCGACGCTCGCGCCATAGGTGTAGCGCAGCGCCGTGGCGCCGGCATTGGCACAGATCGTGCGATCAAGCAGCGACGCGCCGAGCTTGTGGAAGAACCGCGCGGCCATGCTTTCGCCCTGCACCAGCCCCATCGTGCCGGCGTAGCTGTACGGCACGATGGCCTCCGGGTTGCGGGCGGCGATGGCGGTCAGGCGGGTGGCGATCTCATCGAGCGCGGCGTCCCACGAGATCGGCTCGAACCGGCCCTCGCCCTTGCGGCCCACGCGGCGCAGCGGCGTCAGCACGCGGTCGGGGTGGTAGGTGCGCTCGGTGTAGCGCGACACCTTGGTGCAGAGCACGCCGCCGGTGGTGGGATGGTCCGGGTCGCCGGCAACCTTAGTGGCGCGGCCGTCCTCGACGGTGACGAGCAGCGCACAGGTATCGGGGCAATCATGGGGACAGGCGGCACGGACGATGCGGGTGGCCATGGTGGAATTCGGCAGGCAGTCAGACGGTGGGGGCGCCCGGCGCGGGCATGGTGGGGCGGATGGCCTGGCGCGCCTGTCAACGGCGACTGTGGCGCAGTGGCCTCGGCCGAACATTCCGGACCGGGAGAATTTGTTTGGCTCCGATTGTATTCGATTATGATGTGCCGGCGCAGTCAGGGCCCGCCCCGCACTGTCCGGCCCGGCACGGGCCGGCACCCGTACCGGCACAAGATCCGGACGGGGTGCGCGGGGTCCGCAAGCTGCGACAAAGCAGCGGGTAGCAACAACAAGCAACAACAACGTTTGACGGATTTTTGACGGGGATTCACATGGGTTTCACATACGGGGTCAAGCGCCGGCGCGTGGTCGGCCTGATGATGGCGGCCGCGCTCGCGGCCAGCGGCGCCACCGGGGCCGCCTTTGCCGCGAACACCACGGCCGGCGAGTCCGGCGTTACCGCAGACACCATCCTGCTCGGCCAGTCCGCCGCGCTGTCCGGCCCCACCGCGGTGCTCGGCAAGCAGATGAACGCCGGCGCCCGCCTCTACTTCGACGCCGTGAACAGCCAGGGCGGCGTGTTCGGCCGCAAGATCGAACTCCGCGTGCTGGACGACGCCTACGAGCCCGACGAGGCCATCAAGAACACGAAGAAGCTGATCGAGGAAGACCACGTCTTTGCGCTGTTCGGCTACGTGGGCACGCCGACCAGCCAGGCCGCGCTGCTGCTGGTCAACCAGGCACGCATCCCGTTCTTCGCGCCGTTCACGGGCGCCCAGACGCTGCGCGAGCCGCACAGCCGCTATGTGTTCCACGTGCGGGCCGGCTACGAGGAGGAGACGGCCGCCATCGTGCGCCAGATCCGCACCACCGGGCTCAAGCGCATCGCCGTGGTCTACAACGATGATGGCTACGGCAAGGCCGGGCTGGCCGGCATCGAGCACGCGATCAAGTTGCTGCCGGCGGACAGCGGCGTGAAGCTGGTGGCGCAGTCCAGCGTGATCCGCAACACCGTGGAGATTGGCGACGCGATGCAGGAGGCCATGAAGGCCAAGCCCGACGCCGTGGTGCTGATCAGCGCCTACCGGACGGCCGGCGCGTTCGTGAAGGAAGCGCTGCGCCGCAACTACAGCGGGCAGTTCTACAACGTGTCGTTCGTCGGCACGCAGGCGCTGGCCAAGGAAGTGGGCCCGCAAGGCAGCGGCGTGATCATCTCGCAGGTGATGCCCCACCCGGGCAACGCCACGCTGCCCGTGGTGCGCGAATACCTGCGCCTGCTCCAGGCCGCCGGCAAGCAGAACGCGTTCGACTACGCCAGCATCGAAGGCTTCATCGCCGCCAAGGCGTTCGTCGAGGGCCTGCGCCGCGCCGGCAAGGACCTGACCCGCGAGCGCTTTGTCATGGCGCTGGAAAGCATGCGCAACGTCGATCTGGGCGGCTTCATCGTCCAGTTCGGCCCGGACAACCACGTGGGCTCGAAATTCGTCGAAATGACGATCATCAACTCGCGGGGGGTGGTGATTCGGTAGAGGCGGGTTCGCGCGTCCTCGCTGGTTTGCTCCCCTCTCCCGCCTGCGGGAGAGGGGTCGGGGGAGAGGGCCGGCGGCTCACATTGCGACCGTGGTCGGCAAGCAGCGCCTCAATGCCCTCTCCCCCAGCCCCTCTCCCACGTTGTGGGAGAGGGGAGCAAACCAATCTGTCCCTCGCTAGCCCATGTCATTCAGATGGCAAGCCGACCACCGCAACGGGGCGATTTCCTTCAGCGCGGGCTGTTCGGTGGTGCAGCGGGGCATCGCGTGCGGGCAGCGCGGGTGGAAGTGGCAGCCCGTGGGGGGATGGAGCGGCGACGGAATCTCGCCGCGGATCGCCACGTAGGTTTTCTTGCCGACTTCGAGCTTGGGCGCCTCGGCCAGCAGCGCCTGGGTGTACGGATGGTTGGGCGCCGCGAACACCTGGTCGGTGGGCGCGGACTCCACCACGCGGCCCAGGTACATGATCACCACGCGGTCGCTGATGTGCTTGACCACGCCCAGGTCGTGGCTGATGAACAGGTAGGTCAGGTTCAGCTCTTCGCGCAGGCGCATGAACAGGTTCAGCACCTGGGCCTGGATCGACACGTCCAGCGCGGCCACCGATTCGTCGCAGACCAGGAATTCCGGCTTGACCGCCAGCGCCCGCGCGATGCCGATGCGGGCCCGCTGGCCGCCCGAGAACTGGTGCGGAAAGCGCCGCAGCACGGTCGGGTCCATGCCCACGCGCACCAGCATGTCCTCGACGTAGGCCTGCTGGGCGCCCTTGTCGACCATGCCGTGCACCACGGGCGCCTCGCCGACGATGTCCAGCACGCGCAGGCGCGGGTTCAGCGACGCGTACGGGTCCTGGAAGATCATCTGGATGCCAAGCTGCTTCTCGCGCTTCTTGTCGGGCGGCAGGCGGTCCAGGTCGGTGCCGCGCCAGAACCGCTCGCCCTCGGTCAGCGTATGCAGGCCCACGGCCATGCGGCCGAGCGTGGACTTGCCGCAGCCCGATTCGCCCACCAGCCCCACCACCTCGCCGGTGCGGATGGCGAGGTCCACCTTGTCCACGGCGTGCACCACTTCCATCTTCTGCTTCGCGCCGAAGACGTTGGCCAGCTTGGCTGCCACGTCCAGCGTCTTGACGAAGCGCTTGGACACGCCGCGCAATTCCAGCAGCGGCGCCGGCGGCGTGGCCGTTTCGGCGGGCAGCGGCGCGGCGGCCGGGTTGTCGATCACGGGCGTGTTCATGCGGCCTCCTGCTGGGCGTGCACCGGGTGGAAGCAGCGCAACTGGCGGCCGTCGGGCGCGACGTCGAGCGGCGGGTCGGTCTTGCAGACGTCGGTGGCGTAGGGACAGCGGTTGCGGAACGCGCAGCCGCCCGGCAGGTTCAGCAGCGACGGCGTCATGCCCGGGATCTGCCGCAGCGGCGTGCCGCGCGGGTTGCGCGACGGCGCCGAGCCGATCAGCCCGTGCGTATAGGGATGCTCCGGGCGCTCCAGCACCTGGCGGACATCGCCCGATTCGACGATGCGGCCCGCGTACATCACGCAGACCTTGTCGGCCAGGCCGGCCACCACGGACAGGTCGTGCGTGATCCAGATCAGGGCCGTGCCCGATTCGCGGCACAGCGTCTGCATCTCGTAGAGGATCTGGCCCTGGATGGTGACGTCCAGCGCCGTGGTCGGTTCGTCGGCGATGATCAGGTCGGGCTTGTTCAGCAGCGCAATGGCGATGGCCACGCGCTGCCGCATGCCGCCCGAGAACTGGTGCGGATAGGCCAGCAGCCGCTCGTCCGGCGACGGGATACCCACGCGGGCCAGCGCGTTGCGGGCCCGTTCGCGCGCGGCGGCCTTGCTGACGTTGTCGTGCGCGCGCACCGCCTCGATCATCTGGGTGTCGATGCGCAGCACAGGGTTCAGCGTCATCATCGGGTCCTGGAAGATCATGGCGATGCGGTTGCCGCGCACGTCGCGCTGCTGGGCCGGCGTCAGCGCGCGCAGGTCGCGCGTCACGCCGTCGCGGCTGGTCAGGGCGATGCGGCCGTCCACGACCTTGCCCGGCGGATCGATCAGTCCCATGATCGAATAGCCGGTCATCGACTTGCCCGAGCCCGATTCGCCGACCAGGCCCATGATCTCGCCACGGCCGACCGAGAACGAGACGTCGTCGACGGCCCGCGCCACGCCGGCACGCGTGAAGAATTGCGTCTTGAGGTGTTCCACGACCAGGGTGGGCTGTGTCATCTTGGCGCTCCTGGCGGGTTATTGGGTCTGCAGGCGCGGGTTCAGCACGTCGCGCAACTGGTCGGCCACGAGGTTCATCGCGACGATCGTGATGACCAGCGCGATGCCGGGGAAGAAGCTGATCCAGTACTTGCCGGACAGCATGTACTGCTGGCCGTTGGCGATCAGCATGCCCAGCGACGGCTCCGTCACGGGCACGCCCAGCCCCAGGAACGACAGCGTGGCCTCCAGCGTGATGGCCGACGCCACCTGCAGCGCGGCGATCACGATCAGCGGCGGCAGGCAGTTCGGCAGCAGGTGGCGGAACATGATACGGCGCGGGGGCAGGCCAAGGCAGGTGGCGGCCTCGATGTATTCCTTGCGCCGCTCCACCAGCGCCGCGCTGCGCGTGGTGCGCGCGTAGTACGCCCACTGCACGGCCACCAGCGCGATCACGATGTTGCCGATACCGGGCCGCAGGAACGCCAGCAGGATCAGCGCCAGCAGGATCGGCGGGAACGAGAGCTGCAGGTCGGCCACGCGCATGATGAACGCCTCGGTGCGGCCGCCCAGGAAGCCGGCCAGCAGCCCGAGCGTGGCGCCCAGCAGCAGCGCGATCACCGTGCTGACCACGCCCACGCCGACGCTGATGCGCAGCCCGTACATCACGGCCGACAGCATGTCGCGGCCCTGCTCGTCGGACCCCATCACGAACGTCATGCCGGTGCCGGACTGCTCGCCCGGGGCCAGCCGGGCGTCGAGCACGTCCAGCGTGGCCAGGTCGTACGGGTTCTGCGGGGCCAGGAACGGCGCCAGGATCGCGATCAGCACGATCAGCACCAGCGTGGCCAGCCCCAGCACGGCCAGCTTGCTGGCGAAGAACTGCCGCGCGAAGCGGCGCCGCGGGGTCTCTTCCTTGACGGCGCGGGGCGCCTGGGCCGGTGCCGGCTCGGGGAGGGTCGAAGTGCTCATGGCTTACCCCTTGTTGTCGGCGATGCGCACGCGCGGATCGAGCAGGCTGTAGACGATGTCCACCAGCAGGTTGATCAGGATAAACAGCGTCACGATCACCATCAGGTAGGCGACGATGACGGGGCGGTCCAGCAACTGGATCGAGTCGATGATCAGCTTGCCCATGCCGGGCCACGCGAAGATCGACTCCGTGACGATGGCGAACGCGATGATCGAGCCAAACTGGAGCGCGATCACGGTCACGATCGGGATCAGAATATTCTTAAGAACGTGGACGCCGACGATGCGCGTGTTCGACAGCCCCTTGGCGCGCGCGAACTTCACGTAGTCCTGCAGCATCGCCTCCTGGGTGCCGGCGCGCGTGAGCCGGATCACCATGGCGATGTTCAGCAGCGACAGCGTCACGGCCGGCAGGATCAGGTGGCGGATGCCGTCCACGGTCAGGAAGCTCAGCGGCACGCCGAGCACGCGGACCGTCTCGCCGCGCCCGTTCGACGGCAGCCAGCCAAGCTGCACCGCGAAGACCATGATCAGCATCAGCCCGACCCAGAACGTGGGCAGCGAGAAGCCCAGGATCGACACCGTCATGATGGTCTTGCCCGCCACGCCGTTGGGCCGCAGCCCGGCCCACAGCCCCAGCGGGATACCGAGCACGATGGCCAGCAGGATGGCGCAGATCGCCAGTTCCAGCGTGGCCGGCATGCGTTCGAAAATAAGCCGCAGCGCCGGCGTGCCATGGGCGAACGAGATACCGAGGTTTCCGTGCAGGGCGTTCTGCAGGAAGATCCAGTACTGCTCCCATAGCGGTTTGTCCAGGCCGAGGGCGGCGATGGTGCGTTTGATGTCCTCCTGGTCGGCCTGCGGGCTGATCAGGATGTCGATCGGGTTCCCGATCGCAAAAACGCCAAGAAAGACGAGCAGCGACATGACCAGCAGCACGACCACGCTCTGCATCAGTCGCCGGATGATGAAGACCAGCATGTTCCAGACGCTTTTCCTTTCGCTGGCACGCGCGTGACGCACCGCCAGCGGGTTCGCGGCCCACGGGGGACATCGTGGGAAAACCGCCCCGGCGCCGCGTGGACGCCGGGGCCGCGATCATACCGGAGCCGCCGGCACCCGGCTGGCGGCCCCGCCCTGCCCGGCCGGCTTACTGGGCCGGCTTGAACAGGTGCGCGTAGGTGCGCTCGTCGGTACGCGGCACGTACGTGATGCCCTTCTGCGTGGCCCACGTGGTCACCTGATGGTGGACCGGGATGATGCCGCCGTCCAGCACGACAATGGCCGTGGCCTCCTGCAGCAGCTTGGAGCGCTCGGTGTCGTCCACCGTCGCCAGCGCCTTTTCCAGCACCGCGTCCATCTTCGGATTGCAGTACTCGCCCCAGTTGGTCGTGCCGAAGCCCTTCTTGGCGTCCTCGCAGGCCACCAGCGCGCGCAGCGGCGAGCTGACCTCGCCGGTCTGGGCGCCCCAGCCGACCAGGCCGAACGACCACTCTCGCTTGATCGCCTTCGACGAGTACGTGGCCATCGGCATGCCTTCCACCTTGGTATTGATGCCGATCCGCGTCAGGTTCTGGGCGATGGTCTGGGCAATCTTCTCATCGTTGACGTAGCGGTTGTTCGGCGTGTGGAGCGTCAGCCCGAAGCCGTTGGGGTAGCCCGCGTCGGCCAGCATCTTCTTGGCCGCCTCCGGGTCGTACTTGAGCGTCTTGAGCTGCGGGTTGTGGCCGAACAGCGTGGGCGGCACGAGGTTGTTGGTCGGCTCCGACAGCCCTTCCATCAGCCGGTCCTTGATGCCCTGGCGGTTGATGGCCGTGCTGATGGCGATGCGCACGCGCGCGTCCTTGAGCGGGTTCTTGTCCATCGGCTGGCCTTCCTTCGTCGTCACGAACGGCGACTTGTCGCGCTTGACGTCGAAGTACAGGTAGATCACGCGGTGCGAGATCTTGGAGAAGAACGACAGCTTCGGGTCATTGCGCACTTTGGGCAGGTCGGGCGTCGGCACGTTCTCGATGGCCTGCACGTCGCCGGACAGCAGCGCCGCCAGCCGCGTGGCCGGGTTCGGGATGAAGCGCAGCGTCACTTTGTCCCAGGCCGGCTTGGCGCCCCAGTAGTCGGGGTTGCGCACCAGTTCCACCCGGTCGTCGCGCGCGTAGCTGACGAACTTGAACGGGCCGGTGCCGATCATGCCCTTGCCCTGCGCGAAGTCGTCGGAGGACAGGCCCTGCGTGGCCTTCTTCTGGACCATGAACACCGACGTCAGGTCGTTCAGCATCAACGGGTACGGCTGGTTGGTGGTGAGCTGGATCGTGTACTTGTCGATGATCTTCTTGTTGATGATCGCCTTGGTGTAGACGTCGAACTTGCCGGGGCTGTTGACGATCGTGGCCGGGCGGTCCAGCGACCAGGCGACGTCCTCGGTGGTCAGTTCGGTGCCGTCGTGCCACTTCACGCCGCGGCGCAGCTTGAATTCCCACGTGAGGTTGTTCACCAGCTTCCAGGACTCGGCCAGGCCGGGCACGACCTTGCTGTCCGGATCGAGCTTGATCAGCGATTCGAACACGTGCTCGGACACGTTGATGTTCGAGAAGAGATTATAGAAATGCGGATCCATTGAGGTCGGCGGCGAACTCATGGCGATCTTCAGATCGGCCGCCTGGGCCTGTGCGGCCAGGCCGAAGCCGAGGGCGCCGGTCAGCAGGGCCATACCGACGGCCTTGCCGACAGCCTTCTTGACGTGACGAAGGGACATCGCGCGATTCTCCCTGTGGGACTTGAAATGACGTTTAGGATCGGCCGCGCGGGAGCGTTGCGTCGGGCCGCATTTTGGTGCGGCATCCGTGCAGGGCAACGTGGCGCGCGACCGGCCGGGCACTTCAAGCATGAACTGTTCCAGCAGTGCCGGCCCGCCGCCATGCGGGGAAACCCACCCGCCAGGCAGTGCACGCGCGATGCTGCAATGCACGGGCGCGGTCGGCCGGGTGCGCGGAACGCCTTGTTTTGGCGCTTCTGCGATAGCCGTCGTATGATCGGGGTATCCAACCGCCCCACTTGCCTGGAACGGCATCATGAAGCTCATTCCCGAAATCCTGCAGGCGCAAGCCGAAATCCGCACCATCCGACGCGACATCCACGCGCATCCCGAACTGTGTTTCGAGGAGCAGCGCACCGCCGATGTGGTGGCGCAGAACCTGGAATCGTGGGGCATCGAGGTCCATCGCGGACTCGGCACGACCGGCCTGGTCGGCGTGATTCGCAACGGCAGCAGCAAGCGGGCCATCGGCCTGCGCGCCGACATGGACGCGCTGCCGCTGCAGGAAGCCAACACCTTCGGCCATCGGTCGCAGCACGCCGGCAAGATGCACGCGTGCGGCCACGACGGCCACACCGCGATGCTGCTGGGCGCCGCGCGCTACCTGGCCGAGCACCGCAACTTCGACGGCACCGTGCACCTGATCTTCCAGCCGGCCGAGGAAGGCGGCGGCGGCGCGCGCGAGATGATCAAGGATGGCCTGTTCGAGCGGTTTCCGTGCGACGCCGTGTTCGGCATGCACAACTGGCCCGGCATGCCGGTGGGGTCGTTCGGCACGACGGCCGGCCCGCTGATGGCATCGAGCAACGAATTCCGCATCACCGTGCGCGGCAAGGGCGCCCACGCCGCGATGCCGCACAATGGCTGCGACCCGGTGTTCACGGGCGCGCAGATCGTGTCGGCACTGCAGGGCATCATCACGCGCAACAAGCGGCCGATCGACACGGCCGTGATCTCGGTCACCCAGTTCCACGCCGGGGACGCGACGAACATCGTTCCGAACGAAGCCTGGCTGGGCGGCACCGTGCGCACGTTCACCGTGGAGGTGCTGGACCTGATCGAGCGGCGCATGGAAGAGGTTGCCCGGGCCGTGGCGCAGGCGTTCCATTGCACCATCGACTTCGAATTCCGCCGCAACTACCCGCCGACCATCAACAGCGCGGCCGAGGCGGCGTTTGCGGTGGAGATTGCCAGCGAGCTGGTGGGCGCGGAGAACGTCGACGGCAACGTCGAGCCGACCATGGGCGCCGAGGATTTCTCGTTCATGCTGCAGGAAAAGCCAGGCTGCTACCTGTTCATTGGCAACGGCGAAGGTGGGCACCGCGAGGCTGGCCACGGCATGGGGCCCTGCATGCTGCACAACCCGAGCTACGACTTCAACGACGAACTGCTGCCGGTGGGCTCGACGTTCTTCGTCAAGCTGGTGGAGAAGTGGCTGGCGCCAGCCTGATCACGGGACAGCCGGCTGGCCGCCCCTGCGTGGCGCCCGTCGCTCAGTCGATGGCGATGTCGCCGTACCACGCTTCCGCGCGACTCTTGGTGTTGTCGGTATCGGTCATCAGCCCCACCGCGAGCACCTTGCCCGGATCGGCGCCAAACGCCTTGCGGTAGTCGGCACGCAGGTCACGCTCGTGGCAACGCCATTCCTTGGTGTGCCGCGTGCCGGAATCGACGACGATCATGCGCACGCGGTCGGTGTGCGGATTGTTCAGGACAGTACCGGGCGGGCGCTTGCCGGCCCAGATGTACATCAGCGTGGCATAGGGCATCTCCCGCCCCGTCGTGATGCGCGCCATCTCGTACATCAACTGGTCTTTCAGCGACAACGTGGTCCGATCTCCGTCGAACGCCACGAAAATCCGTAGCGGCGCGTCTTCGCGATGGCTGACGGCGTTGTCGGCGACACGGATGACGTCGCTGGTCTTCCACATCCATCGCAACGTGCCCGGATCGCGCTGGACGAGCGGCACATAGAGGCCGGATGCCGAGGCGTCGGCCTGGGCATGAAGCACCAGGCGCCGGTCATCTTCGGTCAGCGAATAGCGGGTGGGCAGCTTGTTGCGATTGACGGTCCACGGGTGCCAGCCGGAGGGCTGGGCCATCGGACCCGAGGCTGCCGAGAACAGTGGCAACTGCGACAGCAACGGCAGCGAAGCCGGATCGGTTTCCGCTTCGCCATCGCCACCGGCGTCGGCGTCGGCCTCCGCGCCGGACTTCGCGATGCGATTGGCCAGCTCGAGCGGATCAGTCGGGATGGGGGATGCGGCGGCCTGCAACAGGCCCTTCCCCTTGAACGCCGCGCAGTTTCCATCGGAAACGGCAGCCATTTTGGACGGATCGATCGACACGACCGACGTGGATGCACAACCGGCAAGCGCGACCACGCTCACCAAACAAGCCAATGCTGGCCGAAACTTCATGGCCACGATACCCCCCGGACCCTGATACTTACCCGTTCGTCGAAATCCCAAGTTCCTGGCTATTCGGCGCCGAGGCTTTTGGTCTTGCAGACTGCTTCGTGCTGAATTTTTCAGCGCTTGAGCGAGAACATATCAGATGCCTCGGGGCGCCGGAATGCTCCGGTACCCTGAAAACAACAGGCAACATGACGGATCGCAATTCCGCCGCTGCCAAAGCAAAACCCCCAAGCTTTTGGGCTTGGGGGTTCTGGGTATAAGAGCCTGGCGATGACCTACTTTCACACGGGTAGTCCGCACTATCATCGGCGCAAAGTCGTTTCACGGTCCTGTTCGGGATGGGAAGGGGTGGTTCCAACTCGCTATGGTCACCAGGCATGAGGGGTTGCCGGCGCTGACGTGTGGTCAGCGCGGGCGAATCTGGGTGTAGTAAAGATATGGGGTTGTGCTGTATGCCTGTGGCACAGCGGAACACCAGGTA